>CANCJV010000045.1 GCA_947378425.1 Synechococcaceae cyanobacterium
TCTACATAGCCATAATACCATGAATATTGATTATTTAATCCTGTTCCGCCTGAAAGATTTATATTGTCGTTTCCTTCTCCCGCTTGTATGCCTGAACTACTATTAGATCTGCCAATTTGCCCGGTCGCAGCAACAGTGTCGTCGCCTGCACCAGTAAGAACCCAATAGCTCGCTGAGGTGATGTTAACAATATCATTGCCAGAGCCAGAGTCAAAGCGGGTGATCCCGCTTGCGGCATTGATGGTGTTCAGACCGTCGCCAGCATTAATCGTGATATCTGCATTGATACCGGATTGAATGGTGAAGGCATCGTTGCCAGCGCCCGAGGTGATACTGAAGGAGCCCGTTGCACCGGTTTGGATCGTGTAGGCATCATTGCCAGCACCGGAGGTGTAGGTTCCGCCAACAGCAATACCGTTGATGGCGATGCTGTTATTGCCCTCACCCGCATCCACCACGTCACCGGTTCCGGAAGAGGTGATGGTGTCATCGCCAGCATCGCCATAGAGGCGGTTTGTGCCCGTGCCGCCATCAATGGAGTCATTGCCATCCCCGCCAATGAGAATGTCATCACCTGCGAGACCAGAGATGGTGTCGTTGCCGCCGTAGCCGTCGATCAGGTCGTCGCCTGAGGTGCCGGTGAGAGTTTCCGGGTTGTCCCCACCTGGACGTGGCGGCGTGAGATCAATCGCAGCTTCTGCTGAGATGCTCTGTCCGTTGACCACTAATTGAGTCTGATCGGCTTGCGTGCGGAGGGCCAACAGGTCTGCGGCGCTCAGTGTCTCGCCCGCCAACAACCTCGCAAACAGCTCCCCCTCATCTCCCGGCGTATCCACCGCATTCAGCAACCCATCCAGGTAATGCCCCAACTCCTCCGTGAGCACCTCCATGGCCTGGGCCGCACTGGCTGTAGGCAGCCAGTCCGAGTTCAGATAGATGGTGCCCGTGCTGCTGGCATAGGCGCCAGCGGCTCCTGGCATCGAGGTTGCTGGGAGCAGCACGATCGGCGGCAGGCCGGAAAAATCCCCTTGGCTCCACTGGCTGACCAGCCTCTTCAGGGGCTCTGGCTCAGCCTTCAGCATCAAGGCCTCCTGGGCGGCGGCCGAGAGAGCGCCACTGGCCGACCAGGCCTGCAGCAGCCGCTGCCATTCGGGAAGCAACGCCGTGAGGAGGTCGTTGCTGCTGCTGGTCACGGCCACGGAATTGCTCCTGAGAAGGACTAAACAACAAGCCCATGGCGACAAGGCCCGAGCTATGTCTTTAGATTTGCTTCCACTCTATGTCCAGGCATCGAGCCTCCGGATAGGAAATGCCGGATTTGCCCGGGATTTTTCCTATGAGCAGTGCTGATCAATCTTCCCGAACCCTGCTATGCCAATCCTTTTCAGATTTTATGCAAACAATGCATAGCGCTTTTCTGGTCGGCATCCGGCACCAGCAGAGCTCGGCATCTCCACACCACGGCCCCACCCCCCGGGAAGTGCCGCCGCCAGCTCCTGCAGCCCCAAGCCTTCACCCCCTCCAACACCACCACCCCACCCACCGGCCAGCAGCGACCCGCGCCTAAATTCCCCCCATCGCCCTGACCCCATGAGCGCCTCCTTGGCCCAGCTCAGCCTGCGTCGCCCCGACGACTGGCATGTGCATCTGCGCGATGGCGCCTTGCTGCAGGCCGTGCTGCCGAGCACCGCAGCCCAGTTCGGCCGGGCGGTTGTGATGCCCAACCTCTCGCCGCCGATCACCACCGTGGCTGCGGCCCTGGCCTACCGGCAGCGGATTCTGGCGGCTTTGCCCGATGGCCACAGCTTCACGCCCCTGCTCACCGCCTATCTCACCGACACGATTGATCCGGCCGAACTGGAACGGGGTTTTGCCGAAGGGGTGTTCGCCGCCTGCAAGCTTTACCCCGCCAACGCCACCACCAATTCGGCCGCGGGGGTGAGCGACCTGGCGAATCTCTCCGCCGTATTCGAGACCCTGGAGCGTCTCGGCATGCCCCTACTGATTCATGGCGAGGTCACCGACGCCGAGATCGACATCTTTGATCGCGAAGCGGTGTTCATCGAGCGCCATCTTGAGCCGCTGCTGCAGCGCCACCCCGGCCTCAAGGTGGTGTTGGAGCACATCACCACCGCCGAGGCGGCCGATTTCGTCGCCGCCTCCAGCGCCAACCTGGCGGCGACGATCACCCCCCACCATCTGCACATCAACCGCAACGCCCTGTTCCGCGGCGGCCTACGGCCGGATATGTATTGCCTGCCGGTGGCCAAGCGCGAACAGCATCGCCTCGCCCTGCGCGCCGCCGCCATCAGCGGCAACCCCCGCTTCTTCCTCGGCACCGATTCGGCCCCCCATCCGCGCCATGCCAAAGAAGCGTCCTGCGGTTGCGCCGGCATCTTCAATGCCCCGTACGCGATCGAGAGCTATGCCCTCGCCTTTGAGCAGGAGGGGGCGTTGGATCGGCTCGAAGCCTTCGCCTCGGAGTTCGGCCCGCGCTTCTACGGCCTGCCGCTCAACGAGCAGCGCCTCACCCTGGTACGCGAGGCGCAGCTGGTGCCCCCCCGCCTCCATCTCAATGACGCCGCCGGCGAGGCCGTGGAGCTGGTGCCCTTCCACGCCGGCGAGCTGCTGCCCTGGCGCCTGGCCTGAAGGCAGGCCTGACAGCTGGCCGGAGACCGACAGAATGCGGGCACCCCAGTCCCCGTGCCATGGCCGGCCCGAGCGCCCAGCCCCTGCTCACCGCCTTGCGGGGCGCCGACCTGCTCAACAACCCGCGCCTGAACAAGGGCACCGCCTTCAGCCGCAGCGAACGGCTTGAGCTGGAACTGGAGGGCCTGCTGCCCTGGCAGGTGGAATCGATCGAGCAGCAGGTGGAACGCTGTTGGCGCGCCTTCGGCGAACTGGAGCGCGACCTCGATCGCTATGCCTACCTGCAGATCCTGCGCGAACGCAACCTGACCCTGTTTCACCGCGTCCTGGCTGATCACATCGAGGCGGTGATGCCGATCGTCTACACCCCCACCGTCGGCTCGGCGATCCAGCACTTCAGCCAGACCTATCGCAGCCCCACCCAGGGATTGTTTCTGGCGGCTCCCCAGCAGCAGCGCTTCAGCGAAATCCTCAGCCGGGCCTGCCGCGCCTGGGGCGAGGCCCCTGGGGGCGATGCCCCTCCGGAGCTGCTGCTGGTCACCGATGCCCAGGGCATCCTCGGCATCGGTGACCAGGGCATCGGCGGCATCCACATCTGCCAGGGCAAGCTGGCCGTCTACACCCTCTGTGCCGGCCTCGATCCCAGCCGCTGCCTGCCGGTGATGCTCGATGTCGGCACCGACCGGCCGGAGCTGCTGGCGGATCCCAACTACCCCGGCCTGCGCGAACCGCGCCTGCAGGGCGAGGCCTACGACGCCGTGATCGAGAGCTTCGTCAGCGCCGTCGCGACCGTCTGCCCCGGCGCCCTGGTGCAGTGGGAGGACTTCGGCGCCGCCAATGCCCGGCGCGTGCTCGATCGCTACCGCCAGCGCCTGCCGAGCTTCAACGACGACATCCAGGGCACCAGCGGCGTGGCGGCGGCGGCGATCCTGGCGGGCTTGCAGGGGCTGGGCCAGCGGCTGGTGGACCAGCGGATCGTCATCTTCGGTGCCGGCAGTGCCGGCTGCGGCATCGCCGAGCGCTTGCTGCGCCTGCTGCAGCGCCAGGGGCTCTCAGCTCAGGAGGCCGCCGATCGCCTCTGGCTGCTCGATCGGGACGGCCTGGTACACGCAGGCATGGAGGCCGCCGGGCTGACGCCACCCTCGGCAGCGGCCGCGCCCTACGCCAAGCGATCCGAGCTGCTGGCGGGCCTGGCCCGCGACGAGCGCGGGCGCATCGGCCTGCTGGCGGTGATCGAAACCTTGAAACCCTCGGTGCTGATCGGCACCTCCACCGTGGCCGGCGCCTTCAACCAGCAGGTGGTGGAGGCCCTGTGTCGCGGCACGGCGCGGCCGATCGTGCTGCCGCTCTCCAATCCCACCCCCCTGGCGGAGATCACACCGGCGAACCTGCTGAACTGGAGCCAGGGCCAGGCCCTGGTGGCCAGCGGCAGCCCCTTCGCGCCGGTGACGCTCAACGGCAGAGAGCGGCAGATCGGCCAGTGCAACAACTGCTTCGTCTTCCCCGGCCTCGGTTTTGCCGCCGTGGCGGTGGGGGCCCGCACGATCAGCGAGGGCATGATCGATGCCTGCATCGAGGCCCTGGCAGCGGTGATCCCCGCCGCCCACGATCCCGAGGCACCGCTGATGCCGCCCCTGGCCCAGGTGCGGCAGGTGTCCGCCGCCGTGGCCGAGGCCGTTGCCCTGGCCGCCGTGGCCGAGGGCCTGGCCCGCCACGCCCGCACCCCGGCTGAAGCGCGGGCGCGGCTGGAGAGCTGCAGCTGGCGGCCGGAGTATGCCGAGATCCGGGCCGCTCCCATCAATAAGAGCTGTGTCGCCGCCTCGCAGCCGGCGCCAGCGCCGGACTAGCACCAAGCCACCGATCCGTCCACGCTTGGGATTCTTCGTCCGGCTCACCGACGCCATCGCCGACCACCAGTCGCTGCTGGTGACAGGGCTCGACCCCAACCCGGAGATGCTGCAGAGCTGGTCCCAGCGGCGCGGCATGGCCGGCCGCTCCTTCCTCTCCCAGGCCCGCCACTGGATCAAGGCGGTGATCGAGGCCACCGCGCCCCATGTCTGCGCCTACAAGCCCAGCCTCGGCTTCTACCAGGCCCTCGGGCCCGTGGGTCTGGATCTGCTGCGGGAGGTACGCGAGCTGGTGCCGCTGGAGATTCCGCTGATCATTGACGCCAAGCACGGCGATCTCAACAGCTCTTCGGCGCTGGCTCACTACCTGTTCCGCTCGCTGGGGGCCGATGCCGTCACCCTCTCGCCCCTGCCCGGCCAGGACATCGCCGCCCCCTTCCTGCTCTATCCCGACAAGGCGGTGGTGGTCACCTGCCATAGCTCCAATCCCGCCGCCCGGGTGCTGCAGCACCACCCCAACGAGGAGGATCCGCTCTACCTGCGCATCGTGCGCGAAACCCAGCTCTGGGCCACCCCCGAGCAGCTGCTGCTGGAGGTGGGCACCAGCGATCCGGCGATCCTGGCCCGGGTGCGGCGGGAGGCGCCGGAGCGCTTCCTGATCCTGCGCAGCCTCTGGGCCGAGGAGGATCGCCTCGATGCCCTGCTCGAAGCCGGCCTCAGCCAGTCCGCCGACGGCCTGCTGCTGCCCCTGCCCCAGAACCTGCTGGTGGAGGACGACATGGCCGAGCGGGCCGCCCAGCTGAAGCGGCGCATCAGCGAGCGACGCGAGCACTGGCTCGAGAACCACCAGCGTCCCGCCGCCGCCAGTTGCAGCCTCTGGCTGCCGGACCTGGTCGCTGAGGCCGCCGCCGCAGCGACAGCCGCACCAGCGACCGGGGAGCCAACGGCCCCAGGCCCCCCCCCAGGGGCCGCCCCCGCTGACGCCGCCAGCGCCGCCCCAGCCCCGAACGGGTCGCCGACGGCCGCAGACAGGCCTCAGGCGTCTGGCGCCCCAGGGGAACCAGCCGATCCCCTGGAGAGCCTGATTGTCGATCTGTTCGACATCGGCTGCCTGCTGTTCGGCGACTACGTGCAGGCCTCCGGGGCCCTGTTCAACTACTACATCGATCTGCGCCAGATCATCTCCGATCCCAACCTCTTCCACCGGGTGCTGCATGCCTACGCCGGCCAGCTCCAGGGGCTGGAGTTCGATCGCATCGCCGGCATTCCCTACGGCTCCCTGCCCACCGCCACCGGCCTGTCGCTGCAGCTGCACAAGCCCCTGATCTATCCGCGCAAGGAGGTCAAGGCCCACGGTGCCCGGCGCCTGATCGAAGGCGACTTCGAGGAGGGCGATGTGGTGGCCCTGGTCGACGACATCCTGATCACCGGCGGCAGCCTGCTGGAGGGCATCGCCAAGCTCGAGAGCTCCGGCCTGGTGGTGCGCGATGTGGTGGTGTTCATCGACCACGGCGACGACCAGCTCAGCGGCGCTGCCGGCTCGGGCGGCCGCGCCGGCAGCGCCGCCCTGCAGCGCCTGGAGCAGAAGGGCTACCGCTGCCGGGCCGTGCTCGACATCCAGCGCATCACCCGGGTGCTGCATCGCCATGGCCGGCTCAGCGATGATCAGGCCGCGGTGCTCGGCGCCCCGGCCCGGTCCCTGGAGAGCGGTGGCACGGGCGCAGCAGACCAACAGGGCCACGGGGATCGGGTCCTGGCCAGCTCGTAGATTGGCCCCGCGTCCCCGTCACCCCCGGACGCCCCCCATCCCATGTCCCAGGGCAGCCGGATCGACAGCCCCTCAGCCCCCTCGATCGGGGAGCTCGAGGCCAAATACTCGCTGTATTGCAAGGCGATGCGGCTGTTGATCAAGGAGGGACGCAGCCTCGAGGAGGTGAGCCGCACGGTCTGCTGGAGCCGGCTGGAGCAACTGCACACCTGCCTGCCGAGCCGCTACAAGGATCCGGATTACCTGTTCGTGGTGCTGCGGCGCGATCTGGCCTGAAGCACGTCCCGGCCGGCGGCGCCGGGCCATGATCGGCCCGCCTTCCAGCCGGCAGCGTGGGCGCCAGCCACGACCGGAGCCCGATGAAATCGATCTCCGAACCCTTCCTGCGCCGGCCGGTGCTCACCCTGGTGATCAGCCTGCTGATCCTGCTGGCCGGCCTGATCAGCCTGCCGCTGCTGCAGGTCGAGAACCTGCCGCCGATCGCCCCCGGCCGCGTCACGGTGCGGGCCAGCTATCCCGGCGCCGGACCGGAGGTGGTCGAGCAGGGGGTCACAGCCCTGCTGGAGAAGCAGCTCAACGGGCTGGAGCGACTGGACACGATCCGCTCCAGCAGCTCCGCCAACGGCAGCCTGATCACCCTCGGCTTTGAGGGCGGCGATCCGGAACTCAACCAGATCAACACCCAGAACGAAACCACCGTCGTCGGGCGGCAGCTGCCGGCCCAGGTGGCCCGCTTCGGCGTCCAGGTGCGGCGCAGTTCCGATGATCTGCTGCTGGTGCTGAGCTTCAGCGCCGAGAAGGGCCTCTACAGCGACACCTTTCTCACCGGCTGGGTGGACCAGGTGGTCAAGGAGCGGCTGCGCCGCGTCTCCGGCATCAGCGATGTCAGCCTGTTCGGCGGCAGCAGCCTGGCCTACCGGCTGTGGCTCGATCCGGCCCGGCTGCAGGAGCGCAACCTGACGATCCTGGAGGTGCGCCAGGCCCTGCAGCAGCAGAACGTGCTGGCGGCCCTGGGCCAGGCCGGGGAGTCGCCGGCGCCCCCCGATCAGGTCACCACCCTGCCGCTGCGCCTGGAGGGACGCCTGCGCAGCGTCGAGGACTTCGAGCAGCTGGTGGTGGCCCGCAGCGCCGCCGGCGGCGTCACCCTGCTCAAGGAGGTCGGCCGGGTGGTGCTGGGCAACGAGAACTACGACACCATCGCCACCAATCTGCGCGGCGATCTCGCCGTCGGCCTGGGCATCTATCAGCGCGATGGCAGCAATGCCCTCGACGTGCGCCAGGGCATCGACGCCGCCCTGGCCGAGCTGGCGCCCCGCTTCCCCCCCGGCGTGGCGATGGAGGTGATCGTCGATGAGGCCCAGACCGTGCGCACCAGCATCGATCGGGCGATCGAAGCCCTGCGCGATTCGGTGCTGCTGGTGCTGCTGGTGCTGCTGCTGGGCCTGGGCAACAGCCGCCTGGCCCTGATCACCGCCGTGGCGGTGCCGGTGTCGCTGATCGGTTCGCTCAGCGTGCTGCGCCTCACCGGCGGCTCGATCAACACCCTCTCCCTGTTCGGCATGGTGCTGGCCTCGGGCCTGCTGGTCGATGACGCCATCGTCGTCAGCGAGGACATCGGCCGCCGGCTGGAGCAGGGCACGCCGCCGCTGCAGGCCGCCCGCGAAGCGATGCGGGAACTGGGCGGCGCCGTGATCGCCACCTCCCTGGTGCTGGTGGTGGTGTTCATCCCGGTGCTGGGCCTGGGCGGCAGCCTCGGCCGGCTCTATGCACCGATCGCGATCGCGATCACCAGCGCCATCGTCTTCTCGACGATCAATGCCCTCAGCTTCACGCCGGTGGCCGCCAGCCGGCTGCTGCGCAACGACCAGCGTGAGCCGGCCTGGCTCAGGCGCTGGATCGAGCCCAGTCGCCGCGGCCTCGAAAGCCTCGAGGGCCCCTACGGCCGCTGGCTCAAGGCGGTGATGGGCCGGCGCAGGCTGGTGGTGGTGCTGCTGTTGGTGGGCCTGCTGGTCACCGGCCTGGCGATCCGGGCTCGCCCCACCGCCTTCATCCCCCAGGAAGACACCGGCCAGCTGCGCGGCGTCGTGATCCTCGCCGACGGCCTGGCCATCGGCCAGACCCAGCAGGTGCTGGAGCAGGTGCGGGCGGTGGCCCAGCAGGAACCGCTGATCGCCAGCGCCAACTTCTACGCCGGCCGCTCCTTCGGCGACAGCAGCCCCAACAAGGGCCAGTTCTTCCTCAGGCTCAGGCCGGTGGACGAACGCCCGGGCAAAGACCAATCCAGCGCCGCGCTGGCGGAGCGGATCAACAAGAGACTGCAGCGCCGCATCCGCACGGCCGTGGTGCAACTGAGCGAGGCCCCCAGCGTGCGCGGCTTCAGCAGCGAAGGGGGCCTGGAGCTGGAACTGCTCGACACCAGCAACGGCCAGCTCAGCCTGGCGGCCTTCGAGCAGGAGGCCCGCTCCTTCGTCGCTGAAGCCCAGGCGAGCCGCCTGCAGGGCCAACCCGCCTTCGAGCGGGTCTCCACCCGCTTCAGCGCCGGTGCTCCCCAGCTGCGCCTGGTGCCCGATCGTCTGCGGCTGGCCTCCCTCGGGGTCGACCTCTCCACCCTGGTGGACACCCTCGGCGCCAGCTTCGGCAGCGACTACGTCAACGACACCTTCGAATCGGACCAGGTGCGGCGGGTGATCGTGCAGCTCGATGGCCACTCCCGCCGCGATGCCAGCGATGTGCTGGCCCTGCCGGTGCGCAACCGCGAAGGCACCCTGGTGCCGCTGAGCCAGCTGGTGCGGATCGAGCCGACGGGCGGGCCGAGCAGCATCAACCACACCCGGCTGGTGCGCTCGATCAGCATCCGCGCCCTGCCGCGGCCGGGGGTGAGCAGTGGCCAGGCCATGGCCCTGCTGGAGGCGGTGCAGCAGCGCCGAGGCAGCGATGCGATCGACCTGGAGTGGGCCGGCCTGGCCCGGGAGGAGACGCGCGCCGGCGGCGGCAACGTGCGCGTCTTCGCCCTCGGCATCCTGGTGATGGCGCTGGTGCTGGCGGCCCTGTACGAAAACTTCCTCGATCCGCTGATCATCCTGGTCACCGTGCCCCTGGCCCTGCTGGGGGCCCTGACCGGCCTGGCCCTGCGGGGATTGGCCCTCGATGTCTACGGCCAGATGGGCCTGCTGGTGCTGGCCAGCCTGGCGGCCAAGAACGGCATCCTGATCGTCGAGTTCGCCAACCAGCGGCTGCGCGAAGGCCAGGGGCTCGATGCGGCGATCCACGGTGCCGCCGTCGCCCGCCTGCGGCCGATCCTGCTCACCGCCTTCGCCTCCCTGGCGGGCTTTCTGCCCCTGGTGTTCGCCACGGGCTCCGGTGCCGCCAGCCGCATCAGCATCGGCACCGTGGTGTTCAGCGGCCTGCTGGTGGCCACGGTGCTCAGCCTGTTCGTGGTGCCGACGATCTACCGGATCATCAAGGGCTGGGAGCTGGGGATCGTCGGCCGCCTGCCGCAGGAGCCCCGCCCGGAGTGAAAGGTGGGGGGACCAGATCGGGGGTGCCGAGCGGCTGGCCCCGGGGAGCCAGATCGGGGTTGACCTTGGCCAGGCGCATCAACATCGCCAGAAAGGGCGACCAGACGAAGCCCAGCACCACCGCCGCCAGCAGAATTTTCAGCGGCAGCGGCCAACCACCCTGGCGCTGGGGCGGCGACGCTTCCCCTGGGGACGTTGCCCTTGGAGACGCTGCCTTTGGAGACGTCGCCATTGAGGGAGCCACGGCGCCCTCAGGCCCACGATCGGAATCAGGCACCACGTCCCCGCACGACTGCGTCCATGATGATCCCTGCAGATCAGCAGGATTCACCGCAGCGTCGACTGTCTGAGGCGCCAGGGGTGATGGTGCCGCCAACCTGCCGGAGCCAGCACTGATCAAGGTCGGCAGCGATGGCGTCACCGACCTTCGCCGTCCTGTCAGCCCAGGCATCACCCCAACCTCCGCCTACTGATCCCGCCCGTTCACCACCCGGATGCCGGTATTGAATCGCTCCATGGTCGGCGCCCCCAGCCCCAGCTGCCACAGCGCCACCACCGACCAGTAGCCCTGGGCCACGGGCCGGGTGGCGGAGGTGGAATCCACCACCCCCTGACGAATCCATTCCAGGGTTTCGGGTAAATCGTCGATCGCCACCACCTTGACCTTGCCCTGCAGCCCCAGGCTCTTGAGGGCCCGGGCAATGCCGATGGCGCCACCGGCGTCGGCCGTGACCCAGCCGCGCACGGCCGGATGGGCCGCCATGGTGAGGCGGGCCTGGCGCTCGGCCTCGTCGATGCTGTCATTGTCGGCCGGAGCGGCCACCACCTGGATGCCGGGGAAGCGGGCGAACACCTCGCGATGGCAGCGCACCCGGATCGCATGGTTCGGTGCCGTCGGCACCCCCTGCAGGATCGCCACCTCGCCCTTGCCCTCCAGCAGCACCGCCAGGCGCTCGGAGTCGATGCGGGCCTGGATGCAGAAGTCGTTGCCGATGCTGGGCAGCCCCAGGCCCTCCGGGCCGACGGAATCAAACACCGTCAGCGGGATGTGGGCGCTGATCGCCTTCTCCAGCAGGGGCCTGAGGCTGGGGCCATCGAGCAGATCGATCGTGATGCCACTGGGACGGCTGGCGATGGCCGCCTCCAGGATCGCCGCCTGCTCGGCCACATCCGCCCTGGAGGGAGGCCGGTACTCAATCGTCACCGCCCGGCCCGTCTGACGCTCGACCATGGCGGCGGCCTGCAGGGCTCCCTGGCGCACCAGGTCGAACCAGGGATGGGGCAGCTTGGGGATCAGCACGAAGCGCAGCGGCGCCCCCGTCTTCTGACCCCGCCCTGGCACAGCCGCCAGCGGCACGGCCGCCAGCGCTGAGGCCGCCACCCGAGGGGCCCCTGAACCGGCCGATGCCGGCGCCGCCACGGCCCCAGTCACCGCCGCGGCCACTGGCAGCAGTGCCGGCGCCAGCCCCAGGGCGCCACCGCCAAGTACCGCCAGCCCCAGGCCCACAAGCCGGCGGCGGCGGGCAGCCCGCATCACCCCGATCCCGACGCACTTGCCTGCCATGTCCCTGTCGCGGATGTCGAGTCGCCCCAGCTTCGGCCAGAGCGACCGCGGTTCCAGCAGCCAGCGTTCGTCTGATACCCACAGTCATCGATGCGCCGAGGGGCCCTCGCCACGATCCCCGGCCTCCCCTGCTGACACCGGCCAGCCGGCACGCCTGCGACCATGACCTGCGTCGTCGGTGCCCCCAGGGGGGGGGTGCCCCCGGGCGGTACCCCTGGGACGCCCTCCCTAGCCTGCGCCAGTCCCCAGCCCTGCCTTCGCGGCCGCCGCCATGACGTCGTTGATCACCGATGCCGCCAGCTTCCGCGATCAGGCCCTCGAGGGTTTCGTCGCCAGCCATCGCCGCCATGTGCGGGCCGTCGATGGCGGCGTCGCGCGGAGCAGCGCCCTGGCCCCGGGCCAGGTGGCCCTGGTGGTCGGTGGCGGCTCGGGCCACTATCCGGCCTTTGCCGGCCTGGTGGGGGAGGGCCTGGCCAGCGGCGCCGTCTGCGGCAACATCTTCGCCTCCCCCGCCGCCGGCCAGGTGCAGCGGGTCAGCCGCGCGGTGGAGCAAGGGGCCGGCGTGCTGCTGGCCTTCGGCAACTATGCCGGCGACGTGCTGCAGTTCAGCCTGGGGGCGGAGCGGCTGCGGGCCGAAGGAGTAGACGTCCGCATCGTCACGGTGACCGACGACATCGCCAGTGCCCCGCCCGAACAGAAGCAGCTGCGTCGCGGCATCGCCGGTGGCCTGGCGGTCTACAAGGTGGCCGGCGCCGCCGCCGCTGCCGGCCGCGATCTCGAGGCCGTGATGGCCCTGGCCAGCCGTGCCAACGACCGGGTGCGCAGTCTCGGGGTGGCCTTCAGCGGCTGCACCCTGCCGGGGGCCGAGGTGCCCTTGTTCACCGTTCCAGCGGGCCGCATGGCCGTCGGCATGGGGCTCCACGGCGAACCGGGACTGGGCGAGCAGGAGCTTCCCGATGCCGAGGGGCTGGCGAGCCTGCTCGTGTCCCAGCTGCTGGCGGAAGTGCCCGACGGCGTCAGCCTCGAACGGGACCGGGCCGTGGTGCTGCTCAACGGCCTCGGCCTCTGCAAGGACGAGGAGCTGTTCGTGGTCTTCGCCGCCGTGGCCCGCCGGCTCGAAGCGGCCGGCGTCGAGATCGCCGACAGCGAATGCGGTGAGCTGGTGACCAGCCTGGACATGGCCGGCCTGTCCCTGAGCCTGTTCTGGGTCGACGACGAGCTGCTGCAGCTGTGGCAAGCCCCGGCCGACAGCGCCGCCTACCGCCGCACGGGCACGGCGCCACCGGCCGCGGGCCACGGTGGCCACCGCCAGGGCACTCCGGCCCGGGGGGCCACCCCCCCCGGTCGCGCCCCAGCGGCCGCCCTCTCGCCCCGCGGCCAAGCCGAAGCCCTCGCCCTGGCCGCCCCCGTGCTGGAGCGGCTGCAGCGGCTGCACCGCGCCTTGGTGGAGGCCGAGCCGGAACTGGGCCGTCTCGACGCCCAGGCCGGCGACGGGGATCACGGCCTCGGCATGGTGCGCGGCGCCGCTGGTGCCGTGGCCGCCGCCGAGCGGCTGCAGGCCGATGGCGGCGACGCCGTGGCCTTGCTGCTGGCGTCG
Organism: Synechococcaceae cyanobacterium; assembly: GCA_947378425.1. Taxonomy (GTDB): domain Bacteria; phylum Cyanobacteriota; class Cyanobacteriia; order PCC-6307; family Cyanobiaceae; genus Cyanobium. The sequence continues at coordinate 12,944 of CANCJV010000045.1, forward strand.
GCCGAAGCCTGGAGTGAACAGGGAGGCGGCACCTCCGGGGCCCTCTGGGGCACCGGACTGGAGGCCGCAGCTCAAGCCCTGGCTCAGGCCCTGGCCGAGCCCGGCGGCAACCGGGGCGAGGCGGTCGCCGCAGCCCTGGATGGGGCGCTGGCGGCGGTGAAGCAGCGGGGCAAGGCCGAGCCCGGCGACAAGACCCTGGTCGATGCCCTCCAGCCCCTGGCCGTGCAGTTCCGCGCCGCGATCGCGGACGGCGCCGACCTAGCGGAGGCCTGGCGGCTGGCGGCGGCGGCGGCTACCGCTGCCGCCGCCGCCAGCGCCGAGCTGATGCCCAGGCTGGGCCGGGCCCGGCCCCATGCCGAGCGCAGCCTCGGCCACGCCGACGCCGGCGCCACCTCCCTGGCCCTCTGCGCCCGGGCCGTGCAGCCCTGATCGCATGGAACTCTCCGCCAGCCAACCGATCTGGTCCCTGCCGGTCGAGCAGGTGTATGCGGCCCTGCAGAGCGATCCCCAGGGCCTGAGCCAGGCCGAGGCCCACCGGCGCCTGCTCCGCTACGGAGCCAACCGGCTGCCGCCCCAGAAACGCCGGCCGCTGCTGTTGCGCTTCCTCGATCAGATGGTGCACTTCATGGCCCTGCTGCTCTGGATCGCCGGCGCCCTGGCCTTCGCCGCCGGCACGCCGCAGCTGGGCTGGGCCATCTGGTCGGTGGTGCTGATCAACGGCGTCTTCTCCTTCTGGCAGGAGTTCCAGGCGGAGCGCACCCTGGCCGCCCTGACCCGCTCCCTGCCCCGGCAGGTGCAGGCCTGGCGCGACGGCCAGCTGGGCTTTCTGCCGGCCGAGGAGCTGGTCAGCGGCGATCGGCTGCTGCTGGAGGAGGGCGACCGGGTACCGGCCGATTGCCGCCTGGTGGTCGCCCATGACCTCTGCCTAGATCTCTCGGTGCTCACCGGCGAATCCCTGCCGGTGGCCCGCCACAGCGATGCGGTGGCCAGCGATCCGGCCCGGATGCGGATCGCCAGTGCCGAGCGGCCGAATCTGGTGCTGGCGGGCAGTGCGATCGCCTCCGGTCGCGGTGAGGCGATCGTCTACGCCACCGGCGCCGAGACCGAATTCGGCCAGGTGGCCCACCTGGCCGCCGGCACCCGCCGGGCCGTCAGCACCCTGGAGCAGCAGGTGGCCCGCATCGTGCACACGATCACCCTGATCGCGCTCTCCACCGGGCTGATCAGCTTCGGATTGAGCGTGATGTTCGTCGGCATGGCACCGATGGAAAGCCTGGTGTTCGCCGTGGGCATCATCGTGGCCTTCGTGCCCGAGGGCCTGCTGCCCCAGGTCACCCTGACCCTGGCCCTGAATGTGCAGCGCATGGCGCGCCGCCAGGCCCTGGTGCGACGCCTCTCGGCGGTGGAGACCCTGGGCTCGGTGAGCGTGATCTGCAGTGACAAGACCGGCACCCTCACCAGCAATCGCATGGCGGTGGAGCAGACCTGGCTGCCCGGCAGCCAGGCGGACCAGGAGGATCGGCTCAACCCCCTGCTGCTGCGCTGCGCCGCCCTCTGCAGCAATGCCCGCCTGGAGCGCGAAGCGACGGTGGCCGGCAGCGAAGCCGATCGGCCCTGGCGCGCCATCGGCGATCCCACCGAAACGGCGATGCTGCTGGCGGCGGCCGCCGCCGGGCTGATCCCTTCCGAGCTGCAACACCACCACCGGCGCCAGCGCGAAATCCCCTTCGACTCCCATCGCCGCCGCATGACGGTGCTGGTGGAGTGGTCACCGGGAGATGACGACCTGCCCGTCGCCGTTTCCCCTGTCATCGCTCCGGTTAGCGATGCCGGGCCCCTGCTGACGATCACCAAGGGTGCCCCGCTGGAGGTGCTGCAGAGCTGTGGTGGCTGGATCACGGCGGCGGGGGCGATCTCGCTCAATGAGGCGATGCGGCAGCAGGTGGTGCGTGCCAACGACAATCTGGCCAGCAAGGGCTACCGGGTGATCGCCGTGGCGATCCGACCCGGCGACGAGAGCCTGCGGGCTGTGGAGCCGGAAGCGCTGGAAAGCGAGCTGCTGTTCCTCGGGCTGCTGGGGCTCTACGACCCACCGCGCCCGGAGGTGGCGGACGCCATTCGCCAGTGCCAGGAGGCAGGAATCAAGGTGACGATGGTGACGGGCGACTACGGACTCACCGCCCAGGCAATCGCGCGCCAGATCGGCCTGCTGGCAGCACCCGAGCATGTCGGCGGCAGCTTCGGCCACCAGGGAGATCAGGCCGACCCGGTGCGGGTGATCGATGGCGGCACCCTCGATCTGATCAGCGATCTGCAACTGCGCCAGCTGCTCAAATACCGCCACCGGCTCGTGTTCGCCCGCATGGCGCCGGAGCAGAAGCTGCGGCTCGTGCAGGCCTACCGCGCCCTCGGGGAAGTCGTGGCCGTCACCGGCGACGGCGTCAACGACGCCCCGGCCCTGCGGGCCGCCGATGTCGGCCTGGCCATGGGCATCAGCGGCACCGATGTGGCCCGGGAAGCCGCCGACATCGTGCTGCTCGACGACAACTTTGCCACCATCGTCGCGGCCATTCACTACGGCAGGGGCGTCGTCAACAACATCCGCAAGTTCATCACCTACATCCTGGTCGCCAATGTCTCGGAAGCGGCGCCGTTCCTGGCGATGGTCGCCCTGAAACTGCCGGCGGCCCTGACGGTGCTGCAGATCCTGGCGGTGGATCTGGGCACCGACATCCTGCCGGCCCTGGGACTGGGCGCCGAATCGCCGGAGCCGGGCGTGATGCGCCTGGCTCCCCGCCCCCGGGGTCAGGCCCTGCTGGATCGGGCCGTGATGACGCGCTCCTACCTGGTGCTCGGTCTGGCGGAGGCCCTCACGGCGATGGGCGGCTACCTGCTGGTCTGGCGGCACCACGGCGTCGGCCTGGCGGAGCTGCAGCAGCTGGCCCCCCAGCTGCTGCATCACACCGCCCCGGCGGCGGTGCTGGCGATTCAGCAGCAGGCCGCCACCGTCACCTTCTGCCTGATCGTGGCGGGCCAGATGGGAGCCCTGCTCGCCTGCCGCAGCGACCGGCAGCCGTTCTGGAAACAGCTCAGAACACCCAATCGCCTGCTCTGGCTCGGCCTGGTCAGCGAGCCCCTGGTGGCCGGCTCCCTGGTGCTGATTCCGGCCCTGGCAGCCGCCTTCGGCAATGCGCCGTTCCCGCTGGCCTGGGTGCCGCTGATGGGCCTCTCCACCCTGCTGGTGCTGGCCGCCGACACGGCCCACAAGCGCTGGGGCCCCGCCGCCAGGGCGGCCGCCTGAGCTCAGTAGCCCGAGGAGCCCGCCGGCGGCCGGCCTGACGGCTGCTTGGCCAGCCAGGCCGCCACCGCGATCGGCCGGGGTTCGTCGTAGCCCGGCGGCAACCAGAGATCGCCGGCGCTGGAGGCGAAGTGAATCTGCCAGTGATAGAGCCCCCTGTAGGCGGCCGGATCGTCCCGCAGCAAGGCGGCGTAGTGGAGCACGGCCCGGCCGTAGTGGTCGCTGTTGTTGTACCCCCACAGGGCCTTGCTGATGTCCTTCAGGCCACCGCGCCGCACCAGATAGCGGGCGGCCCCGAAGATGGCGCTGCGGGGGTCGCGGATGTCGGTGCCGTTGCCGACGCCGGGCTCGGCCCAGGTGCTGGGCAGGAACTGCATCGGCCCGCGGGCATCGGCGACGGAGATGCCGTCGATGCGGCCCATGCCCGTTTCCACCAGATTCACCGCCGCCAGCACCTCCCAGGGAATGCCCGTGGCGGCGGCGGCTTCGCGGTAATAGGCGAGCAGATGGGCGGCCGGCTCCGGCTGGATGATGCGCCAGGCCGGCAGCTGGGCGGGCCGCTGCCCGCGGGGATGCATGGCGATGAACTCGCGTCGGGCCGCCAGGTGATGGTCGAACACCCCTTGCCAGCGGCCGGGCAGCCGCTCTCTGACGCCCTGGGCCAGCTCCTTTCGATGGGCCAGCACCCGATAGATCACCTGCTGCTGATGGCCCAGGATCGCCAGCTCCGCCTCGGAGGTGGCCGGCGAACGCAGGGCCGGCTCGAGGGAGGCCAGCAGGGCCGCGATGGCTCCGGCATCGGCAGGCACCAGCGGATAGCGCAGGCTGGCGGCACGCTGGGTTGAATCGCCGCTCAGCTCAGCCTGACGCGGTTGGTCGGGGTTCCCGGCTTGATCAGGGTTGCTGCCTGAGCTGGCACTGCTGGCTGGACTGGCAGTGCTGGCTGGATCGCCAGGGCTGGCGGCGCCGGCGCTGGCGGGCAGGTTCAACGTCGGGGCGGCCGGCGCTGGCGGGGCGGCGGCCGGCATCAACTGCGGCGCGGCGGCGGAGCCGGCGCCAGACGGGGAGCTCACCGGCTGGGCCCCGGCCCGGGGAGCCAGACCTGGCCGCATCCCACAACCCGAGCCCAGCACCAGGGCAGCGAACCCCAGTCCGAACAGCAACGGATGGGCGGAAGCCTGGCGCATGGATCCGGTCAGCCAGGGACGGGATAACGACGCTACCGTCCGCCCTGGGTGCTGAAGCTCCGGAGTGTCCAAAGCTCCTCCACCGAGCGGATCGGCAGCCAACAATGGATTTTCAACCCTGAGCCCCATTCCCATGGCTCGCCCCTTGCGCGGACGGATGCTCAGCCCATGGCGCCACCGGATTCACGGGCTGATGCGCGCCCCGCGGCACGGGCCACTGCTGCACGGGCCACTGCTGCACGGGCGACTGCGGCCCTGGCCGCTGAAGGCCTGGCCTCTGGTCCTCGGTGCGGCCCTCGCCGCCGGGCTGGTGGCCAGACCCTCAGCCGGGGGAACGGCCAGCGGCTCGAGCGCCCAGGGCCCGGCCGCCACGGTTCAGGACATCCTCGATGGCAATCAGCTCTACATCGAGCAGCGGCAGGCCAAGGTCCGCGATGGGGCCAAGGTGCCGGATCGCATCCGCACCGGTGACAGCCGCGCCCAGATGGCCTTTCGAGCCGGCGGCACGGCCCGCATCAACCGCTTCTCCCAGATGAAGCTGGGTACCAACTGCTTCTTCCTCAACCAGGGGCAGGTGCTGGTCTCGGGGCCGCAGAACGGCTGCACCCGCTCCAGCCGCATGAGCGTGCGCGGCACCAACTATCTGATCAGCGTGGGTCCGGGCGGTCAGGCGGAACTGACCGTGCTCGAAGGCCAGGTGATGGTGGAGGCGCCGAGCGATGCGGTCCTCCCAGCTGACGCCAGACCCACCGCCGTGTTCGGTGGTTTCCGGGTGAGCCTGGGCCGCAATGGCACGGTCAGCGATCGCCACCGGCTCAGTGACACCGAGATGGCCGCCATTCTCTATGGGCCGCTGTTCCAGGGCTTCCTCACCCCCCTCAGTCACCAGCTGGCCCTGCAGACCTTCCTGCAGCGGGCCTACCCCAACCTGAGTTTCCCCACCCCATCCGCCGTCGCCGATCCCGGCGCCAGCGCCCTGCAGGCCAGCATCAACAGCATGCGGCTGGAGCAGGGTCGCCCCCCCTTCCAGTCGCTGCCGACGGAACTTTCGGCCCGCAATCGCGCCTACCTGAAGCCGGTGTTGCAATCGATCCTGGCCGGCGCCAGCTGTGACCATGACCGCAGCCGCTGGCGGGAGTTCCAGGATTCCCTGGTCGCGGCGGGGCTGAAACCCAGCAGTGAAGTGCTCACCTGCGGCACGTTGCGGGACTGGGATCCCAAGCAGGTGGTGTCCGAGTGGCTGTCCTCACCGGTGCACCGGGCGATCCTGCTGGAGCGACCCAGGGCCACCAGCCTGGGCTGCAGCACCCTCAGCAAGGGAGATGACACGGTGGCCTTCTGCACCCTCTGGACGCCCAGCCGCTGAACCAGCGGCTCCATCAGGTCGGCCCAGCCAGGGCTCAGGGCGCAACCCCCTCAGAGGCGCATGCCCCCCGGCATGTCGAGCAGGGTGTCGCTAGGCCAGGACCCCAGGGAGGCGAAGCGACTGGCCAGCACGGCGAAGAGATTGGTGTGCTGCTTGAGTTCCTGTTCGGCGGCCCACTCCGCCTCCTCCACCTCCCCCTGGGGCAGGCCCAGCCCGTCCACCAGGCGCCGGTAGGCGATCTTTTCGCGCTCATTGATCGAGGAGCTGTCGCCGAGATTGCGGCCGACGCGGATCACCATGTAGGCCAGCTTGAGAGCCAGCTGCTTGTCATCGTGGCTGCGGAAGCGGGGGGCCAGCTCATCAATCAGCTCCACCCCCATCGCCCCGGCCACCAGCTCCGCCACCGCGTCGGCGGCCGCCGGCAGCCCCACCTCGGCCATGAAATACCGGCGCGCCAGCACCTCCAGCAGTCGCCGCTCCTCCGGCGACACCTCGCCGTCACTCCAGGCCACACAGCAGAGCAGGCGCAGCAGGTCGAGATCGCCGGCGCTGATCGAGTCGCTGAGCTGGGCCATGGCCGGGGTCCGGATCGCAATCGCGCCATTCTGGGCGTTGGTCGGCCTCAGTCCAGCACCGATCCAGCCCCCAGGGGAAAGCAAGGCGGGGCGGCAGCCTGCCTCCAGCGCTGAACACAGCTCAGACCCGGCATCGCCCATGAGAAGGACCCGGCCGGCGCCGTCCCTTTGTGGCCGGGACCAGATGGACGCCAGGCCGCATGGATCGCCGGCGGCCTACCCAGGAGCCGCTGGGCGACAGGATCGATCCTGGCGGCGCTGGCCGATGGCTCCGAGCCCGGGCCCCGGATGGGCCCTCCGCCCCGGCCCCCACGCCCCCCGGCCCCTGCGGCATGCCAGCAGGCCGCCGAGGAATCCTTGGAGAAACCCCAGCCGAGCGGCGATCACGATCGCCCGGGAGACCCCTGGCAGGCTCCGGCCCAGGACCAGCGGCTGCCGCTGACTCCAGCGTTCAGGGGCATGCTGCCTGCAACCGGGAGTCTGCAGAATCAGCTTCTGGCAGGCCTGGCCAGGGACGCCTGGATCAAGCCTGTTGCGATGCCGCCCACCTGCCCTGATCGTCGATCCCGCCGGCGCTACCCCAGCGGATCGCGGCGAGGCCCCCTCCACCGCTGCGGCTGAGTCCATGGCCCGCCCCGACACCATCAACCTGCTGCGCACGATCGAACGGGATGGTCTGCACTGCGCCGGCCTGGTGCTGCTCGGCGGCGTCGCCTTCGGTGCCGGCCTGATCCGGTTGCTGGTGGGCCCCTTGCATCAGAGCAGCGATTTCAGCCTCGAAGTGCTGGCCCAGACGGTGCTGCAGCTGCTGGGCCCCCTGCTCGTGGCCCTGCTGGCCCTGACCCGGCTGATGCCCCACTGGCTGGAGCGCTCTCGCCAACCGGGAGCCGGGGCCTGGTGGCACTCGGTGCTGGCCGCCGCGGTGGTGGGCGCCCTGCTGTTCAACCTGTTCCTGGTGGTGGTGCTGCTGATGGGGGTGTTGATGACCCCGCGCGCCGACCTGCTCGGTGAGTGGCGCGATCTGATGGCCACGATCGAACCGTGGTCCCTGGGGGAAGCCATGGCCCGCTCAGGCCTGTTTCTGGGCAGCACCGCCGCCCTGGGCTTCTGGGAGGGCCGGCGGGCCCTGCGACGCGGCGATCTCTCGGCCAGGGTGACGGCCGATGCCATCCTGCACGCGATGGCCCTGGTGCTGGCCCTGAAACTTCTATGGATCCTGGCCCTGAGTCCCAGCCACTTCAGCGGCGGTTGAGACGCATACTCCCCATCCTGCGCTTCGGCGACGGCTGGCTGTTCCTGGGCAGCGGCACCCTGTTGCTGCTGCTGCTGCTGGTCGGCGTCGGCCGCGAACAGCACTGGGGCGAGCGCAGCTTCCGGGTTCACCTGCGCACCCAGCGGGCCGACGGCCTCAGGCCCGGCATGGTGGTGAAGCTCTCCGGGCTGCCGGTGGGCCGCATCACCGAGCTGGCCCTGCAAAGCGACGCCTCCGTGGCGATCGAGCTGCGCATCGACGAGCGCTATCGGCGCCTGCTCGGCCCGAAGAGCGTCGCCTATCAGAGCCAGGACGGCCTCGTGGGCGACGGCTACATCGGCCTCACCCCCCAGCCCCTGGCCACCCCGACCGAACGGCGGGCCGGGCCCGAAGCGGACCTCACCCTGGCCTACCAGCCCTCGCTCGATCTACGCCAGGTGCTGCTGGATCTGGCCCAGACCCGGATCGAGCTCTCCCGCACCTTGAGGCACGCCAGCCAGGTGGCCAGCCAGGACCTGCCCCTGGCCCTGGGCGATCTGCGCCAGACCCTGCGGCAGACGAACCGGGTTGCCGGCCGGGATGTGCCGCTGGCCCTGGGGGACTTCCGCCGCACCCTGGACCAGGTCGGCCAGCTCTCGGGCACCCTCGATCGCGAAGCCACCAGCACCGCCCCCCGCCTGCGTCAGACCCTGAGCGAGGCCACCCGCACCGGCGCACAAGCCCGCCAGGCCACCCTGCAGGCCGAGGCCCTGATGCGCGACAGCGGCCCGCTGCTGCTCAGGACGCTGCAGGAGATGCACAACCTGAGCGCCACCACCAATCGGCTGCTGGACCTGCTGGTGGGCAGCAAACTGCTGGGTCCCGAATCCCCCAGGCAGCCGCCGGCTGGAGTGCCGACCCCCTCGCGGGCCCCGCTGAGCCGGCCTTAGGCCCGGCGCTCGCCCCTGGCCTGCCTAAGGTCGAAGCTGGATTCCAGCCGCTCCTGACCGCACCACGGCCAGGGCCGCTGGCGCCGACCACCCAGGCCCCTCGGCGCCGATCCCCCCCGCCTCAGGCCTCCCCATCCCCTCGCCTCGCCCTTCCTCTCTCGAGAGCCCTGCCCCGATGTCTCCCGCCACCTCCGGCTCCAGCAGCCTCAGCGCCCCGATCCCTGCGGCCGTGATGGACCCGGTCGCCACGGCCCTGCCGGTGACGATCCTGACGGGCTTCCTCGGGGCCGGCAAGACCACCCTGCTGAACCACATCCTCTCCAATCAGGAGGGGCTGAAAACCGCCGTCCTGGTGAACGAGTTCGGCGAGATCGGCATCGACAACGAACTGGTGGTGGCCACCGGTGAGGACATGGTGGAGCTCAGCAATGGCTGCATCTGCTGCTCGATCAACGGCGAACTGCTGGAGGCCGTCTACCGGATCCTGGAGCGGCCCGAGAAGGTCGACTATCTAGTGGTGGAAACCACGGGCCTGGCCGATCCCCTGCCGGTGGCGATGACCTTCCTGGGCAGCGATCTGCGCGATCTCACCCGTCTCGATTCGATCATCACCCTGGTGGATGCCGAGAACTTCGGCGAGGAGGTGCTCGAAGGCGAGGTGGCCCGCGCCCAGATCGTCTACAGCGACATGATCCTGCTCAACAAGTGCGACCTGGTGGCGGAAACCAGGCTCGTCGAGCTGGAGACCCAGCTGAAAACCATCAAGAGCGAAGCCCGCATCCTGCGCTCGGTCAAGGGGGAGGTGCCCCTGCCGCTGCTGCTGAGCGTGGGGCTGTTCGAGAGCGACAAGGTGGTCGCCCAGCAGCGCCACGACGCCTGCGACCACGACCACGGCGTCTGCGTGCATGACGAAGAGCCCGACGCCCACAGCCACGGGGATCACCAGCACAACCACGCGCCCGCGCAGAACCACGGGCATGGGCATGCCCATTCCCACGATCACGGCGATCATCACGGCCACGATCACGGCAGCCAGAGCGATCATCAGGCGATCGAGGGATTCACCTCCCTGTCCTTCCAGAGCGACGGCCCTTTCTCGCTGCGCAAGTTCCAGAACTTCCTCGACAACCAGATGCCCAAGGGAGTGTTCCGCGCCAAGGGGATTCTCTGGTTCAACGAGAGCGACCGGCGCCACATCTTTCACCTGGCCGGCAAGCGCTTCTCGATCGATGACAGCGACTGGCCCGCTGCCCCCAAGAACCAACTGGTGCTGATCGGCAAGGGCCTCGACCACGCCGCCCTGCGACGCCAGCTTCAGGCCTGCGTCGCCAGGGATGCCGGCAAGGGTTTCGGCTGAAGGGTTGGACCGAAGTCCGGGCTGTCAGTGGGACGACAGCCAGGCCGGACTTCAGCAGCGCTCACGCCCAGAAGACCCGAGCCAACGCCTGAACGGAACAAGCAGACCAACAACAAAGTTCAGCAGGAGAGGCAAGCGAGATGGCTTCAGGGAGCCATCACGCCAGGGTGATCAAAGGTCTGATCACGCGAGAATTCAGCCTCTGAATCATCCAGAACCACCACCTCCGCCACGGTTGCTGCCAGAGCGGTGAGCCGCCTCCGCAACAAGGTTGTCAGCAGCTTCACCTGGGGGGTGTGGACAAATTCCCGGCCCACCACCAGGGCATCCCCCACAGACACAGGCAAGCGCAGCGGCAGCGCCTGAAACGACTCTCCATACAGGGGCATCGTCAGCGGGGTTGCAACAGCGACCATCAGCTCCTCGAAGCCCGGTTGACCACACCAAGTTGGTGACTTTCTGTCAGCACGGCGGGCGGATGGATCCCACAACCCACAACCCTCGAGGACAGCCTGAAAGACAGGGAAAGCATCCTCAGGCAGAGGCAGAAATGGGTAACAGGAGATATCAGCGAAGGTCACGCGATCACCAAGCTCCAGCAGTGGATGGCCAGCTTTGACCGTCAACAGCGAGGGCATCCTGCTGAGACGAATCGAGCAGAGATCGGGATCCTCAGGGCCGGGCACATCTGGATAGGAAGCGATCCAGGCGTCAATCACACGCTCTCTCAGCAGTTGCAGAGGTCTGTGATATTCCAGATAGTCAAAGTTTCCCGCAATCCACCCAGGTGGAGGCGAGGGACACAACAGCGGCCCCATCCAGTGCTGGGCCTCCAATCGCAGAGATTTGTAATCCCGGTATCTGACCAACTGATGCACATGACGCTGAAGATTCAGGAGCACTTGATCCCCCGTCAGGATCCACTCAGCATCGCCTCGCCGCAGTGAAACAGAAAACAGATCGGCACAGCGGCGGCTGTTGCGACTGACCGACGATTGATCAAGATTGAACTTCGCTGCCACCCGACTGCCCGTACGCAGCCAGATCAGCCCATCCAGGGAGGCAAGACAATCAATACCGACCATTCACCGAATCCCTTCATCTTTTTTCATTCTTGCACCGGCAGGCCCGGAGACAAGTGAGCCGTGTTGATTTCAGCCGGTTATTTCAGATCCTGCATAGGCCAATCGAGGCTCACGAATCGCCAAGCCCCCCCCCCCCGCGGCAAATGCATCCAAAGATACAAATTGCGAGCCCAGATCAAGCCCGGCGCCAGGCACCTGAGTCCTTTTCAAAAATTTGCACCTTGAGCAAGGCCATGGCTCAGAGGAGCGTGATCTCCGGATAGCGATCCGCGAAGGTTTTCAAGCGAAATCGGATCAATTCCTGCAAGGAAACCATCTCTGGATGGGCACAAAACTCTCGATGCATGATCATGACCTCACCAGAGTCGAATGGTAACTTTAAAGGAAGCTTGACCAGATTACCGCCGCTGACCTCCAGGCTCAGGTCTGTGCCGTATCCAATCGTCAGCTCCGCTTCGCTCTTTCCTTCCCAGGCATCACGGCGATAGCGAGACATGCGAACACAATCGTTCCACAGCCCAATGGACTTCAAGGATTCTTCAACCCTGGGATACAGCCCCGTCGGCAGGCCAAGTGTGGGAAACTGGGCGATGTCAGACCAGGTGAGACCAGAGCTTCCAATCAGAGGATGCCCGGATTGGACAACAAAGAAGACTGGCATCGACGACAGAGCCAGCGACGTGAGCTCAGGATCATCAGCAGCAGGAACATCCGGAAGCCCGGAGATGCAGGCATCGACGATCCGATCCCGAACCAATTGGAGGTTTCTGGGCATGCCCACGATGTTGGAAAGACCCAGAATCCACCGTTCCGGCGTGGGCGTGCATAACAGCGGACCCGACCAGTAGGTCGCCTCCAGCCGCAGTGGTCGATACCCCATCCAGCGGGCCGTTTGATGCAAGCGACGCTCAAGCTGGAGGATGGACGTATCGCCGGCAATCGTCCACTCGCCCTGGATGCGCTGCAGCTCAAGACCAAAGAGATTCAGGCACTTGCGGGACTGCCTGCTGACCGTCGGCGGACTCATGGCAAAGCGGCTGGAGACTTCTTCGCCTGTTCTCAACCATTGCAGGGCATCGAGGGCAGCCAGAGCATCCTGATCGATCATCACAACGTCAGCCGATACGCCGATCCTATGGCATCGCAATCCGAGTGCCGGGGTGCCAGGTCGAGCCACGATGAACGTTCAGAGCTCCCTCCTCTCCTGCCTGCTGTCTTCCATCCTGTCCTTATACCAGGAGACGACATAATGGTGAGCTCCAGCCTCACCCCGTTCACGTCCATGGTGTGATCGCGTGGATGGGCCTGAGCTGGATCGATGGCCCCTGGCCTGAGCTCGCCTGTGCACATCCAGGAGCGTTTTTCACCTGGGCCGTTGCGAGCAAAACGCAACAACTCCCCCCCATGCCAACGCCCCATGTGGGCTCTGAATCGTTGCGGCGGAAACGTCCTCGATTTCGGGCCGGCGATCCCTGCACCAATGGCTCCCGGGACGGCAGCGGGATCGGCGCGCCTGCTGGTCGCCCCGGCCGCGGCCCTCAGGGATCTGTAGCTGATGCCGATGCCCTTCCGGACTGACAGGCAAGGCCGGCAGCTGCCAGGGAGGTTCAGCGGAGCCAATCGCTACCGTCGCGCCCCAGCGGCGGGGCCATACTGGCGCTCAACGGGTTCCCCGGCATCTGGGCTGGGGAGGCAACGAGGAAAGTCCGGTGTGGCCCTTCGGACCAAGTCCGGCACTGTCCCGCAGCTGTGATGGTGAGCAGCCCGGCCGTTCCGGCCGGCCCCGCTTCACCTCAGTCAGAACGCTCGCCCGCCCCATCCCCTCACGTTCCGGCGCGGACCGGATCATCGTCATGACCTTGTCTTTCCGCTCGCCGTTGCTGGCGCTGGGTGCTGGTTTCGGCCTCAGCCTGCTGACGGCCCTGCCGGCCGGTGCCCATGGCCTGGCCTCCTCTGGCCTGCTGGCCGGCGCCCTCCATCCCCTGCTGGGCCTCGACCATCTCTTGCTGTTGGTGGGGGTGGGCGCCGCTGCCACCGCCATCGATGGCTCCCTGCTGCTGTTCGCCCTCGGCGGTGCGCTGGTCGGTGGCTGTTTCGGCGCCTTCGGCGCCGGTCTGCCCCTGGCGGAAGTGCTGGCCGCCCTCGCCGTCTCGGCCGTGGGCCTGCTGTTGCTGCAGCGTCCCCAGGGGGCGGATCGGCGCCCCGGCCTGGCCCTGCCAGGCGGCGTGATCGCCGGCGCCATGGCCCTGCACGCCCTGCTGCATGGCCAGGCGGCCAGCGGCGAACTGGGCTGGTGGCTGGGGGCCGGTACCGGTTCGCTGGCGGTGGTGCTGGTGTCGATGGCGGCTTTCAGCCGCCTGGGCACACCCTGGCTGTCTCGGCTGGCCGTGGGCCTGGTGCTCGGCGGCGGCCTGCTGGCCCTGGTGCCGCTGGGGTAGAAACCGGCGCCGGTGTGGTGCCTTTCATGACGCCACACCTGTCAAACCCGGCTAGGTTGAGTCGACCCGAAGACATCCCATGAGCGAACTCGTCCTGCTGGCGGGATTCTTTGGCATCCTTGGTCTGATCATCTGGCTGGGCTTTGACTCCGACGATGACAACGGCGGCGGCGGACTGATGCAGCCCACCCTGGTGCCCATTCCGGTCCGCCGAGATCGTTGATCGTCAGGATCAATGGTGATCGTCAGCACTGAATGCTTTCGATTCACCATTCCTGAGCTTCAAGCCATCAGGAGCAACAGGAGAAATCCTGGCCCGTTTCGGTTTCTGAGGTGACGCCCTCCTGGCAATCGCCTCTCACTGCCAAACACTGTCTCGTCCACAACTGACGAGCAAGTCCGCAGATTTAGCCAAGGCGAAGCCTGCTGCTGGCGGCACTGGCCAACCACCCTCCGCTCCTGCGTCACGGTGCCGCAACCTCGCTGCGGAGGACCGCCTAGGTGACATTTCATACCGGAGATCGCCTCATTGGCTTCCGGCTGCGGTCGGGTACGAGACCTAGCGTCCGGGATGTCCGCTGAGCCGCCAGCGCCGCAGCTACCGATGCCGATCCGACCGCCCAGCCTGTTGAGCTCCCTGCCCACCCAGCGGGCGGGGAAGCGCGACTCACGGCGACCGAACCAGCGGCCCTTCCAGAGCCAGCAGCCCTTTCAAAACCAGCAACCTGGTCAGAGCCGGCGGGGCCCAAGAGCCGGGGTGCTGGCCGGCGCTCTGGTGGCGGGCCTGCTGCTGAGCAGTTGCGGCCAGCGGCCGCAGGCCGAGAGCATCGGCGTCTATTCCGGCCGCCACTACAACACCGATCAGCAGCTGTACCGCCAGTTCGAGGCCCGCACCGGCATCAAGGTGCGCTTGCTGGAGGGTAAGGACGATGCCCTGATCGAGCGTCTGCGCAACGAGGGCAGCAGCAGCCCGGCGGATGTCCTGGTGCTGGTGGATGCGGCCCGGCTGGCGAAAGCCGCCGATGCGGGCCTGTTCCGCCCGATCGATTCGGCCAGCCTGCGCCGCGATGTGCCGGCCAACCTGCGCGATTCCAGGCAGCGCTGGTTTGCCCTCACCCGGCGGGTGCGCGCCGTGGTGGTCAACCCCGCCCTGGTGCCGCCCGCAAGCATCCGCAGCTATGCCGATCTGGCCAGCCCGACCCTGCGGGGCAAGCTCTGCCTGCGCAACGGCCTCAGCGTCTACAACCAGTCCCTGGTGGCTGACCAGCTGATCCAGCGGGGCGAGGCGGCCACCAAGGCCTGGCTGCAGGGCCTGGTGGCCAATCTGGGCCAGCCCTTCTTCACCTCCGACATTCCCCTGGCCCGGGCCGTCGGTCAGGGCCGCTGCGGCGTGGGGCTGGTGAACACCTATTACGTGGCTCGCATGCTCTCCGGCACCGCCGGTGCCGACGACCAGGCCGCAGCCCGAAAGCTGCGGCTGATCCTGCCGGATCCGGCCCACGTCAACATCAGCGGCGGCGGCGTCACCGCCAGTTCCCGCCACGTCGAGGCCGGCCGCCGGCTGATTGAGTTCCTGGCCTCCCCCTCCGGCGGCCATGGCTATGCCGAAGCCAACAACGAATACCCGCTCACCGGCACCGGATCCAACCCGATCCTCAAGAGCTTCGGGCCCTTCCGCGATGATGGCGTCTCCGCCGAGGCCATGGGCGCGCGCAACAAGCAGGCCGTGCTGCTGATGCGGGCCGCCGGATGGTCCTGAGCCTCAGCGGGCCCGGCAGGCCTGGGCCCGCCCTCTCCGAACGCTCCGGGCTGCTGAGCCTGGCCCTGACCGTGGCCGGGCTGGCCCTGCTGCCGGTGCTCGCCCTGGTGGCTTTCGCCGCCCAGAGCCGGGACTCCACCCTGGGCCTGGGGAGAGCAGGCCTGGAGCAACTGGCCAGCACCCTGATCCTGGTGCTGGGGGTCGGCCTGGCCGGCGCGGCCCTGGGTACCGCCAACGGCTGGCTCTGCGCCAGCTGCCGCTTCGGCGGTCGTCGCTGGCTGCGGATCGCCCAGCTGCTGCCCCTGGCCACGCCCGCCTACCTGCTGGCGGCCACCCTGATCGATCTGGGCAGCCGCTGGGATCACACCATCGCCGGCCGGGGCTGGGCGATCGCCGTGCTGACCCTGAGCACCTACAGCTACGTGTTTCTGCTGGCAACGGAAAGTTTCGCCGCCAGCGGTCGCCGCCTGCTGGAGGCCAGCCTCAGCCTGGGCGTGGGCCCCTGGGGCAGCTTCCGCCGGGTGGCCCTGCCGATGGCGATGCCCGCGATCGGCGCCGGCATCGCCCTGAGCGCCATGGAGGTGGTGAACGATCTCGGCGCCGTTGAACTCCTCGGGGTGCCCACCCTCTCGGGCGGCATCCTGCAGCGCTGGCAGAGCGAAGGCGATCCCCAGGGAGCCGTGGGCCTGGCCCTGGTGGCCCTGGTGATCGTCAGCCTGCTGGTGGCGGCCGAACAGCAGCTGCGCCGCCGCAGCCGTCGCTGGACCCTGGGCTCCGGCGGTGCGCTGGGCCAGGCCTGGGAGCTGCACGGCTGGCGCGCCCTGCTGGCCCAGCTGCTCACCGCCCTGCCACCGGTGGCCAGCCTGGGGCTGCCCCTGCTCTGGGCCGGCCTCAGCTGGGATCAACTGCAGGCGGAAGCCAGCGGCGAGCTGCTCGGTCTCAGCCTGCGCAGCCTCTCGCTCGGGCTGGGGGCCGCCCTGATCACGGGCCTCCTGGCCCTGATCCTGACCATGGCCCAGCGCTGGATTCCCCTGGCCGCCCTCCAGCGGCTGAGCTTCGTGGCCGGCATGGGCTATGCCCTGCCGGGGGCCGTGCTCGCCCTGGCCCTGCTGCTGCTCGGCGGCCCGCTGCAACTCAGTCCCCTGCTGCTGCTGGTCTGGGGCTACGGCGATCGCTTCCTGGCCGTCTCCAAGCAGGGACTCGATGCCGCCCTGGAGCGCCTCCCCCCCAGCCTCGATGAGGCCGCCACCGGCCTGGGCTGCAGCTGGAGCGGTGCCGCCCGGCGGGTGCAGCTGCCGTTGCTGCGGGGCCCGTTGCTGGTGGGGGCCCTGCTGGTGTTCGTGGATGTGGTCAAGGAGCTGCCGCTCACCTTCGCCCTGCGCCCCTTCGACTTCGACACCCTGGCGGTGCGGGTCTATCAGTACGCCAGCGACGAGCGGGTCGGTGCCGCCCTGCTGCCGGCCCTGCTGATCCTGCTGCTGGGCCTGGTGGCCTCCCTGGCCCTGATGCCGGGCCTGGATCAGGCGGCCAGGGGCGCCGATTCCACCAGCTCCGGGGCCAGGCGCAGGCCGGGCTGATCGCTGGGCACCGCCAGCAGCTCGTCCTGGCGGATGCGGGAGATCAGGCGGGTGGTGGTGACCCGGGTGGTGCCGATCAACTCGGCGATGCGCTCATGGGTGAGCCGAAATGGCAGATCGCACCAGGGGCCGCAGCGGCGGCCGAGGCGCCGCACCAGCAGACTCAGCAGGGCATGGAGCCGCTGCTCGGCACTGCCGAGATGGCGGATGCGCAGCAGCTGCAGCGTCCATTCATTGACCGCATCGAAGCCCTGACCCTGGGGCGGCTCGGCCTCGCGGCGAAAGCTGAGGGGCGTCAGGGCCTCGAGGCACACCCCCTCACTGCAGAGGCGCTCACAGCAGAGATGGTCGCCGCTCTGCAGGAAGGCGATGGTCATGCCGCCCGTCTCTTCGCAGGGACAGAACACCCGGGCCACCCCCTCGAGCACCTCCAGGCTGCTGGCGGAGGGCCGTCGCGCCGGATCGAGCAGCAGCGCCTGCCCGGCGCGCAGGTGGACGACGGCGGCGCCATCGGAAGGGCGATCGCGGTAGCTCATGGGCAAGCAGCGGCGGCGTCCCGGATCGACGCCTTGTTGAGAATGGATCGCAACATAACCCGAGCGACCGTCGTTTTGCAAGCGATTCTCATTTGCGGCAAGAATCGCGGCACCTGTTGGCCCTGTTCGCTCCGTGGCAGAACGCACTGCCAAAGGGCTGCCGTGTCCCTGCCACGTGATGAAAGCCCTGGCTGGAACTGATCCGGCATCGGCGGAGCTTGCTGGCTCATCCAGTCTCGGCCAGCCGGGCGGCCGTCCTCGGCCGGCAGGAACCCAGCGGCCACTGGGTGAACCCGATGACTCCGCAGGAGGGGCAAGCTCATGGAATGCCCTGCCCTGATCAGGTTGCGCCGTAGAAGCTCTGCAGCGTTCGAAGGTCGCAACGGAGCTTGATCGGTCATCAAGAGCGGCCATGGCTTGCCGGGATCCGGCGGAGGCAGGGCTGCGATCCAGCGCTCTCCGGCTCAGCCAGAAGCGACAGGCGACGATCGCCCCTGGGTCCGCCAAGGCCAGCCAGGCTCAGATCAGCAGCAGGCGATCGATGAACTGCTTCCAGCTGAGACCGGCGCCGAGCTGCTCACCGAAGAGATGGCGCTGCTCCCGGGGCTCGAGCGGCGCCTGGCCGACGCTGCCGAGCAGCCGGTTCAGCTCGCCGGGATCGAGGCGATCATCGCCATCGCCATCGATCGGCAGCAGGTAGTGCAGCAACCGCTCCTCGCCGTCGCGCAGGCGCCGCAGCCGCAGCATCAGCTCGCTGAACTCCACCACATCGACACGGCCATCGCCATCGAGATCGATGGCCGCCAGCACGGCGGCCAGGGCGTCCCGCTGCACCCCGGCGCCGGCGCCGGCGCCCAGGCCTGCCGCCAGCTCCGCCACACTGAGGCGCCCGTCCTGGTCCCGATCGAGCGAGGCAAACAGCTCCTCCAGCTCCACCACCAGAGCCGGCTCGGCCTGAGCCAGCAGCGAGGGGTAGCGATCGCCGGCCAGGGAACCGCGCAGCTGGCGGCGGAAATCGGCCATCAGCCGGCGGGCGACATCAAAGCGGCGGCGATGCTCTTCCGGGGTGAGGATCGAATGCAGCCCCACCGGGATCAGGGCCGGCTGGGTCCGCCGCAGCACAAGCAGCGTCAGCAGGGTGGCCACGATGAACGGCAGCGTGAGCAGCGGCAAGGGCGTGCCCGTGAGCCGCTGCAGCAGGCCCGCCAGCGGCACGTTCAACAAGCTGGAGCAGGCCGCCGCCGCCAGCCCCGCCAGCAGACTGCGGCGGGTCAGCGGATAAAAAATTCCCGCCACGGCAATGGCGGTGAGCACGCCGTTGTAACTCCACAGGCCCTGGGCCACAGCAGCGGCCGGCGCCCCGATCAGCAGGCCGGTTGCCCCCCCCACCAGGCCCCCGACCAGGCCCACCAGGGCCGCCAGGGGACTGGCCACCGCCACGGCCACCACCGCCAGCGTGCCGCTGAGCGCTCCCGGCAGGAAGAACACCTGGCCGAAGCCCCGGGGCAGGGCCTGCACCAGGGCGAGCAGCGGGCCGCTGACCTCGGGCGGTGGCGGGGCCGCCGCCGCCAGGGGCAGGCCGGGGTGGGCCAGGGCTGAAGCCAGCAGCAACAGCAGCCAGGTGACCAGACAGAAGGGCAGGGTGAGCGGCGGCAGGGCGAAGTGGCGCACCAGCCAGCCGCCCAGCCTCTGGACCAGCAGCGTCGTGAGGCCGGCTCC
>CANCJV010000046.1 GCA_947378425.1 Synechococcaceae cyanobacterium
GTATTGACCTCCGACAATCCCCGAACCGAGAATCCCGGGCGCATTCTTGAGGATGTGGTGGCCGGCATTCCGGCCGAGGCGGGAGCCCAGGTTGAGCCGGATCGGGCGGCCGCCATTGCCCTGGCGATCAGGGCGGCTGGCCCCGATGATCTCGTGCTGATCGCCGGCAAGGGCCATGAGGATTACCAGATCCTCGGCAGCGAAAAAGTGCATTTTGATGATCGGGAAGAAGCTCGCCGCTGCCTTGATGCCCGCTGAGCTGGAACCGACGTGATGACGAGCAGCAATCAGCGGCACGGCCGCTGTCGTCTTTGTCACAGATTGGCGATCGACCCTGACAGCCCAGCAGACGAGGGCTAGTTTTCGCCTGCTGTTGTTCTTGGCTTTTCATGGCGCAGGGTGCCCCTTTGCCGAAGATTTTCCTGGCTGAATTATTCGGTACCTTCTGGCTTGTTCTCGGTGGTTGCGGCAGTGCCGTCCTGGCCGCTGTTTTCCCCTATGACAATCCCACCGCCAACCCCCTGGGCCTCGGCTTTCTCGGCGTGGCATTGGCCTTTGGCCTGACCCTGCTGACGATGGCCTATGCCATCGGTCATATCTCCGGTTGCCACATCAACCCGGCGGTGAGTTTCGGCCTCTGGGCCGGTGGCCGCTTCCCCGGTTCGCGCCTGCTGCCCTACATCGTCGCCCAGGTGATCGGCGCCGTGATCGCCGGCGGCGTGATCAAGCTGATCGCCAGTGGCCGGCCAGGCTTTGATCTGATGGCCAGCAACACCCCCCTGGCCACCAATGGCTTCGGCGCCCACTCCCCCGGCGGCTATGGCCTGGGCTCGGCGCTGCTGATCGAGATCATCCTCACCTTCTTCTTCCTGCTGGTGATTCTCGGCGCCACCGACAAGCTGGCCCCGACGGGCTTCGCCGGCGTGCCGATCGGCCTGTCGCTGGTGCTGATTCACCTGATCAGCATCCCCGTGACCAACACCTCCGTGAACCCCGCCCGCAGCACCGGTGTGGCGCTCTGGGTCGGCGGCGAGGCGGTGGGTCAGCTGTGGCTGTTCTGGTTGGCCCCGATCATCGGCGCGCTGCTGGCGGGCTGGGTGTATCGCAACCTGCTCACCCACGAAGCTGCGATGGCCGGCGAGATTCCCGCCGAACCGATCTGAGGCTTCTGCGGATCATCCAGGCAGACTGCCCAGCACATGCCCAACTCAAGGGGCC
Organism: Synechococcaceae cyanobacterium; assembly: GCA_947378425.1. Taxonomy (GTDB): domain Bacteria; phylum Cyanobacteriota; class Cyanobacteriia; order PCC-6307; family Cyanobiaceae; genus Cyanobium. Next base: position 1,219 of record CANCJV010000046.1, read on the forward strand.
CGCAAGGGCCCTTTTTCATGCAGGAGCCGCGCCCTGGCAATCCTGCTCCGTGCATGGAAACCCGCAGGGAAGCGACATCCCCCGCCGGATCACGCCGTTGGCAAGCCCCGCTGCAGGGCCGCCAGCAGCTGCTCCACCTCCGCTGCTGTGGTGGTGAGGTGGGTGCAGGCCCGCAGGCAGATCGGATCGGCGAGGCTGCGCAGCCAGATGGCCTGGGCGCCGAGGTTGCTCACCCACTCGGCCGCCAGGGCCGCCGGCATGGAACCCAGGGCAGGAGCTCCCAGCACAAAGCTCACCAATCCCGCCGGCGGTGGTTGCTCCAGCAGGGTCTGCACCCCGTCGATCTGCTGCAATCCACTCCAGAGCTGCTGGCTGCGCTCACGGAGGCGCAGCAGGCGGGTCTGGGCATCGCCTTCGGCCTCCAGCAATTGCAGGGAGGTGTCGAGGCCGGCAAGCAAGGGGATGCAGGAGGTGGCCACCTCAAAGCGGCGGGCATCGTGATGGAAGGCACTGCCGGCGGCGGTTTCGTTGCTGAGGCTGCGCCAGCCGATCAGGGTGGGACGGCTGTCGGCCAGCAGGCGCTCCGAAAGCGCCACCGCCCCCAGGCCCTCGGGGCCGCAGCACCACTTGTGGCCGGTGCAGGCGTAGATGTCGGCGGCAGCGGCGGCCTCGGCCACCGGAATCGCGCCCAGGGACTGGGCCGCATCGACCAGCAGCCAGGGCTGGCGGGGATGGGCCTGGAGCCGTTTGGCCACGGCGGCGATCGGCATCAACTGGCCGGTGTTCCAGAGCAGGTGGGAGAGCACCACCAGGCGGGTGCGGGGCGTGAGGGCCGCCTCCAGGGCCGCCAGGGTGCCAGCGGCCGCAGCTTCGGCCGTGCCACGCAGGTGCAGCACCGGCAGCACGGCCAGCTCCAGCTGCTCCCGCCGGGCCAGTTCGCGGCAGCCGGCCACCACGCCGGGATGTTCGGCATCGCTGATCAGCAGCTGATCACCGGCCTGCCAGGGCAGGCCCCAGAGGGGCAACAGGCATCCGGCGGTGACGTTCTCACTGAAGGCCACCCGCCCGGGGGTGACGCCGAACCAGCTGGCCAGCCGCTGGCGCAGGCCGTCACTGGTGCGGGCCACATAGGGCCAGACCTCGCTGGTGAAAGGCCCCAGCTCCTGGATCGTGGCCCAGGCGGCGTTGATGGCGGCCAGCGAGGCGTTGGGCAGTGGCCCCTGGCCGCCGTAGTTGAAGTAGGTCTTGTTGGCGAGGGCCGGCATCTGCCGGCGCAACTCGGTGCTCAAAGCAAGGTCTCCAAGGGCTGCAGCAGGGGCAGAGTCACACGCTTGCCGTGGATGCACGGACCATGGAGCGAACTTCAGAGCACCTGACCGACCAGCACCGCCGCCATGGCGGAGAACAACGTGATCGAAACGGCGGTGAGCGGGTTCTGACCCTGGGCCACGGCAATGCTGGTGACCACACCGGCACCGAGGGCCGCAACGGCCAACTGGGTGACAAGTTCGCCGCGGGGGGTTGGGGAAGGGATCACGGGCCGACAACCAAGTGCCGCGACCCTAGGGATCTTGTCCTGATGCCAACCAAATCGGACGGCAGGTTGTTACCTGGGGTGGTGGATCTTCAAGGGTGTTTACAAGCTGGGGGCAAAACCAGGAAAATCCTGAATCACTTCAGATTGGTGCAATGGTCAGGCATGAACTGGGCGATCGGGCCATCACCCGCCTTGGTCTCGAGCCCGTGCTCGCCATCATCCAGCGCCGCTGGGTTTCAGCGGGCCAACCCAGTTCTGACAGCCCATCAACCTTCACCAAGCCCGAAAGATTCCACCGCAATCGCTCTCACCAAGGCTGATCGCTCCTGCAGCGGCAGGCTGGGCATGCTCAGGATCGACCGGACCGGCCGTGCGCAGCAGCCAGAGAAAGGAGGCGGCCATGGGATCTCCTGATGACCCAGATAGCCCCGCCGATCCCGGATCTGTCCCAGCGAGGGCTTGCATCATGTGCTCAGGGCATGGCAGACCATCAGCAGCACATCCCGCCACGCAGCGAACTGGGTGAGCACGTGGGATCTTGGTCGGCAGTCCTGCGCCCTCGGCCTTGCGGATGGCGCCGCCGGGCCTGCGCCCCGCCGCGATCAGCCCAGGTCAGTCGAGCCAGGCTCAGCGGCGAGCCGAGTGCCAAAGCAGGCTGAACACAGCGATCAAGCCACAGCCTCCAGCCGCCGCAGCAGGGGCAGGGTGTGGACCTCGAAGCGGGCCACAAGCTGGGTGATTTCCTCCAGGCTCTGGTTGGCTTCGAGGGTTTGTCCATCCTTCTTGATCGAGCGGCCGAGAGTCTGGAGGTTGGCGCCCAGGGCCTTGATCAAGGCATCACCGCTGCAGCCCCGGAGTGAGGCATGCAGAAGCATCAGCTCGACATGCGAGAGGGCCATGAGATTGCCGCAGCGGGGCAGGGCAATGGCGTGATATGGGGCGCCGGCGGCGACCTGGGCGGCAATCACACGGTTGAAGCGCTGGGCAGGTTCGCGATCGCGGCGCGGCGGCGACAGGGCAATGGAACCCTTGTGCAGCAGCAGAGCGATGTTCTGCAGGAGCTCGGGCAGGGGCGTCGGCCCATCGCCGTGCAGGGGCACGCGTTGCAGATCGCCCAGCCGGCATGGACCCTGCTGCAGATGCTGCATCAAGGTCAGAAACATGACTCGGTTGCCTTGCACCTCGCCGAGGGCCAGAGGAAAGCTGAAGGCATCGGGACGCAGCAGAGCGTCGTCGTCGAGCAGGCTCAAAACCTCCAGCTTCTGGATCGCCGCGCTGGCGTCGACAGTCCAGAGCGGATCGCGACCTTTGGCATAGACATCGCGGCGGAAGCTCTGGTTGGTGAGCAGATCGCGCACGAGCTCGTGCTGCCCGGAATCCGTGCAGCTGGCAAGGACCGAGCGGAAGGCTTCCGGCAACAGGCCATCGAAGGTTTCGGGCAGGGTGGCGCTGCCGAGAAACACGAGCTCGTGCTCCCTCGCCTGGCGGATCACCTGATCGGCGTACTGGGGCTGCCACTGGGCATGGTTGTATTCGTGCAGCAGATAGGCGGAAGGTTGGCTGCTGAGGCCTTCGAGCCGGCTGGCCAGGGAGGGCTGCGCCTGGAACAGGGACGAGCCGCAATCCTGCAGTTGCCGAAACAGGCCGATGGCGGCATTGAGGCTGGGCTGGCCATCACCCAGACGGCTCTGAAAACCCTTGACCGCATGCTGAAAGGGCAGGGCGCCAAGCCAGCCGGGCAGGGTGTTGTACGAGACATAGAAAAGACCACCAGGGCGCAGGGCACCGGCGGCGGCGCGGAACACACCGGCTCCCACCTCGGGACTCACCCAGCCGAGGATGCCGTGGGCAATGACGATGTCAAAGCTGCCCCAGGACTCGGGCGGTGCCTGGGTCAGGCCGAGAACGTCCGCAGCCAGAAAGCGGATGTTGGCCAGCCCGGCGCTCTCGGCCAGGGCGCGGCCATGGGCGATGTGTTCGGCGCTGAAATCGATGCCGATGAACTGGGCCTGGGGATAGAGGGCGGCCTGCAGACAGAGCCCGAAGCCCTGGCCGCAGCCCAGTTCCAGCACGCGAAACGGCGACTCCAGATCCGGTGGTCGCTGGCTCAGCAGCAGGGCAACAAAGGCCAGCCGCTCCGGGCTCGTCTCTGGATAGGCGCCAAAGGTGTAACCCTGGTCGCTGAAGTAGCCGTGGCGCAGGGTCATGGCAAAGGTCTGGCGGACGGGACTCGCAGAGGAAGGGGTGTGCCTTCGGATCCGATGGCTGGATTCTCGCCCTTGCCGTAGGACGACCGGATCGATCAGCACGGGCGGCGGTAGTCAGCCGTGACGCGTCATCCTGCCGCCGGTGTCAGCCAGGCTGAGGATCAGCGCCTGAGTCGGGCCTTTTCTGGATGGCGACCCGGAGCTGGATTGGAGGCCGGCGACTGAAGCCCCGATCGCCAGAGAGGCCGCCGATCCCTACCCCCAGGGTCGCCTGCGAGCCTGGCAAGCGTGTCACCAGAGAGGGGGAACAGCTTTGGTGGCGCGAATCCCTCGGTCAGTGGCTGAGGGGGCTGGCCGCTGCCCTGGTCTTGAATTGAACCTCAGGTCTGAGGCTGGCGAAGTCATCACGCAGCCAGCATTTTCGAGCCGCAGCAAGAGAATCTCCTGAAGCAGATCACAGCGGCAAGATTCAGCCGCGGGTGCCAACTGGACAACCAGCAGGCCGAGAGAGAGCCGCTGTGGCCAGCCAACCAGCCACCCGCCAGAGGCGAACGGGCACGGCTCGATTAACTGCTTGAATCTGCAGATGAGACGGCAGACCCACGGCCAATCCCGTCGCCAATCAACAGTCAATCTGCAGTGGCTTTGATCGTCGAGACCTCCCTGGCCCTGGCCTTGTGTTCCCTGACAAGATCAGGAGTCTTGCCTGGCGAGCTCGAAAGAGCTGAGCGATGGATCACCTGCTCGTCCTGGTCGCCTCGCGGGGAACAATGAAAAACCTGCGATTGACAGACCCAGACCGATCCTGATTCCAGTCTCCAGGATTCATACATTCGGTCTTGGCACGCAGGGATCCGAAGAATTGCGCTGCTCGGGGTGAGACCCGGATGTCCGACCAGGATCAGCTGTTCGCCGGTGCCAGGGAACGGTGCAGCGAATATCAGGAAACCGGGTGTCTGCAGCTGGGAGCCGGCGCACCAGCCTCAGCCCCAGTCGGCACGGTGGGGGGCCACCCCCTTCCCCCCCGATGCCAGGCGGGCACGGCCACTGCTGGCCCAGATGCGCAAAGCGTCGAGTTGTTCACGGGCGGTGCGGCTCAGCGGCACCACCTGGCTGGCGGCGATGATCAGGTCGGCTTCGCCCAGCTCCCGGCTTTCGCCGAAGGCCAGATGCATGGCCTCGATCACCGTCTGCTCCAGCTCAGCTCCGGAGAAGCCCTCGGTGCGGTCCCCCAGCACCTCCAGGGGGATCTGGTGCTGGGGGCGGCGGCGGCGCAGCTGCAGATCCAGGATTGCCCGGCGTTCGCCGCCATCGGGCAGCTCCAGCAGGAAGATCTCATCGAAGCGCCCCTTGCGCAGCAGCTCCGCCGGCAGCCGTTCGACCGCATTGGCGGTGGCCACCACGAACACGGCGCTGGTCTTTTCCGCCATCCAGGTGAGCACGGTGCCCAGCACCCGCTGGCTGGTGCCGCCATCCCCTCCCGCCGAGCCGGAGGCGCCGGCAAAGCCGAAACCCTTGTCGATCTCATCGATCCAGAGCACGCACGGGGCCATCGCCTCGGCCCGCTGAATCATCTCGCGGGTGCGGGCCTCGCTCGCTCCCACCAGGCCGGCGAACAGGCGTCCCACATCCAGCCTCAGCAACGGCATGCCCCAGCTGTGGGCGATCGCCTTGGCGGTGAGGCTCTTGCCCGTGCCCTGGGGCCCCACCAGCAGCACGCCCCTTGGCAGGGGCAGCCCGTAGCGCTGGGCCTCCTCGCTGAAGGCCCGGTGCCGCTGCCCCAGCCAGTGCTTGAGCGCCTCCAGACCGCCGATGTCCGCCGGCGTGGCCTCACTGGGGCAGTACTCCAGCAGCTCGCTGCGGGCGATCGCCTGGCGCTTCTCCTCCAGCACCTCCGCCAGATCTTCGGCCCCCAGCTGGCCGCGGCGGGCCAGGGCCCTGGCCGCCAGCTGCCTCACCCGCTGCTCGCTGAGGCCATGGCAGGCGGCGGTGAGCTGCTCGAGCACCTCAGGCGCCAGGGGCTGGCCGCCCGCCACGGCGATCGAGCGCAGCAGGGCGCCGATTTCGCTCGCCTCGGGCAGGGGCAGCTCCAGCATCGTGATGCAGTCCTCCAGCTCCCGGGGCAGCCGCCATTCCGGCGCACTGATCACCAGGGTGTGGGGCACCAGCGGCAGGGAGGCGGCCAGATTGCGCAGCCGCCTGCAGATGCCGGGATCGTCGCCGTAGCGATGGAAATCCTTGAGCAGCAGGATGGCCCCCTGTTCAGCCGGCACCGCCGCCAGGGCCTCGAGGGCCGCCATCGGATTGCGGGCCGCCTCCCCCTGGCGATTGGCGTTGCCGCTGAGCCCCGTCACAAAATCCCAGCGCAGCAACAGGCGGCCTCCCAGGCGGCGCGCGGCCTGTTCCAGCAGGCTTTCCAGCCGCTGCTCCTCGAGGCTGCGGATCCAGAGGATCGGCGTGCGCGAGCGGATCAGCAGATCCAGTTGGTCGGCCAGGGAGCTGGAGGGGGCCATCGGCTTCAGGGCAGCAACTGGCGCAGCGCCGCCCAGCGGGGATCGAGCGGCGGTGCCGCTGCCGGGGCGTTGGCCGACTCGGCGCCGGGGGGCAGGCTGGAGTGGTCGGCGGCACCGGGGCTGGTGGTGGCCTCACGGCGCTGCTGGCTGATGCTCTCGCTGGCCTGGTGGCCGAGGCTGCCGGCTCGCAGCGCCGGAGCGCGGTTGCTCGGCGTGGCGTCGGAAGCCTGTGGAGCGGCCTGCCGCTGCCGGCCGGCCGCGGTGATCGTGCTGGCGTTGCCGGCCTGGGGCGGGCCGGGACAGTCGGCGCCGCAACGGTTGACCACCGGCAGCTGCAGACTCAGCTGCTCGAACAGCCAGCGCTCCGGATCGAAATCGCCGCGGGGATCGAGGCGATCGTCCAGGACCTCGATCAGCATCGGCTCCGGGCGGGTCCGGGCCCGGGATCCGCGGCGAGGCTGGCTGCCGGGGCTGGCGGCGTTGCTGGGTTCTGAAGACTGGAGCGGGGAACGGTCGCCTGGCGCTGCAGCGTCTCGAGGGCTCCGATCGCGATCGGTGGCTGGCGGACGGCCAGCAGGACGCCTGCCGGGGGCGCTGGAGCCGGAGGCGGCTGAACCCTGCCCCGGGTCCCTGGAGCGACGCCTTGAGGCTCCGGTGGCCGCAGCGCTGGCGGCCAGGGCCGTCAGATCGGAGCCGTCAAGCTCCTCGGCGTCGGGACCAGCCAGCTCGAGCAGCTCGTGGACGGCCGCCTGCAGCGGCCGGTTGTAGTGCTGCAGGCAGCGATCACAGCAGAGGGTGACGATCGTTTCGGCCTCACCCTCGACCTCCAGCACGCTGCCGTGGTGCCGGGCCCTGACCTGGCCCCGCACCGGCGTCAGGCTCTCCAGGTCAGAGAGCTTTTGCTCCACCGGCCAGACCAGCGCCTCGGCCCTCAGGCGCAGCTCCTGCAGCGGTACCGGCCGCAGCCGGGGAATGCCGCCGCCAGCGGCCTCAGAGCTCACTTCTTGTTCTTGGGTTCAAACGGCAGCCGGCCGACCGCGGAACCGCCGGCCGTTGCCGTGGCGGTGGCCGCCATCTGCTTGTCGAGAATCGCCTGCAGGTTGTCGGGAAGGGCCTCGCGGGTGAGCAGGTACGTCTGCAGCCCCTGGAAGATGTTGGCCACCACCATGTACAGCAGCACCCCGGCCGGCAGCGGGAAGAACAGGAACATGGCCGTGATCATCACCGGCGTGATCTTGTTGGCCGTGCTCTGCTGCGGATTGGCTGGCATGCCCATGCCCGAGAGGATCTGGGAGACGAACAGGCTGGCGCCGAAGGCCCCGACCAGAATGGCGATGTCCCAGTTGACGGCGCCGTCGGTCATGAAGCCGACCTGGCCGAGCGCCTTGATGAACAGGAAGCCGCTGCGGGCCGCCAGGCCGGGGATCTTGCCCTCGACCGTGGCGTCTCCTGGAGCCAGCGCGGTGATCTTGCCGCTGGCATCGACACTCACCACCCCTTCGCCCTTGGTGACACTCCAGCTGGGCTGGAAGCTGTCGCCGTCCTCCACGGCGGCGAGCACCGAGCCGAAGCTCTCGTCACTGCGGGTGTGCAGCTTCACGGTTTCGCTGTCACCCACGCCCAGCTTGGTGCCGCCCTCGAGGCTGCCGATCACCGGTACATGACTGGTGGCGGTGACGAAGATCGAATGGCTGGGGGTGTTGAAGGGTTTGGTTTCCACCGCCGCGATCTGATCGGCGGGCAGCACCTTGAGGTTGAAGGTGTAGGGCACATCGGCGAACGGTGAGCCCCGCAGGGTGGCGAACAGGGCGAACAGGATCGGCATCTGGACCACCAGGGGCAGACAGCCGGCCAGGGGGCTGCCGAACTCCTTCATCAGCTTGCCCAGCTCCTCCTGCTGCTTCTGGGGGTTGCTGGCGTGCTTGGCCTTGATCTCGGCCTGGCGCTGCTGCATCACCGGCTGGGCGATGCGCATGCGGCGGGCGCTGCGAATCGAGCCGGCACTCAGGGGGAAGAGGGCCAGTCGGATCACCACCGTGAGGGCGATGATCGCCAGCCCGTAGCTCGGAACCAATCCGTAGAAGAAATCGAGGATCGGCAGCAGCAGGTTGTCGGAGATGTAGCCGATCACGGCAGGCAGCGCTCAGGGGTAGGGGAATCCGGGGCCAGTGTGCCCGAACGGGGGGGATCGGTGCGGGCGGAGATCCGCCGACCCGGACGAAAGGAGGTGCCGATCGCTTTCCAGACCAGGGATCTGGGGATTTCGGCGCCGAACGGTGCCAGTGTTCGGCGAAGGCTCGGGGAATGGCGGCCGGCGGCGCCAGGCAGAGCCAGGCTGACGGCAGCCTGGATGGAGTGGAACGCCTGGCACTGGTGAGCTCGGTGGCCTGGCGAGACAGCGTCAGACCTCCTGCTGCCTCCGGAGCCAGCAGGAGGAAAGGGAAGAGAGGGGGCGAGGAGGGGCCTGATGCGCATCGAGCGACGCACAGGAACTGGGTGTGAACCAACGTTAAAGAGTTTCGATCCGGAAGCGGCCTCAATGCAGGGCGGAGGGTTCCTCCCGTGCCGGCTCGCCCCAATCCGCTTGGCGGCAGTGGATCTCGGCTGCTGGGCGCAGCTGAAGCGCGGATCCTGGTGAGACCGGCCCGTGCCCCCATGGCGCGCGGGCTTGGGCCCCAGCGGGGCGGGAAGGCGCCTCAGTCCCTGGAAAGTCTGTTTGTTGCGGCGACGACTGGGTGCAGCCTGCGGCCATGGCTCCAGGGCCATGGGCGGGGTTTCATCCCAGAGAGTCCTTCAAGTGTGAAAGCGACGTTGGACGAGGTCTGGCCCAGGTACCTGAGACTGGTGCTCAGGAGCGGCCAGACGCAGGAATCGGATCCCTTGGCCGTCGAGCGGGGCTGGGCAGGCGCTCAGGCGGCGGGGGCCTGCGGCTGGGCGAAGCCGCTGCTCGGCTTGGTGACCCCTTTGCTGATTCGGGCCTGGCGCAGCTCCTCGATCTTCGCCTCGATCTCGCGGAAGCGGGGAACTGAGCGCATCTCCAGCTTGGAGCCATCGTTGAGCACCAGCACCATGTCGCCCCAGGCGCCGAAGCCACGGGGGACCGAGCGCACCTCCCGGATCTGGCTGTAGACGACCTGGCTGCGGTCCCGGCCCAGCCAGCCGCCATTGACTTCGATGCGGCGGGTGGTGATGCGATAGCGCAGCCACAGGGCCCGCACGATCGCCCCAACCGCGATCGGGATGCCCACCAGGGTGATCGCCAGCACCAGACCGAAAATCAGATCCCCCTTGGCGGGACCTCCTTGGTAGATCACCGTTTCCTGGATCTGGCCCATGCCGGGCAGGCCGGCGATCGGGGTGGCTGCCGGACCGCTGGCCGGAAGCTTGCCCGGATCGTCGCTTGCTGGAGTCATGGACACAGGCCTGCCTTGCGCAACAATTGTCGCCATTCTCCCAGCAGCTGGTCCGGTTCCGCGTCGGCGCTACCGGGCTTGAGACTGAGCAGCAGCCACTGGGGAGTCGGGCAGATCGGCTGCTGGTTGAGCAGATCGGCCTGCAGCAGTCGCCGCAGGCGATTGCGGCGCACCGCCCGTTTGTGCACCTTGGAGCTGACCACGAAGCCACAGCGCCAGGGACTCGGCGGCTGGCTGAGGACCGGTGGCGGCAACAGGGAGGCGTCCGCCGTCAGCACCCGCAGGACCATGAGGTTCCCGTGCAGTCTGCGGCCTCGGCGATAGAGGCGTTCGAAAACCCGGTGGCCCCGGAGCCGGTGTCGAGACGGCAGGGCCATGGGGGGGTCCGCTGGAGCTTCAGACCGCCAGACGGGCGCGGCCGCGGCGGCGGCGGGTTCGAATCACGCGGCGGCCGGTATGGCTGCGCATGCGCACCCTGAAACCGGAGACGCGCTTGCGTTTGCGGCTGGTGCCTTCCAGGGTGCGTTTGGTCATGGCGGCCTGTCGGCTCCTCGATTCGCTTCAGTCGGCAACCCTATCAGTTGGGGTCGATCTGGATCAGCCAGGAGCCCACGTAGCCCGACACCGGCACATCGCCCGGCGCCTGGATCAGGGCGTTGAACTGATACATACCCGTGTTGAACGGATTGAAGGTGTTGATGTACAGACCGATCGTTTTCTTGTCGGACACCGGCACATCCGGGAACACCTCGATCGCCTTGCCGTTCGGCGACACCTCGATCGTTGCCGGGATCTGCTTCTCGCAGCGCGTGCGCTTCATCATGCCGCCCTCACTCATTTCGCAGAGCTTCATCTGCTTGGCATCAAAGCTGCCATCCCAGTAGCTGGGCACCGTGATCGCCAACTTCAGGATCGCCGTTTTGCGATCCTTCGGCTTGAGGATCAGGTAGTACTCCGAGCGCTTCATGCGGATCGTTTCCGTCATGAAGAAGTAAAGGCGGCGGAAGTCCTTGTTGTTGTCCCAGCGGAACTCCATCAGGCCAGGAGTGCCCTCGGCCCTGGCGCTCGGCAACAGCCCGGTTTGCAGTGCCGGGCGGGTCTGCCGCTGCACAGGGGTCTGCCAGGGCATTTGGGCCTGCCAGGGCGAAACCGTGGGGGCCAGGGCGGCGAAGGCGCAGGCGCCCGCAGCAAGGGCGGCGCCTGAGGCGATAACCCGAAGGCGCGGCAGGGGTGGCATGGAGTCAGCCAGAGGTGATCAGCCGATTCTCAACAGCCCCCAGGCCCGCTTGCGGGCTCAGTGGCCGGCCGGATCACCGGCCGGACCAGGGGAGGGACAGCCGGCCGGATCCCAGGCCCCAGCTGGGGTTGTGACTGAGTTGTGACTGGGAGCGGCCAGGGCCCTGTCCGGGCGCAGCCGGCTCGCCTCCCGCAGGTAGGGGTGGACAGGGATCTGCTGCCCATCCAGCCAGGCGTGGGCCAGCAGGCGGATGCAGCGCGCCAGATCTCCTCGCACCGCCATCTGCTGGCAGTCCAGCAGTGCCACCCCATCGCAGGCGAGGAGCCGGCGGGCGATCGCGGCAGGAAAGCAGGCGTCGAGATCGGCGGTCACCGAGAAGGTGATTGACAGCAGCTGGCTCGCTTGCAGCTGGTTGTGGGCCATCAGCGCCTCAACAAGCTCGCTCACAGCCACATCGATTGCCTCGATGCTGTTGGCGCTGGCGGTGGTGGCCCCACGCAGGGCCCGCAATTCGAGGGCAGGATTCATGGGTCGGGGGCGGGACGGAATCGGGTTCAGGGGCGATGCAGCCACAACGGCTGGCCGGCCCAGGCCAGCTCCAGGCTGAGGGCCTGGTGCAGCTGGCCCAGCAGGCGACTGCCTGGAAGCAGGCGGCTGAAGCGCTTCGGTGGCTTGCCGAAGGTGACCGGCTTGGTGCGCACTGGATCGAGTCCCGCCAGTTCCGCCGCCAGCAGCCGGGCCGCCTCCTCATCGCCGAGGGCATCCACCAGCCCCAGCGCCAGGGCCTGGGATCCGGTGAACACGCGGCCATCGGCGAAGCTGCGCACCCGCTCCTCCTCCAGACCGCGCCCCTCGGCCACCGCCGCCACGAACTGGCCGTAGCTGGCATCGATCAGCTCCTGCAGCAGGGTCCTCTCCGCCTCGGTCAGAGCCCGATCGGGCGAAAGGATGTCCTTGTACAGACCACTCTTGACCGTTTCAAAGCGAATGCCGATCCGCTCCAGCAGCCGGGAGAGATCGTTGCCGCGCAGGATCACGCCGATGGAACCGGTGATCGTGCCGGGATTGGCCACGATCTTTTCGGCCGCCACACCGATGTAGACCCCGCCCGAGGCGGAAATGTTGCCGAAGCTGGCCACCACCCGGCAGCCCTTGTGTCGCAGCCTGCCGATGGCGGCATGGATCTCCTGGCTGTCGCCGACGGTGCCGCCGGGGCTGTCGATGCGCAGCAGCAGAGCCGGGCACTCCCGTTGCCCCACCTGCTCCAGGGCCTTGAGAACCCGCTCGCGGGTGGGGCCGGCGATCGGCCCTTCGATGGCGATCCGGGCCATGGTGCGTCGAGTCTTGCGGCGCCAGGGCCAGGGCATCGGAATGCGGTGAAGTGGTTGGATCTTAAAAAGGAAGCCCCCCTTGACCCTGTCCATGCTTCCGGCTTCGCAAGGGTCCCTGCTGCGCTGGCCATTGATGCTGCTGCCGTTTGCCCTCTGGGGAACGGCGATGGCGGCGATGAAACCCCTGCTCGACGAGGGTTCACCTCTGCTGGTGGCGTGCCTGAGGTTGCTGCCCGCCGGCCTGGTGTTGCTGCTGGTGGCCCGCCTGGCCGGGCGACCCCAGGCGGTGGCGGCAGCGGACTGGCCGTGGCTGCTGCTGTTCGCCCTGGTCGACGGCACCGTGTTTCAGGGCCTGCTGGCCCAGGGACTGCAGCAGACCGGCGCCGGCCTCGGCTCGGTGCTGATTGATTCCCAGCCCCTGCTGGTGGCCCTGCTGGCCCGCGGCCTCTTCGGTGAGGCGATCAACCCGGTGGGCTGGCTGGGCCTGCTGATCGGTCTGGCGGGCATCGTCTGCCTGGGTCTGCCGCCGGAGCTGCTGCGCCACTGGTGGCTGGAGGGCCCCTCGGTGATCGGAGCTCACGCCTGGAGTCATGGCGAGCTGTGGATGCTCGGGGCGGCGGCGGCGATGGCGGTGGGCACGGTGCTCTGCCGCTACGCCACCCGCTCCAGCGATCCCCTGGTGGTGACCGGCTGGCACATGGTTCTCGGTGGGCTGCCCCTGGTCGCGGCCACCGTGGTCTCGCCGGTGCTGCGGGAGGGAGCCGATTGGCTGGCCTTCTGGCCGTCCTGGACCGGGCTGCAGTGGGGGCTGATGGCCTATGCCTCCCTGTTCGGCAGCGCCCTGGCCTATGGCCTGTTTTTCTGGTTCGCCAGCCGCGGCGATCTCACCGGCTTCACCGCCCTCACCTTTCTGACGCCGGTCTTCGCCCTGCTCTGCGGCCTGCTGCTGCTGGATGAGCGGCTCAGGCCGCTGCAGTGGCTCGGCGCCGCTCTGGCCCTGGCCTCGGTCGTGCTGCTCAACCGCCGCCAGCAGCTCTGGCACGGTGCCGCCCCCGCCCAACCATCGGCCACCCCGCTCTGATGGCACCGCCCCCCCGCCGCCAGCGGCGTCTCGTGCTGCTGCTCACCCTGGCCCTGGGAGCGCTGATCTTCCTCTGGCGGCTCGGCAGCACCGGCCTGGTGGATGAAACGCCGCCCCTGTTCGCCGCTTCCGCCCGGGCCATGGCCGAAACGGGCGACTGGCTGATTCCCCGCGTCAATGGCCTGCCCCGCTACGACAAGCCGCCTCTGGTGTACTGGCTGATGGGGCTGATCTATGCCCTGCCCGGCCAGGCCCAGTGGAACCCCCTGGGCACCTGGGCGGCGGCCTTGCCTTCGGCGCTGGCTTCGATCGGCGTGATGCTCGGCCTGGCCGACACCCTGCTGCGCTGGCCCCAGCCCGGCCTGGCGGGGGAAGCGGGGCGCACACAGCACCCTGGCGGGGCCGACACGGGCGCCACCGCCGAGCACGCCGCCACCAGAGCGTCTGAACCCGGCTTCAGCAACGGCTGGGTGACCCCGCTGACGGCGGCCCTGGCCTTTGCCCTGGGGCCCCTGGTGCTGCTCTGGGGCCGGGTGCCGGTCAGTGATGCCCTGTTCAGCGGCCTGCTGGCCGCTGCCCTGTTGCTCTGCTGGCGCCGCTACGCCGATCCGCAGCAACCCTGGTGGGCCGCCTGGGGGGTGCTGGGGCTGGCCGTGCTCACCAAGGGGCCGGTGGCCCTGGTGTTGCTGGGACTCACCCTGCTGCTGTTCGGCTGGCTGCAGCGGGATCTGGGTGGCCTGGCCGAGCGCCTGCGGCCGCGGGCGGGTCTGCTGCTCAGCCTGCTGGTGGCCCTGCCCTGGTATGCCCTGGCCCTGGTGCGCGAGGGCCGCCCCTTCTGGGACAGCTTTGTCGGCTATCACAATCTGCAGCGCTTCACCTCGGTGGTGAACCACCATCTGCAGCCCTGGTGGTTCTTTCTGCCGGTGCTGCTGATCGCGTCCCTGCCGACCACGCCGCTGCTGCTGCTGGGCCTGATGCGGGCGCTGGGGCCCCTGCAGCTGTCCCTCTGGCCGGCCCGGCCCCAGAGCGCGCCGCTCTCGCTGGCCCGCTTCGCCGCTTGCTGGCTTCTGGTGGTGCTCGCCTTCTTCACCCTCGCCGCCACCAAGCTGCCCAGCTACTGGCTGCCGGCCACGCCGGCCGCCGCCCTGCTGGTGGCCCTGGCGGCCCGGCCTGGATTCCCCGCTGTTGGCAAAGCCGGTGCTGCCATGGCGGCGGCGAGTCCGATCTCCAGGCCAGGGACCTCTGCCGATCGCTGGGCCTGGCGCCTCACCCTGCTGCTCACCCTGGTGCTGGCCCTGGTGTTTCTGCTGGCCCCCCTCTGGGTGCCCTGGATCCAGGATCCGGAGCTGCCCACCCTGCCCGCCGAGCTTCTGGCCAGCCGGAAACTGATCCTGGCTGGCTGGCTCTGGGGCCTGGCGGCCCTGCTGGGCTGGATCCTGGCGTGGCGGCGAGCTGCGCTGCGGCTGCTGGCCCTGCAACTCCCCCTGGTGCTGTTCGTGCCGGCGGCCCTGCTGCCGAGCTGGGGCCTGGGGGATCGCCTGCGCGGGCTGCCGGTGCGCCAGATGGCCTCGGCCGTCAGGGCTGCGGAGCCGGCTGGAGCGAATCTGGCTGCGGCGGCAGGTCGGGCGTCCCTGGGCGGCAGCGTCAGACCACGGGCTGACGAACCCCTGGCCATGGTCGGCATCCTCAAGCCCTCGCTGCTTTATTACAGCCGCCGGCTGGTGATCTATGAGGGGATTGAACCTGAGGGGCTGGTGAACCTGGCCGATCGCCTGCGGCGGGAGCGCCGGCCCGGTCAGCGTCCCTCGACTCCGGTGGAGATGCCTTCCGTGTTGGTGGTGATTGACCGCAGCACGGCCGCAGCGCCCTTCTGGCAGGGGCTGGAGCCGCTCGAACTCAGCCGGGCCGGGCTATATAGGCTCTGGCGCCTCGATCGCCGCCGGCTTGAACGCCGGGCGGCCGAGCTGGTTGCCCAGGGTCACCCCCCCACCTGGCAGCAGCCGCGGCCGGAACGGTACTGACAGCCCTGACCTGCCTGAAGAGGCGTCCCTTCCTTCCCAGTTGCGATGGCCCGCACGATCCTGTTCATCCATCAGAACTTCCCAGGGCAATACCGGCATCTGGCGCCGGCCCTGCGGGCGCGGGGGGAACGGGTGGTGGCGATCGGCGGACCCACGGCCCGGGAGCTGCCATCGATCCCCCTGCAGCGCTACAACCCGATGCCAGCGGGTGGCGTGCCGCCCTGCCATGACTGGGTGTCGGATCTGCAGACCAAGGTGCTGCGGGCCGAGGCCGTGGGCCGCTGCCTCGAACAGCTGCTGGCCCAGGGCCTGCGGCCCGATCTGGTGGTGGGCCATCCCGGCTGGGGCGAGCTGCTGGCCGTCAAGGATCTGCTGCCCTCTGTGCCGGTGCTGCACCAGGTGGAGTTCGTTTATCAGGTGGAAGGCGGCGATGTCGGCTTTGATCCGGAGTTCGGCCAACCGGACTGGCGCAGCCGCAGCCGCATTCGCCTGAGGCGCAGCATCCAGCTGCTCGCCCTCCAGGATCTGGACTGGGGCCTGGCGCCGACGCCCTGGCAGGCCAGCACCGTGCCGGTGGAGTACCAGCCGCGGCTCAGCGTCATCCATGAAGGCATCGACACCGCCGCGATCTCCCCCCAGGGGCCGGCCGAGATCAACCTGCAGCGGGCGTCGCTGAAGCTGCGACCCGGCGATGAGGTGGTCAGCTTCGTGGCCCGCAACCTCGAGCCCTATCGCGGCTTCCACCGCTTCATGCGTGCCCTGCCCCTGCTGCAACAGCTCAGACCCCGGGCCCAGGTGCTGATCGTCGGCGGGGAGGAGGTGAGCTACGGCTCAGCGCCCGCCGGCGGTGGCACCTGGAAAGCGGCGCTGCTGAAGGAGTTGGAGGGACAGCTGGATCTCAGCCGCGTGCACTTCGTCGGCAGAATTGCCCATGGGTTGTTGCACCAGCTGTTCCGGGTCTGCGCCTGCCACGTCTATCTCACCTATCCCTTCGTCCTGAGCTGGAGCCTGCTGGAAGCGATGGCCTGTGGAGCCCTGGTGATCGGCTCCGCCACCCCGCCGGTGCGGGATGTCATTGACGACGGGGTGAATGGTCGGCTGGTGGACTTCTTCGACACCGAGGCTCTCGCCCACACCATCGCCGCCGTTCTGGCCGATCCGGCCGCCCAGGTGCCGCTGCGGGCCGAGGCGCGGCGGACCGTTGTGGAGCGCTTCGATCTGCAGACGGTCTGCCTGCCCCAACAACTGGAGCTGGTGAATCGGTTGCTGGGCTGATGTTCAGGCGGCCAGCCGATCGCTGGGCAGCAGGGCGCCATAGAGCGCTTCCAGCGCGTCGATGTTGCGCGCCAGGGTGTAACGCTCCAGCACCCGGGCCCGGGCCCGGCGGCCCAGCTCGGCGGTGAGGACGGGCTGCTCCCGCAGCACCGGCAACAGGGTGCGCAGCTGGGTGGTGACGCCCTGGGTGCTGATGACGATGCCCGCTCCCCCCTCCAGCACCTCGCCATCGGCGCCGGCATCGGTGGCGACGCAGGCGGTGCCGCTGGCCATGGCCTCGAGCAGCGCCAGGCTCAGGCCCTCCACCAGCGACGGCAGCAGGAACACCTCCGCCAGTTGCAGCAGCGCCAGGCGGACCGCCCGCTCCGGCTCATAGCCCCACCAGATCACGTCGTCCTCGCGGCCATCCTGCAGGGAGGGCCGCAGCGGCCCATCGCCGACGATCACCAGCAGGCAACCCTGGGGCCGCACCAGCCGCCAGGCCCTGAGCAGGGCCTCGACGTTCTTCTCGGTGGCGATGCGGCCCATGTAGAGAAACAGCCGTCGACCCGCGAAGCGCTGCTGCAGCCGGGCCAGTTCGGCAGCCACCCCGGCCTGGGGATCCTCCTGGCCGGCCGGGGCCCATTGGCGCGGATCGACCCCATTGGGGATCACCGCCAGGCGCTCACGCCGCACCCCCAGGCGCTCCAGCAGATCGGCCTGCAGCTCCGAAAACACGATCACCCGATCAAAGCGGGCCAGGGTCGGTGCATAGAGCTGATAGGTGAGCTGCTGGGTGCCGCCGGCCAGGTTGCGCAGGGCCGCGTCGAAGGCGGGGTGGAAGGTGGCCACCAGGGGCAGGCCCAGCTGCTGGCAGAGATCCGGCAAGCGGAAATCCAGGGGCGAGAGGGTGAGGCTGGCGTGGACAAGATCGGGCTTGAGGCGCTCCAGCGACTCCCTGAGCTCCCGCTGGGCGCCGGGCGAGGGGATCGTGTACACCTGGGACTTGACCAGGTAAGACAGGGCAACTTCGGGGTTGCCCGGGGTGGGATCGGAGCCGTTCTCGAGGCTGCGGGCTTCGCTGGCCGCCGGCTCGTGACGTCCCAGGCCCGCCGGCGGGGTGTCGAAGTGGATGAAGCTCACCCCATGGCCGCGGCTGCGCAGGGCCTCGGTGATGCTGAGGCCGTAGGTGACGTTGCCACAGAACGGGGATTTCTTGCCCAGCCAGGCAATGTGTGCCACCGGTTGCGGTTCGTTTCGATACCGGAAATTAGCAGCGGCGCCAGGGCTGCTCGCTCAGGGCCGCCACCAGGGCCACCGCCGCCAGGCCCCAGAGCACGGGCAGCAGCCCGTAACGGCTGACCACCGCCCCGGCCAGCACCAGGGGCAGGCTGAGGGCGATGTTGATCAGATTGTTCTGCAGACCGAAGACCCGGCCCCGTTGATCCTCGGGGGTGTCTTCCTGGATCGTCGTCTGGGCCGGAATGGCCAGCAGGGCCGCCCCGACGCCGAGCAGACCGCAGAGCAGCAGGGTGACGGCGAGATTGCCGCGGGTCTGCCCCAGCAACACCAGGCAGCAGGCGATCATGCCCAGGCCGCTGGAGCCCAGCAGGCGGCGGCTGAAACGATCCCCCAGCTGGGCCATCGCCACAGCCCCGATCGCCAGCCCCAGGCCGCTCATCGCCAGCAAGGTGCCGAAACCCGTGGGCCCCAGGCCCACGATCGTGGCCGCCAGGCTGATCGCCAACACATAGAGGGCCGCCAGCAGGCTGTAGAGCAGCACCAGCTGCAACATGGCGCTGCGCACGCTGGGGCGTTCACGCAGCACCTGAATGCCCTCGCCGATCTCCTGCCAGACGGTGACGTTGCGGGGGGGCTTGGCCGGCTCCTCGATGGCGATGGCGGCGATCGCCACGGCGGCGATGCCGTAGCAGAGCGGCAGCAGCACGAACTCGCCACCGCTGATGCCCAGGCGCTGCAGCAGGCCGTGCATCAGGCGCAGAATCGGATCGCCGAGGGCGAAGCCGACGATCGTGGCGCCCATGCTGGTGGCCTGATAGAGCGAGTTGGCGGCCAGCAGCTGGTGGGAGGGCACCAGCAGCGGAATCGCAGCTTGCTCCGCCGGTGCGAAGAACTGGGTGAGCACCGATTCGAGCACCGTCATCGCCACCAGCGCCCAGTAACCCCAGCTCAGGCCCAGCCACTGGGGTCCGGGCAGCAGGGCCAGGGGCGCCAGCAGCAACAGCCCCGCCCTCAGGGCATTGGAGCTCACCATCACGGCCCGTTTCGGCCAGCGATCAGCCCAGACGCCGGCGACAGTGCCCAGCAGCATCGCCGGAATCGTGTTGGCGACATAGATGCCCGTGGCCAGCAGGGTGATGATCTGGGCCCGGTTCTCCACCCCCATGCGGATCGCCGCCGCCGCTTCAGCCAGGGCCGGATCGGCCTGGGGGTTCTCGGTCACCCAGTACTGGGCGATCAGAAACACCATCAGCACGATGTAGAACTTGTCGGCCAGCTGGGCGAAGATCTGGCCGATCCAGAGCTGGCGGAAGCCCGGCAGGGCCAGCACCGCCCCCAGACCGGTCTCACCCCCCTTGGGCGCCGCGCCGCGGGGACCCTGAGCGCCAGAGCGGGGCTCAGTGGGAGGGGAGCCGTCCGCTGATGCCTGGGCTGCGGCGCGGGCTGCGGATGCCTCGACCCCGGCGCCAACAGGTTGCTCCCTGGGCTGGTCGCCCTGGCCGGATCCAGCCGACAGGTCTGCCCCGGCAGAGGACAGGGGGTTGCTGGGATCGTTCATGGCCCCATCTCCCGGATCCGTGGCTGATGCATCGGGCCTGGACTCATCGCGGCGGGCTCATCTCGGGGTGCGGATCACTGGTGCCTGATCACGGGGTGCCGCGGGGCGAGGCCAGGGGCTCGAAAGCACTGCGCAGCAGTCTGAAGGCCCGAGGGCGCCTGCCGAGATGTTCGCCGCACCAGGCCTCCACCAGATCGAGCAGGTGCAGCCACACCGGCTCAGGGCCCATCAGACCCGCGTCCCGGCGGCGCGGCAGGCCCGGCCTGGGCAGCCGCTGCAGCAGGGCCAGCTCCGAGGCATTGAGCACCACCCGGGCCCCCGCCAGCGCCCCGATCGTCAGCCCCTCCCCCGGCAGCAGGCTGGAGCGCCACTCCCAGTCGCCGAGCGGCGGCTCGAGCGGCTGGCCGCTGCGGGCACATTGCTGCAGCGGCAGGGCATAGCCTCCCAGGGCCAGCAGATGCACGCTGCCCTGCACGGCGATCGCCAGAGCCTCCAGCCGATCGCTGCGCTCCATCACCACCTGCTCCAGTCGGCCCAGCTGCATCAGGACATCGGCCAGGACGCCGGGGGCAGCCGCCTGCTCGGGCACCAGCTGCAGACACAGCTCACCGAGGGCCTGGGCCGCCGCCAGGGTCTCGAGCCGCTGGCCCAGGCCGCCATAATTGCGCAGCACCTGCAGCTGGCGCACCCGCCGCAGGCCACGGCTGCCGCCCACCTGCAGCCGTAGATGGGCCAGGGGCACGGCGCCGGCCAGGCTGCTTCTGGGCCGGCGCGCCCCCGGCACCGCCAGGCGTGTCAACCCTTCGCTTTCACTCAGCAGGGTCAGCAGGCGATCGTTCTCGCCCAGGGGACGGCAGGTGAGGGCGAGGCCCTCGAGAAGAAGTTCCGGCATGGGCAGCGCTCAGGGATGCCTGCGCCGGCCGACCGGCCCGGCTCCATGCTCCCCTTGCCGGCGAGGCGGCCAGCCCCGCTCAGGGTCCTCACGACGATCAGCCAAGGCCTTCACGGCGATCGTCGCCATGGCCCTGCCGATCATCACGGCCTTCCCGGTGACCACCTTCACTCGGAGCTTCGCCCGAGGACTCCGCCCCATCCCCGCTGACGCCACTGCTCTCGCCACGATGTTCGCCCCGGCTGCTGGCGGGACGGCGCAACGCCTGCATCAGCGCCACGCCCCGGCTGGTGCCCAGCCGGGTGGCGCCGGCCTCCACCAGGGCCAGGGCCTGCTCCAGGTCGGCGATGCCACCGGAGGCCTTCACCGCTGCCCGCCCCCTTGCCAGCTGCCGCAGCCGAGCCACCTGGGCGGGGGTGACCGGTGGGCCGAAGCCGCTGCCGCTCTTGAGCCAGCGCACGCCCGCATCGATGCTCACCTCCACCAGCAGCTCCAGGGCCTGGGGCTGCAGCCTGCCGACCTCGACGATCACCTTCACCGGCAATCCCAGCTCGGTGATCGCGGCCAGGTCATCGAGCACCGCACCGCTGTCGCCATCGGCGAGGGCGCCGAAATCGGGCACCACATCCAGCTCGTCGGCGCCGGCGGCCGCGGCCGCTTCCGCCTCGGCCCGCTTGATTGCAGCCGGCACGGCGCCGAAGGGGAAGCCCACCACCGAGATCAGCCGCACCCGATCGCTGACCGGCAGGCGTTCGCGGGCCACGGCCACCCAGCGCGAGGCCAAGCACACCCCGGCAAAGCCGAAGTGGCGGGCCTCATCGCAGCAGGTGATCACGGCCTGCCGGCCCCGGTGGGGATCGAGCAGGGCGTGATCCATCAGCGGCGCCAGATCCGGCAGCTCGCGACCCCTGGCCATCGGCTAGGCGTCCTTCGGCTGAATGACGCCGAAGCCGCCGTGGTTGCGGCGATAGACCACCTGGATCTGCTCGGTGCCGGCGTCACGAAAGACGTAGAAGTCGTGATCGACCAGCTCCAGCTGGTGCAACGCCTCCTCCAGATCCATCGACGGCATGGCGAAGTACTTGCGCCGCACGCCGCGATGGGGTACCACCGCCTCCTTGCCCTCGGTGATCGGCGTGCCGGGAGGGGGCAGATTGGCAGCGCCGCTCTCTTCGTCGCGGGCGGAGCGATGCACCGGGCCGTGGGTGCGCTCGTGCAGGCGATCCTTGTAACGATGCAGCTGGCGACTCAATTTGCTGGCCACCATGTCAATGCTGGCGTAGAGATTTTCGCTGCGCTCCTGAGCCCGGATCACGGTGCCGTTGGCAAACATCGTGACTTCGGCGACCTGCTGGGGAACCCGGGGATTGCGGGCCACGGACAGGTGTACGTCGGCCTCCTTGACCATGTCGCCGAAGTGATTGATGGCTCGGCTGATCTTGCTTTCGGTGTAGTCCCGGATGGCCGGGGTGACATCGAGATTGCGGCCGTGGATGAGCAGTTTCATCAGAATCTCAGGGCAGACGTCGACCGCCGGGAGGGGTGCCAGGCTGCTGTTCAGACTGACGTCTCCCGGGTGACTGCACGCTAGGGACAGACAGCGATGCACCCCCGGACCAGTGCAATTCTTTTTGAAACGACCGCGCCGGTGCCCTTCGCCCTGGCCTGGCAATGGCAGCGCCTGCTGCAGCAACGCCTGCTGGCCGATCCAGGCGGAGCCGACGCCCTGATCCTGCTGCAGCATCAGCCCTGCTACACCCTCGGCCGCGGCGCCAGCACCGCCCATCTGAACTTCGACGTCGCCGCCGCGCCCTTGCCCCTGTTCCGCATCGACCGGGGCGGCGAGGTGACCCACCACGCGCCGGGCCAGCTCGTGCTGTATCCGGTGCTGAATCTGCAGCGCCATGGGGCCGATCTGCACCTCTACCTGCGCCAGCTGGAGGCGGTGGTGATCGATCTGCTGGCCGAGCTCGGCCTTGAGGCGGAGCGCCAGGCCGGCCTCACGGGCGTCTGGCTGGAGGGCCGCAAGCTGGCGGCGATCGGTGTCGGCGCCCGCCGCTGGATCAGCCAGCACGGCCTGGCCCTGAACGTGAACTGCAGCCTCGCGGGCTTCGAAGCGATCGTGCCCTGTGGCCTGAGCGGCCGAGCCGTGGGGCGGCTGTGCGACTGGCGACCCGGCATCACGCCCGAGCAGCTGCAGGCACCGCTGCTGGCGGCCTTCAGTCGCCGGTTCGATCTGGAGCTGCGGCCAGCCACGGTCACCGAAGGCCTGCCGGACTGGGAGCTTGCCCTGGATTCCGATCCGCTGCGGCGGTCGTGCCTGGCCCGCGCAGCTGCGTTGCCCCCCGTCGAGGAGCCCATCCAGCCCCTGCACCCCTCCTCCGGGCCTACCTTCAAGCCCCTCTGACGCCAGCTTCTCCTTCTGCGTTTTCAGCACGGCTCCGTGACTGTTGCTTCACACCCGCAGCGCCTCCACCGAGGCGCACCTCGTTGCGATGCGCCGTCAAGGCTTGATCCGTGCCACCTGATCAGTGCCCCATCGTCAACCTCAGTGCCCGTTGTCCAACGCCTCTTCCGCATTGCCAAGCCTGGGCGTCAGTCCCTGGTGCCGGCACTGACGAGCACCGGCACCCTCTGCGTTCCTCCCCCATCCGTCCCATCCCGCTCCGCCATGACCGACCGCGCCGAAATCCAGTGGAGCGCCAGCCCCCGAGACCACCAGGCCCTGGCGGCGCGCCATGACTGGAGCCAGCTGGTCGGTCTGGAGCAGCTCTGGCCCGAGCTGGAGCGGCTGCACGGTGATGCCATCGCCCTGGAGGCGCCCCATGCCCGCCCGCCGGAAAGTCTCAGCTACCGGCAGTTGCGCCAGGGCATCGAGCAGGCGGCGGCGGCCTTCGCCGACCTCGGCGTGGCCGACGGTGATGTGGTGGCCCTGTTCGCTGAGAACGGCCCGCGCTGGCTGCTGGCGGATCAGGGCCTGATGCGGGCCGGAGCCGCCGACGCCGTGCGCGGCAGCGGCGCCCCCGTGGAGGAACTTCGTTACATCCTTTCGGACTGCGGCGCCGTGGGCCTGGTGGTCGAATCGGCCGCCCTGCTGCAGCGCCTGGCCCTGCCGGCTGCGGCGCTGGAGCGGCTGCGCTTCGTGGTGCTGCTGGAGGGCAGCGCCGAGCAGGCGGCGGCGGGCGCTGCCCACGCCGCCGGGGTGCCCTGCCTGGGCTGGCAGGAGCTGCTGGAGCGGGGCCGGCAGGCGCCGATCCCCCCCTTGCCCACGGGCGGTTCAGCCCGGGTGGCCACCCTGCTGTACACCTCCGGCACCACCGGTGAACCCAAGGGCGTTCCCCTCAGTCACGCCAACCTGCTGCACCAGTTGCGCAATCTGGGCGTGGCGGTGCAGCCCCACCCGGGCGATCGGGTGCTGAGCGTGCTGCCGATCTGGCATGCCTACGAGCGCAGTGCCGAATACTTCCTGCTCTCCTGCGGCTGCCGCCAGAGCTACACCAACCTCAAGCAGCTCCGGCCCGACCTGCAGAAGGTCAGGCCCCAGTACCTGATCAGCGTGCCGCGGCTGTGGGAGGCGCTGCTGTCCGGGTTTGAGGATGCCCTGGCGGCCATGCCCGCCTCCCGCCAGAAGCTGCTGCGCTCCGCCCTGGCCAATGGCCGCGCCTACGCCCTGGCGCGGCGCATCGCCCAGGACCTCAGCCTCCAGCCGGAGCCGCCGCTGCGGCGCCTGGCGGCCGTGGCCGAGGCGGCTGGCCGCTGGCCCCTGCAGCGCCTGGCGGCCTCGCTGCTGTGGCCCAAGGTGCGCCAACAGCTGGTGGGGGGCTCGCTGCGCACGGCGATCAGCGGCGGCGGCGCCCTGGCCAGCCATGTGGATGCCTTCTTCGAGGCGATCGGCATCGAGCTGCTGGTGGGTTACGGCCTCACCGAAACCAGCCCGGTGCTCACCTGCCGCCGCCCCTGGAACAACCGCCGCGGCAGCTCCGGCCAACCCCTGGAAGGCACCGCGATCCGCATTGTCGATCCCGAGCGCCGCCAATCCCTGGCGATCGGTCAGCGGGGGCTGGTGCTGGCCAAGGGGCCCCAGGTGATGGGCGGCTACTTCGGCAAACCCGAGGCCACGGCCAAGGCGATCGATGGCGAGGGCTGGTTCGACACCGGCGATCTGGGCCAGCTGCTGGCCGACGGCACCCTGGTGCTCACCGGCCGGGCCAAGGACACGATCGTGCTCAGCAGCGGCGAGAACATCGAACCGGGCCCGCTGGAGGAGGCGCTGGTCGAGAGCCCCCTGGTGGAACAGGTGATGCTGGTGGGACAGGACCGCAAGCAACTCGGCGCCCTGCTGGTGCCGAAGCGGGAGGCCCTCGAGGCCCTGGCAGGCCAGGCGTCGCTGCCGCTGCCGCAAGGAACGGCAGCCGATCCAGCCCTGTTGCGCCTGCTGACCCGCCAGCTCAATGGCCTGCTGGCGGCCCGCCCCGGCGCTCGCCCGGACGAGCGGCTCGGCGGCGTGGTGCTGGTGGAGCCGTTCAGCATCGACAACGGCCTGCTCACCCAGACCCTCAAGCAGCGCCGCGATCGCATCAGCGCCCGCGATGCCGGTGCGATCGCGGCGCTCTACGGCGAAGTGCCCCCGGCCTGAGGTGCCTGAATGGACACCCCGGTTGACCGCCGTGCCGTCGCCTGACAGCCTGTGACCTGATTTCGCTCCCCCATGGCCGACGGCACCACCCTCTCGATCAAGCGCACGATCACGGTGAGGGCCGTGGTGACCCCCCGCTGGAAAGAGGAGGCCGAGCGCGAACTCAGCAATGCCCTCAGCAACTTCGACGCCCAGCTGGCCCAGCTGGAGCAGGAAGGCCAGCAGGTGATTGATCAGATCCGCCGCCAGAGCGCCAATCCCCTCGACCCCCGGGTGCAGGAGCAGGTGGGTTCGGTGCAGCAGCAGGTGGCCGCCAAGCGCTCCGAGCTGGAGGAACAGAAGCGCCAGGTGCTGGAGCAGCAGCGCCAGGTGCGGGAACTGGAGATGGAGGCGATCGTCGAGCAGGGGCAGATCGAAAGCTTCACCGAGGTGCGCCTCGGCGACAACCTCGTGCAGAAGCTGCAGGCCGCCGTGGTGGTGCGCGACGGCGTGATCGAGGCGATCGAAGGGGCCGACTGATCGGTCGAGGCTCCCGTCGGTGGCGGCTGAACCAGATAGCCCAGGCTGCGTGGCCAGGTCCACCCCCTGGCCAGCGATGGCCAGGTTTCACCACGCCGTTCGCCGAGCCTTTCGGGATCGACCGAACGTGCTGGGTGAATTCCTGGGTGATGCCAGGGTCGGGCTCGCTTCTTGTCGCGCTCCCTGGCCGTGCCGATCCTGCCGCTGATCAGGCCTCCGGCTCTGGGGTTCCAGCCACGCTGAGGTCCTCGGCTTCCGGCCAGGCCTGAAGCTGGCTCAGGCCTGGCCTCAGAGCCAGAACGCCACAGGCCGAGGACGGATGCCCTGGGAACCAAGGCTGTGTTCGCCGTGCTGGTGCCTGCCACCAAGTCGATGGTGGAACCTGATCTGGCCAGCCTGCGGCCGCCTGGGGTCAGCCATCAGACCTTCCGCTTCCCCTTCCCGGCGCTGCCGGCCGACGTCGAGACCCTCGCCGAACTGATGGGTCCCAGCCTCGATCTGTGCCGGGTGTGCGAGCCGGATCGGATGGTGCTGGGCTATGCGCCCGAATCCATGGATCAGCCCGCCGCCGTGGCCGCCCGCCTGCGGCAGCTGGTGACCGAACAGACCGGCGACCCGGTCACCATGGGCTTCGAGGCCGTGCATCAGGCACTGAGCTGCCTCGGCGCCGCCCGTCTCGGTGTGGTCACCCCCTTCCCCGCCGCCGCGGATGATCGGGTGCGGGCCTGGTTCCGCTCCCAGGGCTTCCGCATCGATCGCCTGCTGGGTCTGGCCAGCGCCCAGAAGGGCAAGGTCTACACCGCCCGCATCAGCGCCGCCGAAATCAGGGAGGCCCTCTTGGCGGTGGATGGCCCCGCCATTGAGGCGCTGGTTCAGGTGGGCACCAATCTCCTCTGCTCGCCCCTGGTGGCGCAGCTGGAGGCCGAGCTCGGCAAACCGGTGATCACCGTGAACACGGCCACCGCCTGGGCGGCCCTGCGCCAGCACGGCATTCCCGATTCCCTGCCTGGCTGGGGCCGCCTGCTGTCCCAGCACTGATCGCCGACACGGGGTCTCGGAGCTCCTGATGGAGACGCAGGACGGCACCACGGCCGAAGCAGCCGGCCAGGAGCTGGTTGAACAACGCCGAGGCCTTCTGCGCTTCACCTTGAACTGACAGGGCCCAAGAGCGTGAGATCTCCGGCACCGGCAGGAGATGTCTCGGGTGCTGCCACGGGCCTCGCCGCAGGCTGTCGGCTGCGGCGGTGCCTGGCATGGCGTGCCCGAAGCCCTCAGGGATCGGCGGCTGTGTGGACTGCGGCCCAGGGAGGTCGCGGACGGCTCAGGCCGAACCCAGGGGCTGGCCTCGTGCCACGTAAAATCACCGCCAATCAAGCGAGATCGCGACGTTGGCCACCCACGAAATCTTCATGCCGGCCCTCAGCTCGACGATGACGGAGGGCAAGATCGTGGAGTGGCTGAAAAAACCCGGCGACAAGGTGGAGCGGGGCGAATCGGTGCTCGTCGTCGAGTCTGACAAGGCCGACATGGACGTGGAATCGTTCAACGAAGGCTTCCTGGCGGCGGTGCTGATGCCGGCTGGCGGTACGGCCCCAGTGGGCGAGACGATCGGTCTGATCGTCGAAACCCAGGCGGAGATCGCGGCGGCAGCAGCCCAGGCACCCGCCGCTCCAGCCACCGCAGCCACACCAGTCGCCGCCGCACCTGCCCCTGCTGCCCCCGCCTCCGTCGCGGCAGCAACCGTTCCCGCAGCCGTGGCCGTCGCTCCCGCCCCGGTGGCGCCGGCTGCTCCGGTGGCCGTGATCCCAGCTGCGGCGTCCAGCTCGCCGGCGGCCGCGGCCGGCCGCATCGTCGCCAGCCCCCGGGCCAGGAAACTCGCCACCCAGCTCGGGGTGGCCCTGGAGGCCTTGCGCGGCAGCGGCCCCAACGGCCGCATCCAGGCTGAAGATGTGGAGAAGGCCGCGGGTCAGCCCGTCAGCATCCCTCGCATCGCCGAGGGCAGCGCCGCCGCCGTGGTACTGGCCTCCAACGGAGCGGCCCCGAAGGCCAGCGCCCCGATCGGCCAGAGCTTCGGCGGGCCCGGCGAGACCGTGGCCTTCAACACCCTGCAGCAGGCGGTGGTGCGCAACATGAACGCCAGCCTGACGGTCCCCTGCTTCCACGTCGGCTACACGATCACCACCGACAAGCTCGATGCCCTCTACAAACAGGTGAAAGGTAAGGGCGTCACGATGACGGCCTTGCTGGCCAAGGCGGTGGGCGTCACCCTGGCCCGCCATCCCCAGGTGAATGCCGCCGCCAGCGAAACCGCCATGACCTATCCCGAGCGGGTGAACGTGGCCGTGGCCGTGGCGATGGAGGACGGGGGCCTGATCACCCCGGTGCTCGCCGACGCCGATCGCACCGATCTCTACAGCCTCTCGCGCAACTGGGCCGATCTGGTCAGCCGCGCCCGCAGCAAGCAGCTCAAGCCGGATGAGTACAGCACCGGCACCTTCACCCTCTCCAACCTGGGGATGTTCGGTGTCGATCGCTTTGACGCGATCCTGCCCCCCGGCACCGGCGCCATTCTGGCGGTGGCCGCCTCCCGGCCTTGTGTGGTCGCCACCAAGGAGGGCGCCATCACCGTGAAGCGCCAGATGCAGGTGAACCTCACCGCCGATCACCGGGTGATCTATGGCACCCACGCCGCCGCCTTCCTCAAGGATCTGGCCGAGTTGATCGAAACCAACCCGGACAGCCTGGTGCTGTGAGGCCCTCTCAGGGTGCGGGCCTCTCCCCTGGCGGGGAACCAGCTGCCGGCGCCCTGCGATGCGGC
>CANCJV010000047.1 GCA_947378425.1 Synechococcaceae cyanobacterium
CGGCAGGCAGGCTTCAACGGAGCAGGAGCTGGCCACAGAGCGCTGTTGATTGGCAGGGGCCCAGCGTCAGCAAACCAGCCCCTGGCGTGAACGATTCACCTGCGAAAGACTGCAGTGATCCCGCCATCTGGCCTCCTTGCCTTCTGCCACCGCGGCGCCGCTGCGCTGCCATCTGCTGATCGGCCCGCCCGCCAGCGGTAAGACCACCTTGGCCAGGACCCTGGCGCCCCTGCTCACCGCCCCCGGTGAACCGCCGGCCCTGGTGCTCTCCACCGATGCGATCCGCGCCGAGGTCTTTGGCGATGCGGCCGTGCAGGGCCCCTGGATCGACATCCAGCAGCGCCTGCAGCAACGGCTGATCGAGGCCATCGCAGCCGGGATTCCGGTGATCATCGATGCCACCCATGCCCGCCGGCCCTGGCGCCTGGCCCTGACCCAGGGCCTGTTGCTGCCGGCGCCGGTGGAGTGGATCGGCTGGTGGCTCTACACCGCCCTCCCGACCTGTCTGGAGTGGAACCGCCTGCGCGAGCGCCAGGTGCCTGAGGCGGTGGTCCAGGAGATGGCCGCCGCCCTGGCCGATCCTCACTTCGGGCCCAGTCGGGCGGAGGGCTTTGCGGCCCTCTGCGCCGTGGTGCCCACCCATCACGACGACCTGGAGCCGTTGCTGGCCGCCGAGCTGGCGGCCCTGGACCGCCGCATCCGCAGCGCCCGGGCCCGCGAAACCCACTGGCAGCTCCATGGCTATTCGCGCCTGCTCGATCTGGAGCGGCTGCTCTTCCTGGTCCGCCTGCTCAGCCGTTACCCCGAGCTCGACGCCAGCGATCCGATCACCCGGGAGCAGCTGGAGGCGATCGTTTCGCCATTGCCGTCTGGAGATCTGGCGGAGCGGGCTGCGGCCTTCCTCGGCCGGCTGCATGGGGAGTGCTTTGGCGATGCGGGCGCGATCCGGGCTGATCTGAACTGGCTGGAAGCCAATGGCTTCAGCTTTGGGGGGGAAACCCTGGCGCCGATTCGGCTGGCGGAAGTGCCGGCGGCAGCGCACACCGTCGGTATTCAAGGCGGCGTCCACGGCGGCTACCCGCCGATGGGAGATGGGCCGGTGTTCCAGCGGGTGATGACCCTGCTGCGCCACTTGTTGCACAACCCCTTCGATCGCGATCCGGCCTGCACCCTCACGCTCCATGAGCAGCTGATCGCCGCCACCGCCGCCATCCCCGGCGGCTACCTGCCCGGCGAAACCGCCACCCTGCGCAAGGACCTCGAGAAGCTGCTCACCCCCTACAGCTTCCGGGCGGCCAACGACAACGTGCGCCACGGTTACGCCCTCGGCACCGCCGTGCTCTCGGCGCCGCGGTTGCGGGAGATCCAGGCCCTGGTGCAGCAGGCCGCCGGCCGCCTGGCTGATCCCTCCGCCCAGCCCTTACTCGCCGAACTGGAGCAACGCCTGGCCTGGGCCGGCCTCGATGAGCCCGCCCCGCCCCTGCGGCTCTATGCCCGCCATGGCGTGGTCGACTCCGCCTTGGTGCGGCGCGAGTCGCTAGCGGCACCCCGTGGCGCCGAGGCGATCGAGCGGGCCATCGCCCAGCGGCGCCGGCTGCTGCTCAAGCGTTTTTCCAGTGCCGGCAGCCACGGCGGCACCACCATCGGCGATGGCTCGGGTGAATGGCGGGTGTGGCCGCTGCAGCTGATCTTTCACCACGTCGGCTGGTATCTCTGCGTCGAGGAGGACGTGATCGGCCAGGAGCACGGCCTGATCCGCTGCGAGCGCCTTGATCGCCTCGCCCTCCAGGGCATTTCGACCCGCAGCGGCTCGCTGCGTGCCGGCCCGAGCGATGGCCTGCGCCGCAGCCCCGAACGGCAGCACGCGGCCCTGCAACGGCTGGAGCGCTTGCTGCACCACAGCGGCGGCATCTTCTTCGGCGACGACATCAAGGCCCAGCTGGCTCTGGCCAGCCGTTCACCCGGTGCCCGGGCGGGCGTGCTGCAGACGCTGCGCTTCTCGGCCACCCCCTGGGCCTTCGCATTCCTGCGGGAAGGCATGGGCCGCTATCCCCGCGAGCAGGTGCGCTTCTCCAAGCCGTTACCCGGCGATTCCTGGTGGCATCACCCCGATGCTCCCCACGTGCTGGAGCCCAACGCCCCTACCGACAGCCATCCCTATCCCCTGGAGCTGGATCTGCCCAGCTGGACCCTGGCCGCCGACATTGATCTACGCACCTGGCTCTATGGCTTTGGCGAGGGGATCAGGGTCGAGACGCCCTCCGCTCTGCGAGAGGAGCTGGTGACCCGTTGTCGGGCCATGCTCGCGGCCCATGGGGAGGCCGCCCAGGGAGGCTCAGCCCGCGGGGGAGCGGGCCCTGCCGAGCCGGACAGACCAGCGAGCCGCCAACGCCAGGAGGAGGAACCACCGCCGCGGGCGCCCTTCCCTAACCGCCTGCGGCGCGGGTGATGGGGGCTGCCCAGCGGCAGGAATCCATGCGGATCCCGCATCCCCCGGCATCAAGGGCAAGTTTCGCGATCCAATGCAGAAGCTGCATCAGTTCGTCTTTGCTCTCAGCGGCTGGACTTGCCCCCCGCCATCCCTTTGGCCAGCTCATACTCCCGAGCAAAGTCGATCCCCGCGTCCTCCCCTGGCAGGAGTAGCTGCACACCCACATAGAGGATGCAGACCACCTGCAGGGCAGAGACGGTGGTTCCTCCGCGGAACTTTTGAAGGTGATGCTTCTGCTCGGGGTTGTTGATCGACAGGGCTTTCTGTCCCAACGCCGCCGCCTCCGCCAACAGCTGCTTCTGACCCTCGGGCTCCAGCTCGCGGTAGGCCTCCAGGGCACTGCTTAGGTACATCACCGCATCCAAACGGGGCATGCCCTGGGAGTTGGCGCGCATCACCCGCTCCGCGAGGCGACGCTGCTGGTTCTTGATCTTCTCGGCCAAATCCCCCACCGGGGCCAGCCGTAGGGCTCTCTTGAACAGCTCATCAGCTTCCGTCTCGTGGGACTCGCCCTCGATGGCGAGCAGGCACTGGGCGTAGGTGAACAGGTTGATCGGATCGTCAGGTGCCACGGTTGCTGCGGCCCGTAAGTGGGGCAAGGCAGCCGGGACGTTGTCCTTCATCAGCAGCAGTTGGCCAAGAGTTCGGAGCGCAACGGGATTGCGGGGCTCCAGCACCACTGCCTTCTCCAGCGGTCCTTGGGCGGCATCGGGATCGTTATCCCGCAGGGCCGCGATCCCGAGGGCCACCTGACCGTTTGCGTGGCCGGGATCCAGCTCCACGGCCCGGCTCAATAGCTGGCGGGCTTCGGTGAGCTGCATCCGGTCGCTGCAGACCATGCCGAGGTTGTAGAGGCTCTCCACGTGGTCTGGCTCCAGCTGCAGCCGGGTAAGCAGCAGCGGGATCGCCTCGTCGTAACGGCCGGCCTCCAAATGGGCGGTAATGGTGGCTCTGGCTGGAATCTGCCCCGACTGGGGCTCCCAGTTCACCTCAATCTGCCCGTCGCTGAACCCCACATCCACCCGGCCGCCAGCCTCGCGGTAGGCGTCCTTGTAGTAGGTGGTGACGGCCTCACGGAAGGCCTGGCTGCCCGGCTGCCGCGCCGCCTCCGGTAGCAGGCTCACATCAAAGCCATCTTGCGGCACTGAGAAACAGGTCGGCTGCGGTTCGCTCATGCGCCAGGCCTACTCATTCAGCTCGCTCCAGTCATACCAGAAGGAAATGCCAAGCTCTTGTGCCCAGCCGTCGATGATCTGCCGGTCCTCTGGCTCCTTGGCAGGATCCTCGTTCCCAAGGGCCAGGGCGATCAGACGGCGGGCCTTCTCCCCATAGCCCTGGGAGAAATAGGGCACAGAGAGATAGGGCTTGCCGAGTAGATCACCACCAAAGAGGGCATAGGCCGCATTCATAGAGGTGCTTGCCTGGTAGAGCGCTCCTGGATAGTTGGCGCGGGTACTTGGCTCGAGCGCCCCGAGATTCTTGGTGATTTCGGAGGCGATCGCCTGCTCTTGGGCCTCCTGCAGATCGGGGCAGTGCTGCCGGATCCAGCGATCGACCAAAAGCCCCGGGCCCATCGAGCGCAGCTGCAGGATCAAGCCGTCGTAGATGAATGACCCCAGCTCCCGGGCCTTGGCCAGCGGTAGCTGGCTATGCAGCTCTTCGCAGTCGTTGATCACCTGTTCACGCACCACCGGGTTGTCGCGCAGCACCGCCCGCGGCTCCTGGCCGTCCCGCAGCGCCATCCGGCTTTGGAAGACGATCAGGTAGTCGGCTACGCGATTGCTGCCGCCCTTGATGCGGAGCACATGGGTGGAGTCCTGGGGGCCGGCCCGGCGAATCGTGGCCAAAACATTTAGCTCAGGCACCTCCATGATCAGCACCGGTTTGCCGGTGGCCTCCTCCAGCGCCGCCAGAGCCTGGTTGGCAGAGGGAAGGAATTCGCGGCTGCCACGTCCGGTGGGCTCTGGCATTGCTGGCCCCATCCCGTTGCAGGCGGGGTCAGGGTAGCCAGGGGGCCGGGGAGCCTCGGTCGGCGGCGTGAGAGCGAGTCCGAGCCACCGCTGGGCGGTTCTTGCCAACCTGGAACATCCCGGCACCCTCCGCTCCTCCCCATGCCCCGGCGCTCCTTTCCTGATGGTTCCCGTGGCGACGAGCAGCTGGTCCGCCAGTTGCCGGCCCTTTTGCGCCAGCACCGGCCCGATCTGATGGAGGGGGAGAAGCTGTACCGCTCGCCGCCGGGCTTCACGAGCTGGAGCGCCCACTGGGCCAAGGCGGTGGCGGTGGAGCTGGCCCTGGAGCGTTCCGAATCCATCGCTGATCACGTGGGCATCTGGGGGGCGATGGTCTGCCAATGGGCCCGGGAGATCGACGCCGAGCCCCGCTTCCTGTCGCCTGCCCTGGCCCAGGCGTTCCTGCAGACCGAGCAGCCCACGCTCACACCCGATCTGCCCCGCGACATCAGCTGCTTCCGCCTGCTGCTGCCCAAGGGCACCCTCTACAGCGAGGAAGGCCCGGAGATCCGCTCGGTGGTGGTGGCCGAGGTGCGGGCGATGGAGGGCTGGCTGCCCGACAACTTTGAGCTGGCCGGTGGCGGCCTGGCCTGCATCGGCCTGGGGGAAGACGGCTCCACTTACCTGGCCAGCAATGTGCTCGACCCTGCGGCCAAGGCTCAGCAGCCGGCGCACACCGACTTCAGCCCAACGCTCTGGGATTGGGATGCCGATGGCGTCAAAGGCACCGCCTCCCGCATGGAGCAGCTCTGCGTCCATGCCCTGCTGGTGCAGCTCTACGCCAAGCACCTGGTGGCGGAAGGGGAGATTCCACCGGCGCCTGGCGCCAAGGGATTTGGTGGTGCAGCCAAGCAGAGCGCTACCCCAGCCGATGAGGTGAGACCCCCGATTTGGCTAGGCGAGGACTACCAGCTGCAATGTCAGCCGGCTGGAGGCGAAGGAATCACCAAAGGCAGCTGGCAACGGGGCCACTGGCGCGCCCTTTCACCGCTGGTGGGTCCAGTGGCCGCACCGATGGAATGGGTGGAGCCGGTGCTGGTGGGGTGAGGCAGAACTGTTGTCTGTCCCGCCCCAACCGCTCAAGCCCAGCAGCCCCTCACTCCTCCTCAACCGCGCCCAAGGGGATGAGCTGGATCTGCTTGCGGCCCAGCTTGATCTCGAACTCATCGCCGGGCTGCAGGCCCAGCTGGGCGGTGTAGGCCTTGCCGACCATCAGGTTGCCGTTGAACTGGATCTTGGTGTTGAAGCTCAGGCTGCGGCCAGGTTTCCCCTTGCCGCCACTGTTGCCGGTACCGAAGTTCATGCCTTTGGCTTCCAGAAGGGCCTCATAGAAGGCGGTGAAGTTCAGGCGCTCAGTTCCGTCCTTCTTGGTGCTTACGTAGCCGGCGGAGCGAACCAGATCAGATTTCGAGACATCGCCGAGTTCTTTGACCTTGGCGAGCAGTTCAGTTCCGGCGAGCATGGTGAATGGCCTGAGATGATGGACTAACTCTAATTGCCAACTGTCCTGGCGTAGCAACCATGACAACCTCTTTGCAGGAGCTGATCACAGCGATGCCGGCAAGAAGGAGTCCGGTGCTGTTGTGGCATCCGCTGGCGCCAGCCATTCCGCCAGCTTGGTGTAGCGCCTGCGGCCCAGGTGGTTCTTGACGGCCATCGCCAGGGCTTTCTTTTGACCCACCAGCACCACCAGCTGCTTGCCGCGGGTGAGGCCCGTGTACACCAGGTTGCGCTGCAGCATCGCGTAGTGCTGGGTGAGCAGGGGGATCACCACGGCGGGATATTCACTGCCCTGGCTCTTGTGGATGGTGCAGGCATAGGCCGGCACCAGGTGATCGAGTTCCCCCCAGCCGTAGACCACCACCCGGCTGCCCTGAATCCCGGCCTCACTGGTGGGGAACAGCACGCTCAGCTCACTGTTGTCGGCGTCGATGGCGTCGATCGTGCCGACATCACCGTTGAACACCTCCTTCTCGTAATCATTGGCGATCTGCATCACCTTGTCGCCCGGCGCAAACCGCCAACCGAAACGCTCCACCTGCTCAACCGGATCGGGATTGAGCAGCTTCTGCAACTCCACGTTGAGGGAACGGGAGCCACAGCCACCGCGGGCCATGGGGCAGAGCACCTGCACCTGGCCGATCGGATCAAAGCCAAAGCGGGCCGGGATGCGCTCACCCACCACCTTGAGGATCAGGGCCACCGCCTGCTCGGGCGTTTCCGCCGGCAGGAAATAAAAATCAGTAGTGCCCCCCTCGCTGGGAGGGCGCAGATCAGGGATCGTGCCGGCATTGATGGCGTGGGCGGTGGTGATGATCCGGCTGGAGGCCGCCTGGCGGAACACCTCAGTGAGCCGCGCCACCTGCAGGGCGCCGCTGTTGATCCCATCGGCCAGCACCTGGCCCGGGCCCACCGAGGGCAGCTGGTCCACATCCCCCACCAGCAACAGTGCTGCCTCGGGGGGGATGGCGGCCAGCAGGGAGGCCATCAACGGCACATCCACCATCGAGGTCTCATCCACCACCAGCAGGTCGCACTCCAGCGGCAGCTCGGCGCCGCGGCGGAAGCCGTAGGCCGCCGGGTCGAACTCCAGCAGCCGGTGGATCGTTTTCGCCTCCAGGCCGGTGGCCTCCGCCATGCGTTTGGCGGCCCGGCCTGTGGGGGCGCAGAGCTGGATGCGCAGCTTCTTGGCCGCCAGGATCCGCAGGATGGCATTGATCAAGGTGGTCTTGCCCACGCCGGGGCCACCGGTGATCACCAGCACCTTGCTGGCCAGGGCCTGCTCCACCGCAGCCTTCTGGCTGGCGGCCAGCTCCAGGCCCAGGCGTTGCTCCACCCAGGCGATCGCCCGCTCCGCATTGATCGTTCCCCACGGAGCTGCCCCCTGCGCCAGCTCCTGGAGCGCTTCGGCAATGCGCCGCTCATCACGGTGCAAATGGGCCAGGAAGATCGCTCCCTCGCCCGCCAGGCTGTCGGCCACCACGGAACCCTCGCTCAGTTCCAGGTCCAGAGCTGTCTGGATCACCGCGGGCTCGAGGGGGACTCGGTTGGCAAGGGCGTCGCGCTGAGGAGGTTGCTTTGCTGCCGGGACGCCTTGCTCTTCTCTTTGGTCAGAACCCTGCGTTGGATTCGCTTCGGCTGGTGGCGACGGTGCTGGGCGTTCCACCGCCAGCAGCTCACCCGCCAGCTTGAGCAGTTCGGCCGTGGGCAGGCCGCAGTGCCCCTCGCCGCTGGCCTCCAGCAACGCGTATCTTATCCCAGCTTGTAGGCGGATCATCGCCGTGGCTTCAATGCCGAGGCGGGCGGCGATTGCATCGGCGGTGCGGAAGCCGATGCCGCGGATGTCGCGGGCCAGCCGGTAGGGGTTCTCGGCCATCACCTGCACGGAGTCGTTCCCGTACGTCTTGAAGATCCGCACGGCCCGCGCCGTGCCGACGCCATGGCTGTGGAGGAACACCATGATTTCGCGCACCACCTTCTGATCGGCCCAGGCCTGGGCGATGCGGCCGGCCCGCACCTTGCCGATGCCCGGCACCTCCAGCAGCCGCTCGGGCTCCTGTTCGATCACCTCGAACACCTCCGCCCCGAAGGCGCCCACCAGCTTGCTGGCGTAGATCGGGCCGATGCCGCGGATCATCCCCGAGCCCAGGTATTTCTCGATCCCCTCGGCCGTGGTGGGTGCTGAGGCCTTGAGGAAGGCAGCCTTGAACTGCTGGCCGTGTTCCCGGCTGTTCACCCAGGTGCCGCTCACCGTGACCCATTCACCGGCACTGATCTCGGCGGCATGGCCCACCACCGTGACCAGGTCGCGATGGCCGCGGGCCTTGATCCGCAGCACGCAGAAGCCACTCTCGGCGCTGTGGAAGGTGACCCGCTCGATCGAGCCGGCCAGCACTTCGGTGGGTTGGGCTGTGGTGTCCGGCATCCCGGAGGACTGGCCAGCGATTGGCTTGTTCATGCCTACACGGGGTGCCATGGGGGCATGGTCCCTGTCAGCCATGCCACCTCAGGCGTCAAGACCCAAAGCGGTGCAGGTCCTACGCAGAAGAGGATTCTGCAAGCCCACATCACTGCAGCGGCGAGTTGAGATTGACAACTAATTTGCAGGACTTCAGCTTAGATGATGGTGCCATGGTCAATGGTCGTGTTCTTCTCGATCACGATGATGCCACTGCGGATCGTGAACCCCAGTGCCGTGCGATCGGCCTCCTGCACACGATCCTTGTTGATCACCTGAACGTTGCAGCCGATTCTCACGTTCTTGTCCAGAATCGCGTTGGATACACTGGACCCTCTGCCGATCCCCAGAGGTACGCCTCCATGGGCACGCACGACAGCACGCTCGCGTTCCGACTCGAAACTGTCGGCGCCCATCACCAGAGTGTCTTTGAGCACAACCCCCTCCTCGACCCGTAATCGCAACCCAAGGACGCAGTGATCGACCACACAACGGTCGAGCCGGCATCCTTCACTCAGGATCGAGCGTCGAATCTGGGCGTCGTGGATCTGGCTGGGCGGCAGGTAGCGGGAGCGTGAGTAGATCGGCGCTTTCTCATCATCAAAGCTGAAGGCGGGCTGCTCATCGGCCAGGGCAAGGTTCGCGTCATAGAACGCCTTGATCGTGC
This sequence comes from Synechococcaceae cyanobacterium, assembly GCA_947378425.1. Lineage (GTDB taxonomy): Bacteria > Cyanobacteriota > Cyanobacteriia > PCC-6307 > Cyanobiaceae > Cyanobium. The sequence continues at coordinate 9,126 of CANCJV010000047.1, forward strand.
CGATGTCTTCCCAGTAGCCATCAAACAGGTGGCTCTGCAAGTGCAGGCCGGTGCTCAAGGCAGCGGGAATGATGTCCTTGCCGAAATCGGTGGCTTCAGGGTGGCTGTTGAGCAGCTGAAACAGCGTTTCCCGTTCAAACACATAAATCCCCATCGAAGCCAGAAACGGCCGCCGCAGGGCTTCCTCCGGGTCCAGTCCCAGGGCGCCGGTGTCAACGCGCATGGCCTCAAGGGCTTCGCCAGTGGGTTTTTCCCGGAACTCTCGGATCTGCCCATCGGGATCGGTGCGCATCAGCCCGAAGCCTTCCGCCGTCGCCGCATCTACCGGCAGGGCTGCCACCGTCAGGGCCGCACCGCTGGCGCGGTGGGCCTCGATGAAGGCCTGGTAATCCATGCGGTAGAGCTGATCACCGGAAAGGATCAGCAATTGATCCACATCCCACGCCTCGATCAACTCGCGGTACTGGCGCACGGCATCCGCCGTGCCCTGAAACCAACTTGGGCTGTCGGGGGTCTGCTGGGCCGCCAGCACCTCGACAAAGCCGCCGTTGAAGGCTGAGGAGAGGTTGTAGGTGAGGCTGATGTGGCGGTTGAGAGATTGACTGTTGAATTGCGTGAGCGCGTAGATTTTGCCGATCCCGGAATTGATGCAATTGCTGATCGGGATGTCGATCAGGCGATAATTGCCGCCCAGGGGAACAGCAGGCTTGGCACGGGTGAGTGTCAGGGGTTGCAGGCGCGTGCCGGCGCCGCCGCCAAGGATGATGGCCAGTACACGCTTCACGCGCTGATCTCTCGCTTGAGGTGGAGATAAAGCTGGTTTGGATCCTTGTACTGCCTTGGCAGGCAGTGATACAGCATCTCGAGGCGATGCCAGCAAACGCTCCGCTGGATCTGCTTGATGGTTTTTTCTTCCCGGATCAGGATGCGCAGGGCCTTGCAGTACAGCGGATAACTGGCTTCCAGTTCGCCGATCGTGAGGGCGGTGGTGAAGGTTGCCTGGCTCATGGCAGCAACGTTTCGGACGACCTGCAGACTCCATCAGCCGCCCGCTCCGGCGAAGCCCCCGTTTGGGGGCAATCCGATCCTCATGGGCGGGGCGTTGCCGTGAACGCATAGCGGGTGTGGAGTCTCGTGCTGGCGCCGGGGCTCAGCTCGAGTTTGCGGTCGCCGCTCAGCAGGGCCTGCCGCGGTGCGCTCCAGGGTTCGATGCAGACCATCGCCCGCGGTGGCTCCGTCCAGAGCACCACCAGATCGAGGGGGTGGGTGAGCTGCAGTTCGAGGCTGGTTCCGGCTGCCTCATCCACCAGTTTCACCGAACCTGTGGGCTGCACCAGCAGGTCGATGCCATTGGCCAGCCTCTCCAGCTGGTCTGCCGTGGCCGCTTCCTCCATGGTGAGATGGTTGAGGCACTGGAGCGGCAACCCCTCGAAGCGCACGCTCTCCAGGCTGGAGAGGTTGAAGTAGGGGTGCAACCCGAAGCAGAAGGGCATCGTGTCGTTGCCCCGGTTTTCCACGATGGCGGTGATCTCCAGCGCCCCGGGTGCCAGCCTCACCTCCATGGTGAACAAGAACCAGAACGGGTAAGCCTTGAATGTTTCGTGGTTTTCGCACAGTTTCAGCTGTACTCCACTTCCATCCGCCAATGGCTCCATGCGCCACGGCAGCTGGCGAGCGAAACCGTGCTGACCGAGGGGGAAGGTCCCCTGCGGCAGGGGCAGCCGGTTGTCCGGCAGACCTCCGGTGATCGCGAAAAGCACCGGGAAACCACCCCGCACCGATTGGGCTGGGTCGAGGAACCTCGAGATCGAGGTAAACAACCTCGTGGCCGGCGCAACGCCAGCCGCTGATCAGCCCCCCGCGCTCGGGCACGATCCGCAACAGATCACCGCTGGAAGGATCACCAAACTCCCAGTGGGGTTAGGGAGTGTCCCGTTGAATCAAAGGCATGAAATGGCCTCATGGGCCGGAAGCACAGTCAATCTCTCAGATCTGAACCATGCCGCAGCGCATTCCCTTTAACACCGCCTGCAGCCGGTTGTGCACGTTGAGGGTTTGTAGGAGCCGCTTGGTGTAGGTGTGGGCGGTTTCATTGCTCACCACAAGGCGCGTTGCGATCTCCCGGTCGCTGAGACCACTGGCCAGTAGGTCGAGCACCTCGTATTCGCGGGGGGTGAGCCTGGGACAGCTCAGGTAGGGCAGAATGCCCGTTCGCAGGGAGGGGCTGCGGTAAGAGTGCCCGCCAAGCACGGCCATCACGGCGGCCCGTAGTGGCTGCTGATCGTCCACAAAATCTGCCTCGGCCACAACGGCTTCCAGCCACGGTGCCTCGCTGCACTCAGCAGGAATCGCATCCCCCAGCGCCAGAATCACGGTGTGGAGCCCGGGATGGAGCTGGCGGGCCTCACGCACCAGATCGAACCCATTGCCGCTTGCCAGGAAATCGGTGCAGACCAGCAGCTGGTAGGGATCGTCCGCTTCTGCCGCCAGATAGCCGAGGCAGGCCTCCTGTTCGTTGACGGCGCAGGTGATGCGCGAAGACCCCCCAAAGGTCCGGCATAGGGCCCGCAACAGAAAACGACCTTTGGCCGCCACCGCGACGCGGCCTGGGATCTCGATCGACTCCAGGCCTTCCTCAGGGGTGCCGTTAGCGGCATTGGCCAGAAAGGGCGTGAGATCCATGCTCCTGGGATGCCCCTGGCTGGGAAGCGAAGCAAGCCAGAGAAAATCCTAGGCGGGTGGAGGCTTGCATTCGAGCGACCACGGTTCAGTCGTCGTAGACGCGGCAGTTGATGTCGGAGGGGTTGAGGTCACAGAACACCTCAAATGGAGAGGGGGCCTCGGCCTCCTCGGGGTGGCGCTGCTGGAACTCCTCCAGTTCCTTGATCTGCTGCTCGATCTTGCTCGCGATCGCCGACTCCCCTTTGGCCTGGGCTTCTGTCAGGGCAAGGCGATACGTCTGGAGCTGGTCTCCAATGGTGGCCATGACACGCAGCCCCGGCAGGGGGCCAAAGGGCCCGGTGAATGTAACCCTGCCGGATCATTGGACGGGACCCCCAAGCTTGCGATCGCTCGGCAACGGCAAGCGCGATTCAGTAAATCAGGTATTTCTGCTCATCCTGCTGGGCTCATCGTGTCGATGTCCGTGGATCGGGCAGGGTGGTGCGGCCCCGCAGGATGGATTCCATGGCTGACGCTCCGTATCTCGTTGCCCTGGCCCTGGTGGAGTTTGCAGGCAAGCGCGCCCTGCCACTCACGGGCAAATCTCAGGGGGCCGCCGCTGCTGATGCGGTCGATCCCGGTGATGAGGGGCGCACTTTGGCGCTGGAGCTGCTGCTGCGCCTGTGGCAGCGCAGTGAGGAGGGCCCACTGCAACGGGCCGCTGGGGAGGCCAGCTTGCTACTGCTGGAACTGCCGATGGAGCTGATGAGCGAACAGTTGCCGCTGGTCAAGGCGAACTGGATCTCCGGCGGTGAAACGGCGGCGTTGCTCACCAGCCTGGAGGGGCTGGCGATCAGGGCCTGGCGGATCACGATCGCCAAGTACGAGCCGGTGAGCTTCATCGCCTGGCCCTGATCGGCTGTTGGCCATGCCCCCATCTGGGGACAATTTGGCCAACAGGTTCGGTGCGTCACCGTTCTCGGGCAATGTTTGGAGCAATGTGTCAGCCATTGCTTAACCCACGACGATGGACACCTGCTTATATCGCAACACCAGCAATCAAATGGTGATCCTGCGTTGTATCGGTCCGGAAGCTTTCTTCCAGGAGAAGGTGGTCTTCCCGTTTGAGGAGTGGCTGTTTCGCTGTCCACCTCAGAGCCACGTCGAGATCTGGTCCCATGGCCTGATGGGCGCCGAGCAACTCGATTCGATCCATGCCCAAGACCTGCTGCTGCCAGCCGAGCTTGCTGTCCCCGTCGGGCGCTGACGCCGGAGAAGCGCGCTCAGACCTTGCCCGAGACGACCACCACAGCCAGCAACAAGGCGACCATCACAAGCTCACTCAGCATTGTCTCCATCGGCATGCCCGGTTCCCTGCTCAGATCCTTACTGTCTTCGATGAACCCTGACGACGCGCCCCCCAAGCGGGGGCAAAGCCTCCCCGAATGGGGACTGGGATTGCGGCAGGGTGTCGCATCAGGCTGATGAGCGAACCGGTCCAGCCTGGACCGCCTTGCCCGCTCTGCTGCCATGGCTACCTACAAAGTCACCCTCGTCAATGCCAACGAAGGCCTGAACCGCACCATCGACTGCGCCGATGACCAGTCGATCTTTGATGCGGCAGCGGATCAGGACATTGATCTGCCGGTGTCCTGCCGCGCTGGTTCCTGTTCCTCCTGCGCCGGCAAGTTGATCAGCGGCAGTGTGAACCAGGAGGATCAAGCCTTCCTCGACGAGGACCAGATCGCCGCGGGCTTCGTGCTCACCTGCGTGGCCTTCCCCACCTCGGACTGCACGGTGGAAACCCACGCCGAAGAAGCGCTCTATTGAGGCGTTGCCCAGCCGGCAGCCGCCCAGGCATGAAAGTCAGCGGGTCTCAGCAGCTGGCTGCCTTCAGCCTCCCACTGCCGCGTGCGCTGCAATTGGCTGAACACATCCCAGCCCGCGCTCACCCGCCGATCATCCGCCAACGCACCGGCTGGGCTGGGCTGGTTGCCGTCGGACATGGCTGACTCCAGGGCGGAGACAACCACGATGACGCGAGCTGGATCTGGAGCGATCCCCCCGGATGGGGACGATCGCTCCAGCTCAGCCTCAGCCCCGCCAGGTGGGCAGCCCGCCGCTGACCAGGGTGCCGCGATGGCGCCAGAGCGCCTCGGGCGAGACCGCGATGCCGTGCTCAGCGGCCAACCGTGCCGCCGCTTCCGTGGACTCGGTGGCACGCAGGGCCTGGGCAAAGGCGGGATCGCTCTGCAGCAACTCCTTGAGCTGATGCAACATCGCCGCAGAGGGATGCTCGACCTCGGAGGCCGGCAGTTCACAGGTGGCCATGGGAACCCCTTCTCAGAATGATTCCAGCCTAGGAACGGCGGCTCCGATCGGGGTCATTTGGTTGCATCTGCAATGACCTGCCTGGTCTCCGTGACCCGTCCCAACTGCTGGCTCGACAGCCGCAGCAGCTCATCACCGGAGAACTCGTCGCCAGGTGTTCCGGCGAGCTTGACCACGTCGTCGGCGGTGCCAGCAGCCTGCTTGGCCAGGCGCAAGGCAGCGCATCCTGCATCCGGCCCGAAAAGGCCTTCTGCTGCTCCAAACCCACAGCATCCTGGTGGCGGTACTCCATCCCAGACTGTCAGAAACAGCTGGTGATGCCATGGGACTTGCCAATGAAGCCTGCCTCCCCTGCAGGGAGGGGGCAACCACCCTCACGGAGCAGGACATCTCCGAGCTGCTGGAGGAGCTACCGGGCTGGGAGGTTGTGGATCACCACCACTTGCGCAAGTCCTGGCGTTTTTCCGATTTCCGTTCGGCGCTCGACTGGGTCAACCGGGCCGGTGCCATCTGCGAGAGCCAGGGACATCACGCCGCGTTCGGGCTCGGCTGGGGGCACGCCGATGCAGTGATCTACACCCACAAAGTGGATGGACTCACCCGCGCCGACGCAGTGCTGGCTGCCCGCTTTGAGGCCATGGATGCGAAAAATCCGTATGGGGCCTTCGTCACCGATCGCTAGCGGGTGGCACGGCTTCGCCGCCAAGGCTGATGAGCCGATCTGAACGCCTGCTACAGCAGGTCATCAACACGCAAGGCCCCCCCCGCTCATGGCTGGGCCAGGTTCTGCTCTGAACCGTTCGTTTTGATTGGATGGCGACAGGCCTGCCGTGGCGGTTTGCCGCCCCACCTGGTTCGGTTCTCGCACCGGTCGGAGCGGCCTGGAGAAGCTCAGCGGCTACCAGAGGGGAGCAAAACCCTTGCGGCAAATGACCCGCAGCGCATGCGTCAGGGCTTAAGCATTTATACTCATTTCTCTCCACGGTTGCTGTTGGATTGGGACGTGCCCTTCACGGCCAACGACCATGCAGCTCCAACCCGGCGTCCTGGTGAGTTACTGCGCCAGCCCCGACGCCACCTATCAGGTGGTCAATGTGGACGACCACAGCGACTGCGTCTGGCTGCGCAGCTTTCCCCTGCGTCAGCAGCGCATGCCCACCTTCGGTGTTGCGCTGCACCAGGTGCGCCCCATCTCCGGCGCGGTGAGCTGATGATTCCCCCTTCCTTTCTGGTCCTCTACGTTCTGCTGCGCTCCCTTCGCCGAATCGGCTCGATGGCTCTCCGGCTGTGCACCGCTGCACTGGGTCTCGACCTGCTGCTGCACGGGACTGGACTGGCCTGATCCCTCATGGTTGCTGCGGTGGATGTGCCTATGGCCACCGCGTCGCGGAAGCCATGGGCTACGAGCAAGTGCATCGAGATCAAGCGGATCGGGCAGACGCGGACCAGGGGATTGGCGGCCATGCTGGGCAAGCGATACCGACGAAGCGCCTCAAGGGGGTTCTGATGGCCACCGCTGCATCCCCGCTGCCATGACCGGCAATCTCCAGTGGGTCCAAGGGAAGGTGCTCACCTCACAACCCCAGGTAGGCCAGCGCGCAACCCCCTGGCTACTGCATGGCACCCGGTTGCATGCTTCGCAGTCAGCTGTCAGTCGAACCCACGCGATCCCAGTGGAAACAAGTCGAACCAATCCACCGATGGCAACACTGACAGCAATCGATCCTGTAGGCAGCAGCCGAACCGAACCCAGCAAAACCAATCGAAGGGAAGAACACTCTAATCGTGCTTAAACAAGCGGGGCAAAGGGTGAAATCGCTAAAATGTGGCCAACGTGCTTACGAAATCCCCCAAACTCTGGACATTGAATTGTTTACCTGAGCACAGTCCTGTCGCAGCGGTCACGGCATCTGTCACGCCTCACCCAACGCTCCAGATCAGAAGCGGTACGACGGAACAGCGAGTTCCATCACTCGGGGCGGTGAGTAACTTGCAGAAGATGAGCCGACGTTCGTAGCAGCCATGCCAGACGAGACCATGCCCGGCGGAAGACCATCCCATGTCGTCGTCATCGGAGCCGGATGGGCTGGTTGGGGCGCAGCCAAGGCACTCTGTGAAGCCGGTGTTCGTGTCACCTTGATTGACGGGATGCCCGATCCAACAGGCAGTACACCAATCACAACAAAAAGCGGCAAACCTTTCGAGGCAGGCACCAGAGGTTTTTGGAAAGACTATCCCAATATCAATGCCCTCACTGATGAACTCGGCGCTGGCGATATCTTCACTGATTTCACAACCAGTGCCTTTTGGTCGCCCGATGGGTTAGAGGCGACAGCGCCTATCTTTGGAGACGCACCCCAATGGCCAAGCCCCCTTGGCCAGATGGTGGCAACAATCACACACTTCACACGACTACCGATTCAAGACAGGCTCAGCATCGCAGGTCTTCTCTATGCGATGCTTGATCTTTATCGCAGCGACAAGACTTTCCAGAAGTATGACGATCTCGATGCGCAATCACTATTTGTCAAGCTCGGCATCAGCGATCGGCTCATCAATGAGTTCTTGCGACCCACCTTGCTGGTTGGCTTGTTCAAGCCGCCCGAAGAGCTTTCGGCCGCGGTCACTATGGAGCTCCTCTATTACTACGCCTTGGCCCATCAAGACTCTTTTGATGTCCGTTGGATCAGGTCGAAAAGCATCGCTGAACATCTGTTTGCGCCCCTGAGTCGAAGGCTGATCTCCCGCCATCATCTGCAGGTCCTTGGGGGAACGTTGGTGAGACGGGTGAATGTGACGCCCGACTCGCAGCGCGTCAGCTCGGTTGAGCTTATGAACGTGGCGACCAAATCAGTACAGGTGATTGAAGAGGTGGATGCTGTGGTCTTGGCCGTTGGTGCAAAAGGGCTCAAGTCTCTGATGGCTCAATCTTCAGAACTCAGTAAGGCAGCACCAGAGCTTGTTGGCGCTGCTTCGCTTGGTTCCATTGATGTCGTCTCAGCACGTCTATGGCTGGATCGTTATGTTCCAATCGATTACCCAGTCAACGTGTTCTCCCGCTTCGAATCACAGAAGGGCTCTGGGGCCACTTTTTTCATGCTGGATCAGCTGCACAAGGATACTCAACAGGCTCTCTGGGGTGATGAGCAGCCCCAAGGCTCGGTGGTCGCCAGCGACTTTTACAACGCCACGGCTATCGCAGCGTTGAGCGATCAAGAGATCATCGATCGGCTCACCCGCGATTTGCTTCCCATCGCCCATCCAGAATTCACCAATGCCAGGGTTGTTGATTCCGAGGTTCGGCGCTATCCAGGCTCGGTGTCGCTCTTTTCTCCGGGCAGTTTCAGAAAACGGCCACCCTTGGAATCCTCAGTGGATTCGATCGTCTGCGCTGGCGACTGGGTGCGGATGGGCAACAAAGAACATGGAGCCAAGGGTCTGTGTCAGGAACGAGCCTATGTGAGCGGGCTGGAGGCAGGGAACTCCCTGATCAGGCGCAAGATTGTCAACGGTGCCGATCACTCGCATCCCGTTCTCCCTATTCGGGTAGACGAGCGACAGGTCGTTCTAGGCCGTGCTCTCAACAAGCTCGTCATGGATCCAATCGAAGCCCTTGGTCTGAAACTGCCGTGGTTCAACTCCTAACGAGTGCTGGACTGATAGCCAGTTCCGCTCCGAACAGGCCGTGAGGCTTCGGTGTTGAACCAGACACACACTCCACTGCATACGGAAACCCCTCTGAGGAGAGCCAGGAACAGGTGCCAGACGCCGAGTGGCAAGCGGCAACGCGCCCTTGACACCATCACGGCAAGCAAAACCACTTGGCCTGCTCTTGAGGTGCTCAAGCGGTACCCACCTCTTCGCCTCAACCTACACCATCTATACGTGCACTCGGCCCTAGTAATGGCGGGGATTAGCGCCAGCAATCGCAGGCCAATGACGCCTCCAGCGTATCAGGCAGGGCGAGAGAATAAAGGCAAATGACTAGATGTTGTGCCGTTGATGGTCGTTGCCCAGCTGATTCATAACACGGAACCTTTCGTCCATGGTTTTTGTCGCGTCTGAGTCTCCAGAGTGATCCATAACCATCATCCGAACCGTGGAGTCCCCGTCTGAGTCTGGCTCACATCTGGATTCAGTCCTCTCACCGAGTGTCCGGCCACGGTGCACGCCGGAGGGTGGAGCTGAATCAGCCGCCAGGATCAGCTGCACCATGGCACGACGTCGCTGGAGCGTCTGAACGCGGAACCGACGCTGGCTGATGCGGGCCACAGGCAAACGATTGGAGGCCCGGCCTCTGGGGGAGCGGAAAAGATGTCCTTCCATTGCCGGATCCACGCCGAGCGCTGCCGCGGGGCCAGCCTGGGAGATGCCCTGAGTTCTGCCGATGGCTGCGGTAACCATGCCCTTCCCGATCGACCTGGCAGCTTTTCAGCCCCTCAGCCTCGATCCAGACCAGCCCGTCCTCAGCCCAGATCAAAAGGCAATCCTGCGGGCCAACATCGAGCTCTGCCGAGACGCAATCATTTTCTTCACGGCCACAGGTGCAGCACGAGGAGTTGGCGGTCATAGCGGCGGCCCGTATGACACGGTGCCGGAAGTGATGATCCTCGATGCCTTTTTCCGCGGCGCACCGGATCGTTTCCTGCCGGTGTTCTTCGATGAGGCCGGCCACCGCGTGGCCACCCAGTATCTGATCAGCGTGCTGCGGGGGCAGCTGCCGGCCGAGGCTTTGCTGCAGTATCGGGCAGCCCATTCGCGGCTGCCCGGCCATCCAGAACTCGGCCTCACCCCCGGTGTGCAGTTCAGTTCCGGCCGGCTGGGTCACCTCTGGCCGTTTGTGAACGGCGTGGCACTGGCCCATCCCGGCAAAACCGTGTTTTGCCTCGGCTCCGACGGCGCGCAGCAGGAGGGTGATGACTCCGAGGCGGCCCGCTTTGCCGTGGCCCATGGCCTGAATGTGAAGCTCGTCATCGATGACAACGACGTCACCATTGCCGGCCACCCCTCCCAGTACCAGCCCGGTTACGACCTAGAGCGCACCCTGACGGGTCATGGGCTGCTGAGTCTCAGCGGCGACGGTGAAGATCTCGATGATCTGTACTCCCGCCTCCACCGCGCCGTGGCCAGCGACGGCCCGGTGGCGGTGATCAACAAACGCCCGATGGCGGTGGGGATCGAGGGGCTGGAGGGCTCCACCCACGGCCACGACGTGATCCCGGTGGACCTGGCGATCGCCTACCTGGAGAAGCGCGGTCAGGAGGCGGCCGCCACCTACCTCAAGGGCATCATCAAGCCCACCAATCCCGCCACCTTCCTGGGCTCAGGCCAGCGGCTGGAGGCCAACCGCAACGTGTTTGGCGATGCGGTGGTGGAGATCCTTGCCGCCATGCCGCAGCCGGTTCGCAAGGACAAGGTGCTGGTGGTGGACAGCGATCTTGAGGGCTCCTGCGGCCTCACTCAGATCCGCAAGGCCTACCCCGAAATCTTCGTGAGTGGCGGCATCATGGAGCGGGCCAACTTCTCGGCAGCGGCAGGGTTCGGCATGGAGGCAGGCCGCCAGGGCATCTTCGCCACCTTCAGCGCCTTTCTGGAGATGCTCATTTCCGAGATCACCATGGCCAGGCTGAACGGTGCCAATGTGCTGGCCCACTTCTCCCATGCCGGTATCGACGACATGGCGGACAACACCTGCCATTTCGGCCTCAACAACCTGTTCGCCGACAACGGTCTCGAAGAAGACCAGAGCACCCGGGTGTACTTCCCGGCCGATGCCGCCCAGATGCGGGCCTGCGTGCAGGCTGTGTTCCACGATCCCGGATTGCGCTTCATCTTCTCCACCCGCTCGAAGGTGCCGAACCTGCTGGATGCTGCTGGCAAGGACCTGCATGGTGAGGGCTACCGCTTTGAAAGCGGCAAAGACGAGGTGGTGCGTGATGGCACGGCCGGCTATGTGGTGAGCTATGGCGAAAGCCTGTATCGCTCCCTTGATGCGGTGGAACGGTTGCAATCCGAGGGGATCGACGTGGGTCTGATCAATAAGGCGACGTTGAATGTGGTGGATGAAGCGATGATCGCCAAGGTGGGTCGTTCACCGTTCGTTCTGGTGGTGGAATCGTTCAACCGGCGTACGGGCCTAGGCAGCCGCTACGGCTCCTGGCTGCTGGAGCGCGGCTATACCCCCCGGTATGGCTATCTGGGCACCCACAAGGAGGGCTGCGGCGGGCTATGGGAGCAGTTTCCCCACCAGGGACTTGATCCCGACGGGATCATCAGCAAGGTGAAGGGAATGCTTACCTGAGCGACTCAACTGCCGCACTCCCGCTTGAGCTAGTCAATATTGAGGCTTCTTGCATTGCCGTGGCAGGCTGTGATGCAGGCTCCTGCTGGCCATCAGAGACGCGCACGGCCAGGGCTATGTTCTTTACGGATCTCTTACTTCCATGGCGTGTGTCGCAGTCGCCGTCCATTGCACCATTTAGGAGCTCAGCACCAGGATCCCCGGACCCAGCAGGAAGTACCATGAGTTATGCGTGCTTCAGCAACTCCTTGAGCTGTTGTAGGCGGGATTGATCGGGCTCAGTTGTATTCACCTGGAATGTCTTGCATCTGCCGGAGGAAGCCCTTCAGCTGATCGAGGGACAAGGCTGGCAATCAAGGCTGCCGGTGCGCAGGCCCGTCATCTCCTGGTCGACCTGGGCCAGGCGCTCCAGCACCAGGCCGAGATCCAGAGCCGTGAGCTCGCCGTCGGCGCTCCATTTCAGGCAGGTGCGGCCCAGGCAGGAACTGCCAAACCAATCCGTGGAGACGGGCGCAGGGGCGGTGGGTGTTTGGATGGAGTCCGTCATGGCAGACCTCCGGTTTGTTGCTGGATTCAGTCTCCTTCCACGGGCCGATTGGCGATGCCCCCAAACAGGGGCAATCGCCGAACCTGGAGCATCAGAACCAGGCCACCTGGGCCTGCTCGCGCGTGTTCACCTGCGCCTCGGGTGTGCGGCGCTGGAAATCCAGCCGGATCGAGCGGTGCTGCTCACCATCGGCCGCGATGGCACGGATCGGATACAGCTGCTCGCCATCGCGGAAGGGCACGTGCACGCGGAAGCTGCCATCGGCCTCAAGGGGGACCTGCCGCTCGCCGATGAACAGGCTGGCACTGGGTTCGGTGGCGCCGTAGACGATCAGTTCGGCATCAGCCACCAGCCAGAAGGAGCGCTGACGCAGCACCCCACTGCCCGATTCGTTGCGGCCGCTGGCCCACAGGCCAACCCCCGAGGCGTTGAGCCAATCGCTCTGGTCCTTGATGAAGCCATGCTCATGCAGCACTTCCGAACCAACACGACGGCTGCGGAGACTGCCCGCGGTGGCGAGTTGATAGAGCCGTTCGTGCTCCACACCGCCTCCGCCGCCCACGGACTGGCTGACCGTTCCGATCGGGCCCTCCAGCGAGAAGGGCACAAAGGCATCGGCCACCACGGGGCTGGGCCCCTCGGCCGGCATCCGCGCCACCGACGACACCGCCAGAGATAACCAGCCGCCAGAGCTGAGGCGGTAGCCGAGCTCGACGCGATAGTCGCGATCGCAGAGCGGCACCGGCAGATACCACTCGGTGGCGTTGGCCTGCACCACCACCTCCTGGAGGGTGTGGGGGTGAGCGGCGCCCAGGGGCAGACCGGTCACATCAGCCAGCCGCAGACACAGCTGCTGGCCACCGGCGGCGGCGCTGCGCTTCAGGTCTGCCGGGCTGATCGTCCAGAACACATAGGCCCACTGGGGATCGCGAGGCAGGAAGGTCACCTGGCTCAGGCCCTCTGAGGCAGGCATTGGGACGCTGGCCTTAGCCGGCTCGTCCTGTGTGATCGCCTCAGGTTGGGCCTGCGACAACACCGCCACCAGCTCCTCCTTGACGAGTCGGGTGGAGCTCCGAACGCCGAGGCGTCGGGCCAGCTCCCGCAACTGGGACACGGTCTTGGCAAGCAGGGAGGTTGTGGAGGAGGGAGAGGTCATGTCATCAATGCTTCACATTCCGTAAGAATCGCAGCACCCCCGCCGCTGGGGCCCGTTCTGTCAGCAGACAGGGATCAGCGCGGGATCACGCCAGGGCGCGACAGGTAGGACTGCTTTGCTGATGCCGCAGTGGTTCTGATGCTTCTTGTGCCGTGGGCACACCATTGCGGCGCCCGCCGAATCTGCTCTTGGTCACGGCCAACTGTCCGTGAACACAAACAAAAGATTCGATCGGCCAGGCGTGGCCGGTGGCGCCCGATCTGTGAACGCTTGTAAGGGCATTCACCGATCTGTCGCCCGCAACAACTTGGATGGCCTCGCACACCTCCCGGAGCTGGGATGGCGGTCGATCGTCTGAGCGTGGGGGAACTGGAAGCCCATTACCCCATGTATTGCAAGGCCATGCGCATCCTCGTGCGCGACGGGGTCACGATCAGCAAGGCGCGCCGAACCGTCTGCTGGCAGAAGCTTGAGCTCCTGCACCACTGCTTGCCGCGCCAGTACCGCGAGCCGGAGCAGCTCTATCTGCACCTCAAGCGTGCTCAGCCGGATCCACCAACGCTGGCTGGCAGCCGCTGAAACTGGTAGCCCAGGCCGCGGGCGGTGAGGATCAGCTCCGGGTTCTTGGCATCTCGCTCAAGCTTGAGGCGCAGCCGCGCCACATGCACATCGACGACGCGGGTCTCGGCATGACGATCCGGCGTGTAGCCCCAGATCGTTTCCAGGATCTTCATCCGCGAAATCGGTTGACCAGCCTGGCCCACCAGCAGCTCCAGCAGGCTGAATTCCATCGCCGTGAGCTGGAGGCGCTCCGCGCCGCGAAACACCTGCCGTTTGCCCAGATGGATCGTCAGGCCACTGATCTCCAGCGCCAGCGAGCCTGGGGCTGAGGCCCCTGTCGCTCGGTTTTGGGCGTTGTGCTGGACTCGCCGCAGCAGAGAGCGGATCCGGGCCTTCAGCTCCTTGAGCGAAAAGGGCTTGACCAGATAGTCATCGGCACCCAGTTCCAACCCAAAGACTCGGTTCTCGATCCGGTCGCAGGCCGTGAGCATCAGGACGGGCACATCGCTGATCGCCCGCACAGCCTCCAGGACCCCGTAGCCATCAAGGCGAGGCAGCATCAGATCGAGAATCACCAGATCGGCCGGTTCGCGGCGGAAGCTCTCGACGGCCTCCTCACCATCGCCTGCCAGAGCCACGCGGTAGCCGCCGAGCTGCAGGCGGGTCTCGATCAGGATGCGGATCCGCTCCTCATCGTCGACCACCAGGATCAGCTCGTTTCCTTGCCGCTCCGCCACGTCGCTCTGGGCCATCAGGACCAATGGATCGACCCGCAGGGATGGAAGATCCCGCAGACCAGGGGCGAGTGATTGTTGCAGGCGAGCAGGCGATCAGCCCAGCAGATCGAGCTTGAGCTGCTCGATCCGGGCCAGGAGCGCTGCGCGCTTCTGCTGCTGCAGGGCATTCCGGGAGACGAACTGAATCGCCGTGACCAAGCCCACCAGCTGCAACAGCCGACCCAGCATGGGCAACTCATCAAGGCTGCCCAGCATCGCAGCGGTGATCTTGAGGCCAACTCCGGCAACGACAGCCAGGCCGAGGATGCGCAGCGCCGGCAGCAGTTGCTCGAGGGACTGGGGCTTGAGTGTGGCGAACGTGTCCAGCAACGGTCGCATGGAGTCCAGGCTGCCTGGGGAGAACCAGGACGGCAGTCGGCCATCTGATGCAGGGGGCGCGATCTGCACAACCAGCGGTTCCTGGGCAACGGACGTGGCGTTGACGGGATCGACAACGTCCAAGCTGGCCTCCAAAAAAGCGCTGCCCATCGCCGGCCATCTCAAAAGCGGACAATCTTTAGGCCAGCCGCGACCCCGCAGCTCAACCGTGTGAGGGAATCCCGACGCATCCAGCCCCGGTTGATCCGCAGCAAGCTTGCTGCCGTCCCGATCCCAGCGCAAAGCCTGTGGGAAAAGCTGTGGAATCCATTGCTCAGGTCTGGTTCCGCTGACCACTTTCCTGCCGGATCGGGCCATCGCGATCCGAGCGGTAGGCCAGAGCTGCCCCGGGCAGAAGCCGCATCAACAGTTCCAGTAACTGCTCCAGCACGGCATGGCTGAGCGGGGCGCCTGATCCCATTCCCTCACGGCTGTTCACCATCAGGCCCAGCTGATCCGGGCCACGCAGCTCCAACAGCACCTGCACCGCCATGGCACTGGGGCCCACTGCCAGGCTTAGGCAGGCATTGCGTGGATCCACCCAGGTGATCTCAGCCGCCAACTCATGACCCAGTTGGTCGAGGGCCTGGCGACGGTTCTCTGCACCTGGCTGCAGTGAGAGCAGAGCCTCAAGGCGGGCCACTCGGAAGGTGCGGTAGGGAGCGATTCTGCACCCCTGTTCCACCGGCAGCGGGCAGGGATCCGAAACAGGCGAGGCCCCTAGGCCGATTCCTGGGTCAGGCCATGGCTGGAGCCGCGACTGCTGCAGGTCACTGGGGCTGTAAGGCACCGCTCAGGCCAGTGTGAACACGGTCACGGGCAATGAGCACACACACCTGACGAATGCCGAAATCCATGCTGGGCCAACGAATCTGCGGGTTGGTCGTTTGCCAGCCCTCAGACATCAGCGGTCCCAGCGAGTCAGCCGGAAGTGGAGGACATGGCGACCATCACTACACGTCTTGAGAAATTCGATCGTGTTGTTGCTCGGACTGCGATCAGCTCTGCTGGAGGCTCCCTGTCGAGAGCTCTTGATGGGGAGCACGGCTGGTAGATCCCGAGTCGAACCGGCTGCTGCTGCTACCAGTGCTCTTGGGTTCGGAGGCAACGGTTTGGACGGTAGCCTCCTTCAGTTGCGATAGGTCCAAGAGTAAGGATGACCAGGTACCGAATCGTCAGGGATGACGGCATCAACGATGCAATCGCCGGGCAATCATTTTCAAGCTATGACAAGGCCCACGTGGTTCTGGAGCGTTACTACAGCGATCTGTGTTGTTCCGATGATGAGCGTGAGTGCTACCACATTGTCGATGAATCAAGCTGAACTTTTGGGTCCTTTCTTTCTTTGGCCATTCCGTTTGCGGCGAGGACATGGCAGCCATCGCTGAGCCAGGCATCCTTGGGCGAAAGCGGCGGCCGGTTCTGGTGGGCAGCGCTCAACCTACCCCTGGCGCCCAGCCCCGCTGGCGATGAATTTCCTCGGTCCAGCCGCTGCATCGATGGGTGAGGTGCTCGCCGTGGGCGATCCGGCCATGATGCAGGTGGCAGGTGAGCAACGGGATGCAGTTGGGGCTGGGGTGATGCCGGAAGAAGTGGCAGGTCATGCAGACCTGTCGGCTGCGGCTGGAGCGGAGCACGTCCTGATCAAGCCAGGGCCAGTCCTCGATCGCCTCGTCGCGGGAGGGCTGCAAACGGGAGAGAGGGACCGGTACCATGACGACTCCTGCGGGCGTACATCTGTACTAGCAGGGGAGGCGCTTTGGCACCAGCGGATCAGTTTGTTGCGCCCTGGTGCTGCTCTGCAGAGACCGCCTGACGGTGCGACACCAGAAACGCCTCGATCCAGTCGTGGTGGCACTTCTGGCTTATCCGATCCGCGATGGTCACCGCTGTGTCGGGCACCTGGAACCGCTTGCGGAAAGCCCGGGTGAGGCTTTCCAACAGGGGCCGGGGGAGAGCCCTGAGCGTGTTGTGCAGCTGCTGGATCGTCTCGGCATCGAGGGCCACCTGGCTGACTTCGGTCGGGGCTGATGGCAGTGGAGTCGAGGCCGTGGTCATGGGCGCGGGACCGCCAGGTGCCGGCCGGCTGGCCGGAGGCCGCTGCACTGCTGGGCGCTGCGGCTCCTCCCCCTGGCCTCCTGCAGAGCTGACCTGCCGCTGCTGCTTGTCATAGAGGGCAAGCCCGAACGGGTTGCCAAAGGTCATTAACGCCCGCTTCATCGCATCGGTCTCCGCCTCCTTAAGGGCTGATTCATGGGCCTGGCCAAGATCCATATCGATGCCGTGGCCGGCCCCGCTGCCCTCCCGGATCAAAGGAGGCCGGCCTCCGGCCGTGACGGTGACGCGAACGCGGGCGGTGTAGGTGACCCCCCAGCCGGGCTTCTGCTCTCTACCGATCGCGCGCTCGGCCTGGGAAACGCAGCGGACGGCGATGGTCTGGCGCTGCCAGCCGTCAAAGCCAAAGATCCGGTTTGCCTCCGCGATGACTTGCCAGCCTTCCAGGTATGGCACCTTCCCGCGGCCCTGCTCCCGTTGGCGGACATTCGCCCGATCGAGCGGGGCGGCAAGGGCAGCGAGTTGCTCGGGGGAGAAGCCGCTGGGCTGGGCCTGGGGGCCCTGCGGATTCGCGGCGGATTCATGGGCTGTTGCGGGAGGAACTTCGACCCGATCAGCGGTGCGGATCAGCTCCAGGGCCGATGTCGGCCTCTGGATGGGTCGAGGAGCCGAGGGGCGGCTGGTGATGCGGGCCCCGTTGGAGGAAGGAGCGGCGACGGTCATGGCGATGGGAAGTGATGGAGCGAGGAGAAGTGAGAAGCGGAATGGATTCGGACAATGAGGGGCCCCGGCTGCACCACCAGAACCCCATATGGATGGGGCCTCTGGCCCCTAGTGGA
>CANCJV010000048.1 GCA_947378425.1 Synechococcaceae cyanobacterium
AGCAGCACCAGCAGCAGCCACAACCAGGGCCCGGCCGCCGGGGTGAGATCGGCCAGGGCGGCCACGCCACTGCCCACCAGGGCGCCGTTGAAGCCGTAGATGCCGTTGCGGCGCGCCTGGCGATCGGCGCCGCTGACCCGGGCGACGAAGTGGGCCACAGCGATGCCCAGCAGGCTCAGGCCCGCAGCCCAGAACGACTGCAGGGCCATCGCCAGCAGCAGCAGCAGGCCACTGAGGGGATTGTTGATGAAGATCACCTGGCCGCAGCTGCGCAGCCAGGCCACCAGGGTGTGGGCCAGGGGGTGATGGCCCCCCAGGCGGGTGATGCCCGGCAGGGTGCCGCTGCTGGGCAGGAGCCGCTCCAGCCGCGACCGGGCCGGGGCGTGGGGGGCCAGAAAGCCCTGCAGCAGCTCGTGGGCCAGCAGGGAGGAGGATCCGGGAACCATGGCTCGGCCGCAGGAAGATTCAGACAGTCAGACGCCAGAGGCACGGGGCCGCAGGCCCGGATCGAGCTCAGGCGCTGCTGGACAAGCGCTCCTCCAGCACCTCCAGCACCCCCTGATAGATGCCGAGGGACACCTCCGCCAGGGAGTTGAGGGTGTCGAGATGGGGGTTGATCTCGCAGATCTCCCAGCAGCAGACGCGCGGATCCCGCAGCAGGGTGCGATTGATCTCCAGGGCTTCGTGGGCCCACAGGCCGCCCAGCACCGGCGTGCCCGTGCCCTTGAAAATCGTGGCATCCATGCTGTCGACGTCGAAGCTGACATAGATCAGATCGCAGTCGGCGAGGTAATCGAGGCAGCGGCGGGCGGCCGCCTCAGGGCCGATGCGACGCACCTCCTCGGTGCTGACGATCGGCAGGCCGTGGTCGCGGATCGTGGCCTCCTCGGCCGCCTCGGTGTCGCGGACACTGACATAGATGAGATCCCGCAGCAGGATCGCCGGCTGACCGGTGCCGGTGAGCGCCTGGCACCAGCTCCACAGGTCGGTCGTGCCGGCCTCGGGCTCGTTGATGGCGTGATGGGCGTTGTCGTGGCCGGTGGCCACCGCCAGCGGCATGCCGTGCATGTTGCCGGAGGGGGTGGTGTATGGGGAGTGAATGTCGGCATGGGCATCGATCCAGACCACGCCGATGCGGCTGTCCGGGTGGGCGCGGCGCAGTCCGGCGATCGTGCCGGCGGCGGTGGAGTGATCGCCGGCCAGCACCACCGGAAACAGGCCCCGCTCCCGGGTGCTGGCCACGAGCTCGGCGGCCTGCCCCATCACCCGGGCAATCTCGCCGATGTGACGGGCATGGGGCGTGCGATCGCCACCACGGGTCTCGCTGGAGCGGGCCCGGGGCTGCTGCTGCTGGCTGATCTCCTCGATCAGTTGATCGCGGATGCGGCGCAGATCGTTCTGTCGCTGGGCCGCCTGCTTGAGCAGCTCGATGCCCGAACCGGCCCCGGGGATGCCGGCACCGAGATCGCAATCCACTTCGACCAGACCGATCCTGGAGGACCGGCTACCGCTGTTGTAGTGAATCAGGGTTTTCTTGAGGCGCTTGAGATCGGCCAGAGAGATGGCCAGCTGCCCATCACTGAGCAACAGATTCACAAATTCGTCATAGGTGATCGTGCCGCTGCCATCGACGTCATGGGCCCGCATCAGCGCCTCCAGACGCTGGGAATCGAGATGGTGGGTCTCGAGGCTCTGATCAAAGATCGTCAGCATCGCGGCCATCTCCTCCAGGCTGAGACAACCGCTGCCGTCGCTGTCGACGAGATCGAAGATCTCGCGCAGATTGCTGCTGAGATCGAAGCCCCCCTGGCCTATCGCCCAGACGGTGAAGTCGTGCAGATCGAGATGGCCGTTCTGGCGGGCCATCGCCAACAACTCGGCGCTCTCCTGGGCGGCGATGATGTCGCTGAGGTTGGCCAGGGCCCGCTCCGTCTCCGCCAGGGAGATCTGACCATCGCCATCGGCATCGAACAGCCGGAAGATCAACTCCAATTCCCGGCATTGCAGAACGGCCTGGGCTGAATCAAACACGATCGAACTCATGCGCAGGGGATCGGCAGACAAGGACAGGGACAGGGACAGGGACAGGGACAGGTGGTTCTTAACCAGAAAATCATCGAGCGTCAGTACCGGCTGAAACAAAGCTGAAGGTGAGCCCTGACTCGCGGCGGCCGTCTCCTAACGGGACAGCCGCTGGCCCAGGCTCCTGGCGATGGCCTCCGGGGGCAGAACTTCGATCGCTCCACCCAGTTCCACCGCCGCCTTGGGCATGCCATAGACGGCACAGCTGGCCTCATCCTGGGCGATCGTGTGCCAGCCGCTGCGACGCAGCTCCAGCATCCCCTTGCCGCCATCGCGGCCCATGCCGGTGAGCAGCACCGCCAGACCGGGATCGCGCCAGTGCTTCACCAGGCTGCGAAAGAACACATCCACCGAAGGGCGGTAGGGCTCCTCCAGCGGCTCGGCCTGATAGGCGAAGCGGCCATCGGCCTGAATCACCAGATGGTCGTTGCTGATCGCCACCGAAACCGTGCCGGCCTGGGGGATCATGCCGGCTTCGGCGCCGCGCACCGGCAGGGCGATCTGGCCATCGAGCCAACTCACCAGCCCGGGGGCGAACTGGGCATCGATGTGCTGAATCACGACGACGGCATTGTTCATCTGGCGGGGCAGGGGCGCAAGCACCGTGGCCAGGGTCTTGGGGCCGCCGGTGGAGGAGCCGATGGCGATCAGGGGCGGACGGCGGCGGGCCACCGGCGCGGCGGCAGCCCCAGGCTGGGCCGGACGACGGGGCACGGAGCCGGTCCGGCCCTGCAGGCGCTCGATCGTGGCGATCTTCTGCAACAACTGGCGGCCGCTCTCGGCCGGGGGCTCCGTGAGCACCGGCACATTCACCACATCGAGGGCCCCGTGGCCCATGGCCTCAAAGATCAACCCCGAAGAGCGCCCCGCATCGGCGGTGACGAGCAGAATCGGACACCTGGAGATCTCCCGCATCCGCTTGGTGGTCTGGACCCCGTCCAGCACGGGCATCAACAGATCCATCAGCACCAGATCGGGCTCGTCAGCAACGAAGCGGGCCAGGGCATCCTGACCATCGCGAGCCACCCAGGCGACGCTGTGACGACCTTCGTGCTCCAGCACCCGTCGAATCGACGTGACCGCCAGGGCCAGGTCGTTGACGATCGCAATTCTCAAGTGGCGCTGCTCAAGCGGGTCCGATCAGTTGGTGGATGGCGTCCAACAGGGTTTCATCCTGGAAACTGCTCTTGACAAGATAGTAGTCAGCGCCGGCCTCCATACCGTGCAGGCGGTCCTGCTCGGCATCGCGGGAGGAGGAGATGATGATCGGCAGATGCTTGAAGCGGGGCTCCTTGCGCAGGGTCTGAACCAGGGCGATGCCGTCCATTTCCGGCATCTCGATATCGGTGACCAGCAGTTGGTAGTTGCCATTGCGAATCGCCTTCCAGGCCTCCATGCCATTGACGACCCGATCGACCGCGTAGCCCCGGGAGCTGACCAGCCGCGCCTGCAGATCCAGCGCCACCGGGGAGTCGTCGGCGATCAGGATACGCTGGCCTTCCTTGGCGGGCTTGCGGGCGGACTGGCTCTGCAGACCGGAGTTCTGCAGCAGCGCATCGATCGAGCGCACCAGATCCACGGTGTCGACGATCAGAATCGGCTGGCCGTCGCCCATCAGGGCGGCGGCGCTGACATTGGCCACCTTGCCCAGCCGTGGATCGAGGGGGCGGACCACCAGATCCTGCTCACCGAGATAGCGATCGACGACGACGCCATAGACCTTGGAATGATCACTGATCACCACCACCGGAATCGGGCCATCCGTCTGGGGTGCCTCGGGGAAATGCATCACCTGGCGGGAGGAGATCAGGCCGATGGAAACACCATCGAGGAAGAAACATTCGCGCCCTTCCATCACACTGATGTCAGAGGTTTCGATCGCCACGATCTGATCCAGCCGCGCCAGCGGGAAGGCGTAGGGCTCGCCGGCGATCTCCACCAGCAAGGTGCGCACCACCGAGAGCGTCAGTGGCAGCTGGAAGTGGATGCTGGTGCCTTCACCCGGCAGCGAGGAGAAGCGCACCGTGCCGCCCACCTCGTTGGCCATCGAACTGACCACATCGAGACCCACGCCGCGACCCGAGACCTCGGTCACTGCCTGGGCCGTGGAGAAGCCCGGTTGATAGAGATGCTCGCAGAGCTCGGTCTCCGAGAGATTGTCGGCGTCTTCAGCGCTGAACAGCCCCTCGGACACCAGCTTCTGGCGCACCTCCTCAAAGCGCACGCCCATGCCGTCGTCGCTGATGGTGATCGAGAGCATGCCGCCGCGATGCAGGGCTTCGATGCGGATGGTGCCGCGGCTGGCTTTGCCCGCTTCGATCCGATCATCCGGCAGCTCGATGCCGTGATCGACGGCATTGCGCAGGATGTGGGTGAGGGGCGATTCGAGCTTGCGCAGGATGTCGCGATCCACCAGGGTGCCCTTGCCCACCACCTCCAGCTGCACCTGCTTGCCGAGGCTGATCGCCAGATCGCGCACCATGCGCGGGAAAGCGATGATCGCATCGGAGAACGGCCGCATGTTGGAGCCGATCACCTCCCGGTACAGGCGATAGGAGAGGTTGGTGGTGCGCAGGGCGTAGAGCTCCAGTTCCCCCAGGCGCTCGGTGAGAGTCTCGCGGCACTCGCGCTCCTTGATGCGAGCCTTTTCCACCAGCTCCAGGCTGGCCGTCTGGCCGGACTCGGCGAGCTGCAGACGCAGCGCTTCAATCGTCGACTGCAGATCCTTCTGCCGGTCCTTGAGCAGGCTGAGGGAATCGGCAAAAGGCTGCAGCCACTTGGCCTCCACCAGCATTTCGCCGGAGAGCGCCATGATGCGATTGAGGTTTTCCGCCTCGACGCGCACCACCCGATCGGAGGCCGACGGTGTGAAGCCGCTGCTGTCGTGGTTGCTCTGGAAGGGGTTTTCAAGTTCGGCGTTGGCACTGCGCGGCGCCGGACTGGCCACACTGCCCTCGGGAAGGATCAGGCTGAGGGAATCGACCAGTTCATCGAGCTCCGGGCTGCGGGCTGAGAGCCATTCGCGAATGTCATCGGCACTGAGCCGGCTGACGTCCTGAAACAGATCAATGCAGCGGAAACTGATGGCGAAAGCCTGCTGATCCAGCGAGGCCTCACCGTTCTTGACGGCAACGAAGAAATCTTCGAGCCGATGGGCCACCTTCACCAGGGACGGCAGCACGACGATGCCGGCCGCACCCTTGACCGAGTGCAGCGAACGCATCACCAGATCGCACGCCTCCCTTGAACCTGGCTGGGTCTCCAGCTGCAGGAGCGCCTGGTTGAGATGCTCAACCCGCTCCTCTAACTCGAGGCGGAAGAGTTCCAGCGGTGTCGCTTCGGAAGGATGGTCGCTCATGCGGGAGAGATTTCCGTGGTCAGGACACTGAAGATGCGGTCAGGATCGAGCAGCGCCACCGAGCGGTTCTGCCACTGGAAAACACCACAGGCGTAGGAATGGTCGGCGTTGGTGATCACCACCGGTGCCGGCTTGACATCATCACGATTGAACAGATAGATGCCGTAGATCTCATCAATCGGGAACACCCATTTGCCCTCCGGAGTTCCGGCTACCGCCATCCGTCCAGCGGCATGGGACACGGAACTGGACTGAACCGTGAGACCGAGCAGATTGGTGAGCGAGGCGGCCAGCATGATTTCGCCGCGCACATTCACCATGCCCAGAAACAACTGGTTGGTGCGCCGCGGCACCGAGTGCACCACAAACGGCGCCGAAACCTCCAGAAACACCCCCACCGGCAGGGCGAACAACTCGGTGGCGAGCCGGAAGATCATCACCGAGAGGGATTGATCACTGCGCACCACCGAACCATCGGCCGAGAGGGTGGAGCTCTCCGAACCGCGCTTGGTTTCAGCCAGAACGGAGGTCCATTCCTGCAGGTAATCGCCGGGGGGCAAACGCTCCAGCAGGCTGCGGCCGGCGGCCGAGTACACCTGGCAATTGCGGCAGTGAACGCAGCTCAGCAGCTCCGGACAGGAGCGATCACCGAAGACACCGATGCGATTCCAGCAGTCATCGAGCAGGGAGGGAGGCTGCTCGGCAATGACCGGTGCGTGCAGGACGTCAGGGTCGAAATCCAGATTAGTTGGCGACATGGAAGCGGGAGATTTCCGTGCGCATGGACTGGGTGGATTCATCGAGCACTTCCAGTGCCCGGTTGGACTCGCGCAGGGCGTCAGAGGTCTGCTGGGATCCCTGGCTCAGCTGCTGCATCGCCTCACTGATCTGCTGAGCGCCCTGGGACTGCTCCTGGATGCTCTGGCCGACCATCTCGAACTTGGGCGTCAGGCCCTTGACCTGCTCAATCACCACTTCGACCTGATCACTGATCCGCACCACGTCTTCGACGGCGGAGGTGACGGTCTTGCTGAAGTGATCCATCTCCATCACGCCGATCGACACGGCCCCCTGCATCTCCTTGACCATCTGCTCGATCTCGAGGGTGGCGACGGCGGTCTGGTCGGCGAGGCGACGGATTTCGCGGGCGACCACGGCGAAGCCGGTGCCGTACTCGCCAGCCTTTTCGGCCTCGATGGCGGCGTTGAGGCTGAGCAGGTTGGTCTGGTCGGCCACCTTGGTGATCGTGGTGACGACGGTGTTGATGTTGTTGGCCTTTTCGTGCATCACATCCAGCTTCGAGGTGATGGCGGCGGTGGCGGTGACCAGGTCACGCATCACCTTCTCCATCTGATCGAGATCCTGCTGGCTGTGGGAGGCCGAATCAGCCGTATCCACGGCCTGGACTTTGACATCGTCCATGGCCCGCACCACATTCATCGAGGTGGCGGCGATCTGCTGGGCGGTGGCGGTGACCTCGTTGGTGGAGGCCAGCTGTTCGGCCACCGTGGCCTCGAGCTGCTTACCGGAGGCGGCGATCTCGGTGGTGGAGGTGGTGATCTGAACGCCGGAACTCTGGATCTGGCGCACCAGATTGCTGAGGTTGCCGACCATCACGTGGATGGCGTTCTGGAGCTTGCCGAGCTCATCGCCGTCCTGGGTATCAGGCAGGTTGCGGGTGAGATCACCGCCGGCCACGTTTTCAGCCACCGTCACCACCTCGGTGATGCGAGCGCCGAGGGGCTTGGCGATGGTGCGGGTGAAGTAGTTGGCAGCGAACCAGCCGATCGAGGGAGCGGCCACCAGGGCCACAATCGACCAGAACAGGGAGGTTTTGCTGTCTTCCTGACCTTGAAGCGCCGCCTCAGAACCAATCTTGTAGTTCAGATCAATGACTTTGGTGATGTCATCGGTGGCGGCCTGAAAGGTGTTGACCTCCTGGGACGCAATGCCAAAAATTGCCCGTCCCATGGGTGTGTTCGGGGCCGGGAATGGGGCATTGCCCAGAGCACTCACGGCCCGCAGCAGCTCCTTGTGGTTGCTTTCCCAGGCCGACCAGGCCTGCTTGAACTCGGCGTAGAGGCGCTTTTCCTCGTCGGTGGAGCCGGTGGCTTCGTACTGCTTGAAGCCGGTGTTGATCTGCTTCCAGGCGCCGTCGATGCGGCGCAACTGTTGCTGGCGCTCGGTCTCGGTGCCCCCGGGGGTGAGAATCGCGTTCTCGGAGGACTGGATCTGGGTCTGGCCCTCATTCACCTTCCAGAGGCCATCCACCGAAGGCAGGCGGTTTTCACCCAGTTCCTTGATGTGGCCACCGAGGGAGGTGGTGGTGCGCAACCCCAGCAGGGCCACCACCATTGCCAGGCCACCCATGCCCAGGAAGGCCAGCTTGAGCTGGGACTCCATCGACTGCTTCTTGACCCCGATTGCTTCGCTCGACACAGCTTGAAATGAATTTCAGCCGATCCTAAGCCCAGAGCAACACCCCATGAGGGCTGGATGGATACAACAGCCCATTTGGGCTTCCAGTTCGCAGGCCCCCTTCCCCCACCGGCAAGCCGCCTTGCGACCTCGCTGAAAGGAGCCTTAAGGTGCATGGATCCCGCTGATCCAGCAAGCGCCCTGTGGCCGTTTCCAAGTCCATCGCACCCCTCGCCAAATCCGCCATCGCCAATCCGGCGGTGCTGCTGTTGCTGTTCTCAGCCGGCGGGCCGCTCTACGCGATGGAAAGCAAGGATGTGGTGGAAGTCATCCCCCGGGTATCGCTGCGGCCAGCGGTTAACCTACCCAGCTACGTTTCAGGGCTGTTCAACTATCGCGGCGTCGTGGTGCCGGTGATCGATCTCTGCTTTCTGATTCAGGGTCGTCCCAGCGGCCAGAACCTCAGCAGTCGCATCATCATGGTCACGGCGGGCGATGCCAAAGAGCGCGATCAATACATCGGCTTGCTCTCGGAAGGGGTCACCGACACGATCAGCCGCCCCCTGAATGCCTTCCACGACACCGGCCTGAGTTCAGGCAGCAAGCCCTATCTGGGTGGCATGACCCTCGATGAACGGGGCATGGTGCAGATTCTGCATCTCAAGGTACTGCTGGAGCAGGTCAATCCCATCCGCGACCTGATCGGCTTTGACCAGTAAGAAATTGATCGATTGCAGTGGCGTCGCCGCATGGCTGGCCAGCTACAGCGGCATCAGCACCAGCATCATCGGCAGTCATAGCCTGCAGCGGGCGATCAGCCAGCGGCTCCAGATCACCGGCCTCGAGGAGGTTGAGGACTATCTGAACCTGCTGCTCGAATCCCCCCAGGAGCAGCAGTGCCTGGTGGAGTTGGTGGTGGTCCCGGAAACCTGGTTCTTCCGCGATCGCCAGCCGTTCGTGCATCTGCGCCAGCACGTGAACACCCTGATGGCCGGCGGCCTGCCCCCCCAGCCCCTGCGGCTGCTCAGCGCCCCCTGCGCCAGCGGCGAAGAGCCCTATTCCATCGCCATGACCCTGCTGGACATGGGCCTGCCGGCGGACTGCTTCCGCATTGATGCCGTTGATATCTGCCGCCAGTCGATCCGCAAGGCCCGCCAGGCCGTGTACGGCAAACATTCGTTCCGAGGTGTGAGCGAAGCCGAAAAGGCTCAGAACTTTCAGGCCACTCCCCTCGGCCTGGCCCTGAACCCGGCGATTCGCAACACCGTGCACTTCAAGTGCGCCAATCTGATGAGCTGCCTGGCGGCAGCAGGAAGCCAATACGACATCATTTTCTGCCGCAATCTCCTGATCTATCTGGAGGAAACGGCCAGCCAGCATCTGCTGCGATCCTTTGCGGCGCTGATGAAACCAGGCTCGCTGCTGCTGGTCGGCTCAGCGGAAACCGGCAAGGTGCCTGCCGACCTGTTCGAGCCGATTCGCGAGTCCTTTGTGTTCGGCTTCCGGCGGCGCCCGGACCAGCCCAGCCCCCTCCCAGCCCCAGCCGAAGCCCCGGCCGTGACCGCCCAGCCCAGCCGGCGCCGGGAGCGGCCCACTCGCCAACCGCTGGCCCTCGAATCCGCTGCCCGGCGGCGCTCCCAGCGCCACGCCGCCGCAGCGGCAAGACCTGCGAGCCGCACCCCGGCCGCAGCTGCGTCAGTTCCCCGGAGCGTGGATCGGGATCAGGGAGCAACCAGCACTGGATCCGGCGGCGAATTCAGCAATGAACTGGAACGTTGCCGTCAGGAATTGGAGCAAAATCCCTATTGCGACACCACCTATCTGCGCCTGGGCCAGTTGCTGGAGCTCAGCAATCAGACCGATGAAGCATTGCAATGTCTGCAGAAGTGTCTCTATCTCCAGCCCAACTCCCGCCCAGCGCTTGAAGCCATGATCGAGCTCACCAAGCGGCTGGGACAGGTGGAACGCAGCCGTCAATTTCAGGGACGCCTGGCGCGACTGGAGTCATGATCGCCAAGGGCAACCGCCTCAAGGCCCTGACACGAACCCATCGGCGCTGGATTGGTCTGGCTCTGGCCACCCTGACGGCACTGTTGATTCAAGGGCTGTCGCTCCTGAGCGCAACGGCGGCCCCGGCCAATCCCCAGGCGGCACCGATGCGCCTGCTGCATGAGCCCCTCACCTGCGTGATGGGCGTGTACCTGCAGGACATGCGCGATTACAAGTTCGCCGAACGCAGCCTGTTTGCGTCGATCAGGCTCTGGAGCATCTGCCCAGCGGCCCAGGATTCACCGCTTCAACATCTCAACGTTCTCAATTCGAACGACACATCGATCGGCGAAATCAACACCCAGAAAGTTAAAAACGAATCAGGCTACTTCCCCAATGACCCGGTCGTTTACTGGTCGGAACGCACGGTGGATGGCACCTTCTTTCACCACTGGATAGCAAAAGACTTCCCGTTCGACCGGCACACGATCACCTTTGAGTTCGAGAGCGTGAACTCCGATATCTCTAATTTCGTCATCACGCCTGACTACAGCCATTCCGGCTTCAATCCAAGCATTAACGACGGCGACTGGATTGCCTCCAATTTCACTCTCAATGAAGTGGAGCACAGCTATGCCACCAACTTCGGCAAGCCCAACAACAAGCTTGATGGCAAGGGTGTCTACAGCCGCATGAAGATGGAGATCACCTTGCATCGCGCGCGCATCACCAGCTTTCTGAAGCTCTGCGCCGGCGTCTATGCGGCCGTGATCATCGCCGGCCTGGCGTTTCTGATGGACGTCCGCGAGCCTGACATCGTCAGTGGCAGGACAGGCCTGCTCGTGGGCTGCCTGTTCGCCGCCATCGTCAACATGCAACAGGCGGAAGCCACCCTGGGGATGTCTGAGGACGTCACCTTGACCGACATGATTCATATCATCTCGATCGCCTACATCCTTGCCGGCAGCCTGCTGGCCTTGACGGCCTATCTGCGCTGCGAAGCCGGCAAAGAAGATTTTGCCCAACACATGGATCGCAAGATCTATCTGCCCATCTTCATGTCGAGCTTTGTCGTCGTCAACGCCGTCGTGATTGCCTACGCCGCCATCATCGGCTGAACCCAGCCCGCTCCGCCGCCGATTCATCCAGCGCGCTCCGCCGCCGATTCATCCAGCGCGCTCCGCCGCGACACACCCCGGGCAGAGGCCGCGGACGTTGAGCACGCACTCCACTAGGCGGAAACCGTGGCCACTGGCGGCCGCCTCACCGGCGGCCAGGATCTGCGGATTCTCGAACTCCTCGGTGCGGCCACAGCGCACACACACCAGGTGATGGTGGTCGCGATGGGCATCGCCGGCCAGCTCAAAGCGGCGCCCCCCTTCCGGCAGCTCCAGTTCCTGCAACAGGCCCATGGAGCTGAGCAGCCGCAAGGTGCGATACACCGTGGCCAGGGACACCCGGGCCTCGGCCCCGAGCAGCCGCTGATGCACCTCCTCGGCGCTGAGGTGGCGGCCCTCGCCCAGCCCCTCGAACAGGCCCAGCACCCGCTGCCGCTGGGGGGTGAGCCGGTGGCCGCGATCATGCAGGCTGGCCCGCAGGCTGTTGGGCTGGGCCTGCAGCAAGCTCTCGGGCTGGCCCCTCAACGGGCCGTTGGGCAAGGATTCCATCAAGCCTGCCGGTTGCGACTGAAGCGGCAGCGGGGCCCGCGGGGGTAGGACACCAGGACAGCCACACAACTTCTCAAGAGTAAATCCTATTGAGAAGTGCCGTCGGAATCGGGCGGCGGCACGGGCAGGGCCACGCTGCGCCTCAGGGCATCGCTGCGCCGCAGGCGGCGCGCCAACCGGTCGTCGAGACTCACCAAGCCAGCCGCCAGCAGCTCGGCCAGGGTGACCATCAGGCGATAGCTGAGGGCCACCGCCAACAGCTGAGAAGGCGGCAGCACATCGCGCATCCGCACCAGCAGGGCCGTCTCAAACACCCCGAACCCGCCGGGAGCCCCCGGCACCACCAGCCCCACCGTCCAGGCCAGGGCGAAGCCCGACAGCCAGGTCAGCGGATCCAGGGAGCCCTGCAGATCAAAGGCCCACACACAGCAGTAGAAGCCGGCGAAGCGCAGCAACACGAAGGCCAGTTGGCCCAGCAGGGGCTGCCAGGGATAGGAGCGCAGCTGGTCAGCGCCGCCGAAACCGATCTCCTGGTCCAGCTCCGTGCTGAGGCCCAGCTGGCTGGCCCGCTGGCGTTCCAGCCGCAGCAGCAGGGGATTGAGCCAGCGCGGCAGCAGCAACAGCAACGGCACCAGGGTCAGCAGCCCCAGACCGTTCTGCCAGCCCCCCAACGACACCAGGGCCAGGGCCGCCACCGCCGCCAGCAGGGGATCCAACAGTGTGACCACCAGGGCCATCGCCGTGCCGGTGGGAGCCGACAGCGGCGCCTCGGGCCCGCGCAGGGCCTGAACCCGGGCGGCCAGGTGCCAGATGCCCCCCGGCAGAAACTTGCGCAGGTTGCTGCTCACATAGAGGCTGACCACGGCCAGCCAACGGGGCTGGAGGCCGCGCCAGCGCAGGATTTCGCCCCAGGCCACCCCATTGACGACGACGCTGAGCACATTCAGGCCGATGCCGAGCACCAGCCACAGCCAGCCCTGGATGTCGAGGCTGAGCTGCAGCAGCTCATGGCCGTGGCTGAGCAGGGCCGCCAGCACGAACCCGATGCTCAGGCAGGTGACCCAGCGGCGCAGCCCGCCCGGAAGGCGGGGCAGGCGCAGCCCCTCCGGCCATGCCGGAAAGCGCAACCAGCCGGGGAGGCGGCCCGCCGGAGCGGTGAACCTGGCGCCGGCCGGGCGGCGGGGCAGGCGAACAGCCGCGGCACTCTGAATCAGGCGACCCCGCAGGCGCCCGCGCAGGCGGCCCAGATGCCCGGACAAGGCGGTGGCCCGAGCGGCCCAGTGCTGGCGCCAGTTCGCGAGTGGATTGTTCATGGTGGTGTGCCCCCGCTGCGATCGGGCCTCGCCTGCTCTGGCTGGGCCTGCTCTGGCTTGGCCTGATTCGTCCTGGCCGCATCCTGCCTCGAGCGATCTTGCCTGGCCGGATCGAGCCCCGTCTGATTCCTGGTGTGCTGATCCTGCCCTGGCTGATCCTTGCCTGGCTGGTCCGTGGTTGCCTGGTCCGTGGTTGCCACATCCGTGCTGGCTGGCGCCGGCTTCGCCGGATCGATCGGCGCCGAATTCGGAGGCGCCTGAGCCTCCAGACCGTGCTCCTGCAGTGGCTGCTCTGGATGGCTCAGATCGGGCAGCAGCTGCGCCTGCATGGCCTGCTCAACAGCCCGGCGGACCTCGGCCAGCGAGCGATCGTGCCGGCGGGCCAGGGCCACCAGATCGTCGTGCTCCGGTTTGAAGCGCTCCCCGCCCCCGGGCAGCAGCGTGCGCTTCAGGCGCAGCGGCCCGAGCGGCGTGGCCAGCTCCAGGCTCTGACGGACCAGAGCCCAACGGGGCTGCAGCAGTTCCCGCAGCCCGAGGGTCGAACTGTGGCGCCACCACACCTGGCGCAGGGCGGCCGCCCGATCAGGCGCCACCAGGGCGGTGAGCAGGAAACCGTGGCGGCCCTTCTTCATGGCGATCGCCTGACTGAACACCTCCAGGGCCCCTGCCTGCCGCAGGGCCTCGGCCAGGAAAGCGAGATCCTCGGGGGTGGCGTCATCGATCTGGGCCTGCTGCTGCACCACCAGCTCCTGTCGTTCGTCGGCCCCGGAGCCCTCCCTCACCGCCGCGGCCGGCTCCAGGGGCTCCGCCAGGATCAGGCGCAGCAGGTTGGGTCGATCCAGGCGGTGGCTGCCCAGCCCCACCCCCACTTGTTTCGGCAGGGCCGCCGGCGCCGGCCCGAAGCGCTCGGCCCAGCAGGCCATCAGGGCCAGACCCGTCGGCGTGGTGAGTTCGGCGGCCGGGAAACCCTCACTGCTGGCCAGGGGAATCCCCCGCAGCCGGGCGATCTCGAGCACCGCCGGAGCCGGCAACGGCAGGGAGCCATGGGCCGTGAGCACCCGGCCATGGCCCGCTGGCGGCACCGTGCAGACCAGCTGCTCAATGCCGAAGTGCAGCAGGCCGGCGCAGACGCCGACGATGTCGACGAGGGCATCGATCGCGCCGACCTCATGAAAATGCACCTGCTCGGCAGGCTGGCCGTGAACGGCCGCCTCCGCATCGGCCAGCAGGGAAAACACGGCCAGCACCCTGCGGCGCAGGGGCTCCGCCAACGGCGCCGCGCTCAGCTGGCGCCGCAGCTCCCCCCAGGGGCGATGGCGCGCCTGGGTCTCCAGAGGCACCACCGTCAGCTGCAGCCCCCGCAGGCCGGCGCTGCGGCCCTGCTGCAGCTCCAGGCGATAGAGCCCCGCCAATCCCAGGGCCTCCAGGGGGCCGTGGATCACGGCCTCGGGCAGACCCAGATCCAGCAGGGCCGCCAGCAGCATGTTGCCCGCCAGGCCGGTGGGGCAGTCGATCAGGGCGAGGGTCATGTCGCAGACACAGGCTCGGCGGGGCTGGGGTGCCCCAGCCGCGGGGCCTGCTGGACCAGGCGGGCCGCCTGGGACTCCAGCTCGAGGCGCTGGCCGCGCAGCCATTGCTCCACCTCCCGCCGGGCGCGGCGCTGCTCCCGCTGGGCCGTGTCGACGTCGTGCCCGGAGAGGCCCCAGAGCCGGCCCAGCAGGGCGCGGTCATCGGCGCCGCCGACGGCACGCTCGCCATAGAGCATCTGTTCGGCCACCATGCCGGCCTGCAGCACCCGGCTCCAGCGACGCAGGTCCTCCAGCGGCAATTTGGCGCTGGCCGGAGGCTCGAACTCGGTGCTGCCGCTGCTGCCCAGCCCCGCCCGCAGACAGGCCAGGCTGCCCACCAGCACCTGCCGCACCTGCAGGCCATCGGCCGCCGCCGCCAGGGCGTGGCCGGCTTCATGAATGGCGATGCGCCGCAACCGCTGCTGACCGCCGGGCAAGGCTTCGGCCAGCAGATGGCCGCCGCGGCCGCCGAAACGGGCCGCATCCAGCGTCAGCGATCCCAGCGCCAGGGCCGCGCCCAGGGTGACGATCCAGGGCGAGAGCCCCAGGGGCGGTCCGGCCACCGCCAGCACGCTGATGATCAGTACCGCCAATCCGGCGGAGGCTGGGGCCATCTCAGCGACCGGGCCGGCTGATCGCCTTGCCGTGGGCCCCGGGCCGGGAAGGGCCGGACTCCGGCGGCCGCGGCCGGGCACCACCGCCCCTCTTGTCGCCGCCACCGCCCCGTTCTGCGCCGCCGCCACCGCCACCGCGTTCGCCGCCCCGGCGGCCCTTGCCGCCGCGATTGCCGCGCTGGGCGACCGGCTCCAGCACCTCCAGGGTCTCCAGCGTCAGCTGCTGTCCCAGGCGCCGCAGGTCGAGGGAGACGAAGTGGCGCAGATGCTCCAGGGGAATCTCGCCCTTGAGCTGCAATTTGAACGGCACCGGCCGGGAACCATCGGCCCGGGGTTGCTGGCGCACCTTGATCACCAGATCCCCCGTTTCGGGCCGGGTGTAGATCAGCTCGCCGCGCACGGAGAAGTAGTCGTCACCCTCGGGCAGGGCATCAGCGCCGGCGGCTGCCGGCTCACTGGCCATGGCGCTGCTGGCTGCCGCTGGGGTTTCGATCTCGGCGCTGCTGCTGCCGGCAGCAGCCAGGCTCTCGGGCTCAGCAACGCTCTCCGGCTGAGAACCACTGTCTGCCTCAGAACCAGCGTCTGTCTCAGAAACGCTGTCTGAACGATCAAGGCTGTCAGGCTCAACGGCGCCAGTGGCCCCGGCCTGGCCCTCCTGGGCGAGGGTGCTGGGCTCCCACACCCCCACCATCTGCAGATGCAGGTGGTTCTCCTCCCGGGTGCGGGGGTAGACCACCCAGAGATGGGGGTCGGCCAGGTCAAGATGGCGACGCATCAGCGTCAGCAGCCGGCCGAGCACCACCGCTTCAATCTCCGTACCGTCGGCGGTGCGAATCACACCCCGGGTGAGCTGCTCGGGATCGGCCGGAACGTACTGACCACGGACAACACCGATGGCCCGGTACTGCGTCGGCTCGGTGACCGGGGAGATGGGGTGCTGGCGCATGTCATCGCTGTGGTGGACCCCGCCGTCAAGCAGGGACGGCTACCGCCGCGGGGCCAATGTAGCCAGAGGCGGCGGTAGCCTCCGGCCGGTCCATGCCCTTCGATCCCTCACCCGGTAACACCGATGGCGACGCCCAACCGCAGCCGCCACCGCAGCCGCCTGGGTCTCTGGTCCAGCCTCGCCGGCGGGGTGGTGCTGCTGGCCGCCGCCGCTGGCTGGTGGCTGGGACAGCACCAGCAGCGGCAGAGCGGCAGCCAGGCCCCCACGGGACAGTTGGCCGCCGAGGCGAGCCGGCTGCGCCTGCGGCTCGATCGCCAGCAGGCCAGCCCCGCCGAACAGCAGCGACTCCTGGAGTTGCTGATCGGCCTCAATCGCAAGGACCAGGCCATCGCCCTGCTGGAACCACTGGCCGATCGGGAACCGGAGCGCTGGTCGCTGCGGCTGCTGCTGGCGGAACTGAGGCGCGATCAGCGCGATCCCGTCGGCGCCGAGCGGGAATTGCGCATGATCCTGAGCCGCAAACCGGATCAGGTGGAGGCCCTGCAGCTGATGACCCTGCTGAAGCTGGAGCAGGGTCACGGCGGCGAAGCCGAAGCTGAGGTGAGCAAGGCCTACCAGAGCGCCAGCACGGCTGAACGCAAACCGGAGGCGATCGGCCTGGGGTTGCTGCTGGCGGAACTGCAGCAGCGGCGGGGCCAGAACCGCCAGGCCCAGGCCACCTACAGCCAGCTGGCCTCCCGCTTCCCGGACGACCGGCGCCCCCTGCTGGGACTCGCCCTGCTGCACCACCAACTGGGACAGACCCAGGCCGCCCAGGAGGCCCTGGCGGCGGCCCGCCAGCGCAGCCCCGATCCCGCCAGAGCGGATCCGGTCCTGGACAACCTGGCCGCCAGCTGGGGAATGGAGCCGCTCAGGGCGCCTTCACCTGGGAGGACACCGCCGAAGCCCCAGGCGCAGGCGCCGACTGGGCATCGAGTGCCTTGAGGGCGTCATCGATCGCTGAGCTGGGGGGGGTGGCGTCATCCATCGCCGAACCGCGCCGCAGCTTGTTCATCAGATCGATCGGATTGGTGGAATCCAGGATCGAGCCACCGCCGGGTTTGCCCGTGCCGTCGTACACCTGACGTTCCATCGGCGTGGTGCCCATCGTCTGGCCGTAGCCCGCCTGCTGGGCCCGCACCGGCGCGCCGGCCGCAGCCAGCAGCAGCGTGGCCCCAAGCCAGACCAGAGGCTGACGAAGCGTCGGCCGACGACAGGAGGGCTGACACAGACTGAGCTGACCGGGGCTGGGCATCGGTGGGAAGCACGGGCGGGCCATGGGCGGCAGGCCGTTGCAGGCTCACGATCGGAGATCCGATGTTAGGAGACCTGGGCCGGAACCCCTAGCGAGGCCCATGCGGATTGCCACCTGGAACGTCAATTCGGTGCGCACCAGGCTGGAGCAGGTGACGGCCTGGCTGGCCCAGGAGCAACCGGAGGTGCTCTGCCTGCAGGAAACCAAGGTGAGCGATGACCTGTTCCCCCACGCCGCCTTCGAGGCGCTCGGTTACCCGTGCGCCATCAGCGGCCAGAAGGCCTACAACGGCGTGGCGATCCTCAGCCGCCTGCCGATCGAGGATGTGCAGATCGGCTTTGAGGCCCTGCTGGGCGAGGATCCGGAGGTCGCCGGTCTCAGTGAACAGAAACGGGTGATCAGTGCCCGCATCGACGGGCTGCGGGTGCTGGATCTGTACGTGCCCAACGGCTCGTCGCTGACGAGTGACAAGTACGCCTACAAGCTCGCCTGGCTCGCCTGCCTGCAGCGCTACCTGGCGGTGCAGGAGCAGCAGGGGGAGCCGCTGGTGATGCTGGGGGATTTCAACATCGCCCTGGAGGCCCGCGACATCCACGACCCCGGGCGGCTGAGCGGCGGCATCATGGCCAGCGATCCGGAACGGGCCGCCCTGCACCTGGCCCTGGGGGAGCGATTGGTGGATGGCTTTCGCATGTTCGAAGCCGGCAGCGGCCACTGGAGCTGGTGGGATTACCGCAGTGGCGCCTGGGAGACCGGCCGCGGCTGGCGCATCGACCACATCTATCTCGATGAAGTGCTGCAGGAGCTGGCCACCGGCTGCGTGATCCACAAGGAGCAGCGCGGCAACATCCAGCCCAGCGACCATGCGCCGGTCGTCGTTTCGATCGCCTGGCCGCCCGCGGAGGAGGGGGACGACGAGGAAGCCGGCCTAGGGTGAAGCGATCCACCCCCCTTGGCGGGGACGTCTGGACCCCCCGCCGGGCAAGGCACCCGGCAGGCCATTCGGCCGACCTCTCTGAGCGTCCCGCGAGGCACCGCTCCTTTTGACATCGTCACTCCAGGCCCCGGGCCTGAGCCAGCTCCCGCGTGGGCTGGCCCCAGCCACCAGGCCGGTTCAGACCGCCCTGATCTATTGCGAGGGCCAGTTCAACCATCTCGATGGCAAAACCGCCCATGGGCTGGTGCGCCACTGCGAGGCCTATCGCATCGCCGCCGTGATCGACAGCCACTGCGCCGGGCTTGACGCCGGCCTGGTGCTCGACGGCACGGCCAACGGCATCCCGATCGTCCGCGATCTCGAGGCCGCCCTCGCCCTGGCAGGGGAGCGCCCCCAACTGTTGATCTACGGCATGGCTCCGGCCACCGGACTGATGAGCCCGCCGGAGCGCCAGGTGTTGCTGCAGGCGATGGCCGCCGGGCTGAATCTGGTCCAGGGGCTGCGCGAATTCCTCAACGATGACCCGGAGTTCGCCGCCGCCGCCAGCCGCCATCAGGTGACGATCCGGGACGTGCGGCGGGTGCCGGCGCTGAAGGATCTGCGCCTGTTCAGCGGCGCCATCGCCACGGTGGGCTGCCCCCGCATCGCCGTGCTCGGCACCGATGGCGCCATCGGCAAGCGCACCACCGCCACCCGCCTGGTGCAGGCGCTCAACCAGGCCGGCCTCCGGGCCGCTCTGGTGAACACGGGCCAGACCGGCCTGATGCAGGGCGGCCGCCATGGCATCGCCCTCGACGCCATCCCCTCCCAGTTCTGCTCCGGCGAAGTGGAAGCGGCGGTGGTCCAGGCCTGGGAGCAGGAGCATCCCCAGGTGATCGTGATCGAAGGCCAGGGGGCCCTCAGCCATCCCGCCTATCTCTCGTCCACCTTCATCCTGCGGGGCTGCCAGCCCCAGGCGGTGATCCTGCAGCACGCCCCGCGGCGCCAGTGGCTCAGTGATTTCAGCCACGTGGCCATGCCCACCCCAGCCAGTGAAATCCGCCTGATCGAGGCCTTCGCCGCCACCCGGGTGATCGGCCTCACCCTCAACCACGAGGAGATGGACGACGCCGCCATCACCGCCGCCATCGCCCTCTATGAAGCGGAGCTCGGCATCCCGGTCACCGATGCCCTGAGCCGTCCGCCGGAGCGCCTGGTGCAGATGGTGCTCCGAGCCTTCCCGGCCCTGGCGGCGGCCCTGGCTCCGGCCCTGGCGGCGGCTGGTTGAGCGCCCCCAGGCTGGAGATTCGCCTCGACCACCTGCACCACAACGCCCGCACCCTGAAGCGACAGCTGAGCGCCCGCGGCATCGCGATCACGGGGGTGAGCAAGGCCTGCCTCGGCCTGCCGGAGCTCGTGCGCACCTGGGCGGCGGCCGGCATCGCCTCGATCGGCGAACCCCGGATCGAAACCATCGAGGCCCTGATCGCCGCCGGCATCACCACGCCGATGCTGCTGATCCGCTCCCCCATGCTCAGCCAGGTGCGGCGCGTGGTGGCCCACGCCGGCAGCAGCTGCAACAGCGAGCCGGTGGTGTTGCGGGCGCTGGCGGCGGCGGCCCGGGACCAGGGGCGCCGCCATGGGGTGCTGCTGATGGTGGAACTGGGGGATCTGCGCGAGGGGATCCTGCCGGCCGACCTCGAGGCCGTGGCGCAGCTGACCCTGGAGCAGCCCGCCCTGCAGCTGCTCGGAATCGGCGCCAACCTGGGCTGCCAGCACGGTATCGCCGCCGACCCCCGCAACATGGCGGAACTCTCGGCTCTGGCCCACGCCCTGGAGCGACGCTTCGCCCTGCGCCTGGACCTGGTGTCGGGGGGCAACTCCAGCAATCTTCCCTGGCTCGCCGCCGGCCACCCCCCCGGCCGCATCAACCATCTGCGCCTGGGGGAGGCGCTGCTGCTGGGCCGCGAACCCGTGGCCCGCAGCGCCCTGAGCGGCCTGCACACCGGAGCCTTCAGCCTGGTGGCGGAAATCATCGAGGCCAAGGACAAACCCTGCCAGCCCTGGGGCCAGCGCGGCCGCACCAGCTTTGCGCCGGTGACAGCGCCACCGCAGGGTCAGCCAGGTCTGCGGCAGCGGGCCCTGCTGGCCCTGGGCATTCAGGATGTGGATCCCGCCGGGCTGACGCCACCGGCGGGCATGGCAATTGTGGGTGCCAGCAGTGATCACCTGGTGCTCGAGGCTGACCAGCCCCTGGCGGTGGGCGATGAGGTGCGCTTCGGTCTCGACTACAGCGCCCTGCTGCGGGCGATGACCAGCCCCTTCATCGAGCGCCGCTGCCTGCAGGGCCCATCGCTCCAGAGGCGCTCGCCCGGGGCTCGCCGCCTCAGTCCATCAGGCTCTCCAGGCTGAGATCAAGGCGGCGCAGCAGCACGAACAGGGTGCCGGCATTGCCGCGGCAGACACGGATCTCCCCATCCACCACGGTGATGTCGAGCCAGGCGGGGAAGCTCTGCTTCACCTCCCGCAGCAGTTGCAGGCGGCCCTGGCCGATGCGGGGCCCCAGCCAGCCGCCCCGTTCAAAGCGCACACTCACCCGCTGGGCAGGCGGGGCCGGCTCCCCGGCGGCTCCTGCCACGGGCTCGATCGCGATCGCCGCCTGCACGGCGATACCGGCCACGGGGCCCAGGGGTCCGGCGAGCCGCAACAGATTCATGCCCCGGCCGTTGGCAGGATCCAGCAGCTGCAGGTTCTCCAGCCAGGGCGCCACCGCCAGATAGGGCAGCGAACTGCTGCTCCAGCGCAACTCC
The DNA here is from genome assembly GCA_947378425.1 of Synechococcaceae cyanobacterium. Classification (GTDB taxonomy): domain Bacteria; phylum Cyanobacteriota; class Cyanobacteriia; order PCC-6307; family Cyanobiaceae; genus Cyanobium. The sequence goes on from CANCJV010000048.1 coordinate 20,976, forward strand.
CAGACGCCCCGCAACAGCGCCTGATCGCGAACCAGATCGGCGGGTTGCTCCAGTTCGAGCTGTTCAATCAGCCGGCGCACCCGCTCGGCGGAAGCAACCGACGGGCCGCCGGCTCCGGGCGGGCGCAACTGCTTGAGCAACTGACTGCGGGTCGATTCGCCGCTGGAGGTGGCCGTGGACATCCCGGAGGCTCATCACAGACCAGTGGGACCGTAGCGAGGAGCCATCTCTGGCGGAGTCCCGCCCCTGGACGCGCAGCAGCACGAACCACTGACGATCAGCGAACAGACCCCGGCGCAAGCGAGTTCAGCCCCCGGCCAGAAAGCGAACCAGCAGAGCCAGCTCCCGATCCCGCGGCTGCATCAGGCCCCAGCGCACATTGTTGGGGGCGGTGGCGAACAGGCGCAGCATCGCTCCCACCAGCTCGGGGACGCTGAGGCTGTTGGCGAGAAACCCATACCAGAGCGCCTCCGGCATCGCAAAGAAACTGGCGAAGAACTGGCGTAGCTGGGCTTCCTCGAAGCGCATCAGCTTCTCGAGACCGAAGCGATAGAGCGCATGCTTGCGCCGCAATGGCGCCGGCCAGAGAGCCCGCCAGGCCGCCGCCGCAATCGCCCCCGCGTGGCCCTCCGTACGGCGCTGCTCGGCCAGGGCCTGGGCGATCGCCGCCGCCAGCGCGGGAGCCCGGCGCAACAGGGCGCCCACCAGATAGCCCGAAGCCGGATGCACCATCGAGGCGGAGCCGCCGAAACCGATCAGGCGCTGCTCCGGATCCGGCAGGGCCGGATTCATCGGAAACAGGCAGAACTCCTCGTGCTCCACCTGGCTCACCGTCACGCCGCGATGGGCCAGGCGCCGCTCCAGCCGATCGCGCAAGGTGGCGTAGGGCACGGGCGGGGCCAGGGCCAGGGAGGTCTCTTCGACGAAGAAGCGCCCCTCGCCCAGATCCATGGCATAGAGAAAGGTGGGCGGTTCACTGCGGCGTTCCTCGGCGCTGAGATGGTCGCTGCGGTAGTCCATCAGCACGAACTGAGCGCTCGCGATCGGCGGCGCGCTGAACCGGCCGACGATGCCGTAGGCGGCCTGGCCGGCGACCGGACCGTCGTCGGGTCGCTGCAGAAACACCGGCTCATGGCCACTGGCATCGATCACCAGGCGGGCCCGCAGCGCTTCGCCGGCAGCGGTGGTCACCGTCGAGCCGTCATCGTCATGGGCGATCGCCACCGCCAGCCCCCGCTGCCAGCGGACGCCAGCCGCCGCGCAGGCCTGCAACCAGTGCTGCTGCAGGGCGGTCTTGTCGAACAGGCCGTAGTCGTGCCCATGTCGGCTGGGTTCAGCACCGAACCAGCTGACGCAGTTGGACCAGCGATGGGCCAGTAGATGGCCCAGGCCAAGGGCATCGACCTCCGGGCCCCAGATGCCGTAGGTGTTGGGCCAGACCGCGGCCGGATCCACCGGCGCCAGGGCCATCACGTCCAGCCGCTGCTCGCCGAGGGCAGCGGCGATCGCCAGGGCGGCCGGTCCGGATCCGATCACCAACACATCCGCAGCCACCGAGGCTCGGGGGGCTGCCGAAGGGACGGCGGAGACGGAACTGGGGGGACCGGAGGCTCGCAGGGGAACGCTGGACTCAGGGGTAGGGGCGAGGCTAAGGGGCGGCGAGATTGGTTTCGTTCAGGCCCGCGATCTCAAGGGCTTGCAGAGGATCAGACGAGCACGGATGAACCGCTGCAGCACGAGGTGAGCCGCCGCCGCGCAGCCGGATTCGCGCCCGCGGCCAGCCACCGGCAAGCACAGAGCTGCATCGAACCGCCAGGGGCGCGCCACAGCCGTCGGTTCTGAGGGATCAACACAACGCTTCTGCGTCGCCCTCGACCTCAAGCGTCAGGCCCATCTCCCCGCGGGCATGAACAACAGAATCCCAGCTGAGATCGGACGACTCGCACCCAACGCCAAAGAAGGTATTGCTTGTAACCGAAACCGCTAGTCAAGCGACGAGTTGAAGCAGCTTTCGCCACGAGATCGTCTCAGGATGTTCCCGGCGAGATCAATGGCTCTGGTTCAGGTGGCACACCCTGAATCAGCTGTGTCGACATCCATCCGGGGGCCTGGCTGGGCCATCGACAACAGGACCTGGTGTCTGCCTTCGAGAACGGCAAAGGCACCTGGTTGGCAGCCGGGATCCAGCGGAATTGGTTTTGGCGTTCTGTGGGCACCACGCCCTTAGGCTCTTGGCAACCAGCTTCACGAACAGAGCATGGATCGGTTGCGGAAGATGTTTGCCATCGTCGCCGACGGCAACGGAACCGATGGCCATGGCAGCGACGGCAGCGGCACCACCAGCGCCGCCAGGATTCACGAACACATTCTCGGCAGCGGCATCCAGCTCGACGATTTCCGCCTGCGCACCACCATGGAGCGCCTGCAGGCCTTGGGGGAGAGCCCGATCAGCGTTGAAGCCTTCGCTGAGCTGGTCGGTGCCGAACTGCTGATGCTGAACCGGATCTTCTCTCGTGAGCTGGTGATTCCCGACTGGCAGGAGTTCTGCCACGACATCAGATCGGTCTTTGAGCGCGTCGCCGATGACCAAAGTGGTAACAACGCCGACTACATCCCGATTCTGCGTGATGCCGATCCTGACAAGTGGGGAGTGGCCGTCTGCTCCGTCGATGGCCAGCGCATCGAAATCGGCGATGTGGATGTCTTCCACTCGATCCAGTCGGTCTCCAAACCACTCACCTACGCCTACGCCGTTGAGCGCGAGGGGCCTGACTTTCTGCAGGAGTTCGTCGGCGTCGAACCTTCCGGGCGCCCCTTCAACTCGCTGGAACTGCTGCCGGACATGCGCCCGTTCAATCCCTGCGTCAACGCCGGCGCCATCATGACCGCCGGCGTCGTGGCCTCCAGCTGGCCCGACAAGGACGCCCGCGAGATTACCAGCGAAATCATGGAGCTGTGGTCCGGCCTCTGCGGTGCCGTGGCCCCGGTGCGCTTCAGCGAGGAGACCATGCTCTCCGAAAAGGCCACGGCCGACAACAACTTCGCCATCGCCTACCTGCTCCGGGGCGGCAAGGGCCTGCCGCGGGACGTGGATCTGCACAAGATGCTCGATCTCTACCTCTCCTGTTGCAGCATCGAGATGACCGCCTCGATGCTGTCGGTGGCTGCGGCCACCCTGGCCAATGGCGGCGTCTGCCCGATCACCGGCCAGCAGGTGCTGTCCACCGACGTGGTGAAGAAAACCCTCTCGGTGATGCAGGCGGCCGGGATGTATGACAGTGCCGGCGTCTTCACCCTCGAGGTGGGCCTGCCGGCCAAATCCGGGGTGGCCGGTGCCGTGATGACGGTGGTGCCCAACCTGATGGGATTCGCCACCTTCTCACCGCGGCTCGACGGCTACGGCAACTCGGTGCGCGGCGTGGCCTTCTGCCGGCAGCTGGTGGAGCTGTTCACCTTCCACATCTATGACAGCCTTTCGGGGGGACGGACGGGTTGCAAACGCGATCCCCGCGCCTCCCAGCACAACCGCAAACAGCGGGATCTCGGCGATCTGCGCTGGGCCGTCTCCCATGGTGATCGCTATGCGATCAAAGTCCGCGACCTGCTGCTCGATTGCATGATCGCCATCACCCTGGCGGACGGCGAAATCGACGAGCCCGAAATCGAGACCATGGCCGAAACCTATACCGAGATCATGGGTCACCAACCCCAGCAGGGGGAGCTCCACGCCATGGCCCAACATTGCCAGAGTCAGATCGAGGCCGGCGGCTCGGGCCCCTTCGAGCAATTGCTGCAACGCCTCGCCAGCGAACAAGCCCAGCTGGATGACAATGGCCGCGAACTGATTCTCGAAGCCGCCTTCCGGGTGGCCTGCGCCGACGGCATCATCGAGCCCGAAGAAGATGAGCAGCTCCGGGGCATCGCCCGGGCCCTCGACATCAACGAAGCCGTGCTGGAGCTTGAGATTGCCCGTTTTCAGCGCCAGCGGGCCGGGAAGGTGGTTGCCGCTGCGCTCTGAACCCAGAACTCAAGCCCAGGTCAAGATCGGGTCTTCGCAACCCAACCGGCGGCGGTACGCTCCCGTTTCAGTGGCAACACCTGGGGCGTCTTGATCAGCCAGCAAGCTCCGCCACGGGCCTGGATCGTTGCCGAGCGCATTCAGCGCAGCCCGATCAGGAAAGGGCACTCCATGAGACTGCCCCCCCCCCCAGCAGTCATCTCAGCCATCTGGCCGGGCCGTGCGGCTTCAAATCACTGACACATCCAGGTGAGGCCCGCCTGGGCGGCTTGCCGGCACCAGGCCGGCGATCCAAGACCTGACGTGGGCTGCAGACAGTTCGCGTCATGGCTCCCGCTGCTGAGAGGCCGCCGCGCCCCGTGATGACGCCCTGCGATCAGTCGGATGCCGGAGCGTCCTCGGGGGCATCTTCATCCGGTGATGGCGCCGCAGCGTCATCGGGCTGAGGGGCTCCATCGTTCTCGGGCTCGACTCCGGAGTCGGCGGTCTGGATCGTCGTGGCTTCGACCTCGAGGCTCCCAGCTGTCGTGGTCCCAGCGGCGGCGCTGGCGGCGGCAGCGGTGACCGCTTCGCTGTCCTCCTCCTCCTCCGCAGCCGGCGGCACCAGCACCACCTCGGTGAGGTGATCACCGGCATCGAGGCGCTGCAGCCGCACGCCCGTGGCCGCCCGCGACTGCTGCGGAATGGCGTCGGCCTTCATGCGCACGATCACGCCCCGCTCGCTCACCAGCAGCAGCTCCTCCCCCGCCCCCAGCACCTTGAGTCCCACCAGCACATCGCCCTCGCGACGGAACTTGATCGCCCGCAACCCCATGCCTGCCCGCTTCTGCAGGCGGAATTGATCCACCGGCACCCGCTTGCCCAGGCCACTGGCACTGGCCACCAGCACCCAGGGGCCCTCGCTGGCGGCGACGATC
>CANCJV010000049.1 GCA_947378425.1 Synechococcaceae cyanobacterium
AGCCCGTCTGGCCATGTACCGCTCCTTGATCCGCAACGACAGAGGGGCGGGCATCGCGGGACTCCTGACCGAAATCGGAGCCCTGTTGTCGCGTCCTGAGACCCGCCTATGTAGTTGCGCAGTCCCGCCTATCTAATCGTCGCCGAACATTCTGGCCGGGCGGCAAGTTGCCGGGGCCGCGGTGAGCCGGTGTCTGTGATGCGCTGGGGGTGTCCGGTGATGGGAACCATGGGAGCAGTTTCTCGCCGCCAATAGACCGCACCCTTGACGATCTGAGCCCAGCCGACTGGGCCCTGATCGAGTCCGCCGTGTTCGGCCCGCCTTCAGGCGATCTCATCGCCGAGGGCGTAAGGCATCCCTTCCTCGTCCAGGGCTAAGTAGACGCCATTGATGTAAGTACCGGTTCTGGCCGCCAGCTCCTCCCCGAATAGCGGCTCTCCCCGCGTCCTGCTCATGCCGTTGCTCAGCGTGTGCCTGTGCCGGAGCCGAAGGCAGGGGGATCGTTGCGACGGATGATCGAGTGAGGGACGCCCTCGTTGTCCAGCTCGTAATGCAGGCCGTTAATTGTGAATCCAGACTTGGTAGCCAGCTCTTCGCCGCACAGGGGATCCTCGAAAGCGCGAATCATGTCTTTGTCGATGTCGCTGCCGGTGCCTGAACCGAATGCCGGGGGATCATTTGAGCGGCGGCGGGGACCCATCATGCCAGCACCTCTTTAATTGCCTGGATTAAGTTGATCTGTGCATTGCCCTCAGCCTCGGGTTGCCCAGCCATTGCAGACCCGCTCAAGGTCATCCAGGTGGCGTACATCACCTATCTCGATCGCCTCAGCAATGGCAATTATCAGCTCAATAACGGAACGATGATCGTCGTGCATAGTGGAGGGAATTTTCTTCCTGCCATTCTATGAATAATGCTGGCCAGACTGCCAAACCCCGGGATGCAATTTCACTTCGACAAGATCTAAACAAACCAAGGTTTGGTGCAACTGCTCTTCTTCGCTCCATTACTGCCGCTATAGGGCATCTTGGTGTCGATACATAAGCCAGACCAAGGCTCCTGGTAGGCGCCCTTCTCGGCTGCCTCGGCCCTGCTGCGGTGTGGTTTAGGAATGGTCGTCTAAAGGTAAGTGGATGGATGTCAATCGAGCAACTTCTGGGGGAGGAAGCGACATTCATCGTCCAGGACTGTTACGTCTGCGAAGGGAGCGATACCACCGCGAGAGACGAGGAAAAACTTCACTCCCGGGTCGTCATTGCGTCCATGGGCTATCTCAATGCGATCAGTGGGAGCCCCCATTGAGTTGCCGGGGAGAAACTTGACGCGGCATTCGGCTTTGGCAGCGGCCGGAAAGACAAGGATCAGGGCAGCGAGAGCGGCGAGTGCGGGGCGAGTCATTGGTCGAAGGGAGTGGTGGTTGCAGTCAAGAGGTCTTCAGTGGAAAGGGATCGCCTGCCCCCCGGCCACTCCCCGACCAAATGCAAGTTTAGATCTCTCTGGCTATGTTTGGTCTGATTCTCCCCTCCGTACACGGGCGTCAGCGCTGCTGGCGGTGATCGAAACTCCGGAGGCGATGCAGTCTTATCTGCTGCGTGCCCAGGGCCAAGACGACGCCAAGCGCCGCGCCCAGCGCTGCATCGAGGCTGCAACGGAGGTCGTCCGGCTGGCGCGCAGAAGGGCTGGCTGAGCTAGTGAACGCCGCGCCCTTCTGCTGTCAGAGCCAGTTCAGACGAGGGACTGAACCATCTCATCAATCGAGGCGTTGGAAGTACTGGAGCGGACGTTCCGGCTAGCCGTGTACCTGGAACAATCAAGGGAGATCCAGTCAGCTCAGCAGGGCCAGATCGAGAACGATCAGTACTTGGGCTTCTAGGTACCCCACGATCGCTACCACCGCCTTAATCTGCACTGTGAGCAGCATGTAGATCATCATCTGCGAGGGCTTGCTCAGACCTTTGGTTGGTGAGGTCTCGACCGCGATTCGCACAAGTAGAGTGTCCATCATTATGCTAGTGATGGGGCAGAGATGGAAATGCGGAAGCTGCTAATCGCAGTTCATCCCACGCTTGATCGCTGTTTAACGAGCTGCGCTCAAACGACTTTGGACCATTCAATGGCCATGTACTTGCTATAGCGATAAGCACCAGGCTGGCAGAAGCTCTTTTCTACAAGCCTAGGAATTCTAGGCTCATCGTTGCATGAAATTGCAGGCAGCAACTCCCCAGCTGCCAGCATCTCAACTGTTTCTGTATAGGATGAGAGAGAATTTGGACAGTGATAATTTAAGAAATCGTAGGGATCCAGGGACTCCCAGTCGGCAATCAAGCCACCGACATTTTCACTAAACATATAAGGGCTTACCGTTGTAAGCTCTGTAGAAAAGATCACCTCCTTGGCTGAATCTTTGCTCTTGCTTATCGCAGGAGCAAAGATTCTGCCAAGCTCTGATATGGCTTGTTCAAGGCAGATAGCCTGCTGTCTGCTTTTGCATAAAATGCTTGACGCATACTTTTCGTACAAAGGCTTTTCTCGCTTACTAGACCGCTTAGCCCTAGCCCCAGGATCTTTGCTGATGCCAAACTTGTACACATCCGGCACAATAGTTTCAAAAAGATAAAGATATGCCGGCTCTTGAAGTCTAAGCGGTAAAGGCTTAAGGAATACTTTGCCGAACGAATCAGCAAGAGCTGGTCCCCGGCGGGTAATACATGCTGCAACATTAGCCGCTGTTGCATCAAGGGCTTTTACAGGTAAGGCTTTGATATAAGCCTTGGCAGCTTTCATTTGCTGCCGTTTCCAGATTGCAAGTTCTTTGTGAGGCCTGAGGGAATTATCTTCGTGAAGGCGACTTAGCTTTTGAAAACGGCTTTGAGTCTGCATGTGTTAGCTGGCGGCTATGAGCGCCCGTCGGAGATGGAATAGCAAGAATTGCCAACGGGAATCAGGGGCACGGAAGGCAGGCCGGTCTGGGCCTCAGGGTCCCTGGCCAGCCCCGAGGCGGCCCGAATACAGCGGCGATGGGAAAGCATGCAGGTTATTGCGAGAATTCTATCCATAGAGATCTAAGCCAACTGAAGTGAAGCATAAAACGACTTAACCGTCTCAACTTTGCAGATTCTGATTCTTGAAAGCAAGCAGCTCCGAAACCTCTTCCCGTCTACTTATCAAGACCCAGGATCCTTCTACGCTGGGCATCGACATCTACTTGCCCATCAGAAGTTACGAGAGGGGCAGTGTTGTTATCAATATCAGACAAGCCACTTGCCTCTGCGATGTGGCGCAGATAGCGTCTCTGCTTCAAATCCGGCATCCCAGCTGCCGCGATAAGCCCAAACGGTCCGAAAAGAAATCCAGTAACTGCCCAGACTCCCGCTTTGAGACCCTTTGCGCTGGCAACAGAAGAGGCAAGACCGCCGCAGACAAGACCAGCTAACAGCAATACAAGAATTTCCATGGCAGCAGCCTCAGACGTGCTCAGCTTACTACCACGCATTCCTCCGCCTATCAACTATGCAGAAACTGCATTGGCACCGGTGTGTATGGAGCAAACCAGCCCGGTGCCGATTACTCAAAGCAAAGCAGCCAGAGCCGCGGTTCTGCTCCCCAATGCAGCCGCGTCCTGTGCTCAATACGCTGGTCTTTGTGCAGGAGGCCGATCGATGCTGCAGGAACTCGTACTCGCCATCGGCATCCCGCTGCTCCTGCTGCTGCTGGCGGTGCTGGCACTGGAGCGCTGGGCCGATCAGCTTCCCCCCTGGTTGCAGCGTCTCTCCAGGAGGCCTTCCGTGTTCTGGAACATCGGATTCGGGCTGATCATCGGCCTGTCGCTATTGCGCTGGCTACTGCGACGCTGATGGTTCATGGGATCAACAGTTCCTCGTAGCTGCCCCTGTTGATCATGGCAATCGCGGTCACGATGCGTTCAGTGACCTGGCGAATCCTGGGCCAGCTGGTGGTCGTGATCACCAGGATGGCGATGCTGCGTCCTTTGAGATTCTGCTGGTAGCGCAGGTTGGTGTCGGTGGTGATCAGCAGCTCATATCCCTCCTGTTCCGCCAGGCGAATCAGATCGCCATTGGTGACGGTTGACCACCCCAGCTCATAGGCGGTCGCCACGTCATGGCCAATCAGTGATCGCCGCAGGGGGACGGGAGTCCCCTGGTCAAACAGGATCCGCATTCAGGCCACGACTGCAGCCGTGCTTTGGGCGGCGTGTTCCAGAACCAGCCGTGCCTGCTCCTGGGTCACGCCGGGGAATAGGTCGACGAACTCCGCCAGGGAGACACCGTCTTCAAGGTTCTCGAACAGAGCCGCCACCGGGATGCGGGTGCCGCGAAACACCCAGGCGCCACTCACCCGCAGTGGGTCCCGGTCCACGGCAGCACAGCCCGCCCAACCGAGATCGGCTTGTACTGGCATGACCGGGCCGGGCGCAGGACTCCCTCAGCGTAGGCATCCCGCCCCAAGGAGCAGCTGCGTCAAAGGTCTTTAGGTACTGACGCCCTGATGTTGTTCGGCTGAGCGCACCTCGCGGTGCGGTTCTGCTGAGCGCACCTCTCGGTGCGACACCAGAAACGCCTCAATCCAGTCGTGGTGACACTTCTGGCTTATTCGATCGGCGATGGTGACCGCGGCCTCGGGCACCTGGAAGCGCTTGCGGAAGGCCCGGGTGAGGCTCTCCAGCAGCGGCCGGGGTAGCGCGCGCAGGGTGCTGTGGAGGTGTTGGATCGTCTCGGCAGCGAGGGGCGCCAGGCCGGGGTCGGCCGGAGCCGATGGGGACGGAGTGGGAGCCACGGTCGATGTGCGGTCCTGAGCTGGGGAAGCCGTGGAAGCAGCGGGAGCGACAGGCTCCGGTCGACTGAATGGAGGCCGCTTCTGGCCATCGACGTGTACAGCTGGACTGCTGACCTGCCTCTGCTGTTTGTCATACAAGGCGAGCCCGAACGGGTTGCCAAAGGTCATCAGCGCTCGCTTCATGGCATCGGTCTCGGCCTCCTTGAGGGCGGATTCATGGGCCTGGCCCAGATCCACATCGATGCCATGGCCCGCGCCGCTGCCCTCCCGGATCAAAGGAGGCCGGCCTCCGGCCGTGACGGTGACGCGCACTCGGGCGGCGTAGGTGACACCCCAACCCGGCTTCTGGTCCCTGCCAACAGGACGCTCGGCCTGGGCGACGCAGCGCATGGCAACGGTCTGGCGCTGCCAGCCATCAAAGCCAAAGATGCGGTTGGCCTCGGCGACCACTACCCAACCTTCCACGTAGGCCACCTTTCCGCGGCCCTGCTCCCGCTGGCGGACGTTGGCGCGATCGAGCGGGGCGGATAGGGCGGCGAGCTGCTCAGGGGAGAATCCGCTGAGCTGGGCTGCTTGTCCCGGCTGGCTTGGCGCCGGTGCCGAATCCGGAGTTGCTGGCGGAGTTGTCTCAGCTCGCTCATTGGAGCGGATCAGCTCCAGGGCCGAGGTAGGCCGCTGGGCAGGTCGAGGAGCTGCGGAGCGGCTGGTGGTGCTGGCCCCGTTGGTGGAAGGAGCGGCGACGGTCATGGCGATGGGAAGCGATGGAGCGAAATGGATTCGGTCAATGAGGGGCCCCGGCTGCACCACCGAAACCCCATGTATGAGGGGCCTCTGGCCCCTAGCGGATGCGCCAGGAGCGGCGGGAGATGAGTTGGGCGCCGGGGATGGGGTGGCCGGCTTTGAGGGCTTCTTTGATGGCGGCTTTATCGGGCTGGCTGGTGGTTTTGCTGACCAGCCAGTGGGGCGCCAGGGCTTCTTCGTCGTCGATCTCGACGGCCTGGGACTTGCGGGAGGTGAGCTCGTGATGGGGGAAGGAGAAGCGGGTGGCTGCCGGCTGCAAGCGAGTGAGCACCAGGACGAGGGACTCCTCCAAGGCCTCGGCCCGGGCTTCCTCGCTGCGGGCCAGTTCCACCAGTCGCTTGGCCTGCTGCTGGCGGTAGGCGGCTTGACCCCGCAGGTGCTCGATCACCCAGCAGTAGGAATCGGCCTTGGAGTCGAGGGCCTGCCGATGCCCCTCCTCCTGCAGCAGGGCGGCTTCCAGCTCGCTGATGACCTGGGAGCGGGTTTCTTCGTCGTCACTGTCGAGCTGCTCAGCGAGGCGGGCGACACGGGACGTGAGCTCCTGGTTCTCGATCCCGAGCTGCCAGAGCCCCGGCGAGGGGGCCTCGGCCTGGGCAGAGGTGGCAGGGGCGGCGGGCTTGATGGCTGTGAGGACGGTCATGGCTGAGAGGAGCAGAGGAACAAACGGGGAGAGATTGAGCAGGGGCGCTGCGATCAGCCCAGAGCCGACTGAGCGCCAAAAGCCGGAGAAACCTCCATCACGGCAAGGGGCACAGGAGAACGGGAAGCGAGCCGCCGGGCCTGCTTGACCAAGGAGGCCGTGCCGGAGCCGCCGGGGAAGGCCACCACCAGCACCGACACGGCTGATGAGGCTGTGCAGCGGGCCTGGGCCACGGCCAGGGCCTGCTCCAACAGCTGGCGATTGCGGATCGGCCCGGCACCCCGGCCATAGAGATGCCATTCGGCCGGCAAGGAGAGCGCATACCAACCGAGCTGATCAGCAGCCCGACTGATGGCCTGATCCGCGCCACGGGCACCGCCATGGAGGAGCAGATGAACCGCCCGCCCGCCGGTGCGGGCCAGCAGCTGAGAAGCGATGCGGGCCGGCGGCCAGGCCAGATCACGACCCCCACCGGCAACGACCACCAGGGAGCGACTGCTCCCGCCAGGAGGCGGCAGAGCAGGCAGAGCCAAAGCAGCGGCCTGAGCCGCGATAGCAGCAGAAGAAAGACTCATGGACAACAGAGCAAACGAACGGGGCAAGTTGTCTGACGATTCCGTTGCCGCAGGCGATGAGCTCGAGGCCTTTGGCGCAGTCTTTATTCTAGCAGTACAAGTGCACTAATAGCGCCAAGATCCGCTGTGCTGCAGCGGTTTTGCCGATGGAGCCGACCCGCCCAGGCCTAGGGCCAGAGCTAGTGACAGCCCCATACAAATACAGCAAAAAAATGTAACCGCCCGCGCAGCCGCGCGAGGCCAGGCCGGGCGACACCCCGACCACCTACCGAGCGAGAGGCACCCCGCCACCGCAGCCGCGGGCCCCAAACCGGACCAACCACCCAACCCATGCCCCCGGGCCAGGGTGCGGAGGGGGGCGGCGGCTGGCCGATGCACGCCACGGTGAAGCCGTGGCACGCTGAAGGACAGCTGCTGCCGACCGGAGCTTTGCGGCGTCTGCTTAGCCCCAGGGAACGCCGAGGAACTCCACCAGCAGCACGCCTCGGTGGGCACCGTGGATCCTCACAAGGCCGGCCTTGGCGGCCTGCTCCATGCCGGCGCGCTCCTTGCGCACCTGCTTGGCAGTGGCGAGCACCCGCACCCATCCGCCGGTCATGAAGTCCTCGCTACCCGTCTCGAAGGCCAGAAGCCGCCGGTGCTGGTTGCTGTTCCGCTCGTAGTACAGGCCTCCACCGGTGGGATCGCCTTCCTCCGCCCAGACCTGGTCGACCATCAGCTTCCCAATCGCCTGTTGAGGCCTCCAATCTGAGGGTGAAGTGGGAGAGACCCTCTCCCACTTCGGGCGGGAGAGACCACCGGGCGAGGGCGGGAGAGGGAATCTCTCCCCAAATCTCTCCCAAGTCCCTCGGCCAATCCCTGAAAAGTCAATCGGGGCGACAGGATTCGAACCTGCGACCTAGTGCTCCCAAAGCCCTTGAAATAGGTTCCCCCAGAGCGACTGCAACGACTGGATTTGCTGGCTCAAAACCACTGCTGTCACAGGCTTTTACTCTGCCAGCCGATGGCAGGCTGTGGCGGCGCGTGCCAAGCTTAGAAGGCGATTCTCTTGCAGATTCTCTTGCAAGGGGTGCCGTGCGTGCCTGATTTCCTGGAGCCGTGCCGAAGCCCACCACCCCTCGACCAGCCCGAGAAGCCAAGGACCGTGGCTGGGTCGCAGCCCTGCGCCTGTCGCTGACGTCAGATCTGGGGCCTCGCAGTGGCTGGACGGTTTCGGAGATGCGTGGGCGGGTTTTGCTGAACGTTTCCGCGTCTGCCGCGGGTGGTGCTCGCCAGCAGCGGGTTTTGCCATTGGCCTGGGCTGCTTCAGAGCGGCAGGCCATCCATGCAGCAGTTCTTGCCATCCATGCCGATTTCAGCGATGGCGCGCCCCTTGATCTCGCCATTGAAACTCATGCGAGAAACCCGTCAGACGAAACAAGTCCCTTGGGGACTACGGTCAGCGAGGGTATTAATTGGCCGCAGCTGATCCAAGCATTCAAGGAGCACAAGCTCAGCAGCGGCGCGATCAAGCAGAGCACCTGGGATGAGATCTACTGGCGGCGTATGATTGTGATTCTGGATGCAGTTGGAGGCAAGCGACGACCCATCTCATCTAAGCAACTTTTGCAGGCAGTGATTGAGTCATGGAAGGACAGACCCGGATCGCGTGGGCGTCAATTGCAAGTGCAATTCACGGCGGCACTACTACGCTGGGGTGTCGATTCGGAACGCCTGCCGTCATCCTGGGCACCACCCCTTGACCTCTCTGTCTATGTTGGCCGGAAGCGTGAAGAACGGGGGATTACAACACCCATTGATGTCAGCCATGTGCTCGAGTTGGTCGAGGCCATTCCCGATCCGCGTTGGCGATTAGCGTTTCAGCTGATGGCTGCCTACGGCCTCCGGCCAGAAGAACTTCAGCACCTGGAGAGTCGGAAAGGGCAGCTCTGGACGACCTATCAGAAGGTTTCCAGTCGAGGCCGCACCCGATCCAGGATGCTGCGACTGTTGCCCTGCGACGACTGGGCTCAGGCCTGGCAGCTTGAGAAAGCATTTCGATCCGACCGCATGCCGCCGATGCGGCCAGGCCATGGAGCTGAGGACCTTGGCACCTACATGCGTCGCCGGACTCTCTGGCAACAGCTCCGGCGGGAGTATGAGGAGCAGGGCGAGAAGCTCGTGCTCTACTCCTGCCGGCACGGCTATGCCCACCGTGCCCATGTGATCTGTGAACTGCCGCCCAAGGTGGTAGCTGCTGCCATGGGTCACTCCGTCGAGACCCACTTAGCGGCCTACAGCCGCTGGTGTGGGGACGACGTGGTGGATGACGCGTTCGCCAAGGCAGAACGGAGGTTAGGCCAGGGCTCTCATGCTTGAAGTTCACCCCAGCCAACCAGTGTCCACAAAGCCTGTCCATGATTACGTTGCGATGATGACTGGGGAGTTCTCACAGAGACAGCCCATCCAAAACAATGCAAGTCCTGCATCAATGGGATAGCTAGCAGGCGCGGGTCTAGGATCAGAGGAAAGCCAGGCGCCCATGGATCGACGGATAGCGACAGCCGTCGCGCTTTTCACAATCCTCGCTGCTGCTAATGTTCGGGCTCAGGGATTCCAGTCGACGAGCCTAGACTATCGGATTGTTGAGCTCAAAGAGGCAAGAAGCCTTGCGGCTCTTTGTTCGCAAGACCCTCAGATTAAAGAGTGTAGCTTTGCAATCGGCGACTGGAAGCCTTCCGAGCTTGAACGCGTCAAGCTGGAAGTGCCAGCTTGCTTTGACCAGTGCATGCTGGATGTCTTCGGATTCTATAAGGATCCAGAAACTCTCCGCGAGATCCCTGCAGTTCGCACAAAGGACTTCGACGCTGCTGCACCGAGCCGTGGTTTTGAGGCCACTTTTTATCCAGTAGCACTCCACCTATTCCGCTATGAGGGCTGCGCTGGCTGCGCATTGATTTACCAGTATCCAGCCAAAGTTACGGCTCGGATTGGCGGGCAGTCATTCGACCTTCCGATCCTGGCCCGTGGTGGTTACTACGTGCCGAGTGGCTTGAGGCGAGCGATTGTCAGTTCACCAACATCGCCACTCTCTTTTCAAGCAACCACCAGCGAAGGCAAGTTCACGGTCAGCATTTCCAGCAAGGCCGTTGCTGAGTATGCAAAGATGCTTCACCTTCTCAAGTACGACCAAGTTCTCTAAATCATGAAACTCGCCACCAGGATTTTTCTTTCCTTCTCTGCCGCTGGTGCTGCCATGCTCCCGGCGTTTGCTCAAGTCGGCAATCCCAGCCTCTCGTCAACCAGCTCAGTGCAGAATGTATTCTGCGAAAAGAACCTGCGCTCGACAGTCACGAGAATCAGCAAGACAGTCCTGCCAAGTGGGTACAGCGACCTCAAGGACGTGCAGCTGAACTCTGACTTCAGGTATCCCTCAAACGAGCTACCCTTCTCGCAGCCCCTGGCACTCAACGATCCCGTGACGGGTCAGTCTGTGGGAGTGCTTGATCAAAACTTCATCCCTGGCGGATCGAAGGTGTTCTCCTCTTGGGGGCGATATGGAATCCAGATCGGCGGGTATTGGTTCTTCCGAACGGGTGGTGGATTCAGTACGCCGATTGGAACCTTCCTGCCCTTTGAAGCCGACATCCTATGGATCTCGGACGGAGACAGCTTCCTCGTGATCAAGGGCTGCAACGGCCGCTTCTCAGTCACGAGTGAAGTCGCTGCAGCCCTGCGCAACTACCCCTCGGGCAAGAACGGCTACATCCGGTTCTCGACTGAAGGAACAGGCAGTGCCGTTCTCTCGGAGATCGGAAAGGACACAGTTGCTGCATGGAAAAAGGTCTACGCCAACTGGGCGCCCGAAGCTCCGCCCAAAGTGCAGTCACTCGGCTTCTGAGCGCATTAATCATCCAAGGGTTGTGACCTCCGCTGGCAATTGACTGCGGAGGTCTTTCCTGGTCGATCCAGGTTAAATACCAGGCATCCAGGCTCTACATGGACCAAAGTATTTGATACCCACCAGTCGCTCGGATCTCTGCATCGGACTATCTGCCACGCTCCATGACTACAGATGCCGCCGGCTCCAGCCGGTGATCGTAGCCTCCACGTTCTCCAGGTGCCACTGCAGCGGCCCCCGGCCCTGGGTACAGCCCCAGCGCCGGTAGTGCTTGCCGGGTTGCAGCACCCCCCGCAGCCGCAGCTGGCGGAGGGTTTCGCGGCTCATCCCCAGGGCAGTGCAGGCTTCTGCCGTCGTGACCCAGACCCGCTGGCGGGATGACGTTGTCGGCGTGTCCATCAGTCTCCCCCCAGCTGGGCGCGGAACCGCTTGAGGGTGTCGATGAGCCAGGAGCGCCAATAGCTATTGACCTGACAGAGGGCGCCATCATCCTTCTGATGTCGCAGCGGCGGCTTCTGAGCGAAGTCCTCCCGGTAGGCCTCGGCCACCGTCACCCCCGCCGAGCGGTACTTGGCGCGCGGGAGCACTTCCCCGAACACCTCCAGCCAGGCATCGCTGAGGGTGAGCTGATCCTTCACTGGAGCACCAGGCAACAGCCCGGCGCTGGCTGTGAGGAGGTTGCTGCGCACGATGTCCTTGAACAGCAGCTGGTCGCGCTCATCGAGCCCGCCCAGCCGTTCGAACAGACTGATGCTGCGCTCCACCAGGTCGATCACCTCGACCTCCCGGAGCCGTGGCGGGGTCGTTCCCAGCGGTGCCGGTGCGCTCTGCTGGAGGCTCTCCAGGAACCAGCCGTCCATCCACACGGCAAAGGGTGCACTGATCCAGCGGGCCAGATCGACTGCGACCTGGGGATGGATCCAGGTGCCGCCGCCACCGGCGCCGCCTGAGCGGGACTCAACGAGGGCGTGGACGGAAATTCCGGCCACGCTTTCCAGCGCATCCAAATAGAGCTGGCACCGACCTGACTCGCGGTAGTCAGACCACCTTTTGTTGTTGGCCTTGCACATGGCCGTGGCATTGACGTAGCCGTCGCTGGTGCGCCTAGAGATCGGCGTGCCGTTCCAGCGACGGGAGATCAGGGCATCGGTGGGCATCGATTCAGAGTGTGGTGTGTTTCTGCAGCTGTTCATGGCATCAGCTCACATGGCTGCCCGGCATTGAGAAGCCGTTTGAGGGCCTCGATCAACCATCCGCGGCGGTAGCTCTTCACCTGTCGCGGTGCGCCATCGACGTATTGCATGCGCGTCGGAGGTTCCTGCTGGAACTCTTTGCGGAACATCGCAGCCAGGATTTTGCCGATGGCTGGCCCCTTCCCCTTGGGCAACAGCTGGCCGGTGACCTCCAGCCAGGCATCAGTGATGGATAGCTCCTCGTGATCGGCTGAGGCGGGCAATAGCAGGCCGCCGGCACCCCTGGCGGCGACATTGCGGACCATGTCACCGAACTGGATGCGGTCGCGCTCATCCACCACTCCCAAGCGCTCCAGCAAGTTGTAACTACGCTCGATCAGGCGGAGGGTCTCCTGGTGGTTGAGAGCGGGGCGATCCGTGGGCTCTTGCGGGGCGTTCCGGCGCTCGAACTCCTCACGGAACCATTGGTTCACGAAGACAGAGAAGGCGGGGCTGATCCACCGGGCGAGCTCGGTGGCCACGTCGGGGTGGATCCAGGTGCCACCGCTGCGCCCGGTGGTGGACTGAACCAGGCCCTCAGACCCAACTATCGCTTTTCCGATAGTTTCCGAGAGGGCCTCCAGGTACTGGCTGCAGCGGTCAGTCTCGAAGAAGTGTCCCCAGAGCTTGCCGTTCGCCTTGCACATGGCGGTGGCATTGACGTAGCCGTCGCTGCTGCGCCGTGCGATCGGCGTGTTGTTCCAGCTGCGGGAGACCAGGGCATCGGTGGTCATCACCTCAGTGGGTTGTTGAGAGGGTGGTGTGCTGCTCTGGCGGTTCATGGCTCGAGCCCCCACTGCCGCCTGGCGTTGTGGTGTCGAGGGCCGCAGAGCACCAGGGGCGTGGTCTTTTCCTGGGCTGTCATCACCAGATGCTCTGCCAGCTGGGTGGCCTCACACCGGCAGCTGCAGCAGGCAGGGCCGCAGGAACAGAAAGAATGCGACGGTGCCGGCAAAGTTCGCCGCAGGCTCCGAAGCGCCAGCCCGGTGTTTTCCTGAATGCAGGTGAGCGTCGCGGCCATGGCGATGCCGGGCTTCACCCCGGGGACACGGGCGACGGCCTGACCAATCAGCAACAAGGCGCCGACGCTGTCCTGCTTGTTTGTTGGCAAGGACCCCGGCGTTGAAATGACACCCCTCTCGTCTTCATCCAGGCGGCTCATTGCCTGACGGGGATTACCGATGCCCAGCACGCTGCAGACATCGGCGCCGACAAACCAGGGGTCGCCCTGCTCGTCGGTGAAGACGCGGATCTGGCTGCCTTCGAAGTCAAAGGGAACCAGGGCGCCTGAAGTCGTGTTGTTCATCGGTCTGAAAGCGGTATGAAGGGTGCGACCTCACCGGCGTCAGTGCCGGCATCAGGGCAGAAGATGTGGTCGGTGCTGATCGATGGCAGCCGCGGCGGCATGGGCCCGGCGCTCACCAGCAGCAGGGTGCTGAGCTGAACCATCAGCCCCAGCAACACCAGGAAGTGAAGACCGGCAAGGCTGGTGGCCGTGACCATGACGGTGAGCCGACGGCTGCGACAGGAGGCCGGCCGTTGGGGTTCGCCCCGCTGCTGCGGGGGCCTACCCCTCCAGGCCCCGGGGTTGATGTCGTGACGATCAAGCGGCATCAGAACAACTCCTCGCCGTCGTCTGCACCATCGGCGGTCCAATCACTGGCCGCGGTGCTGGTGGTGTAGCCCTCGACCTCATCGAACCCATCGGTGGGATCGACCTGCTCGTAGGGCACGAACTCCACCACTTGGACGGCGCGGGGCTGAAAGGTCATGCCGCAGCCGTTTTCACCGTCCCAGTCGTAGATGTCGAATGCCACAACCACCTTGGAGCCATTGCCGATGGCGGCCCCATTCCAAGGCTGCTTTTTCGCATCAACGATGCGGGGCCCCTCGGAGAGGGAGCCGTCGCGCCGCTGGAACTGCGGCACCTTGAAGCGCACCACGGTGAGCTCGCTGGGTTTCTCCTTGTCGGCCTTCCAGGGGAAGCCCTTCTCGGCGCGGCGCTTACGGCTGCCGTGCAGGGCGATGAACTGATCCTCCATCGCCAGCAGGAAGGATTGGGCCTGTTCGTCGTTGTTGGGGAGCAGCAAGTCACAAGTCCAGGCCTTGGGTTTGCTCTTGTCGAGCTGGTGGCGGGGGGTGATCAGGTGGGCCCAGCGCGCTGCGGCGAGGGGCGTGCGGAAGATGGTCTTAGCCATGGTCTGAATCGGTGGGATTGGGTTGTTGATCGAATGGAGGCAGCGGCGGCAGAGCAAAGCGCTCACGCAGTAGGTGATGCACCGCGCCGCTGGCGGAGAGGTTGTGGCGCTGCATCACCTCGCGGATCTGCAGATAGACATCGGTGCGCACCTGGGTCTGGATGAAATGGCGACCAGCCAGCGAGCGGGGCTGCTCGCCGTAGCGGCGTGGCGGCCGGGGGCGATGGCTCTCGCTCATGGGCCTGGCTCCGCAGGAGGTTCGGCCTGCTCCTGGCCCTGCGCTTCTTCGAGGAAGAGCGCGATGAAGTCGCTGTGCTGCCGTTGGGTGATGCGATCACCGATGGAGCGGGCATTGCGCGGCACCTGGAAGTGTTCGCGGAAGGCCTTGGTCAGTTCCTGACGAGCGGCCTGGGGCAGTGCGAGCACACGGCGGTGGACCTCGCCGACCTCTTCAGGACAGAGGGGAGCCAGTGCTGGATCACCGTCTGCAGAAGTGCCGCCATCGCTGGAGCCAGCCAGGGGGACTGGCTCCTCAGGAGCCGGATCGTCGGTTTGCTGATCGGGGCAAGTCTTCTGCGGAGCGTCCACTTCAGACTTGTCGGCAGCCTGGTCTTCTGCAGCAGCACAGGGCTGTACAGCCCGAGCCTGTGCAGACACAGGAATGCCCAGCAACATCGCCAGCATCAGGCCGGTTGTCCCAGCCAGATCGCTGATCTCATCAGCCCAGGACTCGCTGCAAAGCTCGGCCCCGGCGACGTGCATCACCGTGACCTGCAGCCTGGAGCGCCCTTGCTGCTCGCGCAGGTGAGCGGACCAGCCGATGCCGCGGCGGAAGGCGGGGCGGGCTGTTTGCACCACCTCCGCCAGATCGGCAGTGGCGATGGCGGACACCTCAGCCTGGAAGCAGGCCAGGGCCTGGGTGAGCTGTTGCTCGGGGGAGACGTGGCCCAGGGATGCCGGCAGCGGCTCGACAACCGGGATGCTTCTCGCATCACCGGAGTCGGCTGCCGCAAGGCCTGTCCCTGAGGGCCTGGATGGTGGAACCATGGCGGATCGGATCGGGCGGTTGCCCGCGGATCCGGATCTTAGGGCTCTTTACTGAAAGCCGCACTCATAGTAGCTGTTAATTCCTAGTAATCAGCTGGTGGCTGGTTTGTTGGCTTTGCGGCTGTTGGGCTTCTTGTTGGCTGCCTCCCATTGCTCCAGCCATTGTCTGGGCTGATAGAGGTCGCCCTCGATCCACAGCGGAGCCAGCTCCTCCGGCTTGTAATCCCCGAATCCTGTGAGCACGGCATAGAAGCGTTTGCGGTGCTCGGCGCTGGCCCCTGCCGCCAGGGAGTTGAGGGCATCGCTGGGTTCGAGCTCGCATTCGTCAACGACCCGGCGCATCTGCTGGCGCCACTTGCTGGAGAGCTCCGTGGCTTTGCGCTGGCCGACGGTCGGAGCGGGTGTGGTGCGGAAGGCATCCGGCACCTCCCGCAGGCCGCAGTAACAGGCCCAAAGCTCCAACGGCGTCCAGACTGGGCAGTCGGCGTCTCCGAGCGGGATGGCGCCCTCGAGTTTCACCTTGATCGCCTGGTTCTTGAGCGTTCCCCAGTCCTTTTCGGCGATGCGGCGGTTGAGCTCCCCCAGCTGCCAGAAGGCTTTCTGGCGCAGCTCGCCGGCCTTGCCCTGCTCGATCACCGAGAGGTTGCCATAAGAGATCGCCTCAAAGCCCGCCTCCTCGGCCCAGCTGCAGGCGGTGTACTGGGTCCAGCCATTGCGCCGTCGCCAGTTCAGCAGCATCCGCCCGAACGCTGCGCGGTTTTCCTCCTGGTGCTCAAGCAGCTGCTTGTAGGTGATCGCCACGGTCAGACTCCTGAGTCATGAGTGCAAACCTAATACAAACTTGGCGTTGCTAGCCAGAGCCTGTCATGTCATGGCACAGATAGGCAGCCAGTTGCAAGTCTGACCAGGATCTGCTTGGCATGCTGACCAGTGATGACTTTTCCAGTCTCCACCTGCAATCTCAGAGCCAAGGTGTTGGGGTGCTCGCCCGGATGGGACTGGGCCAGCCGCCTGAGCCGCTGCTGCAGTTCCACCGGATCCATCAGTGGTCCAGCTGCACTGGCCCGACCACCGCGAGCACCTGCTCGGCCTCCTCGACGGAGCGGCAGACCGCTGCCACGCCTCCGAGCTGCTCCACCAACTGCAGAAACGCCCGCTGCTCCGGGCTGATAGTCCCCTGGGGTGTTTTGACCTCCAAGGCGACGAACTGGGCGATCCGCTGGCCCACCAACTCGGAGGTGATCTCCAGCGAGCGCAGGCCGATCAGGTCACTGCTTCCCTTGCAAAGCCCAAAGCGCACGAAGCGTCCCTGCTGGTCGACCAGGGCGCCGGTGTTGTTGCGCCAGAGCCGCACCGGACCGCGGCCGCAGGCCAGGCGAATGCGCTGCTGGATCTCGTGTTCGCTGGGTGAGGAGGCCATGCCTCCTGTTGCCGGGCGGGGCTACTCGTAGTGGCTCCAGAAGCGCAGCACCTTCACGATCCGCTCCTCCTCCAGCACCTGGTAGACGAGACGGTGCTGGATGTTGATGCGCCTTGAGCAGGCCCCTCGCAGATCGCCGACCAGGGCCTCGTAGGGAGGTGGCTGCTGATAGGGGTCAACGGCCAGGATGTCCAGCAGGGCCTGAGCTTTCTGCTTGAGAGCAGGGGATGCGGAAGCGAGTTTTCGGGCGTCCTTCTGGGCCTGCTTGGTGAAAAGAACCGTCCAGCTCACCAGCCCGGTTCGCTGCTCAGTTCGCTCACCTCAGTGGCCATGCCTTCAAGGATCGACTCACGCATGCCCGGGATCGAGACCAGATGCAGGGTCTCCTGGATGGCGCGCCAGTCGTCCTGGGACAGCAGCACGGCGTTGCTCCGCTTGCCGGTGATCTGCACCGGCTCGTGGGACTGCCCCACCTCATCGATCAGGGCATAGAGCCGTTTGCGGGCTTCTGTGGCGGACACGGTGGTCATGGCTTGGCACTCACCCGTACGTCAAAGCGTACTGCTGTTTGCCTTGTTGTGCTGCCTGGCAGCCCAGACGTGTCTGGCCCAGCCGGGTTTGTAGCCGCGCTCCTGCTCGCGCTGCAGCAGCTGCTCGAAGGTCCGGCAACCGGCTGCCGGGTGCGTGCGCCGGGGCCGTTGCTGCTGGTTGGGTTTGGGCCGATGGCGGGTCCCCGTGACTTCAACAAGCTCGCCCTCAAGCTGCTGGAGCCCGCGGCGCTGCTCATCGCGTTCCTCGGCAAGAAACAGGTGGCCACATTCCGGGCACACCTGCGCAGCAGTGGGGCAGCTGCAGAAACACACCGGGCAGTCCTTGATCGGGATCGAGACTCCTTCGCGGCGCCTGCGGCCGGCCAGGTTCCATTCGCGCTCATCGGTGGGCAGGCCGTGGCGATGGGCGTTGCCCACGTGATCAAGGATCACCGCCTCGCTCTTCCCTGGCGCGGGACGCAAGGCCCGGCCAACCATCTGCAGATAGAGGCCCAAGGAAGCGGTGGGCCGCATCAGAATTGCGCCACCGACTGAGGGGATGTCAGTGCCCTCGGAAATGATCATGCAGCTGGTGAGCACCTCCACTTCTCCGGTGCCGAGCCCGGCGATGAGGCGTTTGCGTTTCTCGGCAGGGGTGCCGCCGCTCACCGACGCGGCCCGGATTCCCGCAGCGCGGAAGGCGCCGGCCATCTGCTCGGCGTGCTCGATGGTGCAGCAGAAGCAGATCGCCGTACCCGGGTGCAGTCGATGGCGGTAGTGCGACACCACATCGCCGATGGCGGCCCGGTCGCCAAAGGCGCGTGCAGCCTGCTCCAGGTCGTACTCACCCATGCGGCGGCGGAGCTTGCTGTTCCTGGCCCCTGGCCAGGAGAACACCTTGGGCCGGGCCAGCCAGCCCTGTTCGACCAGCCAGGCCGCTGAGGGGCCCAGCACCAGTTCCTCGAAATAGCCACCGGCTTCCACGCCCAACCCCTTGCCATCGAGGCGTTCCGGCGTGGCGGTCTTGCCGATCAGGTGGGCGCCAGGCCAGGCGTTGATGATCCGGCCCCAGACATTGCCGGCCACCAGGTGGTGGGCCTCGTCCTGAATGATCAGATCCGGCGGCGGCAGCTGCTCCAGCCGCCGGGCAACGGTCTGCACCGAGCCCACCGCCACCTGCAGGCCCTGCACCCGGTGGCCCGGGGCGATCACGTCGGGCTCCAGACCCCAGGCCCGCACGGTGCCGGTGAGCTGCTCGATCAGCTCGGCCCGGTGGGCCAGCACCAACACCCGCCGGCCCTTGCCTGCAGCACCCTGCACGATCGCACCGATGGTCTGGCCCTTGCCGGCGCCGGTGGGCATCACGGCGCAGACCCGCCGGTGGACCTTGAGGGCAGCGCGGAGGTCGGCCAGCAACTGCAGCTGGTAGTCACGCAGGACGATTGGAGCCATGGGCCGATCTGCAGGCTTTGCACTGAGCAAGCGGGCTCAGCAGTGTTCAACTTACCAAGCCTTGCCGGGCATGCTTAGGCTGTGCTCTGTACTTCAGGTATTCATGGCCTCCTTTGCACCGCCTCTGAGCGTCTCCATCACCGAGACGCAGTTGGATTGGCTTGACCAGCGGCGCCTACATGGCGCCCTCAGCCGCTCGGCGGTACTGCGTCAGGTGATCGATGCCGCCATCGCGGCGGAACAGACCGGCCCGGGCCAGTCAGGGCCGGCGCTGGTGGCAGCCGCCAATCGTCGTTGAGCTGCGGCAACACCCATGGCAACCGACGTGATCACGGCGGCCTCAGGCCGCTGGATGGACATCCTTGAGGCGCTGGCGGGGCTGCACGCCGAGCAGCTCAGCAACCGCCATCAGCCCTGCCCTGCCTGCGGGGGACGGGACCGCTACCGCTTTGACGATCGGGACGGCAACGGCTCCTGGTTCTGCAACCAGTGCGGCGGCAAAGACCACCTCGGCGGCGGCGGAACGGGAATGGACCTACTGATGCGGGTGCGTCGCTGGAGCTTCCGCCAGGCCTGCGAGGAGGTGGAGCGCTATCTGGACCTGGAGTCGGAGGGGATAGGGCGGCATCGGCCCCAGCCGGTGAGCACCGGCAACGGCTCCGGTGGCAAGCCCTCTGCAGACACAGGCCTGCCGGGCCACGGCGGCCGGCCTTGGCGACAACCTGAAATCCCCCCTGTTGATGCCCCGCCGCCAGCGCTGGATCAGGGCGCCATCGCTCAGTGGTGCTATCGCGATGCGGCAGGCGCCCAGCTGTTCTGGATTCAGCGGCTCTGCTCTGGTCGTAGCGGCCGCAAGGCCTTTCTGCATCGGGTATGGCTCGCTGGCGGCTGGCACCGGCCCAGCCGGCGCGATCCGTTCTCCTGCGAGTGGCCAGCGCCCCGGCCGCTCTACGGCCTGCCGGGTCTGAGCCAATGCCCCGAGGCACCGGTGCTGGTGGTGGAGGGGGAGGGCACGGCCGAGGCCGCAGCTCTGCTGTTTCACGAGCACGTGGTGATCAGCTGGGCCAACGGCACCAACGCCATCGCCAAGGCCGACTGGCAGCCGCTGGCCCCACTGGGGCTGGCGGGGCGGGCGGTGACGCTCTGGCCCGATGCCGACCCACCGGGTCGCAAGGCCATGGCGCGGCTGGCTGCTCTGTTGAGCGAGCAGGGCTGCCGTGTGCAGCTGGTGGAACCACCGGCGGATCTGCCGCAGGGCTGGGATCTGGCTGATGCCGACTGGAGCCCGGCCGAGGCCGTCGAGCACCTGCAGCAGTGGGCCAGCCGCCTGCCGGCACCGAAAGGGGCTGCGGTTGAGGCTACAGAAGCTGAGGAGCAGGAGCCCGTTTCCGGTGATTCCGGTGGTGGCACCGGCAGCGGTGCTCCATTCCAGTGCCTCGGCTACGACGGCGACGCCAGCTACTACCGCTCCGGCCGCACCGGCCAGGTGCTGCGGCTGAGCCGCTCGGCCCACACCGCTACCCACCTGATCGCCCTGGCGCCCCTGGCCCACTGGGAAACCCTCTACCCCAGCCGCACCGGCGTGAACTGGTCGGCGGTGGCCAGCGACCTCTACGAGCGCTCAATCGCCGCCGGGTTCTTCTACCCGGAGCGCATCCGCGGCTGCGGGGCCTGGTGGGATGACGGCCGGCCACTGCTGCATCTGGGCGATCGGCTCGTCACCCCCGAGGGCGATCACCCGATCACCTCCCCCTTCCGCTCGCGCTACGTCTACCAGCGCATGCCGCGGCTCCATGGGCCGGGCGATGTGGAGCCGTTGTCGGTCCAGGAAGCGGCGGTGATCGTGAGCATCGCCAACCGCTTCCACTGGGATGTGCCCGCTTCCGGCACCCTGCTGGTGGGCTGGGTGGTGTTGGGGCCGATCTGCGGTTCGCTGCGCTGGCGGCCCCATCTCTGGCTGACCGGCGGTGCGGGCTCTGGCAAGAGCGCGATCCTCGATCGCTACATCACCCCGTTGCTGGGGGACTTCGCGCTGCAGGTGAGCGGCTCGACAACAGAAGCCGCTCTGCGTCAGTCGATCTGCTCCGACGCCGTACCGGTCGTGTTTGACGAGGCCGAGAGCAACGAGCGGCCCGATCAGCAGCGGATGCAGGGGATCCTGGCTCTGGCGCGGGTGGCCAGCAGCGAGAGCGGCGCCGCCCTGCTCAAAGGCTCTCCCAGTGGGGAAGTGAGCCGCTACCGGGTGCGCTCGATGTTTCTGCTCAGCTCAATCGCCACCGCCCTCAAGCAGGGCGCTGACCGCAGCCGCTTTGCCCAGCTCACCCTGCGCAACCCCGCCGAGCTGCCCAAGGGTGAGCGGGAGCTGCACTGGGCCTCGCTGGATCGAGACCTCGATCGCCACATCACCAGCGAGCTGGGCCGGCGGCTGATCGCCCGCACCGTGAGCCTGATCCCGATGATCCGCCAGGCGGAAGGGGTGTTCACCCGGGCGGCGGCGCGGCACTTCGACTCCCAGCGCCTGGGGGATCAGTACGGCACCTTGATGGCCGGGGCCTGGTCGCTGCTCAGCGATGTGGTCCCCACCCAGGAGGAGGCCGAGCAGTGCATCGCCTGCCACGACTGGGAGAGCTACAGCCAGAGCACCGAGCTCAGTGATGAGCAGCGCTGCATCCAGACGATCCTGCAGCACCCGTTGCGGGTGGAGTGCCCCGATCGCACCGTCACCCGCACGATCGGTGAGCTGGTGGAGCTCGCCGCCCACCAGGCCCATGACCTGGAGATCAGCGCCGAGCTGGCTGCGCAAGCCCTGGCCCGGCAGGGATTGCGGTTGGAGCCGGCCCATTTGCTGGTGAGCAACACGGCCCAACCGATCGCCCAGATCCTGCGGGAGACGGCCTGGGCCCATGGCTGGGCGGTGGTGTTGCTCCGCCTCTGTGGCACCCAACGCCGCGGTCCGGTGCGCTTCTGCGGTGCCGGCATGGTCACGCGGGCGGTGGCGATTCCACTGGCGGTTCTCTGAGGCGCAGCGTCACAGCCATGACACCCCGCAACACCCCACTGTTATGCCCAGATCGCCTGCAGTGCAAGCGATCCGGGCGGCTGTAACGCCGTGACGCTTTTTGGCGGGGATAGACACCCTCACACACACACAGACGCCCATGCATACCTACGTCAAGACACACTGCTGCTTGCTAATGCTTCTATTTATAGAAAGATGGTTACTACGTCACGGGCTCACCTCAATCCCTGCTCCAGCAATGGATTTCGGCTGTGACGCTTTCCGTCACGGCCTGTTGCAGGAGAAACGGCCATGCTGACCACCACCTGGCTTGATCCCATCCCCGGCCTCTGGCGGGATGAGGCGGCGCACCGGTACTGGCTGGGGGATCACCTGTTCCCGGTATCGATCACCGGCGTGCTGGCCCATGGACTCAGCAGCACTGCCAAGCGGGCGATTGAGGCCAAGCGATCCATCTGGGAACCCCGTGGGGTGACCGTGCACGCAGCCCTGGAGCACTACAGCCAGGCCCGTTTCATGGTGGGCCGCAGCGCCGGTGATGCCCTGCTGGATGCCGAGACCCTGCCGGGGCATCACCGCTACCGGGACTGGATCCTGCCGCTGCTGCTGCTGCCGCTCTGGGACGAGGTGCGGGTGATCGCCAGCGAGCGGCTCAGCTGCTGCCTCACCCGCAACGTCGCCGGGGCCTTTGACGGCGCCTACATCTCACCGGCCCTCAGCGAGCGGCGTGGCCACGAGGTGCGAGTGCTGTACGACCTCAAGACCCTCTCGGCCCACGGCCGGCCCTATTCCACCGCTGCTCAGCTGGGGGGCTACATGGTGCTGGAGGCCGCCCAGGGGAACCACTACGAGCTGGGCCAGACGATCTGGAGCAAGCCCGGCGAGGCGCTCACCAGCAGCTTCTACAGCCGCGAGCAGTGCCTGGCGGCCTGGGCCGCCGCCTGGAGCCGCTACTGCCTGGCCTGCAGGCCCTTCTGACATAAGAGGGAAGCTGATTAGGAATTAACAGCCGCTGTCGTTGCGGCTCTCAGAACAAAGCCGATACAGTGAACTTCTTGCAGGCCCTGGTCTGCTGGCCTCTGAATGTCCTGTCCATGGTGATGTCTGCTGCCCCCGCCGAAGCCGCCTCCGCTGCTGAGGTTGACGCCATCGATGCGCTGCTCGATGCCATCACGGCCCTCAAGGCCCAGCAGAAGCAACTGGAACAGCAGCTCGAACCCCTCCTGGAGTCCCTTGGCGAGGCGATGGCGGCCGGCCAGCTGGATCCCTCCTTCTCCCACAACGACTGGGCGTTCAGCCATAGCCCTGGGCGGCTGAACTACGCGTTCCCGGCGGCGGTGCAGCAGATCGAGCAGCAGCTCAAGGCCGCCAAGGAAGCGGCGATCCAGCAGGGCAGCGCCACGGAGAAGCGCGGCAAGCCGTTCTGGACCATCCGCCCCCCGAAGACGCCCGAGTTGCTCTTCTGAAGCCATGCCGCAGTGCTCGCGTCTTCAGGCACCTGCAGATCCGGTGGAGGAGCTGCGATCAGCACCCGATCAGCAGGACGCCGATGGCGAGGCGGTGTGGGAGCCGGTGGCGGTGGATCCGAGCCGGCCGATCAGCCAGACCAACCCACCACGCCGAGCGCCCCATCACGCCCAGACACCCAGAGCCACCGCCGGGGAGGTGGAACGGCGCATTGCTGAGGCCCAGCTGTGGATCGCTCAGCGGCTGCCGCTGGTGGTGATCAGGGCAAAAGCGGGCGAAAGCTGGGGGGTGAGCAACACCAAAACGATCAATCGCTATCTCGATCTGGCGCGGCAGCGGATGGTGGAGGAACTGATCTCCGATCGCCGCAGGCACCAGGCCGAGCAGATCTTCGCGCTGAACGACTGTGCCCGACGGGCGATGGACTCTGAGCAGTTCTCGGCGGCGGTGGGTGCCTTCCGGGTGATTGCCGAGATCGGCGGGCTGCTGCGCGCCCCGATCAAGCCGCCGGAGGCCAAGGGCTGATGGGCCGCGTCGCTTCTACCTTGCGGACCGCGGCGCCTGCCTTCAGCGACAGCGGGCTGCTCATCGATCCCACCACCGATCGCTGGGCTGATTGGGGCCTGCTGGGCGCTCCGGACCCGGACCGGGTGACAACGGTCGATAAACAACGGAATTTCGGTGAGTTCATCCTCCGGGCCTTCCCCAGCTTCCAGTTCAGCCGCTTCTCGGAGCTGCTCATCGATCTGCTCCAGCAGGTGGCCGATGGGGAGCTGACGCGCCTGATCGTCTGCTGTCCACCAAGAGCTGGAAAATCGGCTCTGGTTTCACGGCTGTTCCCGGCCTACTGGGTGAGCCGCCACCCGCAGCTGTTCTGCGCCATCGCCAGCTACTCAGCCGAGCTGGCCTATGCCCACAGCCGGGAGGCGCGCCACTACTACCGGAGCAGCGGCCATGCCCTCTCCAAGGATTCAGCCGCCGTGGGCAACTGGCTCACGCCGCAAAGGGGCGGTTGTATCGCTGCTGGTGTGCGCGGCCCCTTCACGGGCAAGGGCTACAACCTCGGCATCATCGATGACCCCTACAAAGGCCCGGAGGACGCCAAGTCAGCTTTGCAGCGCGAGCGGCTGATCGACTGGCTCAAGAGCGTCTGGTTCACCCGCGCCGAGCCCGGCCAGAGCAGCGATGGCCACTGGCTGCCGGCGGCGCAGGTGGTGGTGCAGACCCGCTGGGACCACCAGGACATGATCGCCTGGCTCCTCGCCCAGGAGGGCCAGGGGCCCGAGGGCGGGGAGCACCCCGAGCACTGGACCGTGCTCAACCTCCCGGCGATCGCCGAGCCGATCAGCATCGCGATGCCGATCCCGCCCACCTGCACCCGTGTACCGGACTGGCGCCAACCCGGTGAACCGCTTTGCCCGGAGCGGGTGCCACTGGCGGTGCTGCAGCGCATCCGCACCCGCCTGGGCTCCTACTGGTGGAATGCCCTCTACCAGCAGCGGCCCAGCCCCGCCGAGGGCCTGCTGTTCCGAAAGGCCTGGATTCAACAGCCGCTGCAGATCGCCCCAGGCCAGCCCCGGCGCTACACGCCTTTGGTGCTGAGCTGCGACTTGAGCTTCAAGGACGGCAAGGACAACGACGCCTGCGGTTTTGCGCTGCTGGGCCTGTTGGAACCCCAGCGCCACCTGGCGGTGGAGGCGCGGCGGCAGGGGCTGGCGTTGGCGGCCAACGCTGCCGGGGCCATTCGCAGCAGAGCGCCACATCCCGAGGGGGCGAATGCCCCCGATCCCTGGGCGGAGCTGCAGATCGAGGCGCTCTGGGCCCACCGGCAGCGGCTGGATCTGCCGGGGGTGATCAAGTTCCTGCTGGCCTCGCTCAACTCCCTGGAACGCCAGGGCCTACGACCCCACGCCGTCCTGATTGAGGACGCCGCCAACGGCCCTGCCGTCTGCCAGCTGCTCAAGCGCCAGGTGCCCGGCCTGATCGCCATCCCCCCAAAAGGCAGCAAGGCCTCCCGCGCCCATGCCGTCGCCCCGCTGGTGGAGGCCGGCCAGGTGCGCTTTGCCCGCAAGAGCGACTCGCTGATCGAGGAGCTGCTGGCCTTCTCACCCCGAGGTGGTGTGGACGACCAGGTGGACGCCTTCTGCCAAGGGGTGCTCTGGATCGAGGCCCAGTACTGGCGCGGGCGGGGCCACAGCTCGGCGCCGCTGCCGATGGTGTTCTCCCGGTAGGCCATGGATCAGCAGCCCCAACCTCAGTCACAGCCGCAGGCCACAACGCCGCATCGGCCCCAGACCCATGCCGTCGCCACACCGGCCCGCCCACGGCGGCATCGGCCGGTGAATCCCCATGCCGCCGCCAATGCCCTGGCCCTGCAGCATCAAGACATCGCCGAACGGGTAGCGGCCAACATCGCCAGGCGCACCGGACACCCACGGGAGGATCTGCATCAGATCGCCATGCTCGGCATCCTGCAGGCCGCTCGCCGCTACTCATCGGAGCGTGGCTCGTTCCGGCCCTATGCCCGCACCTACGCCAACGCCCCCTCTGCCAGGAAAGATGACGCCTCTCCATTCCGACCATTTCAACCACCAGGGGGCCTGATGGAACCGACCAATGCGTCCTTACAGCGAGGCCGTCAAGGCTGATGTCCGCCGGCGGATGGGGCCTCCCCACCGGCAGAGCTGC
>CANCJV010000050.1 GCA_947378425.1 Synechococcaceae cyanobacterium
TCCCCACCAGAGCGACGAACTCGCCGGGCAGAATCTCAAAGGAAATGTCCTCAAGCACCAGCTTGCTGCTGGGGCCATCGCCGAACACCTTGGAGACATGATCGAGCTGAAGATGCATAATTTCAGACAGCCCAGGTACAGGTGCGACGCAACAACAGCCGGAAGCTGAGATCAATCAACAGACCGATCAGACCGATCACGATCAGACCCAGGAAGATCTCATCGGTGCGCAGAAAGCGCTGGGCCAGACTGATGCGCTTGCCCAGGCCTTCAGTGGCGGCCACCAGCTCGGCCACAATCACCAGATTCCAGGCGGAGGCCATGTTGATGCGGTAGGCATCGATCACCTGGGGGATGATGCAGGGGGTGATCACCCGCACCAGCACCTGATCGCGCCGGCCGCCGAGGGTGAGGGCAGTCTCAACCAGTTCTGAGGGCACGAACTTCACCGCATCCATGATCATCAGGGTGTTGAAAAAGAGCGTACCGATGAAGATCAGCAGCACCTTCGGCAGCTCACCCAGGCCGAAGTAGATGATCAGCAAGGGGATGAAGGCCGGTGCCGGCATGTAGCGAATCAGGGCCAGCAACGGCTCCAGCAACCGGCAGATCACCCGGTTGGCCCCCATGGCGATCCCCAGCGGCAGGGCCACCAGGGCCGAGAGTGCAAAACCGGCCCCCACCCGGCTGACACTGGCCCGGATGTCGGACCAGAGCAGGCCTTCGGCCGCCTGCTGCTGACCCGCCGCCCAGACCGCCGCCGGCGAGGGCAGGAACAGCTTGTCCACCGTGCCGCTGGCACTGACCAGGGTCCAGAGAATCACAACAGCCAGCACACCGGCCAACCCCAGGGCCCAGGGATGGAGCAGGGCCCGCAACAAGCGGGGCTGGGAACGGCGGCTCATGCTTACTTGGCGGCGTCGACGAACTGGGGATTGAGCAGACCGTCCAGCTTGGGAGGGGTCTTGGCCAGGCCCACCTGCTGCAGGAAGGCACTGATCTGCTGGGCCGCATAGGGCAACGACTGCATCGTTGTGCCGGGCTTCATCGCCTGCCGGTTTTCCGCGAGGTTGAAAATGTGGGTGCCGGCGTCATAGGCCTTGTACTCCGCTTCGCTGACGCCGGCGCGTTTGGCCAGAATCGCCAGAGTTGGTGCGGGCTGGGCCTTGATCTCCTGGATCGTGGCGAACCAGCTGTTGACCAGCTTCTGCACCAGCTCCGGGTGCTGCTTGACGAATTCGCTGCGGCAGACCAGGTGATCGCTGATGGCACCGGGGAACTGCTTGGAGGAGAACAGGGTGGTGCTGCCAGGGCGCTTGAGGGCCTCGGTGGTGAACGGGGCGAACACCCCCACCGCATCCACCTTGCCGGCGACGAAGGCCGCCGCCGCCGCTCCGGTTTCCAGCGGCACAAAGCTGATGTCAGCTGGGGTCAATCCGGCCTTTTTCAGACCCAGCAGCAGCAGGTAATGATCCACCGTGCCCTCTTCGGCCGCCACCTTCTTGCCCTTGAGATCCTGCACCGAATGGATGCCGGGCGCCACGATGATCTGGTCGTTGCCGGTCGAGTTGTCGTTGGTCAGCACCACCTGCAGATCGGCGCCACCGGAAATGGAGCTGATCGTGTCATCGAGGGTCTGGCTGTTGCAGTCGAGCTGGCCGGCGTTGAGGGCCTGGATCGAATCGAGGTAGCCATCGAACCACTGCAGGGTGACGGGCACCCCGGCGGCCTTGAACAGACCCTTGTCCTCGGTGACCTTCCAGGGGATCCAGCCGGGCCAGGCGCTGTAGCCGATGCGCACCGGTGTGTCGCTACTTGGCGCCTTGCCGCAGGCCGTGAGCGAGCTGGCCCCGAGGCCAAGCAGCAGCAGGATGGCCAGCAGACGGGTACGACGGGGCAGACGCTGAAGGGGACGAATCGGGGACATGTCGAGCGTGGGGTCGGGGTGGAACGCAGTGGCTGAAGGCAGGGGCAGGGAAGGCGGTGCCAGGAAAGGCCAGACCTGACGACAGCTGGGGGTGGTCGAAGACCGTGGCCGCCGGGAGCCGTTTTGCTGACGGCAGAGGTTGCTGCAGGCAGGAGTGATCAGTGGATCGCGAGGGGGGCGGATTGCCAGAAGCGACAGATCAGGGGGGCATGACGGGCACAGCTCAGAAGAGTTCGAGGTAGCGATCCAGTTCCCAGGCGGAAACTGCGGAGTGGTAGTCGGCCCACTCCTGGCGCTTGAAGCTGATGAAGGCCTCCGCCATCGCCTCACCGAACACCTGGCGAGGCAGGGGATCGGCAGCGAACGCCTCCACCGCCTCGCCGAGGGTGCGGGGCAGGGTGGTGAGACCCCGCTCCTGGCGCTGCTCGGCGCTGAGGCGGTAGGCATTCTCCAGATTGGCCGGACCGGGATCAAGCCCCTCGCGAATCCCTTCGAGACCAGCGGCCAGCAGCAGGGCTGAGGCCAGATAGGGGTTGCAGGCGCTGTCGGCGGCACGGCATTCGACCCGGCCACCGGCAGCGGGGATGCGCAGCATGTTGGTGCGGTTGTTGTTGCCGTAGCAGATGAATACCGGCGCCCAGGTGAAGCCCGACATGCTGCCCTGAACCACCAGGCGCTTGTAGCTGTTGACCGTGGGGGCGATCACGGCGCAGATCGCCGGGGCATGGCGCAGGATGCCGGCGATGAAGCTGCGGCCCAGCTCGCTGATGCCGCCAACGCTGGTGGCACCTTCGCGCCCTGGCTCCGACTCGAACAGATTGGCGCCCGTGGACGGATCGGCGAGGGACATGTTGAAGTGGGCGCCGCTGCCGGTGCGATCGGCGAAGGGCTTGGGCATGAAGCTGGCCAGCAGCCCGTGGCGCCGGCAGATCTCCCGGGCCATCAACCGGAAGAAGCTGACCCGGTCCGCCGTCACCAGAGCATCGGCGTAGTCGAAGTCGGTCTCGAATTGGCCGTTGCCGTCCTCGTGATCGAAGGAATAAACGCCCCAGCCCAGGTCGTTCATCGCCTGCACCAGCTCATCGAGCCAGCCCAGGTTGTCGAGCAGACCCCGCAGGTCGTAGCAGGGTTTCTCCAGGCTGTCGCTGGCACTGGCCGGCTGCAGACCACCGTCGGCACCGCGGCGCAGCACGAAGAACTCGGTCTCGACGCCCAGCTGAAAGCGAAAGCCCATGGCTGCGGCCTGCTCCCGCACCCGGCAGAGAATCGAGCGACTGCAGGCCTCGAACGACTCACCATTGAGCTGCAGATTGCTGGCCAGCCAGACCGTGTCCGCTCGCCAGGGCAGCACCGTGGCCGAGGCGGGATCGGGCAGGGCCGCCACCTCGTCGTCGCTGACATCCTGGGGCACGCCGTCGAGGGCGGCACCGGTGAACAGTTCCGAGCCGGCGAGCATCGCCTCCAGGTGGGCGATCGGTACGGCCTTGGCCTTGCAGACGCCATGGAGATCAACGAAGCTGGCCAGGGCGTAGCGCACCTGGCGCGCCTCCAGCAGGGCGCGGACATCGGCGGCCGCCATGCCTTCGGGCCACAGGCGGGTGGGAACGGCGGCGGTCATGGCACCAGCACCGGTTTGGGGATGTCGCGGCCGGGAGCGGGGTTGTGCGGGTGCTGTTGCGTGGCAACGGGGAACAGTGACGCCGGTGCGGCGGAGGCTGAGGTGCCGGCAGCTGAGTCGACAGCAGGTGGAGCGACGGTCGCGGCGGAGACGGCAGCCCATTGCTGACGCAGCCAGCCGTGCCAGGCCTCCAGCCCCACGCCGCTGCTGGCCGACACCTGGAACACGGCGCAGCGGGGATTCACCTGGTGGATGTGGGCCTCGATCCGCTCCACCTGCACCGGCAGATAGGGCAGCAGATCCACCTTGGTGATCAGCACGCAGTCCGCCTCGCGGAACATCACCGGGTACTTGAGCGGTTTGTCATCGCCTTCGGTGACACTCAGCAGGGCCACCTTGCGGTGCTCGCCGATCTCGAACTCGGCGGGGCAGACCAGGTTGCCGACGTTTTCCACCCAGAGCAGATCGAGGCTGGCCGGATCGAGGCGCTGGCGCAGGATCTTCAGGCCGCCACTGACCATCGACGCATCGAGATGGCAGGCACGACCGGTGGTGATCGGCACCACCGGCACCCCCACCGCCTCCAGCCGTTCGGCATCGAGCAGGGTGGTCATGTCGCCCTCCAGCACCGCCATGGCGAACTCAGGGGCCAGGGCCGCCAGGCTGCGCTCCAGCAGGGAGGTCTTGCCGGCGCCGGGGCTGCTCATCACGTTGAGGCAGAGCAGCTGCCAGGCATCGAAATGCTCACGGTTGTGCTGGGCCTGGTGCTGGTTGGCAGCGAGGAGATTGAGGCCCAGGGTGTCCTCGAGGGGCATGTGCATGGGGTTCAGGCCGCGGGGGCGACAGCGAGGGACGGCTGGAGAGTGGCTGGGGCCGATAAGGGCAGGGTGTAATCCACCGAGCGAATGCGCAGTTCGCGGCCGCTGACGATCTCCTCCATCGGGTGATCGCAGCAGGGGGAGCGGTAGGCCGATTCAGGGCTCGGTTCGTAGGTGGCGTTGCACTGCAGACAGCGACCGACCAGGGGCACGGTTTCGATCACAAGCTCAGCGCCGGCGAGCCAGCTGCCCTGCACGGCAACCCGCCAGGTGAACACCAATTGCTCCGGTTCAACGCAGGTGAAAGTGCCCACCTGCAGATGCACCCGTTGCACGCTGGGGATGGCGGGAGCGTGCTGCTGCCGCCACTGGTTCATCGACAGCAGCAGGCACCTGGTCATGTCGACTTCGTGCATGACCTATCTCCACTTCTGATCCACGTGCATGTTGCACTCGCTGTGAAGCCAGGCGGGCGTCTGTTTCCGGGGGAGCTGGCCGCTCACCACCAGGTGGGCCATGGTGTCGCAGATCACCCGGGTCGCCATCAGCGAGGTCATGTCGCTGACGTCGTAGGGAGGAGACACCTCGACGATCTCCAGGCCACAGACCGGCACATTGCGCACGATCAGCTCCAGCAGTTTCAGGGCTTCGCGCGGCAGCAGGCCGCCGGGCTCGGGCCAGCCGGTGCCTGGCACGAAGCCGGCATCGATGCAGTCGATGTCGAAGGAGATGTAGACGCAATCGGTGCCATCGGTGGCGCGCTCGATCGCGAACTGGGCCGCCGCCTGCAGGCCCATCTCGCAGATATCGGTGACGGTGAGCACGTTGGTGCCCCGCTCGCGACAGACCTTCACCCCCTCGCGCGGCACCTGCCAGCCACCGATGCCCAGCTGCACCAGGTTCTCGGCCGGGGCATTGGCCATGTTGGTGGCATGGAACCAGGGGCAGGTGTGCATGCGCTCGTCCAGGTCGATCTCCTGGGTGTCGACATGGCGATCGAAGTGGATGATGCCGACCTTCTTGTCGCCGAGATGGCGGCAGACACCGCGCACCGTCGGAAAACCGATCGAGTGGTCGCCTCCGAGGATGATCGGGAAGGCGCCGCTGGCGAAGACATGGGCGACCCCCTTGGAGATCTGGTCGAAACTCTTCTCGTTGTTGGCGGGAATCGTGAAGATGTCACCGACATCGCAGAGCCTGATCTGCTCGCGCAGATCGACGCCCATCTCGTAGTTGTACGGGGTGTAAAGGGCGGAGATGCGGCGGATCCCCTGGGGGCCGAAGCGGGTGCCGGGACGGTAGGTGGTGCCGCTGTCATGGGGTACACCGACGATCGCCACATCGAACTCGCCGACGCGGTTGACGTCTTCGATGTAGGGAGCCTTCATGAAGGTGTTGATGCCCGCGTAGTGGGGCAGTTCACCGCGCGAAAACGTCGAGATGCGCCGATCGACGATGCTCTCGGCCGCCTCCAGTCCGTAGCGCAGGCCCTGATCCACCTCCTGCTGCCAGCCCGTCAGCGGCAGGGAGCGTTCCTTCTCGAGGGCCGCCTGGCCCTCGGAGGGGTGGCGACGCTCAAAAGCGCCGGATGCATCACTCATGACAACGGAGGGGAGAGGGGTGGATGGGGCGGTCTCCCGGGCTTTTATCCCTCCGTGCCGCCGTAGCCCGAAGGCACCGGCGCGTTTCTCTCGGACCAGACACCTCGCCGCATCCGCAGATGGGCGAGACCGGAACCCTAGAAACGTTGTCCGCGCGCTGATGCTCCCGCCTGAGCGTTGCCGCTGTTGTCACGATCGCTACCGACGGCGGCTCCACCCGCCGGCCGCCGGGTTCCGGGTGCTTGCCACAGGGAAGCTGAAGTGAGCGCCTGCCTGCACCTGACGGTCGCCGACCGATCGGCGCGTCAGGGTTTTACAGGCGAGGCAGCTCCGCCACCGGCAGCGGCGCCTTCTGGGGATGGAGAGGAACCCGCTGACCACCCGCCACCAGGCGGTTGAGGGCATTGACGAAGGCGTGGGCCGCCGCCACGACGATGTCGGTGTCGGCGGAGTGGCCCGAATAGAGCACGCCGTTCTGGCGCAGGCGGATCGTCACCTCCCCCATGGCATCGATGCCTTCGGTGACCGATTTGATGCTGAACTCCACCAGCTCGTTGGGTACGCCGGCCAGGCGGTTGAGCGCCTGGCAGACCGCATCCACCGGACCGGTGCCGATGGCCGCCTCGCTCCGTTCGCCGCCATCGGCGGTTTCCAGGCTGACGGTGGCCGTGGGCAACAGACCGGTGCCGCAGCTCACCTGCACCCGCTTGAGGATGAAGCGACATTCATCCTGTTGCTGCACCTGTTCGGAGACGATCGCCTCGAGATCGCGATCGGTGATCTCCCGTTTGCGATCCGCCAGCTCCTTGAAGCGGGCGAAGGCGTCGTCGAGATCGTGGCGCTCCAGGGTGTAGCCGAGCTCTTCAAGCCGGGCGCGGAAGGCGCTGCGGCCGCTCAGCTTGCCAAGGGAAATGCGGTTGTCGGCCAGGCCGACGGTGCGGGCGTCGATGATCTCGTAGGTGAGGCGGTGCTTGAGCACGCCGTCCTGGTGAATACCCGATTCATGGGCGAAGGCATTGGCGCCGACGATCGCCTTGTTGGGCTGCACCGCCATGCCGGTGAGATTGGAGACCAGCCGCGAGGTCTTGGTGATCTCCTCGGTGCGCACCGCCGTCAGCGGCGTGGTGCTCTCCGCGGGCCGGCCCAGGAAGGGGTTGTAGTAACTGCGGCGCACGTGCAACGCCATCACCAGCTCTTCAAGCGAGGCATTACCGGCTCGCTCGCCGATGCCGTTGATCGTGCATTCCAGCTGGCGGGCGCCATTTTTGACCGCCTCAAGGAAGTTGGCCACCGCCAGGCCGAGGTCGTTGTGGCCGTGCACCGAGATCACGGCCCGATCGATGTTGGGCACGCAGCGGTTGATGCCGGCGATCAGTTCGCCGAACTCCGAAGGGGTGGCGTAGCCGACCGTATCGGGGATGTTGATGGTGGTGGCACCGGCCTCGATGGCGGCCTCGATCACCTGGTGCATGTACTCCGGGTCGCTGCGGCCGGCATCCTCACAGGAGAACTCGACGTCTTCGACGAGGGAGCGGGCGTAGGCGACCATCTCGCGGGTGATGTCGAGCACCTCGGCGCGGGATTTGCGCAGCTTGTGCTCGAGATGGATGTCGCTGGTGGCGATGAAGGTGTGAATGCGGCGATGAGCAGCCGGCGCCACCGCCTCGGCGCAGGCTTTGATGTCGCCGGCGGCGGCCCGGGCCAGGCCGCAGATCACCGGGCCGTCGGCCGTGCCGACGCTGGCGGCAATGCGCTGTACAGCGTTGAAGTCACCGGTGCTGGCGAAGGGGAAACCGGCCTCGATGATGTCCACCCCCAGACGGGCCAGCTGTTGGGCGATGGCGAGCTTTTCTTCCAGGTTGAGGCTGGCGCCAGGCGACTGCTCGCCGTCACGCAAGGTGGTATCGAAGATCAGAACCCGGCCGGGATCGCGCGCCATGACAGAAGACAGGGGTTAAGCGGAATGAGTATGAGTTGAGTTCATTCTAGGGGCTGGGCTGCGTCCTGCTGATCGGCGGCCGGGATCCCGGCCGCCGATCAGCAGGACTGACCTCCGGGGCGGTGCTTGATGACCCAGCAAGCACCACGACGAACCTGGACTGCCCTGCCCTGATTCAGAGCAGGGCAGTCCAGGAGATTGCCCCTCCAACGGAATCATGCGGGTCATCAAAAGGCGTTATCCCCGGCCCATGGCTGCCGCAGGAGGGCGGCTGGGCACGCACCGCTCCCCCCAAAGCTGAGCTGTCCCAGCTGGCCGCTGGCCCTGGCGATGGCCGCGCAGCTCCATGTCCACGGTCCCGGTCCAACCGGACTGAGGCACGGCCGGAGCAAGACGGCAAAAGGGGGGGGGTCCGATCAGGGCTGCAGGCGGCTGATTTCCGTGCGGCTGAACACGGGCTGCTGCTGGGCCTCGCCCCGCTCCAGTCTGGACCTGAGGCTGGCCAGATCAATGAAGCGATCGGCGGCGTTGCGCAGTTCCCGGGCCACCATGCCCTCGGTGCTGATCACGACGATCTGCAGCCCCCGGGCCCGCAGCACCTCCACCAGCCGATCGAGATCGCGGCTGCCACTGAGCAGCCAGACCTGATCGGTGCGCGGCGCCACCGTCAGCAGGTCGATGGCGATCTCCACATCCAGGTTGGCGCGGGTGTACTGGCGCTGCTCGCCATCGCCGCCGCCGCCCCCGCTACTGCCCCCGAGCTCCCGCAGAGGCCGGGTGCGCACGGTGTAGCCCAGGCTCGTGAGGGCATCACGGAAGGGGCGCTGGTCAGAGGGATCCTTGAGCCCCGCGTACCAGAAGGCACTGGTGAGCTCCAGCTGTTCCCCTTCAGCGGCCAGCTCCAGCAGGTGGCGGGGATCGAAGAACCAGCCCACCTTCTGCTGGGCATAAAACATGCTGTGGCCGTCGACCGCCAGAACCCGCCGCATGGCCGTATCACCCATTCCCGTTCCGTTGGCAGCCTAGAAGCAGCCACTACAGTGCGAGCCTTGAGGGATGGGAATGGCGGCAGGCGATCTGGCCCTCGTGCTTCATGCCCATCTCCCCTATGTGCGCTCCGGGGAAGCGGGCTCACTCGAGGAGGACTGGTACTTCCAGGCCCTGCAGGAGTGCTACCTGCCGCTGCTGGAGATGCTGGAGGCGGCCGCCGCCGACCCGCGCCAGCGGCCCAGGCTCACCATGGGCCTCTCACCCACCCTTCTGTCGCTGCTCAGCGATCGGGGCCTGAATGCGCGCTTCGTGCCCTGGCTGGAGCAGCGGCTGGAGCTGATCACTGACGCCCCGGTCGAACTGGCCGCTGCCGCCCTCGAACTCGAAAAGCGCCTGGTGGAGATCCGCCAGCAGTTCCTCAACTGCGGTGGTCGGCTGCTGAGCCGCTTCCGCCGCCTGCAGCAGGACGGCGTCCTCGATCTGATCACCTGCGGCGCCACCCACGGCTATCTGCCGCTGCTGCGCGATTCGCCCGAGTCGGTGCGGGCCCAGCTGCTCACCGCCATCCGTGAACATCAGCGCCTGCTGGGGGAGCGGCCCCTCGGCATCTGGCTGCCGGAATGCGCCTATTACGAGGATCTCGACAAGGAACTGGCCAACTGTGGACTGCGCTACACCCTGCTCGATGGCCATGGCCTGCTCCACGCCATGCCGCGCCCCCGCTACGGCGTCTATGCCCCGATCTGCTCCCCGGCCGGGGTGGCCTTCTTCGCCCGCGACAGCGAATCCACCCTGCCGGTCTGGAGTGCCAGCCAGGGCT
Source organism: Synechococcaceae cyanobacterium (assembly GCA_947378425.1). Taxonomy (GTDB): domain Bacteria; phylum Cyanobacteriota; class Cyanobacteriia; order PCC-6307; family Cyanobiaceae; genus Cyanobium. The sequence continues at coordinate 9,714 of CANCJV010000050.1, forward strand.
ATCCCGGCGATGGCGCCTACCGTGAATTCCACCGCGATCTGGGCTGGGATCTGAGTGAAGAGCGCCTCAGCGCGGTGGGCATCCGCAGTCGCCGTCCCCTGGGCCTGAAGCTGCACCGAGTCACCGCCCAGGGCTGCCCCCTGGAGGCCAAACAGGCCTACGAGCCCGCCCAGGCCCGGGAGCGACTGGCTCAGCACGCCGCCGACTATCTGCAGGGCCGCAGTCACCAGCTGTCGGCCCTGGCCAACACCATCGATCGGCCGCCCCTGCTGGTGGCACCCTTCGATGCCGAGCTGTTCGGCCACTGGTGGTTTGAAGGGCCCCAGTTTCTGGGCGAGCTGTTCCGGCTGGGGGCCCAGTCAGGGGTGACGTTCACCCATCTGCGCGAGGTGCTGGCTGTCGGCCAGAGCCTGCAGGTCTGCCGGCCCTCCCCCTCCAGCTGGGGCCAGGGCGGCTACCACGACTACTGGCTCAACGAGACCAACTCCTGGGTGGTGGCCGAATGGCAGCGGGCCTCCCGGGCGATGGTGCGGCGGGTCAACCGGGGGGTGGGCAGCAGCGAGCAACGGGACTGGCTCACCCAGGCGGGCCGCGAACTGCTGCTGGCCCAGAGCTCCGACTGGAGCTTCATCCTGCGGGCCGGCACCACCACCGAGCTGGCCCGCGAGCGGATTCATCGCCATCTCGATCGCTTCTGGCGCCTGATCGATGCCATCGAGAACGGCACGCCTCTGTCCGAGACCTGGCTGGCGGCGGTGCGGCGGGAGGATGGTCTCTTCCCTGAGCTCAATGCGGCCGACTGGGCGACACGCCCCCCCCTCTGAACCAGGAGGGTCGGCGATGGCCGCCTCCGGGCCCGGCGACAGGCTCGATTCAGAGGCTGCTCTGCAGCTTGGGCACCCGTTCACGGTGGTTGGGATCGGCATCGAGATCGATCCAGTGCTCGAACAAGGCGCCCATCAGGCCGCGACCCCGCTCCTGGCTGATCCAGGCATCGAGGTAGGCATTGAGATCGGGATCATCCCCCGCCACCAGCATCACCAGCTCACCGGTGAGCCGGTCGCCGAAGCTGGCCAGCAGGGTGGTGCGGGGATACAGCACCGACCAGGCCGAACCGCCTTCCGCCGTGGTCAACAGCGCATCGAAGCTGCGCTGGCCGGTGGGGCTGAAGAAGGTCTGCTTGGCGGCAATCGGCACCAACTGCAGCTGCAGAGGCCCCTGGGAAGGGCCCAGTTCCGCCGCGATCCGCTCGCTGAGGCTGGCGGTGATCAGCTGGGGGTCGGCGACGGCGATGCGCAGCGGCCGGCCCAGGGACTGGCCCAGGGACTGGGAGGCCAGGTTCTGGACAATGCCCACCTTGCCGTCGGGCACCACCAGGGCCAGATGCACCGATTGATAGCCGGCGCTCACCTGATGGCGGATCGCCCGCTGCGGCGACGACTGGATGCCGCCCAGGGCCAGGTCAATGCGGCGGCGATCCAGCAGGCCATCGAGCTCGGCAAGGGGCCGCTCGACGATCTGCAGATGCACCCCCAGGCTGCGGGCGAGTTCTGTGGCCAGGTCGATGTCAAAACCAACCAGGCGGCCAGCACCGTTGCGAAAGGCCCAGGGCATGCCATCAAGCCGCACCCCCAGCCGCAACACCCCCCGTCGGCGAATCGCCGCCAGGCTCACCGGCTCGCTGCGCAGGGTCGGCAGCTGCTGGGGGGCAGGCCCGGGCCGCAACGGTTGCAGCGCCAGCAGCCGCCGATCGTTGCGATAACTGTCCCGGAGGCTGCTGCTGAGACTGATCCGGGCCGCCGCACCCAGGCCGAGAGCCAGGGCAACCGCCAGCAGGGAGGCCCCGATCAGGCGCAGGGGCCGCAGCCGCAGGCTCCGGGCCGAGCCGAAGCAGACGAGCACGGCCAGCAGCACCAGCCCCTCCAGTGACAGCACCTTCTCGAAGCGATAGAGCCAGTCGCCATTGAGATAGATCAGCTTGAGCAGCTGCAGCGGCAGCTCCTGGCGCAACAGTTCCTGACGCACCACCGACTTGACCCCCGCCACCGAAGCCGGAATGCCCGTCAGCAGCATCTGGGCCGTCGTCCCCATCCCCATCGGCCGATCCACATACCAGGCGGCGAAGGGCAGGAAGATCAGGGTCGCCACCTGGCCGAGGGTGGGCAGGGAATACCCCAGGGAGATCAGCGGGGCAAGCTCGGCGGCGAGATCATCGGCCCGATCGGCCTGGCCGGGAACGAGCAACAGCTCCTGACGCAGGCTCTGGACCAGCAGCGGCAAGGCGATCAGCAGATTCGCGCTGCTGGCGGTGAGCGCCAGCGGCCCCCGCACGATCCGCCAGAGCCCGGCGGCGGAGAGGGGCGTGAGCGCCAGCACCAGGCCGCTGAGCATGACGCTGAGCACCACGAAGGCGATCAGACACAGGAACAGGAAGGCCTGGATCTTGACCAGCTGGGCCCAGTCGAGGGTGGCGAAGGTGACCGCACTGAGGGCAAAGATGCCGTAGGGCACGGCCTTGGCCATCAGGCCATTGAGGCGGCCGAACAGCTGGCGGACCACCTCCAGCACCCGCAGCAGCTCCTGGCGATTCTCCAGGCCCTGCAGCAGGATGCCCAGGATGGCGCTGAACAGCACCACGGCCGGGAAGTTGTCGGCCGCCAGGGCGCCGAAGATGTTGTCGGGCAGGTAGGTGCGCAGCAGATCCGTGCTCTCGGGCTGCTGGAACAGGCCGGCATGAAAGAAGCCGGAATAGGTGAGCGGCGGCAGCAGCTGGGGTAACAGCACCACCAGCAGCCCTCCCAGCAGCCACAGGCCCAGCAGCACCACCACGCCACCGCGCAGCAGCCGGCGCAGGGAACCACTGCCGAGGCCGCCGAAGCCGACGATCAGCTCACAGATCAGGAACGGCATCACCACGATCTGGGAGGCCTGCAGGAAAGCCAGGCCCAGGGGCTTGAGCGCCAGGGCCGCCGTCGGGGCCAGCAGGCCCACCAGCACGCCGGCCACCAGCAGCAGCAGACACTGGTTGCCGATCTGCCGGGGCCAGAGGGACAAGGACCTGGGCATCACGTCTGGACCATGCCGTTGACCGCTTCCGAGCTGATCATCCTCGTCTGGGCATGCGGCCCCCCAGTCCACGTCCTTAGGGTGACTTCCAGACCGGAGGGTGCTCCCCAGACCGGATCGCCAGGACAGATTCGATGAGCCCAAGCCTGCTGACCCAGTCCTCCCTGTTCGGCATCGGCATCGCCTTCAGCCCGCTGCACATCGGTGTGGTCACCCTGCTACTGCTGGGCCGGGCGCCGCTGCGCCGCTCCTTTGCCTATGTGCTCGGCTGGAGCCTGGCCAATGTGCTGGCGGTCGGCGTCCTGATGCTGCTGGGCAGCTCGTTTCCGATCAGCCTGGCCCATGGCGAGCGCGATCAGGTGCTGATCGACCTGCTCGGTGCCGGCGGCCTGCTGGCCCTGGGCCTGTACCAGCTGACGCCCCAGGCCACGATCGGCGAGGAGGGTATGGCCCTGCGGCTGATGAACAAGCTGCCGGAGCTCGACACCTGGCTGCTGGTGGCGATTGGCGCCGCCGGCGCCCTGCTCACCCCGGAAAACCTGGTCTTTTATCTCAAGGAGGCCCGACTGCTGTTGATCAACCACCCCGGCCTCTCGGCGGACCTGGAGGTGAGCAGCGTCTTCGCCCTGATGGCCGGCTCACTGCTGCTGCTGCCGCCCCTGGTGTGGATCGGCAGCTCCGGCACGATTCGCGAGCCGATCATGAAGCTCAATGAGTGGCTGCAGCACCGGGCCGAAGCCCTGGTGGGGGTGCTGGCGATCCTGTTTGCCGCCTATCTGCTCTATGAAGGCCTGCATGGCCTGGAGCTGATGCAAGCCGCCATCGCCTGAATCAGGAGATGGTGAGACTGGTCAGGCTGGTGAATCCAGCGGCGAAGCTATAGCCGGTGATGTCGATGATCGCATCGGTGGTGGATGAATAACCTGCCGTGGCGTCGTTGATCGCCAGATACGTGCTCGTCCCGAAGGTGAAGGTGGAGGCCGTGTTGGCCGCGAAATTGACCGTGGGAAGCGTGGCGTTGAGCAAGCTGCCGATGGCGGTATCGGTCAGAGCCGTGACAGCGCCGAGGACCTTGACCGAGCGCAGCGTTGCTGTGGTCAGGAGATCAATGGTGTCGAGGCCAACCTGGAAATCCGTGATTATTTCGAAGGTGCGACCCGTGAGGTTACTGCCACCCACCAATCCATCAGCCAGGGTGGTGTAGATGAAAGTATCAGCATCAGCGCCGCCGCTGAGCTGATCCAGTCCCGTTCCCCCCTTGATGGCATCGGCCCCGGCCTGACCCGTGATGATGTCGATCCCGGCATTGCCAACGATGCTGTCGACAAAGGCCGTGCCTTGGAGTGAATTATTGCCGGCATTGCCCGTGATGGCGAGACCGTTGAGCACAGCGGAGGCATCAATGCTGAGCGCCGTGGTGCCGGTGGTGACGAAAGCGGCGGTCGTGCCCGTGCCGATCACCGCAGCTTCAAGGCCCGTGTCACCGGCAAAGAGCACAAGCGTCTGGTTGGCTGTGGTGGAGATGAACCGCACCTCATCCGTCCCGGAGACGCCGGAATCCTTGAATTCAGCCGCGGCGTGCTCGGTGGGGTTGGCCACGAGATAGACATCAGCGGCTCCACCACCGTCGATCGCATCGACGAATGCCGTTCCTCGCAGCACATTGGCGCCGGCATTGCCGGTGATGGCGAGAGCGTTGCTGACAAGCGACGCATCCAGGTTGAGCGCTGTGGTCGCCGAAGTGATGGCTGCAGCCGCAGTGCCCGTGCCGATCACGGCCGTTTCCAGGCCCGTGTCGCCCGCGAACAGAACGAGGGTCTGGCCCGCCGTGGCGGAGGCAAAACGCACCTCATCGACACCGACGGCACCGGTGTCCTTGATTTCCGCGACCGCATGCTCGCTGGAGCTGCCGATCAGATAGAGGTCACTGGCCTCCCGTCCATCCATGGCATCCACGCCGGCATTGCCGGTGAGGCGATCGGCATAGGCCGTGCCGAGGAGTGCGTTGACGCCGGCATTGCCAGTGATATCGAGGCCGTTGCTGACAAGCGACGCATCGATATTGAGAGCTGTGGTCGCCGTGGTGATCGCTGCAACCGCTGTGCCCGTACCGATCACGGCCGCTTCCAGCCCCGTGTCGCCCGCATAGAGCGTGAGGGTCTGGTTCGCGGTGGCGGAGCTGAAGCGAACCTCATCCACACCAGAAATGCCACTGTCCCTGAACTCAGCCGATGGATGGTCGGATGCGAGGGCCACGAGATAGATATCGCCAGCATCAAGACCATCAATCTGATCGGCTCCACCTTTGCCATCTAAAATATTGCTGGCATTGTTGCCAGAGATGCTGTTCACCAGGGCATTGCCATTGCCGTTGATCGCCGTAGCGCCAGTTAGCACCAGATTGCTGTAGGAGGTAGCCGGGACTGCCGTGCCGCCATCACCCAGGGTGGTTACACTGGCGGCGGATTGGAACGTGTCCACAACCTGATTGCTGAACGGAGTCAGAGGATTCCCCGCCAGATCGGTGATCAGACCCGAGGCGGGACTACCACTGGTAGCGGCATAGCTGAGCTTGACCGCGGCAGTGCTGGTGGGGGCTGGGTTTGCCGTGGAAACAGTGCCGAACGTGAGCGTCACCTTTTTATTCGGTGCATCGAGAGTGATGAGCGTCGCGGCCACAGCCGTGGCGACACCAATCTGGCGACTGAAATTAGAGGCAACCAGGTTGACACCCGTCACCGTTTCACCCAAGGTGAGGACGATGGTGTTGCCATCCACGGCCAGGGAAGTGACGGTGATTGGTGTTGTATCCACAGCAACAAGGCCAGCAGGATTGACGGCATTGGCCCCCGATAGATCGGCAGGAGTCCCGAGGATCGTCTGAATCGAAGCTGATGCCGTGCTGATGGCATTGGCACTGGCGGTGCTCAAATCTGCCGTACTGGAGTTTGCCGCCGCCACGCTATAGACAAATGTCAGGGTTGAGGTACCCGACCCCGTGCCGTAGATCGCGCTTCCACCATTGGCAAGATTCAGTAACGGAGTCCCAGCAACAACGACAACATCGGAGAACAAAACCGAAAACACAATCGTCTCGCCGATCGCCAGATTGCCATCCGTGGCCGAGGTGGTGATCTCGCTCACGACCGGCGCCAGGAGATCGTCGTTGAGGATCTGACCATTGGCGCTGGCAACGCTGATCAGGGCGTTGCTCGGATTGGCGAGGGTGACGGTGAACCCCTCGTCAAACTCCGCACGGCCATCACCGGAGACATTGACCGTAATTTGCTGGCTGGTGACACCAGCGGCAAACACCACCGTGCCCAAAGGAAAACTGCCGCCGAAATCGCTGGCATCGGCTGGATGCAGCCCTGAGCCGCTCACCAACCAATTCGCACTGCTGACGCCGCTGACATCACCACTGCGGCTGACCGTGAAGGTGTAAGTGGTGCTGCCGCTGTTGCCCTCCGCCTGCACGGCATCGCTGGCCACGATTGCCAAGTCGGGAGGGGGCGGCCCGTCATCGTTGCTGATGGTGCCGTAGGCGACGGCGGTGGAGATGGTGGCGTTGGTGGCCGTGGTGAGCGTGACGGCAAAGGACTCATCGGCTTCAATCACCGTGTCGCCAGCCACCAGCACGGTGATCAGCTGGCTGGCCTCACCGGCCGCAAACGAGACACTGCCGCTGGGAAAAACGCCGGAGATGAAATCGTTGGCGGCAGCTGGATTGGCGCCCGAGCCAGTGACGCTCCAGTTGACCGCGCTGCTTGAGCTCAGATCACCACTGCGGCTGACCGTGAAGGTGTAAGCGGTGCTGCCGCTGTTGCCCTCGGCCTTGATCGCATCGCTGGCGACGATCGCGAGCACCGTCGAGGGAGCGGTGCTGAAATTCAGCGTGGTGGCATCAGAAATACCGGCATAGCTGTTGCCGGAAGCATCCTTGATGACTCCGGCGGCGAGTTGGATTGAATAGGTGGAATTACCGGCCAGATCAAGGAGCGGATTAATCGTGACAGCGGCGCCCGCAAAAGAGATCTGGCTGGCATCTGCGATGTTGATGGAGCGAATATCTGCGCCATTGGAGATAACAATGACACCAGTACCAGCCTGTACGGTTTCAGAAAAATTCAGCACAATATTGGCCGCTGCAGCCACTACCTGAGCATTATCTACTGGGGTCGAACTCAGCAACGTGGGAGCCGTGCTGTCGACAAAACTGGAGAAGGCATAGGCAGTGCCGCCAAAGCTGATCGACTCGACGTCGCTGAAAACAAGATCGACATCAGCCGACGAAGCTCTGGCCAGCGAAAGGAAAGAGGTGGAGGGATTATATGCAATCGCAAAGAGATTGATCGACTCCGTAAAGAAAACCGTATCTGCATTGGCCCCGCCATAATAAATATCAGAGCCGAGGCTGTCGTAATAGCTATCATTACCACCGTTGCCTTTAAAGGTATTCGCAACGTCATTACCATAGAAAGTATCAGCACCACTTCCCCCAGTTGCTGCCTCAACGATGGTGCCCACGGCAATCGTAAGATTGCCGATTTTTCCACCAATATTAGAATAAGAAGGGGTCGCAGAGCCCAAAGAAGAAGGCGCCAGGTTGATGACCTGATTGGCAACGAAGTTGCTGACATCGAGCGTGTCATAACCGCCTCCGTCAATCAATGTGAATGTTGTCGATCCAGCGTTGACGCTGAATTGATTCCAGACGTTGCTGACAGCCGAGGTGATCGTTGTACCTACCCCATAAACTGTATCACCCAGAAAAGCCCGATCGACGCCATAGCCCTGGGGAGCATAGATGGTATTGAGCGCAAGCCAGTCTGCCGCCATGGGCGTCTGGAGCCAGCTATAACTGATGCCGGCTGCAGCCGTATTGGGATTATAGGCAGCGAAATAGGGACTACTGTTTTGCGGTAGGTACGACATCATGGACACAAACCATGAATCGTTGGCGTAAACCGCCTGCGTGGCATAGTCTACGGTTCCGTTATAATTTCCCATGTGACCCAGCCCCAGGGCATGGCCAACCTCGTGCTCAACGGTCTGAAGTGTATAGCCATTATACTGAGAACTTGAGCCGAACCAATTAGCGGCAATGTTGATTTCTGTCCAATCCACCCCATCGCTGAAGCTGCTGCCTGCAGGCCCAGAGTATGCACCTGCAGCATTGTCGCGGAAGAAGAAATCAACCTCGGTCCCCGTTGAGGTTGTCTCCTGGAAATTGAGACCCAGGACTGCGCTGTAAAGTTTGAAGACTTCGCGAACCAAAGCCTGCCTGTCCACGGTCAAGCCGTTGGTATCAGAGGCCCAGCCGGAAACGTTATAGAGAAGAACCCCATTGTTGGGATTATTACCTGTCGTGCCCAGGTTATAGCGACGCGCCACGGTGGCGTTGCTGGTCCAATAACCTGATTGCAGATAGTTTGCCAGCACGGGCAACGTTGCCGCAGCCGCCGGTGCCGCAAGCGCTGGCTGGGGTCCCAAGGGGGCCGACGCCGATGTCGATCCGCGCTTAATGGTGGTTGAAGGGGAAGCGAAGGGATCGCTCAGGCTGCAGGCAGGGCAGCCACAGCCGTTGAGATGGGGAGTACTCCTGTTCGCATCAAGAGCTGCCGGGGAAGGCTGATCGGAGACCTGGCTGCCGTCCTCAAGTGGGATCGCAAGCCCTGCATCGGAGGGTGACTCAGCCGTGGTGATCGCGCTCTCAGCATCGCCCTGATTCCAATGGAGCGCGGTATTGAGCTGGCGAGAATCAACCGAGGATTGAATGCCTGAGCGTTGACGCAGGGCCTGGCCGATGTTGGCAAGCAGAACGAGCTCAATCTGACCTGTACTCGCTGTCTGCAGCCAGTCAACATTCAGGGAAATCCGTTCACCCTCATCCCCAGAAGCGGCAACGTAAGCACTCTTGGCACCATTCAGCGAAGTTGCATGGACATAGTCCAGGCCAATTACAAGTCCAGCACTGCTTGTATTGTCTTCGATTTGATCTCCAGCAAGACCTGCACCGGCTGCTGCGATGGTGCCCAGGCTGATGCGACTGCCTCGGATCCGAGATCGACTGATCAGGGGATCAACAGCTTCATCATCAGCCCAGGAATCCAGCCTGGCCTGCACCAACCAGAGGGCCTCGTCCAGAGATTTCAACTTGAGAGAAAGCCCGTCACCAGGATCAAAGAATTGGCTCATGATCCGAGAGTCAGAATGATCAGGCTTTCCATTGACGGTGGAGAACAAGCTCAGTTTGCAGGATCCTAGTCCAAAGCCAAAACCAAGGTGGCTGCAAGGAGCGGATTGCGAGCTTATTTCACCTTTCGTGAACAGAAGGTGAACAGGGATTGCAGCCCCTTGCACTTCTGCTGGGCTGCCGAATCAGGGCCCTGGTCCATGGTCGACCGTGGCGCTGAGCCTGCCTGCGCGCCCATCAGGCTGCCCCCCGCGGCAGGTTGTTCAGAGCCCCGATCACGGCCGAATCACGATGAACTCCCCCTGATCGACCAAAGCCCAGGGCTCTGCCAAAAACTCCCAGACGATGGAGACCACCGATGAACGCCGAAGCCTCGGCAAGCCGATGGCCTCTGCGCCGCTCAGGGGGAACGCCGGATCTGAAACTGCCAGGGCTGGATGTCCGATCTCCCACCGGATTGAGCACTTCACCAGCAACAGAAACCGCGGGCAGCGATGGCGATGGGCTGGTCCTGCTGCTGCCGGCCAATACAACGGTCAGCGTCCCAATGCCGCCAGCACCTGCCTGGCAGATCCGGTCAGCAGGGAGCCATCGGTGGCGACCGCCACAAAGGGGAAGCCCTGCTCCAGCCGGCGGCGCATCGTGGCGGGCTCAAGGGCGATCGTGCCCGCCGCCACCCCGGCCCGCCGGGCTGCCTCCAGCACCCGCAGGGCCGCCGCCTCCACCAGTGGGTGCTCCACCTGGCCCAGAAGCCCGAGGGAGCCTGAGAGGTCGTAGAGGCCCACGAACACCAGATCCAACCCGGGCACCGCCACGATCTCCTCGATCCGCTCCACGGCCGTGGCCGTTTCGATCTGCACGATCGCCAGCAGGGCGCCATCGGCCGCGGCCCCGTAATCGGCCACCGACAGCCCCCAGCGGGCCGGCGCCAGGGTGGGGGCATAGCCGCGGATGCCGGCGGGCGGATAGCGCAGGGCGGCCACCGCCGTGGCGGCCTGCTCGGCACTTTCCACCATCGGCGTGATCACCCCCATGGCGCCGGCATCGAGCAGGGGTTTGACCAGCCAGGGCTCATGCCACGGCACCCGCACCAAGGGCACCGCAGCGGTGCCCTGGCTGGCCCAGATCATCTGCTGGGCGCTCTCCAGGCTGATGGCGCCATGTTCAAGATCGATCCAGAGCCAGTCGAAGCCGCTGGCCGCCAACAGGGAAGCCACCGGTGCACTGGCCAGGGTGAGCACCGGTCCCAGCAGCGACTCGCCGGCGACCAGGCGCGCCCTGAAGCGCTGCAGGCTGGTCGGGATGGCATTCGGGTTGGCAGCAGCGACAGCCATGGTTCAGAGAATCTGCTCCAGAAACCGGCGGGTGCGCTCGTGGCGCGGCGCCGTGAAGAAGGTTTCCGGCTCCGCCTCCTCCACCACCTCGCCCTGATCCATCAGCACCACCCGATGGGCCACCTGGCGGGCGAAGCGCACCTCATGGGTCACCACCACCATGGTGATGTCATCGGCAGCGAGGGCCTGGATCACATCCAGCACTTCCCGCACCATCTCGGGATCCAGGGAACTGGTGGGCTCATCGAACAGCAGGACGCGGGGCTCCATGCACAGCGCCCGGGCGATCGCCACCCGCTGCTGCTGGCCGCCGGAAAGCTGGCCGGGAAACTTCTCGGCCTGCTCGGCGATGCCGACGCGCTCCAGCAAGGCGCGGGCCTGTCGCTCCACCTCGGCGCGCGGGCGCTTGCGCACCAGCACCGGCGCCAGGGTGAGGTTCTCGAGCACGGTGAGGTGCGGAAACAGGTTGAACTGCTGGAACACCATGCCCACCTCGCGGCGGATCGCATCGATGTGGCGGACGTCGTTGGAGAGGGCGATGCCATCGACCGTGATGCTGCCCTGCTGGAAATCCTCCAGGGCATTGAAGGTGCGGATGAAGGTGCTCTTGCCCGAACCAGAGGGGCCCATGATCACCACCACTTCACCGCGCTTCACCGTCAGGCTGGCGCCGCGCAGGGCCTGAAAGCCATTGGGATACCACTTCTCCACGCCTTCGGCCTGGATCATCACGTCGCTGCGGCAGGGGCTTGGCGGGTTCATCGGCGCGGCCATCAAGGAAAGGGGTACAGGCTGAGAAACGGCATGGGGAAGACGGAAATCGTCCTGCAGGAAGGACAACCAGCATCAGGGATCGCCATCAGGACTCACCTCCCGGCAGTTCAGCGTCGGCTGGCGACACTGCGGGGATCGAGGCGACGCTCGAGGGCCCGACTGCCGAGCCCCAGGGAGGCACAGCAACCCCAGTAGAGGACGGCCAGCACCAGATAGAGCTCACTGCTGTGACCCAGGAACTCCGGGTTGGCCATGATGCCCCGGGCCGTGCCCAGCAGATCGAGCAGGCCGATCAGCGACAGGAGGGTGGTGTCCTGCAGCAGGGCGATGAACTGGCCCACCATGGCGGGCAGGGCCACCCGCAGAGCCTGGGGAATCACGACCATGACCATCGCCTGGGCCTGGCTGAGCCCCAGGGAGCGGGCCGCCTCCAGCTGGCCGGGCGGCACGGCCGCCAGACCCGAGCGCACCGCCTCGGCCAGATAGGCGGCGGCAAACAGGGTCAGAACCCAGGCCGCCCGCCAGATGCGATCCGGCGAGGCGCCCCCGGGGAGCAGGAAGCCGAGGATGTTCTGACCGACGAACAACAGGGTGATCAGCGGCGCACCGCGAATGAATTCGATGTAGGCCACCGAGCCCAGGCGCAGCAATGGCAGGCTGCTGCGCCGGCCGAGAGCCAGCAGCACACCGAGCGGAAAGCTCAGGGCCATGGCGAAGCTGGCCATCAGCAGGGTGAGCAGCAGGCCGCCCCAGTCGCCGGGAGAGACCGCAGCCAGGCCGAGACCGCCACCGATCAACCAGAAGCCCAGCAGATAGAGCAGGGGCCAGAGGGCCGCGACCAGCTTCAGGGCCCGCCGCGGCAGCTGCCCCTCCCAGCGACCCACTGCCCAGCGCACGGCCAGCAGCACGGCAGCCAGCAGCCACCAGCGCAGCTGCAACGGCACAGCCAGGTGCAGCCCGAATGGCAGCAGCAGGGCGAGCAGCGTGATCAGCAGGGCGGCGATGCGATCGTGGCGAGGCCAGAGGCGGGCCTGCTCGCGGCGATCGGTCCGGGGCCAGGCCCGCAACAGGCCCCAGCTGAGGCCCGCCTGGAGTGCCAACATCAAGGCCAGCGACCAGAGGCGCCACTGCTCGGCCAGGGGATAGCGGCCCACAAGCAGCAGCATGCTGTTGAGCTGGACCACCGCCCAGTCGGCCCGGCCCACGGCCCAGCCCAGCAGCTGCACGGCGGCCCAGAGAATCAGGGCCACGAGGCCGAGGCTCAACAGGGCGTCGGCGGCACTGGGGGCGAGCTGCCGCTGCAGCCGCTTCAGCGGCGAGGCTGATGCAGCGGTGAACGACGTCAGCGAGGGGGGTGAGCTCTGCCTCATCAGCGCTCCCGCACCTGGACGAGACGGTTGAGGCCATTCATGGCGGCGGAGATCACCAGATCGATGGCGAGGTAGGCCGCCAGCAGCACCAGCACCACCTCCACCGCCCTACCGGTCTGGTTGAGGGTGGTTTCAGCCACGGAGTACAGATCGGTGAAGCCGCAGGCGAGGGCCAGGGACGAGGCCTTGGCCAGGCTGATGTACTGGTTGGTGAGGCCCGGCACGATCACCCGCAGGGCCTGGGGCAGCACGATGTGGCGCAGGATGGCCGACCCGTGCAGACCCAGGGAGCTGGCGGCCTCCCACTGGCCCGGCGGCACCGAGGCGATGCCGCCACGCACCACCTCGGCGATGAAGGCACCGATGTAGGTGATCAGGCCGGTGAGCAGCGCCGCGAACTCCACCGACAGATGCACGGGGGCCTGCCAGCCACTGGAGAGCAACTGGGGCGACTGCCAGCTGCCCGCCGCGAAACCGGCGATATAGAGGCCGGACTTGGCCAGGACCAGCGCCGGCCAGCGCAGGGCGGCGGCACCATCGGGCAGGGCCAGAAAGACGACGAAATACCAGAACAGCAGTTGCAGCAGCAACGGCACGTTGCGAACCAGCTCCACGTAGACCCTCGCCAGGCCGCGCAGCAGAGCGTTGCGGCTGAAGGCGGCCATGCCCACCACCAGGCCCAGCAGACTGGAGCCCACCAGGCCGAAGACGATCACCCTCAAGGTGTTGAGCAGGCCCACCAGCAGGGCCCGGCCGTAGGACATCGAAGCGTTGAAGGGCAGCAGCGTTTCCGAGAGATCAAAACCGGCCGGCTGGCCCAACCAGCGCCAGCTGAGCAGCAGCCCGGCGGCGCTGAGATTGCGGACCAGGTTGGTCATCAGCCAGGCCACCACCACCAGCACCGCCAGACCGACCGCCGCCTGCAGCAGCCAGGGGAGCACGCGCCGATCACGCCACCAGGGAGTGGGACTCATCGGAACGGCGGCGAGATCAGCAGACCGCCGTCCCGGAACAGGCGATTGGGGCCGCGGGGAATCTTCAGGGGCGAGCCCTCGCCGACGTTGCGCGCGTAGATCTCGCCGTAGTTGCCCACCGCTGCGATCACCTTCACCACGAAGTCATCCGGCAGGCCCAGCTCGCTGCCGAGGTTGCCCTCCACCCCCAGGAAGCGGCGCCGATCCGCCAGCTTCGGATTGGCCTTCGCCTCCGCCAGCCTGGCCGCCACATTGGCCTGGGTGATGCCCTGCTCCTCGGCTTCAAACAGCGCATAGACGATCCAGCGCACCGCATCGGCCCAGGCCGGATCCGACTGCACCGTCGCCGGTGCCAGGGGCTCCTTGCTCAGCACCGCCGGCAGGATCCGATGGGCGGCGGGATTGGCAAAGGTGGTGCGCTGGGCGGCGAGGGCGGAGCGATCAATGCTGACGGCGGCGCAGCGGCCCTGCTGGTAGGCCCCGAACATCTCGTCAATGGTGCTGAACTTGAGCGCTACATACGTGAGATTGATCTGCCTGAGCGCATCGGTGAGGGCCTGCTCGGTGGTGGCACCGCTGAGCAGGCAGATCGGCTTGCCCGCCACAGCGGCCAGGCTGCTGATGCCGGAGGCCACCGGCACCATCACGCCCACCCCGTCGTGGAAGACCACCGGGGCGAAGCTCATGCCATTGCCGCCGGGGGCATCACGGCCAAGGGTGAACGTGGTGTTGTGCGACAGCAGATCGATCTCGCCGCTGGCCACCGCAGGGAAGCGCTGGGTGGCGGTGACATTGCGAAAGTCCACCTTCTCAGCCGAGCCCAGCACCGCGGCCGCCACGGCCCGGCAGACATCGACATCAAAGCCCTGATAGCGGCCGTCGGCGGCCACACTGCTGAACCCGGCCACCTGGCCGTCCACACCGCAGCTCAGCTGGCCGCGGGAGCGGATCGCCGCCATGTGGACACTGCTGACGCCAGAGCCGCCGCTGTCATTGGCGCAGCCGAAAGCGGTGAACAGCAACGCCAGCGGGGCGACAGTCTTCAGCCGGCGCAGAAACGACACAGAACCCCATGCATGCCGGCGCAGTTTGCCAGCAAAACAGCTCCAGCCGCGCCCGGGTCAGCGGATCGGCCCCGAACCGACTCAGCGGAAGGGGGGCGCGATCATCAGGCCACCGTCGCGGGCCAGGCGATTGGCGCCGCGCGGCAGGTCCAGGGGCGAGCCCTGGCCCAGGTTGCGCGCGTAGATCTCGCCGTAGTTGCCCACCGCTGCGATCACCTTCACCACGAAGTCATCCGGCAGGCCCAGCTCGC
>CANCJV010000051.1 GCA_947378425.1 Synechococcaceae cyanobacterium
AGCCCGTCTGGCCATGTACCGCTCCTTGATCCGCAACGACAGAGGGGCGGGCATCGCGGGACTCCTGACCGAAATCGGAGCCCTGTTGTCGCGTCCTGAGACCCGCCTATGTAGTTGCGCAGTCCCGCCTATCTAATCGTCGCCGAACACGCTGCGCTCCTGTTGGCCTCGCATCAACGAATGGGGAGCTGCTCAATTTTGGCAGAGGTGGCTGGGTTTTTCAGCAAACTCCTGAGGTCCTGGCCCTGGCGTCGCCTCGGGGGGAACACAATGGTCAGGAGCACTCATCCCCATGGCCTGAGCCACGGCGGCAGGCTTTCTCTGGCTGCAGTGCTGTCTGGATCCTCAGCGAACACGCTGCCGACTGTTGATCGAAACCTCCGATCCGTCCAGGTCTCCCACCGGCAGCCAGCTGGGAATCGCCTGGGTAGCCGTTCACCTGGGCTGGAGATGAGGAGCAACCAGCTGGGAACCGGCGCGGAGCTTTCTGACCAATCAAGAAATCTTATCGACCATGGTCAATAGACGGAGGGACGAGCTGGCAATAAAATTATAAGGGTTTAAAATTGGCCATGAAATCTTTCGAGTTTGCTCCGGTTGGCAATCCTGGAAATCCATACGATACGGCCGACTCTAATGGACTGAGATTCGGTCAAGTCAATTATAGCTATAGCCTGGCCAAGTACGAGACTACTTATGGGCAGTATGTTGTATTTCTGAATGCCGTTGCCAGGAGCGATCCCCATGAACTTTTCAATCCGGGCATGCAATACGATAAGCTTCTTAATGGCATAAGCAGGGAAGGTACTGATGGAAATTATAGTTATGTACTTTTGGATTCAGTTAGCGCTGATAAACCAGTTAATTATGTCAATTTCTTAGATGCGGTCCGTTTTTGCAATTGGATGCACAATGGCCAGGGGGATGGCAGTACAGAAAGTGGCGCTTATTCGATTACAACTGCTCAGCTTGTAGGTGCCACGCGTAAGAATAATATTACTACTTACAGGGCGAAAGGAAGTCTGGATCTTAATGTTGGCGACCAAGCTCAAATGAGCGGCCTGACAGGCAGTGGATTTGACGCACGGAGTACTATCACCTCTATCTACAGCAAGAAAGGGTATACATATTTCACGATTGAGAATGACCATCCCAATGCAAGGGCCACCGGAAAGGGAGTCCTGACTGCAATATCTGCCACTCATGCATCAAATGCTCGGTATTGGATTCCAACTGAAAATGAATGGTATAAGGCAGCCTATTATGATCCTACTTTGAACAGTGGAAAGGGGGGGTATTTTGATTGGGCGACCCAGAGTGATTCTACTCCCGGCAATGCTGTAGGTGATTCGCCAAATCAAGCCAATATCCGATCATCAACACGATTTACCAATTCAGAGTTCTTTCCAAGGCCTGATCCCTTGATCGGTCCAAACATGCTTACGCCAGTAGGATCTTTTGTTAATAGTGCGAGCTATTATGGAACCTTTGATCAAGACGGAAACGTAACAGAATGGAATGAAAGTATTTACGATCCAATTGCTTTATTTGGTAATTACAATGGCTCTGATAATGGCACAAGATCAAAGCGGGGGGCTAGTTTTTATAATCCTGCTCCAGGGTCCACAAGTCGCGATGATGGCTTGATGCCAAATGATGCAGGATACGCCGCAGGGTTTCGGCTTGCGGCTGCCAGCAACCTTCTCCCTGGTAGCACTGATGCTGTAGGGGGTATATCTGTCTCTGGCAAGACTGATGCCGCAGAGGGCACTTCTGTCTCTGGCAAGACTGATGACGCTGGCAGCACTTCTGCTAATAGCCGGGTTCAGCTCTCTGCCACCAACAATAAACCACTATTTTATGAAGGCACTTTAAGCTCTTCGAATGAAGTGTGGCCCACGTCAACTCCAGCAACTGGGACGATTCAGCTCAGTCTGAATGCAAAACGAACTGAAGCTGTCTATAAATTAGAAATTATCGGATTAGATTTTGGTAAGTGGTATGACGGCCAGCCCCGTACGGCTGATAGCGGCGATGATGTTGCTGGGATGCATTTCCATCATGCCCCCTTCTACACTGTTGGCGACGTATGCATTGGGCTTATCAATCCAAATCAGGAAAATGATCTAAAAATCGCCTATGATGAGCATACTTCAATTTGGACATTGACTGGAAAATGGACTGCAGCTGATCACAGTGTCATTAGCCTCAGGGATAGCCTCCAATATATATATGCCGGTGAGCTTTATACAAATATACACACCGAAAGGGTTGCTCTCGGTGAGATTCGTGCTCAGTTCAACCCTGTATCAAATTCAAGTAGTTCTCAGCTGCTGGCCGCGATTGCGCCATATGCTGGTAGCATTTCCCCTCATTCTCAAGACCATTGCTGTGACCCATCTGTCACGCCTGTCGACAGTACTTGCCCTCATCCCGAGGACCATTGCTGCGAAACGCACGATGCCAAAACCCAACATTCTGCTTCTGGCGGCGATTGGCTGACTGGCCACGATGGCAAGGATGTATTCTGCTACGACAGCTTGAACGACAGCCGTTACAAGATATCTCTCCGTGACAGAATCAGTAACTTTAATAGTAGCGAAGATCTGATCGATCTTCACACTCTTGATGCTAACTCCAGGCGGCCTGGCCTTCAGGGTTTCACCTGGTTGGGAGACACATCTTCAGGGCATTCTTCGCTGGTTCTTCCCGGTCAATTGCGCTATCATGATGGGGTCCTCTCTGCTGATCTGAATGGCGATTCTCAGCCAGACTTTGCCATTAGCCTTATTGGATCCCCAGTTTTGACCGCTAAAAACTTTATCTTTTAAGCTAATGTTGCTATGAATATTGTATCAGCTTCTGGGGTCGGGGATCTCTGGGCCGCGGGGGTTTGCCCCACGGCCCAAGAGTCCAACAATGAAATTAGTTGAACTTTGGGGCGATTTGCCCATACCCACCTTCGTCTAATTGAATTCGGGGGGGGGTACAATTCCTGTGTTGGGCTCGGGTTGAGTACATTAGATCTTCTGTCCAACCCCTTTGTCAGCCACTGGCTAATGTGGTGGTGAGGTGCCCTACGGGAATCGGTCCATGGTGAATTTAGGTCTTCAGCCGGCCAGGCTGGGTCAGGGTCTCCGCTATGAAACGACTCACCCATGCCCTCTCATCGGATCATCCGTAGGCTCAAGATCGCTGAGAAGCTGATCGCTCAGAGTAAGCCTGTCGCCGAGGTCTGCCGTGCCATTGCGGTGTCCCAATCCACGGTCCACCGCTGGAGGCAATAGTAGTGAAGAAACCAAGCCGAGTCAGCCAAGCGGATGGCTCGGATCCTGTGCAGTCGCGGAAATATCACCCAGACTAAGGAGTATCTCCAGAGGGAAGTCGTTCCATAGCAGTTGCTCTCCCGATACCGCCGCTGGTTCTCACCGACGACGATATTCAGTCGCTCCAGAGCATCGCCAGCTCGAGGTTTTTTCCCATTTGATTGTGTAGCGAGGCAGAAGGTGCTGGCTTACAGATACGGAGCCGGTGAAACCAACACGGCCATTGGCAAACGGATGGGCCTGATCGGCATGCCTGTTCGCAGGTGGCGCTGGCGTCACCGGGATCTCGGCCTGGAGGTTTTGCGTGACGAGTTCAGACCGGGCCGGCTCTCACCGATCAGGAGGACATGGTGGCGGCGGTGATCAACCGAGCCCTCCAGATCAAGCCTGCTGATCGCACCACCCAGTGGACTGCTCGTTCGTTGGCGGCTGCTACCGGCATCTCCAAGAGGACGACACATCACTGGCAGCAGACCTTCTCCTTGCAGCCCCACCGCCAAAAATCCCACCGCTACGCGGAAGTCTGACGACTACAAGTTCTCCAACGATCCCTTCTGGTGCCTCCGTCACGCTCGGCCCAGGGCTGTGGCATGGTGGAGAAGGTTCGCGACATCGTCGGGTTCTACTTCACCCCGTCTGATAAGGCAGTTGTGCTTTTTGTTGATGAGACAATGCAGATCCAGGCCCTTGATCGCAGCCAGCCTCTGCTGTCCATAGGTCTGGGCTTCGTCGAGGGTGTGATCCACGACGACATCCGCCATGGCACCACCACGCTTTTTGCCGCCTTGGACGTAGCCAACGGTTCGGTGATCGCCGTGTGCAAGCCCAGGCACCGGCACCATGAGTTCCTGAGTTTCCTGAGATGGATTGATAAGGAAGTCCCGCGCGAACTCGACGTGCGCCTGAGCATCGACAACCACGGTACTCACAAGCACGCTGTGGAGCGAAGTTGTTCAGCGCAGAATACGCCCGTACCTGGATAGGATAGGTTTTTCGATTTCATGTCCACTTCACGCCGACCTACGCCGCCTGGCTCAACCATGTAGAGGGCTGATTTGGGATCTCACCCAGCGGGGAATCCGACGTGGCAGCTTCCCGAGCGTCAAGGAACTGATCGCCAAAGCCCGATGGGCTTCTGCTTGCCATCAATCGAGCATTTCATCGTCAAGGCCAACAAGGGCTCAGATCCTTTCCGCTGGACTGCAACCGCAGATTCGAACCTGGAGAAGCTCCGGCGGCTTTGCTCGCAAATTTCTGGGATGTGTTGCTGGCGTCTGTCATGTCAACACTTGCAAGTCTATTATGACCTTCTTGAGTCGGTGATTACGCCATGGCATCCGCTGCATCCTCGTTGAAGGGGATTTTTCGTATGCTTGGCTTGAAGACCAATGCTTCAACTTATGAGGGAAGATTTCTGTTGGCCTGTTTGTCTACAGGATTTTCCCCAAAGGTTTTGTTGCTTTCTGATTCCCCAGTTCTCTTGGGAGCACAGCTTAGATCGCTTAAAAATATTGATGACTGTATTGGATGCTGCCTTACTGCAGCTGAGGCCATAGATATTCTCCGATTCGACAAGCCTGGCCTCATCTGCATCTCTGGTTATTCTTCGAACTTGTCCTTTCAGGATGTGATTGACCATGCCTCTGAAAACTGTCCGCATTCGCGTGTATTGGTTTTCGTTAAAAATTTAGACATTGCCTGCATGCCTCAATCGGCTGATGCGATCATCGCTGAAGCTGATTTAGACCATCCTGAAAATCCAATTCTGCAGGGCTTGATGTCTTTGGTTTCAAACACGACTTACCGAAGCCCTTCGATCGAGTCCCTGATTTCACAGTCCGACGGCGGGTCTGACGTTTTACCCAAGGATCGAATTTTTCTCAGCTTGAGGGATCGTCAGTTGTTGTCTGGCTACCTGCTTGGGTTAACTAATAAGCAGATGGCGGAGCAGCTCAATCTTTCACCTCGTACAGTTCAGACCTATAGCGGCAACTTGTTGCAAAAGCTGGGAGTTAGAAATAGGCAGAAAGCTTTGTTGGCTGCTTTTGAGTTCGGTTTTTCTAGATTTGATAAACTGCTTGCAAAGCCATAAGGATCATTGCGATTTGCTGACGTCAATTGTAGCCAGTCCGCCGACCTTACCCTCATCAGGGCCGACTGAAAGCCTCGTTAGTCCCTCTCCAGCGTTTGGGTCCCGCTCCAGTGCTGCATCCCCTTGTTGTCGTAGGCCAGGGCCCTGAGCTCCTGACGAATGGAGCGCCAACCGAACCGGCGCAGCATGTTCATCATTATGGTCCGCAGGAAGGAGAGCACCGGTGCGCCGGTTCGGTTGGCGAAGCGGTGGGCATCCGCGCTGAGTTGGGTGTCGCGGGACCAGAGTCATTCGTTTTCAGGGCTCCAGCGCTGGCGAATCAGTCGCAGCAAGGCTTCTGGAGCTGTGCGCGGGCTCGAGGTGAAGAGGTGCCTGCCGCGGCTGGTGCCCTTCCGGGGGTCTTGGTCGTGATGATCTCTACGATCCAGTCCCTGCCCGGCCAGTTCCCTTGATGTGTGCAGGCGCTTGTGTTGCAGGTAGCACCCAGACGCTGTCACGGCCATGGCGTTTTTCGTGATCCATTGCGGTGACAGGGATCTTGCGGTTCCCCAGGCTGCGAGCCGATGGCTCGGGTCGGCTACGCCGCGGCGGGCCAGGACCGTTCCGGTGCTGGCTGTTGTGCCTGGCTGATCGGCACCAGCCTGGGGGGAGCTGTCCTGGGCTGGGGCGCGGGCTTGACCTGGGGCGCGGCAATGGGGCCCGGCGGCGGCTGCCGGCTCCCTTCCCGCCGGAACAGGCCATTGAGGTAATGGCGAGCGACGGCCCGGTCGGAGCTGCCGTGTTGAAACAGGAAGCCAGCCAGGGAGGCCTGCATCAGCCGGTATTGATCCCACTGGGGATGGGTGCGCACGAATTCCCGCATCGCGTCATAGAGATCTTCGGGGAACTCGTTGACGACACTGACATAGGCCGGCGCGTGCTCCGGGGCCTGGTGGGCTGAGGGCTGTTCGGACGGCTGTTCGGAGGTGTAGGGCTCGGACGTTGGGCTCACGCTGCTCTGCTCTGGCTGGCCCCATAAGGCCACGGTCTGCGGCTGTCGTCAAAGCGCTGCGGCCTTGACCATCCCATTGGGACCAACGCTGCGAATCCTGTCATCGCTTTGATTCCACCCCATCGGCAGCGGGCTTGCTGCTCGCGGTGACCTCTCGCTCGCCCCAGTCAAGGGGAAAGGATCTTTTCCACAGGCTGCCAGCGCGACGGCTCGCTGCCGGGCGGGATTGCGCTGCTGTCAGGGCTGCGGTCTCTGTGGAAAACAGGCCCTGACCATGGGGACAACGTCCCGAAGCGGGGGCAGAACCGAATCGCTCAGAATTGCTGATCGGTCGCAAGGGCTTTGGGCGCAAACCTTGATCCAGGTCTCGGGTCCAAGTGCTCTGGCTCCAGGGGTGGTCCGCCTCGGGTGTCGCTTCGCCACGGTCAGCCGATGCTGGCACTGCTGCAACGGAAACAACCTTGCAGCACCCGGAGCCGCCAGGATGAAGGTCGACACCGCCATCCCCCCGCTCCCTCCTGTGCATCTCCGAATTGGTTGCCAGCTCGACCTGCGCTGCGAGGTGCCCACGCCGGTGCTGGCCCTCGTCCATCCCCACTCCAGCCTGCTGGACGATCTGTGCTCGGCCGAGGTGGTGCAGCTGCATCCCGATCGCAGCATCGAAGTGCTCAGGGATCAGGCCGGCAATCGCTGGTGCCGGCTGATGGCCCCCAGTGGGGTCACCCGCTTGGCTTACGGCAGCACCATCCGCTGCTCCGACCACTGCGATCCGGTGCTGCCTTCGGTGCCCGAGTGCCCGATTCAGGCGTTGCCGATCGATACCTATCGCTACCTCAATCCCAGCACCTACTGCGACACCGCGTCCCTGATGACGCTGGCCTGGGACACCTTCGCGGCCTTTCCCCGCGGCTGGCCGCTGGTGCAGGCGATCTGCGACTGGGTCCACGAGCAGATTCGTTTCGACTATGAGGCGGTTCGTCCGCAGAAAACCGCCAGTGACACCCTCGCCGACAGCGCCGGTGTCTGCCGCGACTACGCCCATCTGGCGATCACGCTCTGCCGCTGCCTCAACATTCCAGCGCGCTACTGCACCGGCTATCTGGGCTACACAGGCATTCCGGTGGGCGAGGCACCGGTGGATTTCTCGGCCTGGTTCGAGGCCTTTCTCGGTGATCGCTGGTATGTCTTTGATGCCCGCCACAACATCCCCCGCTGCGGCCGGGTGCTGATCGCCCGCGGCCGCGATGCCGCCGATGTACCCTTCCTGCGCTCGTTCGGCGAGCATCGCCTTGTCAGCCTCGAAGTGATCACCGAGTTGATCGATGACTCCGTGGATCAGCCCGTCGGTGAGGGCGTGGACGACGCGTGCCCTGCCGCGACCCTCGATCCCACCAGTGCGTCGGGCTCAGACCTGGAATCGGCCTGCCTGGTGCTCTGATCAGACTTCGGCAATCTGCACTATCGCATCGCCGTCATAGTGATCGGCGGATTGCTGCAGGCGCACCCGTTCCTCATCGGCTCGGGTGCAGGCAAAGCCGTAGCGGGCCCGCACCCGCTCGGAGGCCTGCTCCAGGGCCGCCAGGCCCTTGCTGGTGAGTTCGCCAACGGTCAGGCTCTGACCCGGTCTGAGGTAGTCGAGGATCACGGTGGAAGGGGAATAGAGCTCGCTGGTGCGTCCATCGGGCCATTCCAGGGTGAGTCGCACTTCGGGCATGGACCGTGTTCAGGCTGACGCTGGATCTTGTCTGTCCTGTCTCCAGATCGCGGTCATGGTCGCCACATTCAGCCAAGCTGGGGATGGAGGATGCCGGTGGGCCAGTTCCCTCAGAACCCCGTCAGAGCTTCTTCGTCCAACTGCCAGAGATTGGCCGTGTCCCCGGCCAGGCTGAGCCGTACCCCGGCAGGCCCCGCGGCAAAGCGGCCGATCGGCTCACAACGCAGATCGTGATGGCAGGCGACGGCAGCCGCCAGAGGCTCCAGCTGGGCCGGATCGACGACCAGCAGGTAGCCGTAGCTGGGGAAACAACTGAGCCACGCCTGCAACGCCACGCCATCGGCTGGTGTGATGGCCTCGAGATCGAGTTCCAGAGCGCATCCGGCGGCCTCGGCCAGCATCACGGCCGTGCCGGCCACTCCTCCCATGCTGATGTCCTTGGCGCCACGGCAGAGGCCGGCAGCGGCCAGCTGCACCAGCAACTCCAGATGGCTGCGCAGCAGTTCCGGCGCCGCATCGGTGGCGGCATCCCAGAAGGGGTAATGGCGATGAAAATGCCCCTTGATGTTCACCAGCAGACAGCAGACATCGCCCGCTCGGGTCGCACGGGCCGAGAGTACGGGGCCGGGCAGGGTGCCCAGCACCGCCACCGAAAGGGCGGTGTACGGGCTCTGCAGATTGGTGTGGCCTCCCACCATCGGAATCGCGAACTTGTCGCAGGCGAAGCGCATGCCGGCCAGCAGGGCCTCAGCGGGCCCGGAACCCTGGCTCCAGAGACTGTTGACCAGGGCCAGGGGCCTGCCGCCCATGGCGGCGATGTCGCTGAGGTTCACCAGCACGGCGCTCCAGCCGGCAAACCACGGATCCTCAGCCACCAGCTCGGGATGCAATCCCTCACAGGCCAGTAACAGGCGGCCGGCTACAGCCGGCAGCAGGGCTGCATCGTCGCCGAGGGCGGCGGCGGGGCCAAGCTCTGGAAAGGGCTGGTGGGGGAACACCGCCGCCGCCGCCTGAATGTCGCGCTTGCCCCGCAGCCCGGCCAACTGGCTGAGGGTATGCGCCAGGTCATGGAGATCAACAGCCATTCATGCCGCCAGAAGCTCGGGCCTGCGCTCGTGGACGGGCTGGTAGTAGGCCAGATCGGCCTCCATCAGATGGTGGCTGACGCCCCGGATCTCGATCGCCCTGATCGATTGCCAGTGCAGCCGTTGAAAGAAACGCACGTTCTGAATCTGGACCGTGGCCAGAAAGCGCCGGCAACCCCAGCCATGGGCGGTGGTGACCGCCTTCCAGATCAGTCCCTTGCCGATCTGGTTATGGCGCCGGCAGTCCGTATGAACCCCCAGGCGGCCGCCGTACCAGACCCCCGGCTGCTCCTCGAGGATGCGCACCACGCCCACCACCTGGCCGGCCATCGTCGCCGTGTGGTTGATGGCGGCGATCGGGTAGGCGTAGCGATCCTGGTCGTCGCGATCATGCGCTTCGAACAGATTCTGCTCCTGACAGAAGATCGCGCTGCGCAGCTCCCAGTAGTTCGTCAGCAGCGGGGAGGCCTGCCGCAGCAGGTGGAAGGAGAAGCGCTCGGAACTCGAGGTGGGCGAGAGGCGGAAGTCGTCGGCATCGACAGCGATGCCCCAACGCACCGAGGGGGTGAAGGCCGTTGGCGAGGAGCTGGTGCTGCGGCCGATGTCGTGGCTGGCCGGATCGATGAAGAACATGATTCAGAGCTGCTTCTCGAACAGGGAAAGGGCGGAGCAGGCACCGCACTTGGCGCAGCCGGCGGCCATCGCCTGGGCGCTCAGGTCGGAGGCGCGCAGCATGGCGGCCACCGCCGTGTACACCTCCACCATGAAGTCGCTGCTCGGGGCCGGATGGCCCTCGAGCGGGGTGCCACCGATCGGGACGAACGGAACCACGAAGGGATAGACCCCCAGGGCAATCAGCTTTTCACTGCAGGCGATCAGGGAGGCGGCGCTGTCGCCCAGGCCCGCCAGCAGATAGGTGCTCACCTGCCCGCGGCCGAACACCGCCACAGCCTGCTCAAAAGCCTCGTAGTACTGCTCCAGGGTCACCTCCGATTTCCCCGGCAGGATGCGCCTGCGCACCTCGGGCTCCACCACCTCCAGGTGCATGCCGAGACTGTCGATGCCCGAGTCCTTCATGCGCCGGTACCAGATCGGATCAGCCGGCGGCTCGCACTGGCCCTGGATCGGCAGGTTGACGCGGGACTTGACGGCGGCCGCAGTTTCGGCCATCAGTCGGGCGCCGCGATCGTCGCTGTTGGGGGTGCCGGTGGTCAGGACCAGCTGGCTGACTCCATCGAGACGCATGGCGGCTTCGGCCACCTCAGCCACCTGGTCGGGGGTCTTGCGCACCAGGGTGCGGCCGTCCTCCAGTGACTGCTCGATGGCGCAGAACTGACAGGACTGGGCGCGATCGCGGAAGCGGATGCAGGTCTGCAGCAGGGTGGTGGCCAGCACATCGCGGCCGTGCAGCAAGGCGATCGCGCGGTAGGGAACGCCGTCGGCGGTGCTCAGACCGTAGAAGGCGGGCTCCGGGGGCGCCGTGGCGCTCTGCACCATCGGCGTCGTGGTTGAGCGCACCGCCAGCGACCCATCCCCCTCCGGGCTGAGGTGATAAGGAGAAGCCTGGGAGAGGGCGTTGTAGACGGGCACCATCACCGTGGTGCCCTCGATCGTGAGGGCTCGGTGATCGGAGGGACCGGCGCCGCCGCGTCGTCCGGCATTGCCGGGAATCGCCGGATCGACCACACCGTGGACCTGCAGTTCGGTGATCAGCTGTCCCAGGGGGGAGGACGGCTCAGCCATGGGAGACCCCAGCGATGGAAGAAGCCTGGGATCGAGTGGGCATGGGGGCCGTCGACGCCGCTTGGCCAGGTCCCGGCGGCGCGTCGTCGGCAGAGCGAATCGCGGCTGACGGTGTCACCACCGGAGCGTTGACCAGCGGATCGGAGCCGATCCGTTCGACATGGCTCGCCGGGGTGGCGTTCAGCCGCAGTCCCAGCAGGTCGGGGCGGCTGTAATGGCCGACGCTGTCCATCATCCGTTTGCGCTTGGTGATCAGGGAGAGATCGAGTTCGGCGATCGCCAGGCCCTCGCCATCCGGCAGCGGCCCGGCCAGATAGCGGCCCTCCGGGCTGATCACCGCCGTGTGGCAGCCCCCCTGAAACGCTTTGTGCAGCGACGTGTCCGGGGTGATGGTGGCGTAATCGGCCGGGTCGAGCCAGGCGGTGGAACTGATCACAAAGCAGCCGGCCTCGAGGGCATGGTGCCGCAGGGTCACCGCCGTCTGTTCGCTGAAAATGGGGCCGACCAACGAACCCGGGAACTGGGCACAGTGAATCTCTTCGCCCTGGCTCATCAGGGCGAAGCGGGCCAGCGGGTTGTAGTGCTCCCAGCAGGCCAGGGCGCCGATGCGGCCTAGAGAAGTCGGCACCACCTTGAGCCCCGAGCCATCGCCCTGGCCCCACACCATCCGTTCGTGATAAGTGGGTGTGATCTTGCGGCGTTTGAGCACAACCTGGCCGCTGGCATCGATCAGCAGCTGGGTGTTGTAGAGGCTGCCGCCGTCGCGTTCGTTGATCCCCAGCAACACATGCATCCGGTGCCGGCGGGCAGCGGCGGCGATGCACTCAAGCTGGGGACCGGGAACCACCATCGCCTGCTCATAGAGCTGCAAATGGGAGCGGCCCATCAGGACCGCCGGCTCGACGAAGGAGAAATAGGGGTAGTAGGGCAGAAATGTCTCCGGAAAGACGATCAGCTCAACCCCGGAGTCGGCGGCTTCAGCCATGGCCGCCAGCAGTCGTTGGAGTGATCCCTCCAGCGAACCCAGAACCGGGCGGATCTGGGCAGCAGCAACGATGAGGCGGTCGGCCATGGACGGCTCACGGATGGAAAGGTAATCGAGATGTCGTACACAATCGTTGGCGAACCCAGATGCAGCGCCGTGAGGCCGCGCAGCGCTGGGTCCGCGGTACCTCTGCGCTCAGAGGGTCCAGGTGTCGAGGATGAAGGCCCCTTCCTTGCGGTGCATCAGGATGATGTCGAGCACATCCAGGGGATTGACGGGCGTGATGCCTGGAATCAGGGCGCCTTCGCCGTGGCCATAGAGCGCTTGCAGGGCAAAGCGGCAGGCATAGACCTTGCCACCCTGATCCATGAACTTCTGGATGCGGGCATTGAAGTTGAGATGGCCATCAAAGGCGGCATCGCCGAGTTTGGGAAAGCCGCGCTGCACCCCCAGGGTGACGCCGGGCCCGTACAGCAGTATCGACGTTTCGAAGCCCTTGTTAATCAGGCGACTGGCCTGCAACAGATTGACCAGGCCGATCGAACCTTCAAAGGCCACGGTGTGAAAAGTGACCAGGGCCTTTTCACCCGGATCGGCCTTGACATCCGGGAAGACCTTCTGCTCGTAGTCGACGAGAAAATCGCCCGGCTGATTGGCGGGACGGCTGACTTCGGGCATGGGAATCGAGCTTTGACAGGGAGGAGACAGGTAAACGTTGCATGGTTGAAGTTTTGTTGAGTGTCGCCATTGCCACCGAATGACCAGAAGCCCCGCGACCTCCAGGCGGCTGGGGCATTGGTGGCCGTTGCTACGTGAATCGTTGGTTCCTGACCGCAGGATGGGCTTGAACCTCTCCTCAGTGGCTGCCGGTGTCCCTGCATTCCGACCCCGGCTCTGATCTCCCTTCGGATATCTCAGATCGCCCCAGGCGCCGCGACCCCGCCGCGGTGGTTGTCATCGGTGGTGGCCAGGCGGGCTTATCTGTCGCGGCCTGCCTGCAGCGCCGCGGCATCCGACCCGTGGTGCTCGAGCGACACCGCATCGGTCACGCCTGGCAGCAGCAGCGCTGGGATTCCTTTTGTCTGGTCACCCCCAACTGGCAATGCCGGCTGCCTGATTTCCCCTACGACGGCTCCGATCCGGAGGGGTTCATGGGTCGCAGCGACATCGTCGCCTACCTGCGGCGCTTCACCGCCCAGATCCAGCCCGATGTGCGCGAAGGGGTGAGTGTCAGCCGCCTGTTGCGCCACGGCCGCGGCTATCGGCTGTTCACCAGCGAAGGGGAACTCGAGGCTGATCAGGTGGTGGTGGCGACCGGCGGCTATCACCGGCCCAGACGCCATCCCCAGGCCGAACGGCTCCCCACCACGCTGTTGCAGCTCGACGCCCGCCAGTACCGCAACCCCGAGCAGCTGCCGGCAGGGGCGGTGCTGGTGGTGGGCAGCGGCCAGTCGGGTGCCCAGATCGCTGAAGACCTGCACCTGGCTGGTCGACGGGTGCATCTGAGTGTCGGCTCCGCGCCCCGCTCACCGCGCCGGTATCGCGGTAAGGATGTGGTCGACTGGCTGGATCGCATGGGCTACTACGCCATGCCGATCGGCGAGCATGCCGACCCGAGGGCGGTGCGCGGCAAGACCAACCACTACCTCACCGGTCGGGATGGTGGCAGGGAGATCGATCTGCGCCAGCGTGCCCTGCAGGGCATGGTCCTGCATGGACGCCTGCTGGAGCTGGGTGGCGACCACATCCGTTTCGCCGACGACCTGACGAGCAATCTCGACCAGGCCGATGCGGTCTACAGCCGCATCCGCACCAGCATCGACAGCTGGATCAGCCGCGAGGGCATCGAAGCCCCGGAGGAGCCCGCCTATTCCCCCTGCTGGGAACCGGCGCCGGGCCATCCCACCCACCTGAATCTGGGCGACGAAGGCCTGGCGGCGGTGATCTGGTGCACCGGCTACAGCAGCGACTTCGGCTGGATCGATGTGCCGGTGTTCGACGGCAGTGGTGCACCAGCCCATGAGCGCGGCATCAGCCCCAGTCCGGGGCTTTACTTCCTGGGCTTGCCGTGGCTGCATACCTGGGGCTCAGGCCGTTTCTGCGGCATCGGCGAGGATGCCGACTACCTGGCGGAGGCGATCCGCCTGCGCCATCAGCGTCGCGATGCCAGCCAGGAGCGCCTGGAGTGCACGGCGTTGCTGGGTTCCTGAGACCCTCTTCAGAGCCATCCCGAGCCGTCGCGGTTGGGGCACAACAGCAGCGACCGCTGGGTACTCGTCGGCGAGGCCAAGCTCTGATCGGCTCCACCACTGCCAGGGCCCCGATGCGGTTGTCGTCCACCAGCACGTCCCGCCATGGCCGTGCCTCGCCACGGGCAGGGGCTGTTCAGGCAGTCCTCAGGTGGCCTGAGCCGCGCTGAGCACGGCTACCACTCCAGCAGCAGGACAGACATCCTGGTTCTGGGGCATCTTGAGCTCCGCCACCGCCCCTTGCACCGGAATGGGTGCCTGGCCGCCGTTGTAGACAGGGCTGATCGACAATCACGATCTCATGATTCGTGGCATGATTCCCTAAGATTTCAGCAGAGTTGGTGTCTACAAGTGCTTGCAATAGCCAACAGTTCCATGGGAAGTATCGGGATGATACAAGCCGTTAAAGTCAGCACTATGCAGTACCCATTTCAGTGTTTGTAGACCTGATTGTTGCAAGGAAACCGCCGACTTAATTGGCGACAAGCCAGCAACCGTTTGTCAGGAGACGGGCTTCTGTCCGCAAGCCAACGTCTTGGTATTCTGCGGTCCAGATCGAAGCAGGCAGGCCACTGATTCCATGGCAACGAGCCGCCTGGCTGTCGGGGCAAGGCTGGAAGCCTGTCGCAACCCTCCCAGGATCTTGTCGCCATGCTGGTCTCAACCCGGTAGGTTCTGGTGAGCTGCATGCGCCACTGCTCCCTTGTATCGCCAGATCGTAACGACGCGAAGCAAGCCTGAACTTGATTCATCCTGAACTTGCGGTCTTGATGGCATTGGATTGGTAGCGATAAGCTCAGGACCCATCAGGATCTGATGAGACCAAGATGAAATTGATTCACTATTCGGTTGATAAGTATGGCTCTCGGCAGAGGCATTTGTGAATACTTTAGCCAGGTGACTGCCTGGGTCTGGAAATTTTATCGCTGATGACTCAAGCAGTTCATGGCAGCTTCTTCGAGCCGTCATTGCCATGGTGTGACCTGCTGAGGTATGGGATCCAGGAGATACATGCATGCCTTTGATAAGCATCATGCTGAATGCCAAAGGTTTCATTCAAATGAAACACCAAGTATGGACAGCATCAAATTCTGGTGATAATTTGGTGGCTAAGTATTCAATGGCGGAGAAAGTGATCGCCCTGCTGCACCCGTCGCCGCAGCCGACACGACTCACGTTGCACCGTGCTGTTCACCGCCGCCTCCTCCGCCATCAGCAGCCACAGCGGCGCCAGCAAGGGCGGCGTCAGGGACTCCAGGCTGCGATGTGTCTGCAGCAGCCCCTGGCGCGGCAACAGCGATGCTGCTACAGGCAGGGCCAGGCCATGGCTCGCGGCGATCTGCTGCCAGTCCTGCTGATTGCGGCGGCGTGGCCCCAGCAGGTGAAGGGCCCAACCCCGCTCCAACAGTTGGTCATGCAGGTAGGGAGCCTGGTCCGCATCGGGTACCAGGACGACCCGTTGATCGCGATGGGCGATCGCCAGCTGAAGTTCCATCGATCCCAGATCGATCCATCGCACTCCCTGCCAGGCAGACCGTTCGTCCGGTGCACCCTTCTCTGGCGCTCGTGCCATCACGAGGGCACCATCAATCACCCCTTGTTGGATCAATCCGATCCACTCCATGATGGGCCGAAAACGAGGCGGTACAGGCTGGAGTGTGCTGTGTCCCGCCAGCAAGGGCTGAAGCAGAGGGTCACTGGCCAGGCGCATCACTCCCTCACCCATGCGATGGGCCCGATAGGCCAGCCGCAGATAACGCAGGGGATTCGGTTCATTGTCAGATTCCCTGTTGGGGTTCAGGTCAAATTGCTGACTGAGGCCTGTGATGATGCGACTGACGCTGGATTGATGCAGTTGCAGAGCGCGGCCTGCCAGGGCCTGGTTACCCATCAGTTCGAAGAAGTCGAATACATGGAGCTCCCGTAGCAGCTCGGGCGGCTGATAGGGAACCCTCTGGTACTCCCTCAGCTGAGGATCGGTGGTCGCAAGGCAGGGGAAATTGACCATGAACGTCGTTGTGGTGGACCGTAAGGATTGATGGCTGTTAATGACTGAATCTTCAGGTGGCTGCCGGATTTGTAGGTCGCGCGCAGCGTCGAACCCAGTGATGGCAGCGCAATCCGAGAGGCTCAACTCAGTGAGTGTGTCGTTGAGCCCGTGGAACACGATGTTGTGGGCTGTGGCAAAGCACTGGCATGCGACTGGCTTGATGACCTCACGAGCATCCCCCCACTGGGCACTCTCAGGAGCATTTCTCCTGCGAAAGACCAGAAGGGTTTCACCCCCTCACCTGCTGAGTCGGCCTCAGGGATTCGATGAGTCCGCTCCCACCTTGTGCTGATCGGCTATCCAGCTGGGGCTTCTCATCCCATGGGTCCGTCAGCTCAGCACCGTGCTCAGCCAGCCGGACGCTCTGCCTAACTTGGTGTGCGCCCCCGAGCCATCTCCGCCGAGATGTTCGGCGACAGCCGCGTGCGTTGCACAATGCTCTATCTGGCGAACCAGGTGCTGATTCAGCGAGAGATTCGCCAACGCAGCTCAATTATTTTGCTGCAGGACCCGCAGCTGCGGTATGAGAGCATGTCCCTGCTCGGCGGCTTGAGAAGGCTGGTCTGATGTCCATGACGTCGACCCGTCGATAGTCTTCAAGGCACATCCAATAGCTTCACAAGATCCGAAGATTAGTGAGCAGTGAGCAGTGACTTGCCTCCGAACCTGCTGGATGCCCATGAGGTGGAAATCGTGCAGAAACAGCGAATGACCAAAGGGGAGGGGGCTGCCAATGGCGGCTGCCGGTCTACCGAACCTTCGGGGGCATTGGGTGATGGTATTTAACATTTTCTGAGGACTGGGGAGTCCGAAGGGACACCTGCTTTCTCCTGTGTCAGCGCAGAGCAGCTGTTGAGATGATCATGCTGCTTGCAGAGCGTGGTCTTCTTGCGATCAAACTTCTTCAGATCACAGCGCTCTGCCCATTTTAAGCGAGGTAGGCGGGCGTACCTCTCTGATCGTAGTCGAACAGTTAGGTTCTCCACGGCAAGGGGCAGACTGGGTGGACTTCTTTGCTGACAGTGGGGTCATGGCCAGCGCACTTGTGCCGAAGATCTTGCCGATTGCGCGGTGGAAGGTGATTTTGAACCGAACACACTACTCAAGCTTCTCGTCATGAGCGTTCAAAAAAGCCCATTCTGCAGACCTTAAAGGTGGCTAAGCTTCTCGATCAGGCAGCACCTTCTGGAGTTAACCATGAAGGCATATGCGCCTATCTAATCATCGACGAATAAAATGCCGAGATAAAGCTTGACCAGTTGCAAATTCATAGTATCCAAGCCTTGATCACCTGCCACCATTTTGGGCTAATGGGCATGGTATCGGGCGCTCTGAGCTGCAGCAAATCTCGAAGACTTTGGTCCCCATGCCAGTGCATAGCCGTGCTCGACCAAAAGCATTTCGATCCCAAGGGCAAGCCTCCCTCCCCTGCTGCGGAGTGTGGCTCAGGCAGTGTCACAGGTGAGCGGCCCAGGCCTGCCATGGTCTGCTGGTGAAGTGTTTCGGCGCCGGCAGGGAGCGCACGCAAGCACGCAAGCGCAACACGACTTCTGGCGACGATGTGAAGGACGGTGGGTATGGGCGACATTCGTGCTGAACGTTGTCCATGCTGAGAGTTCAAATTGATCGGCCATGACTGTCGTGACGATGGCCTCATCATCGCCCTCTTGTCTCCGACTCTAATCTGAATCAACCATGGCTAAGTATAGCCAAGTAGCCTGCCTATGAAGGCTGCAGGAGTAAGCCTGTTGTCGCAAATGTAATACATGGCGATCGTATGTGTCGGGCTGCCTGTGCTGAAACAGTTCACCTGGGGCATGGGATTCGCCGATGGCCTCAACCTCGTGGGATTCAGAAGTGGTTCAATGCCAGGCGTATCCGTGCGATTCGGAGCTTTTTCAATCGGAATGTTGTCAACAAAGCTGATCGTGCCAATGCCGTTGAAGCAGTCCTCGCTTCTAAGGCTCCAGTCTCATGATCACGACTGAGCAGACATCAGCATCTCTCGATCATCAGCACGCTCCTTTCCCGTCGGTGGCCGTTGCCATCACCGCCCGTGATGGCTGTGGACGTGATGATCTGAGCCGATCCATACCGCAGGCCGCGCTGTCTCTGCCCTGCGGCCCTGCTCCGTGCCGGATCCTCGATGGCCCGCCACGATGCTGTATGTCGTCAGAATCCCTTCTGCCATGGGCATTGCCGCCCAGCTGGCCCCTCCATGCAAGAGCGTTGCTGATGAACGCACCCCGTTGGCCTGGATTTGCACCTGTCTGTCTCGTATCCGTTTTGGCTTCGGCCTCGTCACTGTCATGGGGGCCATCAACGCCCCCAGGCCGGGCGGCAGCAATCATCTCCAGCTGGGCGTGCGGCTGATCACCAGCGCCTTCGTCGTTACCCGTGCGCTGGCCATGGCTGCCGCCAACCACCAGCCTGAGCGCAACCTCTGGCGTCTGCTGCGGGAAGATTTCACCAACGTCGTGACCCCGTCGAGTGCAGCTGCCACGACCCTGATGAACAGCCTGATCGGACTATCGGCCCTGGTCCTGCTGTTGCTCAGGTCTCTACTGCCATGAATCCGGTCCTTGGCCTGTTCATCGGCGTCACGGTGTTCAGCACGATGCTGGCGCTCGGCCTTGGGCTCCATCTGGAAGCTCTGCGTCAATGGTGTCTCCGGCCCTCACTCCCCCTGCGCGTCCTGCTGGGGTCGTGTGTGCTGGTGCCACTGGTTGGCCTGCTGCTGCTGCAGACATCCTGGAGCTGGTCGATGGCGAAGCCAGAGCGCACCGCCATCGCCCTGATGGCCCTCTGTCCCAGCGCCCCCCTGTCCCTGCGCAGGGCCCGCCAAGCCGGTGGCGATCACCAGCTCGCCGCCTTGGTGCAGGTGGGGGCCGCTCTTCTGGCCATCCTCACGGTGCCGCTGCTTGGGCTGCTCTTCCGCTGGAGCTTCGGCCTGGACGGCTGGGAGGCGCGACCGATCGATGTGGCCCTGCAGGTGGGCCAGGTGCAGGTGGTGCCGCTGCTGCTGGGGCTGGTGTTGCGCCGCTGGCGCCCTCGCCTCGCCGATCGGCTCCAGGCACCGCTTGAACGCCTCGCCAACGGATTATTGATCCTGCTGGTTGTGCTGCTGCTTCTCCTGCTCGGGCCTTCGCTGTGGACGTTCCTGCGCAGCAATCCGGCGGCGTTCCTCGCGATGGTGTTGATGGCGATGGCCTCGTTGCTGATCGGCATGGCCCTCGGGGGCGGCCGATCGGGCCATGGCGTGACCACATCTGTGGTGACGGCGATGCGCAATCCAGGTCTGGCGCTGCTGTTCGCCAGCCGCCACGGCGAGGCACTGTCGGACCTGGGTTTGGCCATCCTGCTTTACGTGTTGATCACCTGGGTGGTGAGCCTGCCGCTGGTACGGCTGCTCCCCCGCTCAGCACCCTGAATCCTTCGCTCGACGAGGTAGAGAGTCGACACTCATGCAGCCAAACGGCTCGGCGTTGCAATCAGACTCGCCATGAACCAGGACCTGCAAATCGAGCCGCTCGGCCAAATACTGGAGCGCTTCCAACTCGTAGAATGGATTACAGGCTTTGATGTCCTCTGCTGACTACCCTTTTCATGGTCGTAGAGATCTTCAACTGACTCTGTCAGCTGAGTTTCGTTGACCGGCCAGCGGCTCGCTCCTCATCGCCACAGCGGCCAGCGGCTCTTGGTCGCAGCCGACCTCCTCAGCGACGGGAGTCTGGGATCTCGGCAAGATCAGTCTGCAGCGGTATGCACCGGCGGCCTTCCTCGCAGGGTGTGGACGACCTCTCGGGCGACCCAGAACCGTCGTCGTGACCTGGTGGGATTGGTCATTGATCGACAGTCTGGAGCTCATGGCTTGACCCTTGTTGACCTGTCCTCAATACCGGGGGAGGACCAACACCAAGGTCTCGGCCTGAAGCCGCTGCAGTCGACTGTCGCTGCTCAGGGCTCGACTGGGCGACAGTGGCGGTCGGTTGCGGTACGCCGATCCCATGACACCTCAGTCACCCAGCCCTGCGGCGGGGAGTGATCCCGATTCCGCCGCCGCCGGTCCCCAGGCCCTGGATCTGCCAGCAGGGGTGCACCAGCTCTGCAGCTGCGGCCGCAGCCGCCACGGCTGGTTCTGCGATGGCGCCCACCTCGGCAGTGGCCGGGTGTCGCGCGAACTGCGGCTGAAAGAGGCCACCACGGTGCTGCTTTGCGGCTGCGGCCGCTCTCACCGTTATCCCCTCTGTGATGGCAGCCATCGGGCTCCGGCAGGCAAGCCCTGGTGGCGTTGGTGGGGATGACGGCCTCACTCGTGCTGGCTGCTGATGACCCAGCAGGGCTGGCCCGCTTTTATGGCGCCCTGCTCGTGACCGAGCCGCTGCAGGGCTTGAGTGCCACCCACTGGCGGGTGCCCTTGCCGGCCGTTGGCGTTCTGGAGCTCTATGCACCCGCCTGTGGCCGGCCCCAGCCCCGGCAGCACGGCCGGCTGGCGCTATGTCTGCAACAGCGTGCCCATGGCGCAGACCCTGCAGCGCTGCTCAACACCTGGATTGAGGCGGCCCTGGCTCTGGGGGCATCGCTCCTGGAACCACCGCGGCAGGAGCCCTTTGGGGCGGAAGCCTGTCTGCTGGATTCCGAGGGCAACCGGCTGCTGCTGTTGGTGCTGCCATGAAGTCCTTCAAGGACGCTCCAGAGCCTGCTGCTGAGAAGCAGCAACGGATGTGCAGCAGAGCTTGCCACCAGCCTCCATCCGTCCGATGTTGGCCTTTGCTGATTCAGAGGCTCCAACGGTGGAAGAAAGCCCCCCTGACCAGCTGCCAGAAGTGCGCTGACGATCCGGCCCCTGCTCCAACATTCTCAACGGATCTCTGGTTTTCCTGGCGTGTGACGCCTGTTCATCCAACAGCCCCGCCGTCCATTGCACCGTTCATGGCCATGGCTCAGGTGCTCCGGATCCAACGGAAAGCCCCACTGGAATCCTGGCCCCAGGTGCCAGCGTCAGCGGCTCCGCCCCCACAATCCACAGATCAAGCCCGGTGGCCTCGTCACCGGGCTTCGTTGTTTCTGCTGGTGGCTGAACGGGCCCAGGGAATGGGCGCCCCGCTGTTCTTACGCTCGCGCTGTCCTGGTCAGGGCGTCCGATTCAGGCATGGTCGGCCGGGATGAACGCCAACGACGATTCCGGGATCCGCGCCCCACTCCCGCCAACGATCGCCGGCTGCTGGCAGCCGTGGGCGTGGCTGCTGCTGGGTCTTGGTTGCGGACTGCTGGAGTGGCCCTATCAACTGCTGTCAGAACTGGGATTTCGGTTGCAGCTGCGACTCTGGGACCTGCCCGGTGTGGCCGTTCCCGTCGTACGGCCAGGTGCTGTCCTGCCCGGGTGGGGCGGGCCCGGGCTGGTGTTTGCCGCAACGGCCGTGCTCCTGGCCCTGGCCTGGGGCCCGTTGGCAGCGGGTCGGGGCGGAGGCGTTGCGCCTGTGTTGGCGATCGATCGCTACAGCGCTTCCTCTGACACTGCTGCTCAGCAGCGCTGGCTGGACAAGCTGAGCCTGAGCACCCAGCTGAAACGGCTGCCGCTGATGCTGCTCGCCCACATCGGCGGGCTCACCGTTGGCGTGGAGTCACCGGCCGCTGCCCTGGGGGCCAGCGGCATCCTGGCGCTGCGCCGGCGCTGGGGGCCGCGGAGTTTCCTGGGACAGATGCCGCTGCCTCTGGTGGCGGTGGTGGGCGGCTCTGCCGGGCTGGGTGCAGCGTTTCGCTCCCCGCTGCTGGGCGTGGTCTATGGCCTGGAGGAGTTGGGCCGCCGCAGCGGACTTCCCCTGGTGCTGCCGACCGTGCTGATGGCTGGCAGCGGCATGTTGGTGGCCAGTGGCCTGGGCCAGCCCGCTCGGTTGGAGGGCGTCAGCCTGGGTTCCATGGCCCCCATGCTCCTGGGGTGGACTCTGCTGCTCACCTTGGTGGGAAGCCTGCTGGGGGGCTCCCTGATCCGTGTGTTGATCCCCCTGGCATCATGGCTTCAGCGGCAGATGGGTCAGCGGCGGCTGGCCGGGGTGTTGCTGTTGTCGGCGGCGTTGACCGTGCTGGCGGCGGTCAGCGGCGGTCTGACCCTGAACGACGGCTCCCTGTCGCTGGCTGCGCTGCTTCAGGGGCAGAGCGGCGGTGGGTTGATGGCTCTGCTGTGGCGTTTCTTCGCCACGCTGCTGAGCGTGGCCGCCGGAGCACCGGGCGGGATCATGCACGACGCCATGACCCTGGGAGCGCTGATGGTATCCCCGTTGCAGCAGTTCAGCAGCCTCGATGCCACCGCTCTGGCGCAGCTGGCTGCCGTCGGTGCGACAGCCCTGTTCGCCGCCGCCAATGGCACCCCGATTTTCTGTGCGACGTTCGTGTTCACGCTGCAGGGGGAGGCTTCGCTGCTTCCCTTGCTGTTGCTGGTGAGTGCCCTGAGCACAGCCCTGGCCTCCCGGCTCCGGGGCCGCGGATGGAATGACAGCCAGACCGAGGCCTTGCGCTGAGATCCGCGGCAGCGGCCATCCATCGCCGACTGGAGGAGACGAGAGGGTCGGCCGATGGCAGGCCCCATCACCCACCGACCCAGGCGCCCAGAGGCGCTGACCGCACCAGGGCATCGGTCCAGGCCCCTGACAGCGGCGGCTGAGGAGCTCAACCGGGGCGATCAGACCCTGATGCAATTGGTCGTTCAGCGGCGAGCTGAAAGTGACCCCGGCGTGCTGGCGAAACCCATGGCTGGTCATGCAGACCCTGGTGCTAGGGGTCCCGATCGGCACACCTTCATCGGGATTGGGCCACTCCTCGATGGACGGTTCTGCAGACCCTCGACCATCAGCTGCTCGCCGGCCTGGATATCGGGGCGGCCATGGCCGGCAAGCAGAGTCAGAGCGTTGGTTCTCCCACTGGTTCGATCCTGGTCATCGTCAGCACCACGGACCCTCGCTCCAGGCTTGCTGGCACTGCCGCCTGATGCGATCGGCGACTGTGAACAGCGGAGTCGGGTCAGCGGAGCAGTCTGGGGTGCCACTCGACTTTCTCACTCTCCCCTCGATGGAGGGACAACATCAACTGGCACTGCAGCGCCCCGTGGTCTTCCACGGAGCAGCGCAAGACGCCTTACTGGCAAGACCTTATTTCTTTGGAGTTTTTGCCGGAATTTAACAATAAATGAAGGTCACGATTGAGGGGATTGGCGCAGCATGGTGTGGCGCAAGTCGGGACAGCTGCAGATGGAGAATATGGACAAGTGGGTCATTCATGGCTCGGCTTTGTTGTAATTATCTCTACGCATTTTGCTCGCCGAATGTTGATGCTCTGCAGGATTTGATCTTTGACTCGAAGCTGTCAGCCACGGTCAACCGCTGGGTCGATGGTGACCTTTGCCGCGGTGACCGAGCATCAATCATGCCATTGCTAGGCCTTATACTCTGCTGAGGCGAAGTAAGATCGAGTCTTTCTCAATCGTTCGATTTCTAAGATAACAGAAAAGCTGGGCCAGTGATTTTAAGCCACAAAGACGAGAGGCGCGTTCAAGACAAGCGATTGTAGTGAAATAGATTAAGCTATAACAATGCAGTCGTTATTTCCTGAGCTTTTGCTAAAGGGCGGGTATGATCTCACGGATGAAGTCAAAATCAGCTCTTGAGTAATAGGAGAAGAGAGCTAGGAATAGTGTTTGAAGTATTGTTTGTTCTCGCCTGATTGAGTCCACGTATTGATGGGCGCCGGTCTCCTCCGACGCGATCGATCAAGCGGAGTGGGTTGCCCAATTGTTAACAGAACCTTGCTGCACGGCTTCAGAATCCGTGTTTTGCCCCTTTTAAGCCGCATTTGTGCTGTAGTCACCCCATCTGGCCTGCGCGCTTTCTTGATGCTGCCCATCGGCACCTGGTCCGAACGTCATGCCCATCTGACCCGATGGGCCCTGCTGACCGGCTGGTCTGGCTTGATTCTCACCATGCTCGTACCGGGTTGGGATCCCTGGCCCTTCGATTTCGATCACTGCGGCG
>CANCJV010000052.1 GCA_947378425.1 Synechococcaceae cyanobacterium
GGAGCGGCCGCTGTCCCCGGGCAAAGGCCACCGCAATGGCGTCACAACGGTCGTTGTCGGGATCGCCGCTGTGACCGCGCACATGCACCAGGGAGAGATTCGGCAGGCGGGCCCGATCCAGCCGCTCCCAGAGGTCGCGGTTGAGCACCTGGCCGCCCGAGGCGGTACGCCAGCCCTTGCGCTTCCAGCCGGCCAGCCACTTCTGCAGCCCGTCGATCAGGTAGCGACTGTCGGTGCGGATCACCAGATCGGGATGGCGCGGCAGATCGCTGAGGTTGTCCAGCAGGGCGAGGGCGGCCGTCAACTCCATGCGGTTGTTGGTGGTGGCGGGATCAGCGCCGCCAAGTTCCCGCAGGGAACCATCCTCAAAGCGCAGCAGGGCACCCCAGCCACCGGGCCCCGGGTTGCCGCTGCAGGCCCCATCACAGGCGGCGGCGACAACGCGCAGCGGCTGATCGAGCATTGGCCCCCTCTTGTCGACTTCGGTTAAATGGGCCTCCTGAACCCGGGAAGTACCGGGGCCGAGGACGCCTGAACATGAAGCGAACCTACCTGGCCCTGACAGGGCTTGCCCTCGCCTGTACCGCCCTGCCGGCGACGCTGCCCAAGGGCTCGCTGCCCCTGGCCAGGGCCAACGAGCTGTTCGACAGCCGCCCGGTGGATGCGCGCAACTTCGCGATCCTGGCCCGGCCGGTCGGGGCTGACGACTGGAGCCTGCTGGTGCTGGAGCAACTGCGCCGGCTTCCCGCCTGCTGGCAGCAGCGCAGCGATGGGCTGATCGATCCGAGCCTCAACCGCTTCGACTTCACGCGGGTGTGCAGCCGCTACCTGGACAGCAACGGCTATTCGCTGCGCATCCATCGCGAAGATCTGGTCGGCAGCTGGCGCCTGCGACTGGTACAGCAGGGCTCAACCCTGGTGCTGCAGGCCAGCTCCGTCGATTCACCCACCGAACTGGTGGTGGGCCGGGCGGAGGTGGGTCGCCGTGATCACGACGCCTTCGTGGCCCTGCAATTGGAGCCGGGCTGGGAGCTGCAACGGCGCAGCTTCGGCAACCAGGCCCTCAGCCACATCTATTTCGCCAATGACAGCAGCCTCCCCCAGCTGATGGCCCAGGCCTCCGGTCCGCTGCCCCAGCCACCGCCGTCGGCCCTTGAGACGGCCCTGTCGCCCCTGATGACCCGCCGCAGCGTCCGCAGCCGTGACTGGCGCCAGGGGCTCAGCACCGCCGGCGGCATCAGCGGCGGCAGTGAGCCCATGCCGATGGCTCCCGAACCGGGCCGCACCATCGCGCTGCAGGTGATCCCCTTCAAGGAGTGAAGGGCGCCAGGGATCGGGTGCCAGTTGAAATCCCGGCCGCTTCAGCCTGTCAAGCCTCCGATGTGTCCCGTAAGGTTCTGCTTGTGAGGAGTGAGGGATGACCTTCCGGGGTCGAAACGAGGACAGACTCCCGGAAACATCCCAACCCTGAGCCCTGCCTTCGGCGGGGCTTTTTTCATGGCGAGCCGGCCTGGTCGGGGCAGGGGATGGCTGGCCCGTCACCGCCAGGCTCCCAGGCCAAGCTGGGGCAACCCGAGGCAAAGAAAAGCCGGTCCCCGCAGGGACCGGCCAGGGCAGCCCGCCCTCGGGGGCAGGCTGCAAGCAGGGAAGCGGGTCGGGCCGAAACCCGACCTGGCGATCACTTGATCGTGACTTTGCCGCCGACTTCTTCGAGGGTTTTCTGCAGAGCCTCGGCTTCTGATTTGGCAATGCCTTCCTTGACCGCCTTGGGAGCGGCTTCAACCAGGGCCTTGGCTTCGCCCAGACCGAGGCCGGTGGCCTCGCGGACGGCCTTGAGCACCTTGATCTTGGAGGCGGGGTCGAAGCTCTCGAGAATGACGTCGAATTCGGTCTGCTCTTCCACAGCCTCAACGGCGGCGGGAGCGGCGGCCATCACGACGCCGGCGGAAGCGGCGGCGGAGACGCCGAAGGCCTCTTCGATCTGCTTGACAAGCTCGGAAGCTTCCAGCAGGGAGAGGGTTTTCAGCTGCTCGAGAATGGTGTCAGTGGTAGCGGACATGGTTGTGAATCAGCAACAGATCGGGTGGTTGGACGGTCGGGATGACGGTCGGAGGAGCGACTCAGCCTTCGCCGGATTCGGCGTGCTGCTTGAGCGCCCTGGCAAGGCCGGACGGAACTTCGTTGATACCCACGGCCAGCTGGGTGGCCACGGCATTGATCGCACCGGCGATCTGGGCCATGAGCACCTCCTTGGAGGGCAGTTCCCCGATGGCCTTGATGTCGTCCTGGGAGAGGAGCTTGCCTTCGAACAGGCCCCCCTTCATTTCCGACTTCTTGGCGTCCTTCTGGAAGGACTGCACGGCCTTCACAGCACCGCCCACATCACCCTTGACGAGGATGAAGGCGTTGGTGCCGGTGAGCAGGGATTCGAGTTCCGACCAGGTGCTGTCGCCATCAATGGCCCGGCGCATCAAGGTGTTTTTGGTCACCTTGCAGACACCGTTGGCGGCCTGGAGACGGATCCGAAGATCGGTCATCTCCTTGATGGTCAGACCCTTGTAATCAAGGACCAGCGCCATTTCGGCTTCACCGAGGAGCCCTTTGAGCTCTTCGACGATCTGTTGCTTGTTCTCCAGCGTGCGGCCCATGGGAGGAGGTACGGATCGAGAGGAACAAGCCGGGACGCGACCCAGAAACCCTGGCGGGTCCGCCTCCGGAAGCTCCGGAAGCGCTTCGAGGCCGCTGCATGCTCCGCTCCGTCGGGGGTCACCCCCTCCCGGGCCAAAACCTGTCGCGTGCACCTCGGCAGGACTTACACCACTGAAACGACGGAACGAATCCGGCGCTGATTCAGAGATGACCTGCTGTCTTGGGTAGGGCGCAAGCCCATCTGGCCGAAGCCAGAAGTAAAAATCTACAGGACGGTCCGAAGCCCTGGGCGCACGCCGAGGCTGCGGTCGTGGCCCACAGCCTGATCGACCACGCCGATGAACTCGCGCCCTGCCCCACCAAGCTCCAGGCCGCTCCGAAGCCTGCCGGCGCCGTGCTGCTGGCCACCGACCTGCTGCCCTGCGAGTTCCTGAGCCTGGACTGGAGCGACAGGGGCGCCATCGTTCTGGCCGAAGGCTCCAGCGCCTCCGATGGGGCCCTGCTGGCCCGCTCCCTCGCCATCCCGATGCTGGTGGACCATGGCGAACCGCCGCCCGAGGCCCGTTTTGCCTGCGTCGATGGCAAGGCCGGCGAGGATCTGCGACGGCATCGGCCTGGCGCGCAGCGAGTTTCTGCGCATGGCCCTGGGGCCCGGCGATCCAGCCACCGTCCTGCCGGACGAAGACACCCAGAGCCACCTCGACCGCGACCTGCTGTGCTGGGCCGAAGGCCGCCCGGTGACGGTGCGCAGCCTGGACCTGGGCGGCGACACCCCCCTCCCGGACTCGCTCCGGTGGAGATCGATCCGGCCCTGGGCCTGCGCGGCCTGTAGCTGCCGCTGTTGCATCCCGAGGGCCTTCTGATGCGACTGCGGGCCCTGGCCCGGGCCGCCTCTGCCGAGGATCTGCGGGTGCTGATGCCGATGGTGACCCTGCCCCAGAAGGTTGCGGCCGCCGCCGCCCTCCTCGATCGGGCCGTGGCGGAGCAGGAAAGCCGCTGTGGCGGCCGCCACGCCAACCTGGCCGCCCTGCCCATGGATCCTGAGCCGGCCGCTGCCGGCACCTGACAGGTCCAGTGACAGTGTCGATACTCAGCGGGTGGCCCGGCAAGGACTGAAACCCCACGCAGCCGCCGCCGAGCCGATGAAGGAACTGATCAACGACCCTGACGCGTTCCTGCGCGATGGCCTCGACGGCATGGCCCTCGCCGCCGCACTGCGGGGCAGGCTGCTCGAGGATCTCAGGCCCGAGCGGGGCAGCGAGGTGCTGCTGCTGGTCAACGGTTTCGCTGGGGCAGCCCGCGGCTGGAGCTCCACCGCATAGTGAGCATGGCCCACTGGGGGCTGGATGCCGCCGGGTTGAAGGTGGGGAGCCCTCTCACCGGTTCCTGTGTCACCTCGCTGCAGATGACGGATTGCTCCCTCAGCCCCACCCTGCTCGACGCCACGATCACGCCGCTCTGGGACACGCGCCGGTGCAGACCGCAGGGATGCGCTGGGGGCGCTGAAAGGGAGCCAGGCATCCCGGATCTGGCCTGGGCCAGCCACAGAAAAGCCCCCGCCGAGGCAGGGGCTGGAGCAGCCAGGGCTGGAGCGGCCAGGGCCGGAGCGACGTCCAGCGATGATCAACGGCGATCCGAGTCCGGGCGGATCGACTCAGCCTTCCTGCTTGATGTCCTGCAGGGCGGTGAAGTCCACCTGCACCGAGGGGCCCATGGTGGAGGTGACATAGAGCGTCCGCCAGTAGCGACCCTTGGCACCGCTGGGCTTGTTGCGATCGATGGTTTCCTGCAGGGCCTTGAGGTTGTCGAGCAGCTTGTCCGCATCGAAGCTCGCCTTGCCGAAGCGCACGTGCACGATGCCGGCGCGGTCGGCCCGGAACTCCAGTTTGCCGGCTTTGAATTCGTTGATGGCGCCGGCCAGGTCGGTGGTGACGGTGCCGGCCTTGGGGTTGGGCATCAGGCCGCGGGGACCGAGCACCCGGCCG
The DNA here is from genome assembly GCA_947378425.1 of Synechococcaceae cyanobacterium. Lineage (GTDB taxonomy): Bacteria > Cyanobacteriota > Cyanobacteriia > PCC-6307 > Cyanobiaceae > Cyanobium. The sequence continues at coordinate 4,635 of CANCJV010000052.1, forward strand.
AGTTTGGCCACCTTGGGCATCATGTCCGGGGTGGCGATCAGCAGATCGAAATCCATGGCCCCTCCGGCGATCTGCTCCACCAGGTCCTCATCACCGGCCAGATCGGCGCCGGCGGCCTTGGCCTCGGCCACCTTCTCGCCCCGGGCGATCACGGCGATGCGGATGGTCTGGCCAGTGCCGTGGGGCAGGGCGACGGTGGTGCGCAGCTGCTGGTCGGTGTACTTGGGATCGATGCCGAGGCGCACATGGGCCTCGATCGTTTCATCGAAACGGGCATTGGCGTTGGCCTTGACCAGCTCGATTGCCTCGATGGGCTCATAGCTGCGGTCTTCGACCTTGGCGGCATTGGCCGCGTAGCGCTTGGAGATTCTGGGCATGACGGGAATGGGGTGCAGGCGACCGGATGGTCTCCCCCGATGGGGTGAACGATTGGGGACAGGAGCACCACCGGACCAAGGGCACCTGGACGGTGGTGGGGGGCGAGGCAGCCGAGCTACGGATGCGGCAGAGCCGCTGACCGGCCAGGCGCGGGGCCCGGAGGACCGGACTCAGTCGTTGACGGCGACGCCCATGTTGCGGGCAGTGCCCTCAATGATGCGCATGGCCGACTCGACGCTGCTGCAGTTGAGATCGGGCAGCTTGGTCGTGGCGATCTCCTCGAGCTGGGCCCGACTGATCGCACCGACCGATCCCTTGGAGGAGGTGGCGGCACCTTTGTCGATGCCGGCCGCCTTGGAGATCAGCACCGAAGCCGGCGGGGTCTTGGTGATGAAGGTGAAGCTGCGGTCTTCAAAGACCGAAATCTCCACCGGAATCACATAGCCGGCCTTGTCCTGGGTGCGGGCGTTGTATTCCTTGCAGAACGCCATGATGTTGACCCCGTGCTGGCCGAGGGCTGGGCCCACCGGCGGTGCGGGGTTGGCTTTGCCGGCATTGAGCGCCAGCTTGATCACGGCTACGACTTTCTTGGCCATCGGCTGGGCTGAGAGACGCACACCCTTGCGGAGGTGCGGGACGGGAAAGCTCCTTGCGGGAGCGTGGACGGATTTCCCTGAGGGGGAACAGCCGACCGTACACCCCGAAGGGAGATGGAAGGAGCTGCAACCCCGGCAGGGGGGGATGCGGATCACCCCGCCCGAGGGGAAGGGTGGGCCGGTGGAAACCCCGCAGGGCCCCACCACAAGGGCCGTCCTCCGCAGGGAGACGGCCGCGGAAAGCGGATCAGTTCTGTTTGCTGATCTGGGAGAACTCGAGTTCCACCGGGGTTTCCCGGCCGAAGATCGACAGCAGCGCCTTGAGCTTGCTGCGCTCGCCCGACACTTCGATCACTTCACCCTGGAAGTCCTTGAACGGACCGGCGGTGACCAGGATCTGATCGCCTTCGGCCAGGTCGACCTTGACCACGGGCTTCTTCTCGGCCGCACGCTTGAAGATGCGACCCACCTCGTCACGGCTCAGGGGCCGGGGCTTGATGTGGCCGCGGGCCTTGCCGGTGGCCCGGCGATCCTCGGCGCCGACGAAGTTGATGACGTTGGGGGTGCTGCGCACGGCCATCATCGTGTCCTCATCGAGGACCATCCGCACCAGTACGTAGCCCGGGAACACCTTCTCCTCGATCGACTGGCGGCTGCCATCTTTCTTGAGCTTCATCCCCGGGGTCTGGGGGATCTCGATCTCGAGGATGCGGCTGTCAACGCCGAGGGTGACGGCCCGCTGCTCCAGCGTGGCCTTCACCTTCTTCTCACAGCTCGAGGCGACCTGCACCGCATACCAGCGGGCCACCTGGGGCTTCTCGTTCGCCGCGGGCGCTTCGGCCGCGGCGAGATCCAGAACAGGGGCGGGATCCAAGGCCTCGGCAGGGGGCAGCTCCAGGCCCTCCTGAACATCCAGATCGCTGTCGGACACGGCACTCACGGAAGGAAACATCAACGGAACACCTGCAGGGAGACCCAGCGGTAGAAGCGATCGAGGGCGGCGATCGCCGCCGCCGACAGCCCCACCATCAGGATCACGGCCACCGACTCACTGAAGAGTTGCTGGCGACTGGGCCAGACCACCTTGCGCAGCTCGGCGAGGGTGGCGGCGGCGAAGCCTCCCTCGATGGGCTGCTCGGGCGGGGACTCCGCCTCGGGGGCGGCACTCTCGGCGACGGAACCGCTGACTCCGGTGAGGCCCGGCCGTTCAGCGTCGCTCTGGGTGGATCCGGAAGGGGTGATCTGGGCCACGAATGAGGTGCCACTGCGAAGTGGCGGAGCCACGGAGGGAAGTTCCGTCGGAGCCGCTGGCTTCGACAAACGATCACCCTACCGGACGCGGCACCGACCCCCCTAGAAGGGCAGGAAACTGAGCTCGGTGGCCCCCGGTGCCGCCGCCGCCACGCGCACGCCGCGGGCACCGCTGAAGTGATCCGCCAGCAGTTCGGTGGCCAGGGGGTTCTCGATGCGCCGGCGCAGCACCCGCCGCAGCGGCCGTGCCCCGTATTCGGGCTCGTAGGCCTGATCCGCCAGGGCCGTCACCACCGCCTCATCGACGACGAACTCCAGCTGCTGTTCGCGCAGCAGGGCCGCCAGCTCGGCCAGCTGCAGCCGCACGATGCGCTGCAGCTCCGCCGGCCCGAGGGGCCGGAAGCGAATCACCTCATCGATGCGATTGAGGAACTCCGGCCGGAACTGGCGCGAGAGGGCCTGCTCCACCGCCTGTTCCAGCTCCGGCTCCTGCAGGCTGCCGCGGGCGCGATCGAGGATGGCGCGACTGGCCAGATTGCTGGTCATGATCACCACGGTGTGGCGGAAATCCACCGTGCGGCCCTGGGAGTCGGTGAGGCGGCCGTCATCGAGCACCTGCAGCAGCAGGTTGAACACTTCGGGATGGGCCTTCTCCACCTCATCGAGCAGCAGCACCGCGTAGGGCCGGCGCCGCACCGCCTCGGTGAGCTGGCCCCCCTCCTCGTAGCCGACATAGCCCGGCGGCGCCCCCACCAGCCGCGCCACGGCGTTGCGCTCCATGAACTCGCTCATGTCCAGGCGCACCAGGGCCTCCTCCTCGTCGAACAGGGCGGCCGCCAGGGCCTTGGCCAGCTCGGTCTTGCCGACGCCCGTGGGCCCCAGGAACAGAAACGAGCCCACCGGCCGGGTGGGGGCCTGCATGCCGGCCCGGGCCCGCCGGATCGCCGCGGCCACCGCCGCCACCGCCTCGGGCTGGCCGATCACCCGCTCCCCCAGGCGCTGATCCAGATCCAGCAGCTTCTGGCGCTCGCCGGCCAGCAGGCGCTGGACCGGGATCCCGGTCCAGCGGGCGACCACATCGGCGATGTCCCCCTCCTCCACCTGCTCGCGCAGCATCGGCTCGGCCTCCAGCTGGGCCTCCAGCTCCAGGCGCCGCTGCTGCACCCCGTGCAACTGGTCGTATTCAAGCCGGGCCGCCTCCTCGAGATCGCCATCGCGCTCGGCCTCGGCGATCGCATGGCGCAGGTCTTCGTCCTGCTGCAGCAGCTCCCGCAGTTCGGCCAACCGCTCGCGCTCGCCGGCCCAGCGCTCCTGCAGGCCCTCCAGCTGCTCGTGGGCCAGGCGGCGCTGCTCCTGCAGCAGCAGCCGCTCCTCCACCGGGGCGGTCTCGGCCGAGAGCAGGGCCAGCTCGATCCGCCGCAAGTCGGCCTCAGCGGCCTCCACCAGCTGGGGTTTGGAGGTGACCTCCATCTTCAGCTGGGCGGCCGCCTCGTCGACCAGGTCGATGGCCGAATCCGGCAGGCAGCGATCGCTGATGTAGCGCGCCGCCAACCGGGCCGCCGCCGTCAGGGCGCCGTCGGTGATCGTGACGCCGTGGTGCAGCTCGTAGCGCTCTTTCAGGCCCCTGAGGATCTGCACGCAGGTGTCCTGGTCGGGCTCGCGGATCAGCACCTGCTGGAAGCGGCGCTCCAGGGCCGGATCCTTCTCGATGCTGCGGCGGTAGTCCTCGGGCGTGGTGGCGCCGATGCAGCGCAGATCTCCCCTGGCCAGGGCCGGCTTGAGGATGCTGGCGGCATCGGGCCCGGAGCGCTCCCCCGCCACCACGTTGTGCAGTTCATCGATGAACAGCACCACCCCACCGCGCTGGCCGGGAGCCTCACCACCATGGCCATCGGCCTGGCGCACCTCCTCCAGCACACCCCGCAGCCGTTCCTCGAACTGGCCGCGGAACTTGGCACCGGCGATCAGGGCACCGAGGTCAAGGGCCACCAGCCGCAGGCCCCGCAGGGCATCGGGCACCTCGCCGGCAACGATGCGCTGGGCCAGGGATTCGGCCACGGCGGTCTTGCCGACCCCGGGCTCGCCGATCAGCACCGGATTGTTCTTGCTGCGCCGCGAGAGCACCTGGATCAGGCGCCGGATCTCCGTGTCCCGGCCGACCACCGGATCGAGCGTGCCGTCACGGGCAGCGGCGGTGAGATCGCGGCCGAAGCGCTCCAGCGCCGAGCGTTCGCCCCCCGCCTCGGCCTCGCCCCCCTCCGGCTCCAGTCGCAACTGGGGCTCGGCGGCCGGCCTGGCAGCGGCCCGGGGCCGATCCCGAGGGGACGGGGGGCCGCCGCCCATCTCGTCGGCTCGCCCGGCCGCAGCGACGGAGCCTGGCCTGGACACCGCCGCCCTTCCCCCGCTGCTCGCCGGCCGGCCGGCGGTCGGCGGCATCTCCGCGGCAGCCACCGGGGCGGCCACCGCGGGACGCCACTGGCGCAGCAGCAGATCTTCGCTGAGCCCCTCCTCCGCCAGCAAGCCGGCAGCGATGCGGCGATCATCGAGCAGGGCCAGGAGCAGGTGGGGCACATCGATCAGCCGGGAGCCCCAGGCGGCGCGGCGGCGATCGGCGGCCTCCAGCAGATCCTCCAGAGCATCACCGATGTACAGAGTGGGGCCCGCCCCCTCGGGCTGATCGGCACAGAACCCCTCCAGCCGATCGAGCAGGCGGTCCACATCCAGCGGCAGCGGATCGATCCAGCTGGCGCAGCGCCGGTCCCGCAGCAGGGAGAGCAGCAGATGCTCCACATCCATCGCCCCATGACGCCAGCGCCGGGCCACGTCCTGGCTGGCGAGCAGCAGCTCCCAGGCCTGGTCGCTGAAGCGATCGGGATCGGTGGTGAGGCTGACCGTGGGGCTCGAGGTCACGCTGAAACACGTCAGGAGGGCATGGACTCAGGCCGGACTCAGGCCGCGGCCGCATCCGCGGGAGAGGCGGAAACGGCCGCGGCTCGCCGTTCGATCAGCTCGATGCGATAGCCATCGGGATCCTCCACGAAGGCAATCATCGAGGAGCCCCCCTTGACCGGACCGGGTTCGCGCACCACCTTGCCGCCCTTGGCGCGGATCGTCTCGCAGGTGGCGGTGATGTCCTCGCAGCTGACGGCCAGATGGCCGAAGGCCGTGCCCAGGTCGTAGTGATCGGTGTCCCAGTTGTAGGTGAGCTCCAGCACCGCCGTGTCGGCCTCGTCGCCATAGCCCACGAAAGCCAGGGTGTAGCGGTATTGGCTGTTGTCGGAGCGGCGCAGCAGCCGCATGCCCAGCAGCTCGGTGTAGAAGGCAATCGAGCGCTCCAGATCGCCGACGCGCAGCATCGTGTGCAGGAATCTCATCGTCATGGCGGGATGATGATCGTGGTGGGTGGCTGTCGTGAAGGGCGGCTGTCGTGAAGGGCGGAACAGCGGCTCGGCCCAGGCTCCGATCGGAGCCGGGCGAGCGGATCGGGGTAGGGCCACTCGCCCGGGGAGCGAACCCATTCTGACCAGCCAGGCCGGCCGGCCCGGGCCGGCCCCATGCCGCCGCCGCACGGTGCCTGATCGGTCCGAGGCTCTGATGCCGGCAGCCAGGGGCCGCTGCCAGGAGCCTGGGGTTGCAGGCGTCTGCTGAGCGGCAAGCCCGTGACCTCCGAGGCCAGCGCCGCTGATGGCCCCGGCTCGATTCTGCGCTGACTCGCCTCGTCGGCGGGCCGGCCCCAGCTCAGCCCAGGGAGCCGGAGCGTCGCCGAAATCTCCCGATTCGGCCGAAGACGCCGTTGGCGCAGCGATGGCCGATCCCTGGCCCTGGCAGGGAGTGGCCTGGCGGCCAAGAGCCAGCAACGGGCCGGGGGCTGCCTGAACCGTCAGCCAGGCCGTGGAGCGAACCAGCCGGACGATGGCATCCCGAGCTCCCATCCCAAGGCGCTGCTGGTTGCCGGAGCGGTGCCAACCGTCACATCGGAGTGGCCAGGGGCGCCCCATAGGATCGCTCCGAGTGAGATCTGTTATTTCCGTGCTCGATTCCCTCGACCTCGTGATCGATTCGATCGTCGCCCGGGAGGTGCTCGATTCCCGTGGCACCCCCACGGTGGAAGCGGAAGTGTGGCTGGAAGGCGGGGCCAGCGGCCGGGCGATCGTGCCCAGCGGCGCCAGCACCGGCGCCCATGAGGCCCACGAACTGCGCGATGGCGGCAAGGCCTATTTCGGCAAGGGGGTGACCAAGGCGGTCGAGAACATCGAGGAACGCATCGCCCCGGCCCTCTGCGGCCTTAGCTCCCTCGACCAGTCGGCCGTCGATGCGGCTATGAACGAACTGGATGGCAGCGACAACAAATCGGCCCTGGGGGCCAACGCCATCCTGGCCGTGAGCCTGGCCAACGCCCACGCCGCCGCCAAGGCCCTGGGCCTGCCCCTTTACCGCTACCTGGGCGGCCCGATGGCCAGCCTGCTGCCGGTGCCGCTGATGAACGTCATCAACGGCGGCGCTCACGCCTCGAACAGCCTGGATTTCCAGGAATTCATGATCGTGCCCCACGGTGCCGGCAGTTTCCGCGAAGCGCTGCGCATGGGCGCGGAGGTGTTTCACACCCTCAAGGGCCTGCTGCAGGAGCGAGGCATGAGCACCGCCGTGGGTGATGAGGGCGGCTTCGCCCCCGACCTGGGCAATGACCAGGCCGGCGACATCCTGGTGCAGGCGATCGAAAAGGCCGGCTACCGCCCCGGCGACCAGATCTCCCTGGCCCTGGATGTGGCCAGCACCGAGTTCTTCAAGGACGGCCGCTATGCCTTCGGGGGCGGCAGCTACAGCAGCGCCGAGATGGTGGATCAGCTGGCGGCCCTGGTGAGCCGCTACCCGATCGTCTCGATCGAGGATGGGCTGGCCGAGGACGACTGGGAGGGCTGGGACCTGCTGACCCAGAAACTCGGCTCCAGCGTGCAGCTGGTGGGCGACGACCTGTTCGTCACCAACACCGCCCGCCTGCAACAGGGCATCGAGCGGGGCGTGGCCAACTCGATCCTGATCAAGGTGAACCAGATCGGCTCGCTCACCGAAACCCTGCAGGCGATCGACCTGGCCGGCCGCGCCGGCTACACCAGCGTCATCAGCCATCGCTCCGGCGAAACCGAGGACACCACCATCGCCGACCTGGCGGTGGCGACCAAAGCCGGCCAGATCAAGACGGGCTCCCTCAGCCGCAGCGATCGGGTGGCCAAATACAACCAGCTGCTGCGCATCGAGGACGAACTGGGTAGCCAGGCCGTCTATGCCGGCGTCGAAGATCGGGGGCCGCGCGGCAAGGGCTGAAGCACCTGGGCAGGGGGGAACGCTGTCAACGGCGCCACCCCCAACTCCTGCGCCGAACAGCCAGCCCAGGCCAGAACGGCGCCAGGCCTCTGAAACAACGCCTCGGCTGGCCCTGCTCAGCGGTTTCGAAAACCTGGGAACTCCGGCTTGCAGGGGAGCAGATCACCGCCGACGCGATTAACCACGTGCCGGACAGTGCCTAGGTGCAAGACTTGGCCAAGACGATGGGCGTCGATCCCGGCCAGGCCTCAGCCAGGACAGTTCAGTCGCCCTTCATGCCCGGCATCTGATCCAGCCGGCCGTCGCGCTTGAGGCGGGCCTGGAGCTTCAGCCAGCCCGTGGCCACCGGCACCCCCAGCAGCAAGGGCACCGCGGTGAAGGCCGGGCGATTGCTGGCCGCAAGCAGCGAGGCCGCCACCGCCAGACCCCCGAGAAGAAAGGACTGGCCGGCTGACTGCTGTGCCAGGGCCAGGCGCCGCAGCAGGCGATCGGTTTCGCCGGCGCGGATCTGCACCTGCAGATCCCCCTGCTCGATGCGCGCCAGGCTCTCGTCGAGCCGGCGCGGAATCCCCAGGGCCCGGCTGCCCACCTCGGCCGCCTGGCGTGAGATCTCGTTGAACAGATCGTTGGGGCCGTTACCGCTGGCAGTCATCAGGGGCAGCAGGTAGGGGCGGGCAATCGCCATCAGGCTAAAGCCCGGATCGAGGCTGCGACCCACCCCCTCGAAGGTGGAGAGCGCCCGCATCACGAAGATCAGCTCGGGAGGCAAGCGAAAGGGCTGGCCGTAGACGAGGTCGTAGAGGTCGGAGGAGAGCTTGCTCAGCACATTGGTGCTGAACGGTGGTGTCAGGGCCTCATTGAGCATCAGCCGCACCAGACGGCGCACCGGTCCGGTTTCAATGCCGCTGGCGATCACACCGGCCTGCTGCAGCTCCTCCACCAGAGCCGAGGCATCGCGACCGGCCGCCGCCCGCACCATGCGGCCGATGCGGCTGCGCAGGCGCTCGGAGATCTGGCCCATCATGCCGAAGTCGTAGTAGATGAGGGCGCCATCGGCCGCCACGGCGAGATTGCCGGGATGGGGATCGGCGTGGAAGAAGCCGAAGCGCACCAACTGCTGGAGATAACTGGCCGCCCCCTTTTCCGCCACCGCCGAGGGGTTGATGCCCGCCGCCAGCAGGGCAGGGCGATCGGTGATCTTGATGCCGGGCACATAGTCGAGACAGAGCACCCGCCTGGAGCTGAGCTCCCAGATCACCGCCGGAATGCGGATGGCCGGATCATCAAGAAACTGCTGACGGAAGCGGGCGGCATGCTCGGCCTCCAGACGGAAATCGAGCTCCCGCAGCAACACCCGCCGGCACTCCTTGGCAATACCGACCCAGTCCCGGCCCTGGCCCCAGCGGGGATGGCGCTGAATCGCCGCCGCCACCTGCTGCAGCACCTCCAGATCGAGGCGGAACAGCCGCTCCAGACCGGGCCGCTGCACCTTGAACACCACCTGGCGACCGCTGCGCAGGCTGGCGCGGTGCACCTGGGCCAGGCTGGCCGAACCCAGGGGCAGCTCTTCGAGATCGATGATCTCGGCGCAACGATCGCCGAGCTCCTCCTCCAGGGTCGCCTGCACCACCGGAAAGGGGAACGCGGGTACCTGGTCCTGCAGGTGAGCCAGTTCCTCCACCACATCGGCGGGGAGCACATCAGGGCGAGCCGAGAGCAACTGGCCCAGCTTGATGAACGCTGAACCCAGCGCCAGGAACTCCGCCGTGAGCCAGTGGGCGGTGCGGCGCTGGCGATCGGCCCGCTTTTCGGCGCTGAAGCCACCGGGATAGCTCCAGCGGCGCCCATCCCACCACAGGCCGGCCAGCAGCCGCACGGCCAGCCACCAGATGCGCAGGGACCGGGCCAGACGCAGCCACCAGGAGGATGGAGCCATCAAGTGCTGGGCGGCTCCAGCCGGCGCGCCAGCTCGGCCACCTGGGCCCGCAAAGCATCGATCTGCTCCTGGGGATCGGCGCTGGCCCCCGCCCCCGACGCTGAGGCCGGTGCCGTTGACGGCGGCCCCGCCTCGGCGGGGGGTTCACCGCGCTCCAGTCGTTCGGCTTCCAGTTCCACTTCCTCCCAGAACAGCTGCCACTCCTGTTGCAGCCGGGCCGGGGCGTCCTGGGCCAGCACTGCCAGGCCAGCGGCCGTGTCCGCCAGGCCGCTGCCGACACGGGCAGCCAGACGGCCGATGGCGGCCTGGAGCAGGGACTGGGGCGCGCTCATCAACAGGCCTGAATCATCGCTGAACTGTGCCAGATCTAGGGGTTGCCCGGCGGGTTGACGGCGGGAGCCTGGGCCGGGGGGATGCTGGGAGGCGCCGGGGTCGGCGAAGCTGGCGGGGGCGGCAGTGAGGGGGGCGTCAGCGCTGACGGGGCGAGAGGCGCTGACTCCTGAACGGGAGCGGGCTCGGCCGCAGGCGGCGAGGTGGGCTCCTGCTGGTCCTGGGGCAGGGCCTCCAGACGCTGACCCTCGCCCTGGCTCTGGGACTGCTGGCTCGCCTGCTGCTCCCGGGCCGCCATCTCCGCCTGGCGCTTGACGAGCTCGGCCGCATTGAGCTTCTGCTGGCGCTCCAGTTCGAGTAGGTCCAGGTCACCGCGGATCTGCTGCTGGCGATCGCCGTACTGGCGCCGGAGGCTGTCGAGTTCGCTGCCGGGGAAGGTCTTGACGCCAAAGCGCTGGATCCCCTTCCAGCTGCTGGCCATCGGCAGATCGAGAAGGCGCAGGGTGAGGCTGTAGCCCAGTCCGAAGCACAGGCCCAGGCCCAGGGCCCGACGCCAGCTCCAACGGCGCCGCCCCGCCCGGCTGCGCCGGCCCGGGACTGGGCTGCTGTTGGCGGATGGGGACTGGGACATCAGGGCGCTCAGCGGCGGGGCGGCCGCTCACGGCCATCCATTCTCTCCCCTGGGAGGCACCGGCACATCGGCAGGAGCAGGCCCACCAGCCGCCTGCACGGGGTGCGGTGCCGGGCGCCATCACCCTGAAGAGACGAGGAGCGAACCCGCCGGAAGATGGGAGTGCGGAAGCCAGGCCGATCGGCCATCGAGAACTGAAGGCACGGAGCCGTATCGCCTCTTCAACCCAGCAGCGGCGGCCCAGGGAATGACGACCCTGGCCCAGCTAAAGACAGTGGTGGATAGAAAGCTGTTGTGACTCGCAGAACCGGCTGGAGCGCCCGCCCAGGCCATCACCAATCGCCTGCAGCAAGCTCAGGATCTGGGCATGCTCCTGCCACTCCTTCAGGACAACCAGGAACTCCGCATAGGGAGCAGACAAGCTGTAATCGAGAACCTTGAGGCCATTGAACGAAGACAGGGAAGTCCCCCAATAGCGATGATCACGCCTCGACTCCACCTCGCCGCTGGCACTAAAAATCTGCTGATCGACCTTCGCGCTGCAGGAGCCCACCTCCGCCGGCACGAAACCCAGCGCGCCAGGGCGCGTCGCCAGCTCAACATCTCGGAGGGAAAGACCTCTCTCCTTTGTCAGAAGGCATTCCGATCGAGCCAGCAAGACCAGGCTTGTGGAATACAGGGGAACCAGCGCAAACCGATCCCGATCGACAGCGGCGATCATGGGATAGGGCGCACAAAGGGCATCAATCACTCTGTCACCAAGTAATTGCAGGGCCGGAGCCACTGTGGTCGACAGCTCCAGCGGATTCGAGGTCCAGGCAACAGGCAGATGCTCCTTCAGCAGGCGATTGATCCAGAGATACATATGAACCCGCAGATCAACACCTTTGGCAAAGCGCCAACATTGATGCACCCGCCGCTCGAGATCGACAAAGAGCAGATCTTCGGAGATACTGGCGGCAGCAAAGAGCCATTGGAACTCGGCCCACTTTCTACTGACAGTGGATTGATTGCAACCAAGCTCCTTGGCAGCAAGCCTGCCACAACCAGCCCACTGATAATAATCAACGATACGGAGTGACCGAAGATCGATCACTGCAACCTGGTGCCGATCATCATGGCGACTCTGTGATTAGTATTCATCCTATGCCATTTGCACGTGCGACAGGCAGGCCACCCCGAAAAACCACCAGGACCGCGATCCGATCTCACCACCAGTCAGCGGCCAAGACGACAGAAGCCACAACAACAGCGGCCCGAGGAGTGCTGCCGGCTCAGCGAGCTGGGGCTCGGATGGCTGCGGACCTTAGGGCCCAGGCCACCGATATTGCGGCACGAGTGGGGCGGCCCGGTGACCTGATCCAGATCGACAACCAGTCCCTGGAAGGGATTTCCGGCAGGCAGGCAACCGGATCAGCGGCAATCAGCAGCAGGCTCGTGCCGACGGGATCGATGACGACAGGCACCATGGCGCTGGGGACGACAGCACCAGGCTGGCCGATGGCGAGGTCTTGGCGCTCAAGCAAAAGCCAAGCGTGATCAGCTTGCTGTGGCACACGATCGGCTGTTTCAGTCCTCAGGACAACCGCTACGCGGCAGCCGGGGCTGGGTGTCGGGCACCCGCAGCCGGCACCTTTTCAGGTCCTGGGCCGCCTTGAACGAAGCGTTGACCTGCTGGACGATCGTCTTGCCCTGGTGCTGTTCCTCCTGAGTCAGACCACTCCCTGGGACACTGCTGCAGGGGTTCAATTCAGACAGCAGCACCCAACGGCTATCCGGCTCGGGTTTCCCACCGAAAGGCAGCTGCAACTCCTCGGTTGAGCGCCGACCATGATTCAGTTTTCGGTGCATGTGCGGCGCTGAAAAGTGACAGTGATCACGGATTGCCACGTTCCAGACCGGTTCAACACCTTCAGAGCGCCCAAAGCCGTTGCAGCACAGAGGCCATGACATTCAGTCACCCCTGATTAGTGGTTAATGGTGCACTGATTCAGTGCAGAAAAAAAGCCCAATTGTCCAGAATTGGGCTTCATGGGTGCTGTTGGGGCTTATGCAGTGGCTTGGGGGATCTTGGCGGGAGGGGGGACCTTGCGAATCCCATGGGTCTGTCGGCTCAAATGGGCTCCACATCACCAGAATTACTAGCGCCGCAGTCTTCTCAGCAAGTCAACACCAAAGAGAAGCCGAATTGAGCTTTGGGGATGATTTTGTCGCGAAAAGGCCCGCTTTGCGGCAGCATTAAGGAGTCGACCCGGTCCATTTCATCGCCATGCCCGGTTTGCTTGGCTTCCAGTCCAGATTCACTCATTCATCCAGCCTGGTTCATCAGCCCAAGATCAAGTACAGCGCAAATCAGCCGCTCGGAACCCTGAGCAGTCACCACGGGTTAGAAGGTTGCTGGGGAACCTGGTGGTGCTGATTCAACAGGCGGAGCAGGATCTGGGAACTTACGCGCCCAGTCCGCTTGACCTTTGAGGTGATGGGTGACACAACCTCCGGACCGCTTCGTCAATCTCTGCTCCAAGGTCTTGCGGAAGGTGCCCTTCAACAACGGTCATGCCAAACCAAGCCCCGTCTGGGTCCTGCTGATCCACCAGACCTGCAGACCGGCCAAGGCAATGGCAAAAAGTCCCAGCTGGGGTTATCCCCGGTTGAGGTGGTCTCCAATCATCTGATTGCCATCAATCGCAGTTACTATTATTCCCTTGCCCCCGCGATGCTCTCAGCACCACGGAGGCAGAAACTCCATATTCCCGCTGAAAGTCAGTTGAGAAGTTGGAGATGTATCGGTAACCGCAGTCCCTGGCGATGTTGGTCACGGTTTCGTCAACATCTGCAGATTCCAGTTTCTCCATTGCGGCTGACAACCTCTGACGTCTAACAAATTGCATTGGGGTGCAGTTAAACTTCTGCCTGAAGAGTTTCTGTAGGTGCCGCGCCGAGTAGCAACTTTGCCTTTCCAAGTCGGAAAGGGTGAGATTCATCTGGACATTTGAGCGGATGTAGTCCACCAATTCATCCATCGGCGTGGTCCAATTGTCCGTGGCGACTTTCCACCGCTTCTCAACCTTTTCAATAGCGCCGACCGACTCGATGAGCGATAGCGCCAACAATCGATAAAGTTGCTCATCCAACCCAAGGCCCGCTGCAAAATAAGCACTTTCCCCGAGCAGTTGATCTATATAATGGTAAAACCCAAAAAGGCGCCTATTGGAGTTCCTTTTAATATTTTTTTTACTGGCTCCAAGAAGGTGCGACCTCCCAAGATCAATGGCGACATCATCCCCCCTTAGGTCACTTATTCCTGATTTCAACTTCTTGTGATTGATTTGGCACAAGAAACCACTAAAGTAACCCCCTTTTATTGTACCACCATTTCTAGGATTCAAGTGGATGTCGCCTGGATTAAAATAGTGAGATCTGATCTCTTCGGTATATGTATTCACATCTCCCGATAAGGCAATTGCCATTGTGCTAAATCCTTTGTCTACGTGCTTCGCTGTATACGGTGTCGACCTTAATGCAACGCTTATAAGATTACCAATTTTGATTGGTGCTGCCTCTGCTTGAGGGCGCTGAATACTATGCTTATTGAAAAGATAGACCTTCCCACAAAGTCCGTTTTCTTTTGTTGGCATCTCTGCTGGATCAAGCGTGAAGGTCCGCTCTGCATTTTTTAGTGGGAAAGGAAGGGATGAGAATTTCCCGTCTTGTGGTTCACTCGTCGCTTCCATTGCTTGCTTGATCCTAGGGCGTCAAAGTGTTTCTGCCGTTTAATTGATCTTGCAGTGCCGACTCCAATGCAAACGCTGCCAGATTGCTCAAGGAGCGCCCCTCTTGATCACTTTGTCCAACTAGTTGCTCATAAACATTGTGGGGAATGGTAATTGAGAGGCGCTTTGGCGAACGAAATGCCGGGTCGAGTCGCCGCTGTTGTCTTGGATTGGCGGGGAGTTGCTTAGTCATTTCGCAAAATCCAGAAACTGAATGATGCATCATATTGACACCTTATTTCCATATATCCTAGTCGAAACTGCTGCATTTGGCGCTTTTGCCCTGCTCACCTCGTTTTCCACCAACAACTCCTTCATACTACTTTACATTCCAATCTCTTTGTATTTGCCGGTCATCAATGCCCAGTCCTTTGCTGACATGAGTCAGTTTGCTGCAGAGTGACGCAGAACTGCTTCGCCTTGGCCCCTTGCCGCTGCGCGATGGCACAATCACTTTATGTTTAGTGATGGTTATGCTATGTGATGGGTGGCAGTTTGATTCCTCTCGCTTCCCGCAGTGTTTGGATCTTGATCTGTATGATCGCACTATTGCCTCATTGGAATCGTTCAGCACCACGACGGGGCGCTTTCCGTGCGCGTATTACAGAAGACTTGATTTGGCAGGCAGTTTCAAGGAGAAAGCATTATCAATCCTAAGTCTGGGGAGATTCATGCTGGCTTCTGTGCTTCTAGGTGCCGCTTCGTCTGCTGGTGTTGACTGAATGCCTTTTGGTTTCCCTTGTCCTCCATGCCTAGTGATTAGATCGCTGAGGGTCCTTAGTTCAGACCATTTTGTTCAGATCCGCTCCAGGTTTTTTCGGAACTCGCCTTCGCTCAAGGGTCGGAGCAGATCACGCATCCTCAGAGTGCGTTGTTCCACCAGACCTGAAGAGCGCCAAAGGCAATGACGAAAAGTCCCAGTTGGAGTTATCCCCATTTCAAGTGGTTTCCAATCATCTGATTGCCATCAGTCGCTGAAATGTTTTCTACCCCACTCGCGATGCTCTGAGAACCACTGAGGGACTTACTCCAAATTCCTGCTTGAAGTCGGTGGTGAAAGTGGAGGAGTACAAGTATCCGCAGTCCCTGGCGATATTGGTAACCGTGTCGCTTGCCTCCGCTGTTTGCAGTCTCTCCATCGCAGCAGTCAAGCGCTGTCTCCTCACGAATTGCATTGGGGTGCAGTCAAACTTTTCTTTGAATAGGTTCTGAAGTTGCCTGCCTGAGTAATGAGTCTGTTCCTCTAGGTCGGTCAACGTGAGATTTCGATGGACGTTGCAGCGGATGTAGTCCACCAGGTCATCCAGTGGACTTTTCCAATTGTTTGGGGATTCCGCCCATCGCTTCTTTGTTTTTTCTATTTCTCCTTCTGCTTGCAAAAGCGAAAGTGCCAGCAGTCGATAGACCTGTTCGTCCAAACCAAGACACGTAGCCAGATAGCTGCTTTCACCTAGCAGTTGATCCAAGAAAGAGATGTATGACCAAAAGTGATTATGAATACTAGGCTTTCCCGCAGGCTGCCTACTCTTGAAGGTGTACAACTTCTCGTGATTGACATGACCCTTGGCTCCTGTGATTGCGCCAATCGTCCTTTGCAATCGCCGGTGATCTATTTCGAAGAGCATCCCCGAGAAGTAACCGATGTTGATTTTACTTCCGTTCCTTGAGATCAGGGTAATTTCGCCAGGCCCAGCTCTTCGGCGAAATGCTTTTCAGTTTTGCATCGAAATCTGTCCCCCGCAAAAGACAGTGCCAATGTGCTCAGCCCTGGCGCCTGTTCAAGTATGTAGCAAGGCGTACTCTTGATGCATATTGCTTTTACTTGCCCAATTTCCAACGGAGCAAATTGAATGCCAGGTTGCTTGACCGACCTTTTACTCTCAGGAAATTGACCTTGGAGGATTAGTTTTTTCTGAACTTGCTCGGCATCGACCGTCACGATGCCCCCCCACATTTCTCAGCGGAAGTGGCATTGAAGCAAGTTTATCATCAATCTGTGCTTGAGCTTGCCTCATTGATTTGTTGCTTCGGTGGCGATAATCATTGACTATTAATATTTTGCTTGCTGTCCTAGTTCTGATTCCAACAAGAACGCTGCCAGGTTACTTAGAGAGCGCCCCTCACTGTCACTTCGCTCCAACAGGTTCTCATAGGCGATATAGGGAACGGTGATCGTGATGTGCTTAGGCGACTTGAATACATGTGGGACACTCTGCCTGTAACGATCTTCACTCCTGAATTCGCAGGTCATGCTTGATGTTCGATGCACAAGGAATTATCCCTGCCTCCGCGTATATGCCTAAATTTTACACCACTCGGGCGGCGAGTCGGTTCGTTTTTCCAAAATTCCCTCGGATTTAACTAAAGTCCGCTTTGCAAACTATTTACCCCATGCGCATTAGTTTCTCGGGTTCGACCGCTGTCTCACCGTTCGATTGCGCTGCACATCTGCAGCACCCTGAGGTGGTCTGGCTTTCCTGGACAGCCCCCATCGTTAACCTCTGAGGCGGGGCACCGCCCCTGAAAAGGGGCTCCCACCGATGAGCAAGCGCCGCACTCACAGTCCCGAGTTCAAGGCCAAGGTCGCCATGGAGGCGATCAGTGGCCGCAAGACGATCCAGGAGATCGCCGCCGATCACGCGATTCACCCGATCCAGGTGAGCCAGTGGAAGCGCCAGCTGCTCGATAGCGCCAGCGAGCTGTTCACCAAGGGCCAGAAGACCAAGGACAAAGAGGAGGGGCAGGCCAAGGAGGCCGAGCTGTTCCAGCAGATCGGGCGGCTGCAGATGGAGCTGGAGTGGCTCAAAAAAAAGTCTCAGCTGCTCTGATGTCCGTGAACTGCGCAAGCTGGTGGATCACGACCACCCTGAGCTCAGCGTCAGCCGCCAATGTGCGCTGCTGGGGTTGCCTCGATCGACGCTCTACTACCGACCCACACCGGTGCGGGAGTCGACGCTGCGGATCATGGCCAGGATCGATGCTCTCTACCTGGAAGATCCCTGCAGCGGCAGCCGCCGGATCGTGGACTACCTCGCCAGAGATGGGATCCCGATCAGTCGAGACCGGGTGCGAAACCTCATGCGGCGCATGGGTTTGCGGGCGATCTACCAGAAACCCCGTACGACGATCCCTGGCGAACCATCGGAGCGCTATCCCTGCCTGGTGGACCTCAGGCTGGTCAACGCAGTGGATCAGGTCTGGGCCACCGATATCACGTATATCCCGCTGCAGAAAGGCTTCCTTTACCTGGTGGCGATCGTGGATCTCTCCTCCAGGAACGTGCTCAGCTGGAAGCTCTCCAACAGCCTTGACACGGAATTCTGTCTCGATGCCCTGGAGATGGCATTGGAAGGTGAGCGCAAGCCAGAGATTTTCCACTCCGATCAGGGCTGTCAGTTCACATCAACCGACTTTGTGGCCAGGCTGCAGGCAGAGAAGATTAAGATCAGCTGGTCAGGCAGGAAGCGTTGCTACGACAACATCCTTGTCGAACGACTGTGGAGAACGGTCAAATACGAGGAGGTCTACCTGCATGCCTACAGCGATGGCTGGGAGGCAGAAATCAGCCTGGCCCGTTTCCTGTGGAGGTATTGCCATGTAAGGCCACATAGCTCCTTGGGAGGCAGAACTCCCCATGAGGTCTACAATCTGACTGAACCCTGTTCCTCCCGCCCGGAGTTAACGATGTCAGGGGCCGGAACTGTCCAGTAAAAGGCACCCACCTCAGAGGGCTGGACGGTCAATCACAAGCGAGTACAACGGATCTGGCGGGAGGAGGGTCTACAGAGGCCCCTGCCGCGCAAGCGGAAGCGCGGTCGACCCTCAGACGGCTCCCGAACGCTGCTGAGAGCTGAATACCCGCACCATGTGTGGGCGATTGACTTTCAGTTTGACCAGACAATGGATGGTCGCAGACTGAAGTTCTTGAATATTCTCGATGAATATAGCCGCGTCTGTCTGCGCATTCGTGTCGGCAGGCGATGCAAGGCAGTGGATGTGATCACTGCAATTGAGGAACTCCTCGGGCAGTATCCAGCTCCCACCCATCTACGGATGGACAATGGCCCTGAGTTCATTGCCCATGCACTGCAAGAGTGGTGTACGGGCAATGGATCGGGAACGGAATACATTCCCCCAGGTTCACCTTGGGAGAATCCATTCGTGGAGTCATTCAACGGTAGGCTAAGAGATGAGTTCCTGAATATCGAGCTGTTCGCATCACTGGCTGAGGCCAAGGTGTTGGCAGAACAGCACCGAATCGAGTACAACGCATACAGACCGCATTCGGCTCTCCAGGGGCGTACGCCCCTGGAAGTCCTCCAGCAATGGAAGGCGGCCTGATCACCCCAACAGCTCTCATAAGGACTGGAGCAACAAAGGGGGTCACGTCACCCCCCCTGCTATGGCAGGGGGAGGACCGGGGGTAACCCGCCTACGTAATTGACGCGACCCGCCTACGTAGTTGACACCGGGCACG
>CANCJV010000053.1 GCA_947378425.1 Synechococcaceae cyanobacterium
CTTTCCCCCCCGGCCTCCAGGCGGATCTGGGCGGAGCCGAGCACGTGGCCGGCGCTGTGGAACGACACCTTGGCATCGCCGATCGGTAGGACATCGCCGTAGTCGAGGCTGTGCAGTTCAATGCCCTGCCCCAATCGCTTGCGCAGGATCCCGGCGCCGGCGCCGATCGCCCAGTAGGCGCCGCAGCCCGGCCGGGCGTGGTCGGCGTGGCCGTGGGTGATCAGGGCCCGGGGCACGGGCCGCCACGGATCGATCCAGGCGTCGGCCGCACGGCAGTACAGGCCCTGGGGGGTGAGGCTGATCAGGCCGTCGCTGGGCAACATCGCCGCCGCTTCAGGCGCTCATCGCCAGCATCCGCTCGATCGGCTCCAGCGCCCTCAGGCGCAGCGTTTCATCGAGTTCGATGCCCGGTTCCAGTCGATCGAGGCAGCGCCAGAGCTTCTCCAGGGTGTTGAGCCGCATGTAGGGGCAGGTGTTGCAGCTGCAGCCATCGGCGCCGGGGACGTCGTGAAAACTCTTTTCGGGGGCCCGCAGCCGCATCTGGTGCAGGATGCCGGGCTCGGTCAGCACGATGAAGCTCGGGGCCGGGCTGCTGGCCACCCGCTCGAGCAGTTTGCTGGTGGAGCCGATGAAATCGGCCAGATCGAGCAGATGCTGCTGGCATTCCGGATGGGCGATCACCTCGGCTTCGGGATGCTGCTGGCGCAACTGCAGCAGGGCCTGCTCGCTGAAGGATTCATGCACGATGCAGCTGCCGGGCCAGAGCGTCAGCTCCCGTCCCGTCTGGCGGGCCACCCAGCGGCCCAGGTTCTGATCCGGCGCGAACAGAATCGGTCGCTCCGCTGGCAGCTGCTTCACCAGCTGCACGGCATTGCTGCTGGTGCAGATCAGATCGCTCTGGGCCTTGACCGCCGCCGAGCAGTTGATGTAGCTGACGACGTAATGGTCGGGATGCTGGGCGCGGAAGGCGGCGAAGGCCTCGGCGGGACAGTCATCGGCCAGGCTGCAACCCGCCTCCAGATCCGGTACCAGCACTGTTTTGCCGGGATTGAGGATCTTGGCGGTTTCCGCCATGAAGTGGACGCCGCAGAAGACGATCACCTCGGCCTCGGTGCTGGCGGCCTTGCGGGAGAGCTCGAGCGAGTCACCGATGAAATCGGCGACATCCTGGATGGCGTCGTCCTGGTAGTAGTGCGCCAGGATCACCGCCTTGCGCTCGCGGCAGAGATCCCGGATGGCGGTCCGCAGCTGCGGGACTGGCGGTGTGGCGTGCGGGGCAGAAACCTGGGAGAAGACCAACCGCTTCCTCGGCTCGGGCAGGATGGGGCCAAGACTAGGAAGACGCCGGCTTGGCAGACCTCAACATCGCCATCGCCGGCGACCTCCATGACCAGTGGGACGCCTCCGACCATCTGCTGCTGGATCTGATCCGGCCTGATGCCCTGCTGCTTGTCGGCGATTTCAGCGATGGCCACAGCCGCATTCCCACCCTGCTGAACGAGCTGGAGCTCCCCGTCGCCTGCATTGCCGGCAACCATGACACCGGTAAGGACGGCAGTGGTCAGCGGCTGCGCCAACAGCTGGAGCTGCTGGGGGAGCTCCATTGCGGCTGGGGGCTACGGCAGCTCACCCCCCCTGGTCTGGCTGTGGTGGGCTGCCGGCCGTTCACCGCCGGGGGTGGCTTCACCCTGTCGCGGGCGGTTCGTGCGGTCTACGGTCCGGTGACCCAGCAGGAGTCGGCCGATCGCATCTGCCGGGCGGCCCTGTCGGCCGATCCGGAGCTGCCCCTGGTGCTGCTGGCCCATTCGGGGCCCACGGGCCTGGGCACCCAGGCGGGCTCCCTCTGCGGTCGGGACTGGAAAAGCCCCTCCTGCGACTGGGGCGATCGCGATCTGGCCCTGGCGATCACCCACATCCGCCGCCGCCGCCCCGTGCCCCTGGTGGTGTTCGGCCACATGCATCACACCCTGCGGCGGTTTCTGGGCGAACGGCAGAGCTTCCACCGCGATGAAGAAGGCACTGCCTATCTCAATTGCGCCTGTGTTCCCCGTCATGGCAGCGACGATCGCGGCCGCTCGCTGCGCCATTTCAGCTGGATTCGCTTTCAGGACGGAGAGCTCAGCCAGATCAGCCATCGCTGGTATGGCCTGACGGGCGATCTGCTCTATGAACAGACCCTCTGGAGCGCCGCGGCCCTGAGTCGATGCTGATCTACGCCTGCATCAGCAGCCATGGCTATGGCCATGGCTCGCGCAGCGTGGCGGTGCTCCAGCAGCTGGCTCTGCTGCGGCCCCAGTGGCGCCTGGTGCTCTCCACGGGCTTGCCCCAGTCCTTCCTGCAGCTCGCCTTCGGCCATGGTGGCTTTGAACACCGCTGCTGCCGCTGGGATGTGGGCGTGGTCCAGGCGGATGCTCTGGAGGTGGATCCCCGGACCACTCTGCGCCAGCTGGAGGCACTGGATGGGATCCTGCCCGCCCAGATCGAGGCTGAGGTGGCCTGGCTGACGCGCCAGGAGCTGCCCGTGCTGGTGTTGGCCGATGTGCCACCGCCAGCGGCCCTGATCGCGGCACGCCTCGGTGCGCCCCTGATCTGGCTGGCGAGCTTCGGCTGGGATGCCATCTATGGAGCGATGGGGCCGGAGCTGGCCGGCCGCGCCCTGGCTGCCCGCGAGCTCTACGGCCAGGGCGATCTGCTGTTGCGCTGTCCCCTCAGCCTGCCGATGGACTGGGGGCTGCCGGTGCAGCCGATCGGGCTCACCAACTCCGAGCCCCGGCCGCTCGCTCCGGCGGTGCTGGCGCAACTGGCCCTGCCGGCGGAGCGCGATCGCTGCGTGTTGATCAGTTTCGGTGGCCTGGGTCTGAGCCTCGACCCTGGCCTGCTGGCCCGCTGGCCCGAGCATGTGTTCATTGTCAGTGAGCCAGCCCTGGCTGTGGCTGCCAACGCTCGGCTGTTGCCCGAGGGTCTGCGGCCCCTGGACCTGATGCCCCATGCCGGCCGGCTGATCACCAAGGCCGGCTACAGCAGCTTCTGTGAGGCCTTCAGCCAGGGGGTCGGCATCCATCTGGTCGAACGCCATGGCTTTGCCGAAGCTCCGGTGCTGGCTGAGGCACTCCAGGACCATGGCCGCCATCGGCTCCTGAGCCGCAGCCAGTTGGACAGGGGCGATTGGCAGTTGGATCAACCCCTGCTGCCACCCCGCCGGGGACCGCTGGCGGGTGCTGGGGCTGCCGCCGCCGCTGGGGCGATCGTGGCGCAGCTGGCCCCCTGATCAGCAGTCCCGATCAATGAGCGGCACAAGGTTGGAACTTCTGTTCATCCGAGTCCACCCAACCTTCTTGGTCACAGTGATCCGAACTGAGCCATGGATTCGTGACACGCATGGACACTTGCGTGATCGTCACATAAACCATCGCCACTCAGGTGCTTGATGGGCAAAGTGGCGCGAACTTCACTTTTCCTCCTTTTTTCTCTCGGTAGGCATTGATGGTTCAGTTTCAGCGGCAGTCTTGCCATGAAACGCATTTGAACCCCCGAGACCAGCCATGGCATCTGGGTTGTTGTCACTGTCACTTTCATCAGTTCGTCTGAAATCCTTCAGTACATCAACGTCTTTGTGCCCAGGCCTGTCCTTCGCTTGATCCGTCTTGTCGTTCCTTCAGCGCTCCCAACTGGCTCTTCTCCTCAGCGGAGCTGCCCTGGCCATCGCTGCGCCGGTCCGCGCCTCTGAGCAAGCCGATCCCTGGTCCCTGGTCCCCGTGCCACCCCCGGTCCCCCAGGTGGCTGTGTTGCCGCCCCTGCCGGAGGCTCCCCGGTTCTTTGCGATCACGCCGGAGCGCAAGGCCCTGCTCAACACCATCCGCTACGCCGAAGGCACCTGGAAGGAGGGTCATCCCGTCGGCTATCGGGTGATGTTCGGGGGGAGCTACATGCCGTCCCTCGATCGCCATCCCAATCGGATCCACTACACCTCCGGCTATGCCAGCGCCGCCGCCGGGGCCTATCAGTTCATGCCCTTCACCTGGAACCTGGTGGTGCAGACCCTGGGCCTGAACGACTTCCAGCCCCCGTCCCAGGATCAGGGAGCCCTGTTTCTGATCCAGCGCCGCGGCGCCCTGCCCCTGGCCGATCGGGGCGAGCTCTCCCCGGAACTGGCCGCCAAGCTGGCGCCCGAGTGGGCCTCGTTTCCCACCCTCGCCGGTAACAGCTACTACGGCCAACCGGTCAGGCGCTACGAAGAGCTGCGCCGCTTTTATGAGGACAACCTCGCCCAGCTGCGTCAGAACGGCCTCGAACAGTGGGAAAACGTGGCTATTCGCCAGGTGCCCCGCTGTACCGACAACAGCCTCAGTTGCCGCCTTGAATCGATTGGCTATCGCGGCCAATCCAGAATGCCCAGCGACGTTCAGTCTTATTGAACGCTTGACATTCCGTGAGCTTCGTTGCCCAGATCAGATGACTGCTTAAGGGGGCAAACTTATCACGTGTCCTCAACTCATCAGGCTCCGCCAATCAAGCCACGCAATATTTCGGATTGTAGCTGGGCCTGAACAATCGTCAAGTCGATGATGAAGTCAGCTTTGGATGCTTTTTCGGAATATAATTTCTACCAAGCCAAGGGCCGAACTTTTTTGGAAATATGCAGATATTGCTCCTGAAACTGAATCCCTGAATAGACAAGTCATCTGACGGTTTTCTTGCAGCTCAGCCCAGGTACTTTTTTGACTCACCCGTTCACGGCTTGGCGCCTTGAGGCCAGTCGCCAGGGGTTGGGATCAGATCAGGTCTGCCCGGCCCGGACCCGGGCCGGCTTGTTCTCCTGTCCTTGAGCCTCGGGAGCTGCTGCTTCAGCTCTCCCCGGTGCTGTTGAGGTGCCGCCCCAGCGTCTGCTGGGCGATCAGGTAGGCCGCGGTGGCGCCGCCGAGGAAGCCGAGTGCATTGCGCAGCAGCGGCAGGACGTCGTTGGTGCGGGTCACGATCGGGGCCACGCCGAAGACGGCGAACAGAATCAGCCACAGCGGTGAGAGCAGCAACACCCAGGCCCATTCGAAGCGTCGTCCCGGCTTGCGCGGAAAGGCCGCAAACCCCACGATCAATCCCCCCAGAATCGAGGTGGCGAGAGTGAGCAGCCACTGTTCCTGGGGTAGGCCCGGCACCACCTGGCAGCCACCGATCGCCAGGCAGCCCTTGACGGCGTGGAGTGAATCGAGCACGGCGGCGTCCTGGCCGTTGTCGCGCACGTAGTACTGATTGCCGTAGCGGGTCTGCAGTTCCACCCAGAAGGTGCGGGGCATCAGGGCGAACAGGGCATCACCGACGTTGAAATTGAGCAGATTGCCGCCCCGTTCATCGGCCACCAGCAGCAGGCTGCGCTCATCGAGTCCCCAGAACTGCTTGATCGCCAGGCCGGGGGTGCGGTCGTACTGGGTCAGGACCCGCAGCTTCCAGCCGCTGCTGGCCTCAAAATCATTGAGTTCCTGCTCCAGGGCCGTGCGCTGGCTGTCGGTAAGCAGCTTCGCCAGGTCGATCACCGGCGTGGGCTGGGACGGCAGCAGATCGGGATTGTCGAAGGCCCAGGCCTGCTGGCCGGCCGTGGGGGCCAGCACCAGCAGCAGCACCAGCAGCAGGCTGCAGAGCTGGGCCCTGCCCCGCCGCAGGCCGGTCAGGCCCTGGCTGATCAGGCCCTGGCGCTGTGCCGTGCTTCCCAGGCGGGACATGGGGTTCGGCATGGCGTGAGCCGCAGTGGATTGGCCCTGCATTCTCCCCCCCGGGGCCAGGAGCCGCGAGCCGATCCCTCTAGCCTGGCGCCCTGTTTTGCTCGGTTCGAGCCGACGTGTGACTCCCCCGGCATGACGATCCCCCCCTGCTGCAGCCATCGCCACGGGCCGACTGGTCTCGAACTTGCCGGGCCGGTGATCCATGGCCGCTGAGCTACCGGCCTGGTTGCGCCACCGGATGGAGGCTGCTGGCGGCAGCGTGCCCTTCTCCACCTACATGGAGTGGGTGCTCCACGACCCCGCCCACGGCGCCTATGGCAGCGGCCGCCTGGGCATTGGTCGGGAGGGAGATTTCGTCACGGCCCCCAGCCTCGGTGCCGATTTCGCTGCCCTGCTGGCGCCCCAGCTGATTGATTGGCTGGAGACTCTGCATCCCGCCGGCGGTGAGAATCTCAGCCTGGTGGAAACGGGGCCCGGTGAGGGACAGTTGGCCCACGATCTGGCCGAGCGCATCACCGCCGAGCGACCGGAGCTCGCTCGCCGGCTGGAGCTGGTGCTGGTGGAGCCCAACCCCGGCATGGCCGAGCGCCAGAGGCAACGGCTGCAGGACTGTCCGCTGCCCCGGCGCTGGGCCAGCTTCGCCGAGTTGGCCACCGCGCCGGTGACGGGGGTGGTGCTGGCGCACGAGGTGCTCGATGCCCTGGCGGTGGAGCGGATTGTGGCGGACGGGGCGCAGTGGCGCCGTCAGCGGGTGGTGTTCCACGATGAGGGTCTGCGGCTTGAGCCCGGCGAGCGCCTTGAGCCCGAGCTGCTGGCGCCACTGCAAGCCCTGGGACTCAGCGAGCCCGGCCCCCAACGCCCGACCGGCTGGTGCAGCGAACTCCATCCGGGCCTCGCCCCCTGGCTGGAGGCCTGTGGCCAGGGCCTGCGCTGCGGCCAGCTGCTGGTGATTGATTACGCCCATGAGGCCTGGCGGTACTACTCGCCCCAGCGCGGCCAGGGCACCTTGATGGCCTACCGGGCCCAACGGGCCAGCGACGATCCCCTGCAGGAGCCGGGCCGCTGGGATCTCACCGCCCATCTGTGCCTGGAGAGCCTGCAGTGGGCGGCCGAACGCAGTGGTTGGCGCTGTCTGGGCCAGTGCCGCCAGGGAGAGGCCCTGCTGGCCCTGGGGCTGGCCGAGCGGCTGCATGGCCTGCAACAGCAGCCGCAGGCCGCGCTGGAGCAGCTGCTCCAGCGGCGGGAGACCCTGTTGCGTCTGGTGGATCCGCGGGCGCTGGGTGACTTTCGCTGGATCGCCTTCAGCCGGGGACAGGATGCGGCGCTGGAGACGCCCTCCCTGTTCCTGCGGGAGCCTCTGCAGGCTTGAATCGCTGAGCCCAAAGCCACAGGGGTGAAGGCCTGGGCAACCCGATGAGATCGGCATGCTCAGCTCCGGTGCCCTGGCTGACGTTGCTCATGGTGGGACAAGCACGATCAGCCAGCTCGGTTTCCCGCCATGGGCAAGGCTGATTTCGCCAGCAACCTTGCCTTTGTGATATGGAGCACATGCAAACTTTTTTGTTGCGACGGAGGATTAACTTTTAAACTTTCAAGGGATGAATGCCAATGCCTTGAATCCTGACATTGGGACATCGTTGCCATGCTCTCTGGCAACAAGCTTGGCGATGTCAGAGTTCTCGGTCCGTGCTCAGCTTTTGCCAGTGCAGCCCGTCGGCCTGATTTTGATGCCCTGTCCCTGGGTCGATCCTGGTGGGGAAAGAGCTGTTTGTTAAGATGGAGATTCGAAGCTCTCGCCATGACACTCCTTTCCGGTCTTGCCAGGACAAAGCGTTTTCGCGTGATGGCAAGAGTTTGTTCCATTGTCGCTGCAATCGCGATTCTTAAACTGCTGGTCCATTATCTGGGATTTGAGATTATCTCGATCAATCCCTTGTTTTCAGCCCTGGTGGCATCCAGTGTCTTTTTGTTTGGTTTTCTCCTCAATGGTGTCTTGGCTGATTACAAAGAAAGCGAGAAGCTACCGGCTGAGATTGCTTCAGCACTTGAGCTGATCGCCAGGGAGGTGAGCGCTGTTCCTCTTCACCATCCGGAGTCCGTTGTCGGCGATGACCTGGACGCCGTCGGTGATCTTGGCAGGGCCATCCTCGCCTGGATCAAAGGCGATTTAACGACAGATCAGGTGATGGCCGTCTATGACCGAGCCCATGATCACGTGATCCAATCCAGTCTCTGGCTCAGTCATTCTTCCTTGAAGGGACGGCTGATGATCGAAATGGCGGCCATCCTCAGGGCCCTCAATCGGGTGGATGTGATCCGCGAGACCGATTTTGTCAAGATGGTCTACTGGCTGGCCTACACCGCAACTTTTCTATTGTGTGCGGGGCTGACGCTGGCCAACACCAATGCCATCGTCGAGGCCACTTTCTTCCTGATGGTCATTTCTTTCCTGCTGGTCTTTCTGCTCCATCTGATTGCCGACCTCGACAACCCGTTCGGATTCAGTGATCCAGACTCCGTTGAAGATGTCTCTCTCGATGTCCTGGTGCTTGCCCAAGCGCGCATCGATCGGATCATTGCCCGACATCACCAGCGCTACGATCAGGTCTGATCCTGGTCGTCCGTCGCCAAAGCCAGAATCGTCTCGAGATTCACATCATCACGGATGGCTACCGCGCCGATCGCTGTCGGCAGCACAAAGCGGATGCGGCCATCCTTCACTTTCTTGTCCGACTGCAGGCACCGCCAGACGGCTTCGCGGCTGAGCGCCGGGAACGCGTTGGGTAATCCGGCGGCCTGAATCAGGCGTTTCTGCCGATCCTGATCCTCCTGGCTCCAGAGACCCATCGCCAGGCTCAGCTCACCGGCCGCCACCATGCCGATCGCCACGGCTTCGCCGTGTAGCCAGGTGCCGTAGCCGCAGAGGGTTTCGACCACATGGCCGAGGGTATGGCCGTAGTTGAGAATCGCCCGCAGGCCGGCCTCGTGTTCATCGGCGGCGACCACCCGGGCCTTGGCGGCGGCGGAGCACTGCAGCAGGTGCTCCAGCAGCTCGGGTCCCACGGCCTCCAGGCTGGCCAGGCCAGCCAGGGGATCGTGCCGGGCCGCTGCCTCGAGATCGGCGAACAGCTCCGGGTCGCCAATGACGCCGTACTTGATCACCTCAGCCATGCCGGCTCGGAACTCCCGCTCCGGCAGGGTGTCCAGCACGGTCGGATCGATCAGCACCAGCCGCGGCTGATGAAAGGCGCCGATCAGGTTCTTGCCGCCCGGGTGGTTGACGCCCGTCTTGCCACCGATGGCGGCATCCACCATCGCCAGCAGGGTGGTGGGCACCTGCACCACGGCAATGCCCCGCAGCCAGGTGGCAGCGGCGAAGCCGGCCATGTCGCCCACGACGCCGCCGCCGAGGGCGACGATCAGGGAGCCCCGCTCCAGCTGGCGTTCGCAGGCGGCATCGTGAATCCGGGCCACGGTCACCAGCGTTTTCTGCTCCTCACCGGCCTCGATCACCAGGACAGAGGCCTCCAGCCCGGCGGCCTCCAGGCTGGCCAGCGCCCTGGCGCCGTAGTGCTGCTGCACCACGGGGTTGGTCACCACCAGCACCCGGGTTCCGGCCTGAAAACCCTGGAGGCGCACCTGCTCCCCCAGTTGGTCCAGGGCAGCGCCACCGATCACGATCGGATAGGGCTTGGCGCTCAACGCCACGGGGATGGTGCGGAACGCAGTGGCGGCGGTCATCGGCGAGCCTGAAGCGGAGCTGAGGCTAGGGCCGACCCGGTCCGACGCTCAGGCCTGGCGTTGAGCGCAGCGGCGGCTCCAGTTCCAGGCCGCACCAGTGCCGAGAAGGGGCAAGGGCCCAGGAACGTTGGCGACATAGTCGTAGGTGACCGAGGCCGTGGCGGTGAAGGAGGCGGTGCCGGATGCAATGTTTGTATAACTCAATATATTGGGAGAGTTGTTTAGACCACCTATGTTGAGCCACTGGATAGTGTAGGGACTCGGACCTATGAATGCCGCCAGGATATTAGAATTATAAGTGTAGCCGGCGTTGGAGCTGAGGAATTGGGTGGTGACTCCGACCGACGCCAGATTCACGGAGAAAGGAGCGACCCCGCCGTTGCAGGTGCCGCCTCCGTTACCGCCGTAGGAGGTTGTATTGACATAGACACTGCCACCCACGTTAAGGGACACTGATCCTGACGAACCCGCACTGCCGGGAGTACCACTGAAAGAAGCCGTTGTTGCCCAGACGACGGTCGTACTGGTCAGGGTGCCGAGGTTGATATCAAAGGGCTGAACCGTAAACTGAGGAACGACAAAGGCCTTCTGTGCGGTCGTGGAGCTCTCCGCCGGGAAGTTAGTGAACGTGTCGGTCAAGCTGAAGGATTGCAGCGATGTGACTGCCTGTGCGGGATTGGCCTGGGTCACGGTCAGCAAGCCCAGGGCTGCCATCGCCACAAATGGGGCTGCCGAGCCCAGGGGTTGCCTGCCCCTGGAAGCAAAACCCTTTGTACGGCAGGCCGTTGCCAAACGCGCACAGTAATTTTTTGCAGCATTTCTATGTACAGGCCTGATCGAGCTTCCGCCTCAAACGTGTTGAGGCCTCCATCGTTCCCTTCGGCGCGGCCCCGCCCCGCGGCCCCGCTCAGCCGGTGCCCAGCACCTTCAGCACCGCCTCGCCATAGCGGTCGAGTTTGGCCTGGCCCACCCCCGTCACCGAGGCCAGTTCCGAGAGGCTCGTGGGCTGGCGGGCCGCAATGTCCATCAAGGTGCGGTCGTGGAAGACCACATAGGGCGGCACCCCCTGGCTGCGGGCCTGCTCCAGCCGCCAGCTTCTGAGCACCTCAAACCGTTCGCGCCCGTCTTCCGCCAGCTCCTGGGCCGGGGCCGCGCTGGTCCGCTCGCCGCCGCTGGATCCTCGCCGCTCCTTCGCCGCTGGTGGCAGACGTAGGGCCAGGCTCGTTTCGCCTTTCAACAAGGGTTTCACCAGGCTGTCGGGGCCGAAGCGCAGGCCGCCGCGGGCCTCCGGATCCGTGACCAGATAGCTCTTCGCCAGCAGTTGCCGCATCAAGGAGCGCCACTGGCCCCGGTCCAGCTCCTTGCCGATGCCGTACACGCTCAGGCTGTTGTGGCCCAGCTCCCGGATGCGGGCGGTGTCGCCGCCCAGCAGCACATCCACCAGGTGGGCAGCGCCGAAGCGCTGGCCGGTGCGGAACACCGCCGACAGCGCCTTGCGGGCGGCTTCGGTCACATCGCTGCTGCTGTCAGGCTCGAGGCAGAGATCGCAGTTGCCGCAGGGTGCGGCCATGGTTTCGCCGAAGTGGCGCAACAGCACCTGGCGGCGGCAGTCACTGGCTTCGCTGAAGGCGATCAGCGAGTCGAGCTTGCCGTGCTCCACCTGTTTCTGGGCCTGGCCCGCTTCGGAGTCATCGATGAAGCGCCGCAGCTGGGGCACATCGCCGGCCCCATGCACCATCCAGGCCACCGCCGGCAGGCCGTCGCGGCCGGCTCGGCCCGTTTCCTGGTAGTAGGCCTCCAGGCTCTTGGGCAGATCGACGTGGGCGACGAAGCGCACGTCGGGTTTGTCGATGCCCATGCCGAAGGCGATGGTGGCCACCACCACCACCCCGCTCTCCCGGCGGAACCGGTTGAGAGCGGCGCTGCGGGCCTCGGCGCTGAGCCCGGCGTGATAGGCCACCGCGTCGAAGCCGGCGGCCCGCAGGTCGGCGGCGAAGCGATCCACCCGGCTGCGGGAGCGCGCGTAGACGATCCCCGCCTCACCGCGGCGCTCCGCCAGAAAGGCCAGCAACTGGCTGCGGGCGTCGTCCTTGTCGCGCAGCAGATAGCGGATGTTGGGCCGATCAAAGCTGGCCAGGAACACCCGGCCCTGCTGGAGCTGCAGTCGCTCGCGGATCTCCTCGCGGGTGCGGGGATCGGCGGTGGCGGTGAGGGCGAGCCTGGGGATGGCGCTGAAGCGCTCGGCCAGCACCGCTAGCTGCAGGTATTCGGGCCGGAAGTCGTGCCCCCACTGGGAGACGCAGTGGGCCTCATCGATCGCGAACAGGGCCAGGGGCAACGTCGCGAGGCGATCGAGAAAGCCCGGGCTCATCAACCGCTCCGGCGATACGTACAGCAGATCCAGGGCGCCCTGCTCGAGGGCGCGCCAGATCCCGGCGGCTTCACCGGCCTCCAGGGAGGAATTCAGGGCGGCGGCGCGCACCCCCGCCTGGCGTAGGCCTTCCACCTGGTCCTGCATCAGGGCGATCAGAGGGGAGATCACCACGCCGACGCCGCTGCGGCAGAGGGCCGGAATCTGGTAGCAGAGCGATTTGCCGCCGCCGGTGGGCATCAGCACCAGGGCCGAGCCCCCGCCCACCACGTGGGCGACGATCTCGGCCTGGGGGCCGCGGAAGGCGCCGTAGCCGAACACCTCGCGCAACACCTGGGCCGGATCGCCGAGCGCAGGGAGCTCCGCGGCGGCGGCGGCTGCCGTCGTCGGCTCAGGGCTTGGATCGGGGCGTGAGATGGCGGGCCTCCAGAGGATCAGATCACCATCTCAACAGTTCCACCGGCAGTCCACCTCCCCCTCCCGGCCAGCTCCAGCTCCGCTTCCCGTCCACCTCGTGGCCAGGTCCATCCGCAGGGCTGAGCCCTCGTCTGGTCACCCTCAAGCCAGGTCCACGATCCAGCCAGCTTCCCCGCCCGCCTCAGGAGCCAGCCACTGCCGGCAGCGCCTCCAGGCGCCTGTTCCAGACGGGGCGCCTCCTGACGCTGTCAGTGGATGGCGACGCCATCGGTTGGCAGCGGGGCTTTTCTGGGTGGGATCCAGGGCCGCATTCAGGCCGTTCACGATCCACGATCAGCCCGCCAGGATGGCCCAGCCGGGCCTGGACCGTCAGCCATGGGATGAGCTGGCCTGCCCCCAGAATGGCGCCCATGCCCGATGCCTCCCCCCGCAGCGCTTCCGCTCCGACCACGGCGACGGCCTGGGCCTTTCTGGCGCCGGCCCTGGTGCTTCTCGCCATCTCGGTGCTGATCCCGGGGGCGATGGCCCTGTTGATCAGCTTCACCCGCAGCGGCCTGGATGTCAGCGAGCCCCTGCACTTCATCGGCCTGGCCAACTTCCGGCGCCTGGTGGCCGATCCGATGCTGGTCAAGGTGATGGGCACCACCTTTGTCTATCTGATCGGTGTGGTGCCACCGATCGTGCTCGGTGCTCTGGCCCTGGCGGTGCTCGTCAATCGCCAACTGCCTGGAATTCACTGTTTCCGTGGCGCCTTCTACACCCCGGTGCTGGTGTCCCTGGTGGTGGCGGCGATCGCCTTCCGCTGGCTCTACGCCGAAAACGGTTTGATCAATGGCTGGCTGAGCGCGCTTCTGAGCGACGGCTGGCTGAGCGGGCTCGCGCACAACAGCTGGCTGGGCGGCCTGCTGGGCGATCACTTCAGCCCGATCGGCTTTCTCACCAGCCCGGCCCTGGCCCTGCCCGCGGTGATGCTGGTCACCCTCTGGAAGGGCCTTGGCTACTACATGGTCATCTTTCTGGCCGGCCTGCAGGGCATTGCCCCCGATCTGTACGAAGCGGCGGCGCTGGACGGAAGCGAGGGATGGCGCCGCCATCTCGACATCACCCTGCCGCTGTTGCGGCCCTACATCACCCTGGTGGCGGTGATCTCGGCCATCGGTGCCACCAAGGTGTTCGAGGAGGTGTACCTGATGACCCAGGGCGGCCCCGCCGATTCAACCCGTACGATCGTCTACTACGTCTACGACCAGGCCTTTTCCGAACTGGAAATCAGCTATGCCTGCACCGTGGGCCTGGCCCTGTTCCTGATCGTGCTGCTGCTCAGCCTGATTCGCTACGCCTTTGCCGGCGATCGCGCGCTCACCTGAGCCCCCGGCTGCCAGCAGTGGCCTGCCTCCCCCAGCCCTCAACGGCCCCTTGCTCGTGGGGATGAGAAACTGGATGTTTGGCCCCCAGGGGCGATCAGGGCTTGGATACCGCTGCTGCCCCTACTCCCATGGCCACGGCCCCAGCCAGTCCCGATCCGCCCTCCCATGGGGCGCTCACCTCGATCGGCATCGTCGGCGGCGGCCAGCTGGCCTGGATGCTCGCCGACGCGGCCTCACGGCTTGGGGTCGCCTTGCACGTGCAGACTCCGGCCGCGGACGATCCGGCGGCGGAGCGAGCCGCGAGCCTGGTGCTGGCTCCGGTGGATGATGTGGCGGCCACCCGCCAGCTGGCCGAGCGCTGCGGCGCCATCAGTTTTGAGAACGAGTGGATCCCCATCGATGCCCTGGAGGTGCTGGCGGAGGAAGGGGTGCAGTTCATCCCCGGCCTGCATGCACTCCATCCCCTGGTCAGCAAGCGTTCCCAGCGTGAGCTGCTCAACCAGCTCTTTCTGCCGGCTCCCCGCTGGTGCCCTCTCCAGGCCGTCTATCCACCTTTGCCGCCAGAGCCCCTGGCTTCGGGCCGGTTCGCTGACAACGGCCCGCAGGCCGGGATGGCGGTGCCCACCACCCCCACCCAGACCACCTGTTCCGGGCCGTGTCTGCCCGAGGGTTTTCACTTCCCGGTGATGGCCAAGGCCTGCATCGGTGGTTACGACGGCAAGGGCACCCGTCCGCTGCAGAACCAGGCTGATCTGGAGGCCCTGCTGGCGGAGGCGGAACTCGGTGGCTGGATCCTTGAGGAAATGGTTCCCTTCCAGCAGGAATTGGCCCTGGTGGCCTGCCGTGATCGCGCCGGCAACGTGGCCTGTTTCCCGCTGGTCCAGACCCACCAGCATCGACAGGTCTGCGATTGGGTGCTGTTTCCAGCCCCGGTGGACCACGGCGTCGAAGCCTTTGCCCGCAACGTGGCCGCCTCCCTGCTGACGGCCCTCGATTACGTCGGTGTGCTCTCGATCGAATTCTTCTATGGCCCTGGCGGCCTGCAGGTGAACGAGCTCGCCCCCCGCACCCACAATTCGGGTCACTTCACGATCGAGGCCTGCCGCTCCAGTCAGTTTGAGCAGCAGGTGCGGATTGTGGCGGGCCTGCCCCTGGCTTCGGTCGAACCCCGGATCCCCGGCGCGGTGATGGTCAACCTGCTGGGCTTTGAGGACTCCAGCAGCGACTACAGCGCGTTGCGCCAGCGACTGGAGGCCCTGCCCGGCGGCAGTCTGCACTGGTATGGCAAGCGCCAGGCCCATCCGGGCCGCAAGCTGGGCCACCTCTCTCTGGTGCTGGAGTCCTGCAGCCCGGCGGAGCGAGCTGAGGAGCTGGAGCGGCGACTGGCCGAGGTTCGGGCGATCTGGCCCTTGCAAGGGGCTCCGGATGCGCTCGTTTCCGCTTAGTGTTTCCGAGGACTGCTGTGTTGGTGACTGCCTTTCACAGTTTTCTGATCTGACTCCCTTTCGACATGGGGAGTCTTCAGCGACGGCAACGTAAACCGGCCTCGTAGCCGGAAACGAAGCCCCGCCCCTGACTCCCCTTCTGGTTCATCCAGGTCGAACACTGGGGCAAGACGGCATGGCGGTCCACCCCATTGTTCCTGCCACTCCTCGGATCCCACCGGGATCACTGGGCCCTCCACGGATTCCGGCCCTGGCCGCAGGGCCAGCAACCAGGTCTGGGGCCAGTCCGCTCCGACCCGGCACGAGAGCTGATTCCGGCCCCCGGGTTGGCGTCCCGTTCCCTGGTTTGCATCCGGTCCGGTTCGTGGAGTCCGCCGCTCTGGTCGGCTTCGCTCCAGCTCTCGGCCTCGCTCCAGGTGTGTAATGCGGGCTCCGGTTGGAACCGGCACACCGATATGTCGCTCGAAGCCGCCATTGTGGAAGCAGTTCCATCGCTTCGATGACCACCTTTCAGCAGGCTTTTGAGCAGCTGCTCAGCCGCGCCCCGGGGCCCGTGTTTCCCAAGGCCCGGGAGCTCTATCTGCGCAAGTACCCCCTGGAGGGAGGTGCAACTGATGGATTTCGCACCTTCCTGCTGCGGGAGGAGATCCAGGACACCACGGACGGTGCCGTACGGGTGCGCGCCCTGAGCTTCGCCCTGGTCCACTGGCAGGGCCCCCAGCTCGCGGCCGATGCCTACCTGGCCTATCTGGCCGAGCGCTGGCAGCTGTGCCCGATCGACCTCACCCTGGAGAACGGCGACGCCTGGTTCCGGGAGGGCGGCGCCTGGTGCCGCTTCAGTGCGGCGGCGGTCTACGAGCGGGCAGCTCCAACCAGCCTGATGGGCACCTGAGTCCGCCTGGGGCTCTGGCCGATCCGTACGATCTCGATCGCCAGGATCCGGCGGCCGGGGACAACACTGGTCAACTTGCGGCCAGCAGTTGATCCACCAGGCTCTGCAGCTCCTCCCGTTGCCTGTCGGTGACCACAAAGACCTCCTGGGCGCTGGTGCCTCGGCGTGCCACCAGCTTGTAGCCGCCGGTGATCGGAGTTGAAATCCGCAGTCGCAGGCTTGTGCTGCGTCCCCGTACCCGACTGATCACGGCGGGAGTCACCGTCTCGATCCCACCCTCCCGGGCCAGTCGTTTGAGCAGCGGAATCAAGCCCTCGATGTAGGTGCTGTGGGTGATCACCACCCGTCCCATGGGCTTGGCTCCGGAGTAGGGGGTTTCAATCGGCTTCCAGGGGGGCCATGGTCAGCCCTTCACCCCCGAGCAACTGGTGATAGAGCTCGGCCTGCTCCTGGGGACCTCGCCAGACCGTGGCTGCACCCTCCGAATCGATGCGGTGGGCCAGATTCCAGGCCACATCAGGCAACATCGCCGGGATGTGGCGCACGAGGCAATCGACGACATGCTGAAAGGTGTTGACGTCGTCGTCCAGAACGATCACCCGGAAGTTCGGATAGGGCTGGCGCTGACGCTGGCGCTCCTGAACGGCGGTGGTTGATCCGGCTGGGGTTTCTCCCGAGTTGGCTGCAAGGGTGACGGCCATCGCATCCCGGACTGGTTCCGGACTGAAGCCTAGGTATCATGCACGGGTCGTACCCGGCGCACGTCACCGATGTTGATCACCCTCGGCTGGGCCTCCTTGGCCGCCATGTTCACCTTTTCAATCGCCATGGTGGTGTGGGGCCGCAACGGTGACAACTCTCTCGATTTCTGAGCTGTCCCTCAGTGCCGGCTCCGTGCTGGCCGCCATCGCCTCGCTGCTGCTGGTGTTCGTCAGCGGTGGGGTGATCTACCTCTCCTTCATGGAGTGGAAGGATCGTCGTCGGCGCAAGGCACTGGAATCCCGCTCCCGACCCTGACACCGATGGCGAGAGCAGGCCTTGGGCCTGAGCTGGCTCAGCTGTTGTTGCGCCTCCCGTCTCCCACTGCGGTGCGATTCGCTGCCTCAGGCCCCTTGGCGCTGGTGGGCCCGACGCGCAGCGCCAACCCTTGCCTGGCGCCATGAGGCTGTTCCGATCTTTGCGCTGGCGGCCTGTGCCGATCCCCACGCGGCTGAGCCTGGCTGTTGCAGGCTTCTCCCCTGGGACTGGTGGCCAAGTCGCTGGCCGCCTGCCGCTGCCGATCACGGCGGCGGCGATTGCGTTGTTGTTGGCGCTGCCACTGGTGGCGTTGCAACGGCTGCCCAGGCCCCGGGCTCAGGGACTGGAGCAGTTGTTGGATGGCGTCACCCTGTTGCAGAGTTTTCCAGCGGCGCCGCAACGGGCAATTCCAGATCTCTGGCGCCAACGGCTCGGAGGCCCCCTGGCCGAGAGAGCCTGGCAACAACAGCGGGGTTTCTGGTGGCAGCTCTGGGGAGAGCATGTCGATGGAGCGCCGATGCTGGTCCTGCCGGCCACGAGCCTGCCGCCGGCCACGGTTGCCTCGTTGCCGCCTCAGGCCATGCGCCTCGGTGATCTGGTTGTGGTGGCGCCCGATCCGCTGGCCCTGCAGATGCTGCGCGATGGACTCCGGCCCCAGCAACGGCGCAGCCGCGGCTTGCAGCGCCGCTGTCTGGACCGCCTGCGAAGCACCCAGGCCGTGTTCTGGAATCCTGCAGCCATCGGCGTCATCGCCGGCCCGATGGCTCCGCTGTTGCAACGCTTCCAGGCTGGTTGCCTCAGCATCGGACTCGATGCCACGGGAGTGGTCTGGTCGGGCGAGGCAGCCTCGGTTGACGGGGTGCTGACGAGCGTTGCCACCAATCCAACGCTGATCGAGCCAGCCAGGCCGAGCCCGCTGCCACCGGATCAGTTGTTGCAGATTCAGGGGGCCTCGCTGGATCTGCTGATCCAGGGCCTGCTGGCCCGCCAGATGATTCGTGATCCCCTGGCCAGTCGCTACGGGATTGACACCGACCGCCTCGCTTTGCTGCGCCAGGCCCCCTTCCAGTTGCGGCTGCGGCCCCTGCCGCAAGGGCCATTCCAGGCCTCCCTGGAACTGCAGTTGGTGGTAGGTAGGGAACGGTTCGCCTGGCAGCGGCTGCTCGATCATCTCGGCCAGTCTTTGCAGGCCCAGGGGTTGCGCCTGGCTGATGCCACCACGTCTGACAGCGCAGCGAAGGGTCATGGCGCCGCCGGCTCTGGCGCTTCTTCTGCAGGGGGTCCCTCGGCAGGGGTGTCCCCAGCAGCGACTACCACTGCACCACCAGACGCCACGGCACCTGCGGCCGCCCCAGCCAGCGGAGGTCTCCCTCCAGCGGATACCGGGAGCCAGGCCAACGGCCCAGTTGGATCAGCGACGAAGTCTGCTGCTGGCATCACCACCTGGAGCCGGTATGACGGTGCGGTGGTGGGCGGTTGGCGCTGGCTGCCAGTGGCCGGGGGCGACGCCCAGTTGCTGTTGTTCCTCGGACCCGTACCCCAGGCGCCCTTGGCAACGATCGGTGGCGCAGATCATCCGCTGCCCCCCGGTGGTGGGCTGCAGTTGCGCAGCCGGCCGGCCGCCATGGCCCGGCTCGAGATGCTGCCGCCTGATCTGCCCGAGCTGGTGCGTCGCTCCAGCCAGCTGGAGATCGAAGTCCAGTCGCTGCAGGGCGGGACGGATTCGATGCCGATCAGCCAGTTGTCGGGACGCCTTCGGGTGTCTCGCTGATCTGCTGGCGTTCGCGCCGGCGCCGATCGGCGGCCACGGTTTCCTCGAGCATTTCCACGGCCATGGCCAACTTCTCGACGTTGGCGGCGTAGAGGCTGAGGTCCTTGTCGAGGCGATCGCGCAACAGGCCCATGGCCTCTCCCACCTCGTGGGCAGCGCTGCGCAGGGCCTGGGCATCCAGGGACTCGGCACCCTTGGCCTGCTCCAGCAGGGACAACAGACCGACCGCCATCAGACGGGAGTAATGGAAGTCATTGCGGCGAATGCTGGCCAGGGCCTGGGCCACGGGTTCCGGAGCACCCTCACCCTGGTGTTCGATCCACTGTTTCACCTCCTCGACGGAATGCTCCCCCATGGCCGCCATGGCCTCATCCCGCTGCTGGCGCAACACGGTGGCATCGAAACCGGAGGAATTGCAGAGGGCCTGGAACAGGGGCAGTCGTTGCTGCTCTGGGCGGTAGCCGCGACTGAAGCTGTCGAACACCTGCACCAGGCCAGTGGCGAACAGGGGATCGCTCTTGAAGCCGCTCTGGTGGCTCAGCAGATGCAGTTCGACCAACAGCTCATCGACCATCCGCCGGTACAGCGGGCTGATCACATGGGGGAAAGCGCTGTGAAACGCTCGCTTGCTGTCGGCAACGGTCTGGGCGTCGCTCACGCAGGTCGGCCATCAAGGTGTTGCGACCTTAGCGCTGCAGCCTGAGCGGAGGCCCCGGCGCCTTCAGTAGGATGGCTCCATTCGTGCTGCAGCAGCCCATGATCCCGATCGTGATTGAGGAGTCGGGTCGCGGCGAGAGGGCTTTTGACATTTACTCCCGGTTGTTGCGGGAGCGCATCATTTTCCTGGGCGAGCCGGTCACGGCCGAATCGGCCAACCGGGTGGTGGCCCAACTGCTCTTCCTGGAGGCGGAAGACCCGGACAAGGACATCTTCCTCTATATCAACTCCCCCGGTGGCTCGGTCTACGACGGGCTCGGCATTTTCGACACCATGCAACACATCAAACCCGATGTGCAGACCGTCTGTGTCGGCCTTGCCGCCAGCATGGGGGCGTTCCTGTTGTGTGCCGGGGCCAAAGGCAAGCGCAGCAGCCTCACCCACTCCCGCATCATGATCCACCAGCCCCTCGGCGGCGCCAGGGGCCAGGCCAGCGACATCCGCATTCAGGCCGACGAGATTCTTTACCTCAAGGACAAGCTCAACCGGGAGTTGGCCGAGCGCACCTCCCAACCCCTCGATCGCATCCAGACTGACACCGATCGCGACTTTTTCATGTCGCCTGTCGAGGCGATGGCCTACGGCTTGATCGATAAGGTGATCGAAAAGCGCTCCGTACGGCCGGTCTGAGGGTATTGGCGATTGACTCTGTTCCGCCAGAAAACTTCTGGACGTCCTGTTCGTTGTGGCCAAATCCTCAGGCTTATTGACGGCACTGGGGTTCGCCGTGATGCGGCCCCAACCGGTCAGCTGATCAACTGCTGAAGGTCCCTACTGCCGATGAGGCATTGAATCCATCAAGACCTGGTGGAAGATTTTTTATGGAATCATTGACGTCACCTGCTGGCCGGAGGTGGACTCATTGAGCTTGAACGCAGGCAGTCATTGGAGTAGTTGCCGTCTGGGTTCATCTGATCTTCCAGATGTTTGTTGAGCGATTGATCAGGAAGTGACACGGGTATCATTGGCGTGATCCCAGTGGCTTTTGTCCTTCTGCTGTGATGCAGATGCTGATAAGCTCGCAATCAAAAAAACTCCTGAGAAACTTCCCATTCTTGGGATGTTTCTCAGGAGCAGCAGGGTAGAAAAAAGCGACGGTTCAGGCAGGTTGGTTCGCAGCTTCGCGGTCATTGATCACGCTGCTCAGGATCGGACTGAAACGTTCCTTTTCAGGCACTGTGGTGAACTCAGCGACAACCGCGCGGAATTCTTCGCCATCGAGGGTTTCTTTTTCGATCAACATGTCCACCAGACGATCGATACAGACCCGGTTGGCGGCGACCATCTTCACCGTGTCGAGATAGCAGCTCTGCACGATCTGGCGCACCGCATCATCAATACGGCTGGCCAGGGCATCGGAGCCATCACTGCGGGTCATCAGATCACGCCCCAGGAAAACCTCCTGGTTGCCAGCTTCGAGCGAGAACTGGCCCAGAGCGCTCATGCCGAAACGGGTGACCATCTGCCGAGCGATCGAAGCCACCTGCTGAATGTCACCGCCTGCACCGGTGGTGACCTCGGAATGGCCAAACACCACATCCTCGGCAGCCCGCCCGCCCAGAGCGCCCATGATCCGGGCCCGCAGCTGGGCCCTGCTGACCAACATCTGCTCTTCGTCCGGGGAGAACCAGGTGAGACCCTGCGCCTGTCCCCGAGGAATCAGGGTGACCTTCTGAACCGGGTCGTGGTCTTTGATCAAGGTGCCGACGATGGCGTGGCCAACTTCGTGATAAGCGATCAGGCGTTTGCTGCGACCGTCGGTGAGCGGTTTGCCCTCCATGCCGGCGATCACCCGATCCACCGCATCGTCGATCTCGGCCAGGCTGATCGAATCGCGGCGGCGCCGCGCCGTGAGAATCGCGGCTTCATTGAGCAGGTTGGCGAGGTCGGCGCCGGTGAAACCGGGGGTGCGGCGGGCGATGGCCTCAAGCGAGACGCCTTCGGCCAGTTTTTTGTTGCGGGAATGAACTTCCAGGATCGAGAGGCGTCCCTTGATGTCGGGAGCATCCACCTGCACCTGACGATCGAAACGACCCGGCCTCATCAGAGCTGAATCGAGCACATCGGGACGGTTGGTGGCGGCGATGATGATGATGCCGCTGTTGCCCTCGAAGCCGTCCATTTCGGTCAGCAGCTGGTTGAGGGTCTGCTCCCGCTCGTCGTTGCCACCGCCGATACCGGCACCGCGCTGGCGACCGACCGCATCAATCTCATCGATGAAGATCAGACAGGGGCTGTTTTCCTTGGCCCGCTTGAACAGGTCGCGCACCCGGCTGGCGCCGACGCCGACAAACATCTCGACGAATTCGGAACCGGAGAGGGAGAAAAACGGAACCCCCGCTTCTCCGGCAATCGCCTTGGCCAACAACGTCTTGCCGGTACCGGGAGGGCCCACCAGCAGAACCCCTTTGGGAATGCGGGCACCGACCGAGGTGAAGCGCTCGGGGGTTTTCAGGAAGGTGACAACCTCCTGCAGGTCCTGCTTGGCCTCCTCAACACCGGCAACATCGTCAAATTTGACGCCGGTTTCGGCTTCCATCGCGAAGCGTGCCTTGGTCTTGCCGAACTGCATCGCCTGGCCAGGTCCTCCGGGCATGCCGTTGGAGCGTCTGGCCAGCAGCACCAACGAACCGATCAACAGCAGCGGGAACAGGAGATTGCCGAGCAGACCGATGGCCGGCGGGGTGGTGCGCGGCGGATGGATGTCAAAGCTGATGCCTTGGTCCTTGAGCTTGTTGATCAGCTCTGGAGCCAGTCCAGGCAGGTCAACCCGCAACTGCTGAACCCGGTTGTCGAGATCGGGATCGACGGCCTCGATCACCGCCATCCGGCCACCGTCATAAATGTCAACGGCTGTAACGCGGCCGGCATCGACGTAGTCGAGGAAGCGGCCATAGCTCATGCGAGCCACAGCAGCGTTGCGGGGCGCCACGGTGGGGCCGCTGGGGGTGAGCTTGTTCGGGCCTCCACCTAGCAATTGCCAACCCAGAAACAGCGCCACTCCGATTGGCAGCAGCCAGAGAGCAAGGAGTCGCCAGCGCTGATTCATGGTGAAAAAAGCTTCTTGAACAATCGTAACGGCAAACGTCTTGGGACCGTGACGACCCAGGCGCCCTGCCAATCTGCCCCAGCGGCGCGCCTTTCAGCTCACCTTCAGCCAGGGGCTGAGCTCCGGGGTTCCAGCCAGGGGTTCGGGCAGGGCGACAGGAACGCTCAACGGCGGTTCGACGATCAACTCTTCGGCCGGGAAGGTTTCGACAAGCTCCGCGCCGCCCAGTCCGTGGGTCCAGATCTCCACCTGGCTGAGGCGGGGGGATTGGAAGCTGAGCAGCTCGAACGGAAAGACGACACGCTCCAGGTAGAACTCTTCGGGCCCGCAACACCGCACGATCACCATCCGATCGGTGGCGTTGCGGTAACCACAATCCAACAGGGCCTGGAGCTCCAAGTTTCGATACGAAGACAAGACACCCATGATTTAGCCATCGACCGCAGGTTTCAAAGGGTGACCGTCGTCACGGTTTGCCGGACTTAAGGGTTTTTTCTCTTTCCAGCGGTGGCGCCTGCCCGAGGGCTTCGGCAACAGGACCGCGCTGGTGGCCCGAGCCTGTCCTGGAGCCTGTGACCCAGCGCCTCAGGCCAGGGGGTGTCCGTCAGAGGCTGCGCAGGGCCACGATCGGGTCCAGCTGGGAGGCCCGGCGGG
>CANCJV010000054.1 GCA_947378425.1 Synechococcaceae cyanobacterium
CGGAGCAGGGTTCGGGCAAACCCTCGCCGGCCGTCTCGGGGGACAGCAGGATCTCGGCGGGGATGACGGCGGCGGCCAGGCTTTCGAGCGAATCCAGCCCCAGCTCGGCCAGCATCCGCTGGCGCTCAGGCTGATCCGGTCCGAGATGGCGAATCGCAAAGGATGCGGTCACAGACAGCCGGTCGGGCGGTGGCGGGATCCTAAGGACCGGGCCCGGAATGCCGCTGAGCCAGCCCCGACCAGACCCCAAGCCCGATGAACCGGATTGCCTGACCCTCTCCGCGGCGGCTGGAGTGGCAGCTGGCGTGGCGCGCTGAGGGCAGCTTCAGTGGCCCTCCACCTTGCCCCGGTAGGTGGCCGCATCCATCAGAGCCTCAATCTCGCCGGCGCCCGAGGGACGCACCACCAACAGCCAGCCCTCGCCGTAGGGGTCGTTCTGCAGCTCCTCCGGGCTGGCCAGCACGGCCTCATTGCGGGCTTCCACCACGCCGCTGATCGGCGCCAGCAGATCTTCGACGGCCTTCACCGATTCGACGCTGCCGAAGCCCTGGCCGGCGCTGATCGTTGCTCCCACCTCGGGCAGCTCCACAAAGACGATGTCGCCCAGTTGATCCACCGCAAAGGCGCTGATGCCGATCCGGGCCCTTTCCCCCTCGAGGCGGGCGTATTCATGGCTGTCGGCATAGCGGCAGTCGTCAGGGAAGGTGAGCGCCATCGCCGGGGAGCAGCAGGTCGGGGTCGGCAGCCAGTCTGCTCGATTCCCGCCCAGGCCCGCAGCCGGCCTCAGGCCTGGCCTGCAGCGGCCAGTCCCAGCCCAGCCACCGGGTCCAGGGCCACCAGCGCCCGCTCCAGGGCCAGAGCCACATGGCCGTGGTGGGTGCCGCCCTGCACATAGAGCACATAGGGCTCGCGCAGGGGGCCATCGGCGGAGAATTCACTGGTGCTGCCATCGATGAAGGTGCCGCCGGCCATCACCAGCTCACTGGCGTACCCGGGCATCGGCGCCGGCACCGGTTCGAGATAGGCCCCCACCGGCGAGCAGGACTGAAAGGCGCGGCAGACCGCCTGCAGCGGTTCGCTGGCGCCGAGGCGCACCGCCTGGATGACATCGCTGCGATGGGCGCCCGGAGCGGGATGGACCGGATAGCCCAGCTCGGCGAAGACCGTCGCCACCAGATCGGCACCGATCAGGGCCTCGGCCACCATCTGCGGCGCCAGAAACAGGCCCTGAAACAGCAGGCGATTGCAGTCGAAACTCGTGCCGCCCTCGCTGCCGATGCCCGGCGCCGTCAGCCGGCAGCAGGCCCGCTCCACCAGATCGGCCCGGCCCGCCACGTAGCCGCCGGTGGGGGCGATCGTGCCGCCGAGGTTCTTGATCAGGGAGCCGGCGATCAGATCGGCGCCCACGGCCGTGGGTTCCAGGTCCTCCACCAGCTCGCCGTAGCAGTTGTCGACGAAGACGATCGCCTCGCCCTGCAGCGCCTTGACCCGCTCCACCAGGCGGCCGATCTGGGCCACCGGCAGCGAGGGCCGCCAGCTGTAGCCGCAGCTGCGCTGGATCAACACCAGCCGCGTCGGCACGGCCAGGGCCTGCTCCAGTCCCTCCTCATCGACCCCACCGGCCGCCGTCAGCGGCAGCTCGTCATAGAGGACACCGAACTCCGCCAGGGATCCCTGCCCCTGGCCCCGCAGCCCGATCACCTCCTCGAGGGTGTCGTAGGGGCGACCGGTGATCGAGAGCAGGCGATCACCGGGCCGCAGCACGCCGAACAGGGCGGCCGCGATCGCGTGGGTGCCGGAAACGAATTGCAGGCGCACCGCCGCCGCCTCGGCCTGCAGCACCCGGGCAAAGACCCGATCGAGGGTCTCGCGGCCAAGGTCGCCGTGGCCGTAGCCACTCACCGAAGCGAAGTGGTGCACCCCCAGCCGCTCGGCGGCGAAGGCCGCCAGCACCCGCTCCAGCCGAGGCGCGACGCTCGCCGTGCGAGCGGCGATGTCAGGGGCGCGGCTGG
The DNA here is from genome assembly GCA_947378425.1 of Synechococcaceae cyanobacterium. GTDB lineage: Bacteria > Cyanobacteriota > Cyanobacteriia > PCC-6307 > Cyanobiaceae > Cyanobium. The sequence continues at coordinate 2,013 of CANCJV010000054.1, forward strand.
CCAGGGCGGCCGCGACCCGATCCCGGGCCCAGCTCGGACGATCCACGCCGGTCATGGCGAAACACTGGTCATCGGGAACAGGGCATCACGAAAGGGTCTCATCAGGCAGGGTGCTGATGGAGAAGCATGCTCCTGGCGAAGGCCTGCTGCGGCGAAGGCACCGACGACCCGTCGTCATCGTGGCTCCCGGGCCCAGCCGGCGGCGCCGGATCGGCGGCGGATGCCAGCCCCAACGGCACGGGGGCCGCCAATCCCACCGCTAGATTCCTGCCTCCGCACCGGTATGCCGCCGGCGTTCCCCGCCCGACCGGAAGTCGATCCCGCGCCATGACCGGCCCCCACAGCCTGATGATCCCTCCGGGTCCGGACCCGTTGGAGTCCTCCCCCTCGGTGCGCCGCGAGGCCGCTCTCAGGCTGGGGCTGACCATCGCCCGCGATCCCCTGCCGCCCCGCCAGCGCAAGTTCAAGACGGGCACCACCGCCTTCATGCTGGCCATGCACGTCGGGGCCGTCGTTGCCCTGCTGCCGCGCTTCTGGAGCCTGCAGGGGCTGATCGTGCTGGCAGTTCTCTATTGGGTCACCGTGCTGGGAGTGACCCTGGGCCTGCACCGGCTGGTGGCCCACCGGAGCTTCGAGGCCCCCCGCTGGTTGGAGCGGCTGCTGGTGCTGATGGGTGCCATGGCCTGCCAGAGCGGCCCAATCGAGTGGGTGGGCCTGCATCGCCATCACCATCTGTTCTCCGATCAGCCCAACGATCACCACGACGCCGCCCGGGGGCTGTGGTGGGCCCACAGCGAGTGGATGCTCCATGACATCCCGGCCCTGCGGGAGATCCATCGCTTCACCGGCGATCTGGAACGCGATCCCTTCTACCGCTGGCTGGATCGCTGGTTCCTGCTGCTGCAACTGCCCCTCGGGGTGGCCCTCTACTTCTACGGCCAGCAAGCGGGCGTCCATGGCGGTGGGCTGGGGCTGGTGCTCTGGGCGATCCCGCTGCGACTGGTGCTCGTCTATCACGTCACCTGGCTGGTCAATTCCGCCACCCACGCCTTCGGCTACCGCAACTTCGACTGCCCTGATCGCTCGCGCAACTGCTGGTGGGTGGCGATTCTGAGCTTCGGCGAGGGCTGGCACAACAACCACCACGCCCACCCCGCCAGCGCCCGCCATGGCCTGCGCTGGTACGAGTTCGACATCACCTGGCAGCACATCCGTCTGCTGCGGGCCCTGGGCCTGGTCCGCCGTCTGCGGGTGGCCCAGCTTCCCTGACGATCCAACAACGACCACTTGCGACCCATGGGATCCGAGTCAGCCATGCCCCGATGGGAATATCAGGTCATCCACCTCAATGTGGAGGGGTCGGCAACGCCGCCGGCAACCCCAGGCACGGGTCAGGCCCCGGCTCCGGGACCCGCCCCAGCGGCCGACTCCAGCCCGTCCAAGCCTGGGACGTTGTTTTCCCAGGAATACCTGCGCAAGGAATTTCCCGGCTTCTACACGCCGAATTCCTCCGGCCAGCAGCATCCCGCCCAGCAACTGCAGGGTTTCCTCAATGGCGTCGGTCAACAGGGCTGGTCCCTGATCGGGGTTTTCCCGCTGGGGCATCTGTTGATGATGATTTTCCGCCGCCGTCTGAGCGCCGCAGCGCCCAACGACGAATCCACGGCCGTCTCAACGGCCGCCCCAGCCGATCCAGGCACTCAGACCAGGACTGGGAGCCTCTCAGGCCCTGACCTGGAAGAGCTGCTGAGGCGCATCGAGACCCTTGAACAGCGCCTCGATCCCCCCGCCCAACCCTGAGGTCAGGCGCCGCTCTCCTGGCCAGCTCTGGCAGGGGCCCGTACAAAGACGAGGGCCGGCCGGTGCCGCATCAGCCGCCCGGTTCCACCAGCTCGCGGCGAATCGCGGTGGCCAGATCGGTCAGGGGCCGATCGCCGCTGAAGCCCAGACGCCGGGCCCGCTTGCGCAGCAGATCCAGGAACTGATCCGGTGCGAGCTCCTCATCGCCGGCGGCCCCCAGAGCCGCCAGGGTGAGGCGCAGGTCGGGCAGCTCAGAATCGAGATCACTGGCGGTGTAGTCACTCTGACCGGCCATCACGGCGGCGAAGCGCTCCCGCCGCTGGCGGCGGGCGACCGGATAGGCCGCCAGCAGCTGGTCCCGGCACTGGCGCCAGGGCCGCCCGGCAGTGAACAGGGTGGCCAGGGCGGCGGACAGGGCGGCCGCCTCGGCATCGTCAATGCGCAGATCAAAGGCCGGCGGCGGCGGGCGCAGACCGACGAACACCTCCAGCAGGTCCCCGGGCCCGAGCTCCCGCTGGTCGTCGTCGCGCACGGGCAGGGCTGAAGCCGCCAGGGCCTCCACCAACTCCGGCTGCCCCCCCAGCAACAACTCGGCCCGCTCCCGCGGCAGCCGGCCGCTGGGGGCCTGCTCCGCCAGCCAGCGATTGATGCCACCAAGAGCCAGGAATACCTCCGGGCCCGGCGAAGCCAGCTTGCCGTTGCGCAGCATCGACAACTGGGAGTTGTGGACGCGACCGAGGCGCAGGGCCTCCGCCAGGGCCGGCAGCACCCGATGGGACCAGCCATTGCGGGCATGCCAGACCCTGATCAGATGGGCGAAGGCCACCCGACCCGATTCGATTTCGCCTCCTTGACTCAAGTGATCGGGATCCGTATTGCTATGATCTTACTGTTCGATACGGAGTCGGTCCTACATGGCCGCCACGCGTTTCTCCCCTCCAGCCCGCCGCCTTGGCCCCCAGGCCCAGCACACCCGCCGATCGGCCACGATCACCAGCGGCCCTGATGCCCTGCGTCGCGCCCGGGCCCTGCACACCAGCCGCGACGGCGACCACCTCGCCACCGGCGGCAGCGGCAAGAACTGGACGGTGATCCTGTTCATGGCTGCCATCCACCTGCTGGCGATCGTCGCCCTGCTGCCCCAGTTCTGGAGCTGGGCGGGCGTGGCCACCCTGGTGATCCTCTACTGGGTCACCGCCTGCCTCGGCGTCACCATCGGCTATCACCGCCTGCTGAGCCATCGCTCCTTCCGCGTGCCCCGCTGGCTGGAGCGCTTCTTCGCCACCTGCGGCGCCCTCAGCTGCCAGCACGGCCCGATCGACTGGGTGGGCCTGCACCGGCACCACCATAAATTCTCCGATACGGAAGCGGATCACCACGACAGCAACAAGGGCTTCTGGTGGAGCCACATGGGCTGGATGCTGGAAGCCGTGCCCGCCATGGCCGCCGTTCCCCGCCTCACGGGCGACCTAGTCATCGATCCGTACCACCGCTGGCTGAACCGCTGGTTCCTGATGCTGCAGCTGCCCCTGGCGGGCCTTCTGTTCTGGATCGGCACGGTCACCGGGGCCGGCGGCTGGGCCCTGGTGCTGTGGGGCATCCCCCTGCGTCTGGTGATCGTCTATCACGTCACCTGGCTGGTGAACTCCGCCACCCACTGCTGGGGCTCCAGCGTCCACGACAGCGGTGACAACTCCAAGAACAACCCCTGGGTCGCCGCCTTCACCTTCGGCGAGGGCTGGCACAACAACCACCACGCCTATCCCCATTCGGCCCGCCACGGCTTCGGTCCTGGCCAGCTGGACATCACCTGGCAGCACATCCGCCTGCTGCGCGCCCTGGGCCTTGCCAAGGACGTGCGACTGCCCCGGGCCGCCGCCGTCGGTAACGACCCCCGGGCCATGTCGTAGGTTTGCTGGTCGGATATCAGTCGGGCGACCGCATCGGGTAAGACATGGCCAAGCGTGTGCAAGTGGTGCTCAGCGAAGACGTGCTGAGCCTCGGTAAAGACGGCGACCTGGTGGAGGTCGCCCCCGGCTACGCCCGCAACTTCCTGGTTCCCACCGGCAAGGCGGTGCCCGTCACTGCCGCGGTGCTGCGCCAGGTGGAGCATCGCCGGGCCAAGGAAGAAGCTCGCCAGGCCGCTCTCAAGGCCGAGGCGATCGCCTTCCGCACCGCCCTCGACACCATCGGCCGCTTCACCGTCAAGAAGCAGACCGGCGGCGACGACGTGCTCTTCGGCACCGTCACCAACGGCGATGTGGCCGAGGCGATCGAAGCCGCCACCAAGAAGACGGTCGACCGCCGCGACATCACCGTGCCGGAAATCCACCGCACCGGCTCCTACAAGGTGCAGGTGAAGCTGCACGCCGACGTGGTCGCCGAGATCAACCTCGAAGTCGCCAGCTTCTGAGCACGGCTCCACGGCAGCCTTGCAGGGCCCTGGGCACCCCATCTGGTGGGGCGCTCGGGGCCTTTCCACTACCGGTGGTGGTGCTGGGCTGGCCAAAACCGCTCGCCCAGGTCAGGATGAATCTCCCCCCCGTGCCTGCGGAGCCCAGCCCTGCAGGTGCCATCGTCCCCCGTGGCACTGGAGCCAGCGGCCCCTTGCCACCAGAAGCCAACCGCGTGCCCCCACTGGAGAACCAACCATGGTGAGCGTGCCGCTCGGGAATCCCGCCCAGGCTGCCGAAATGAGCCCGAACGCAGCGCCGCCAGGGGGCCAGGCCCGGCGGCGGCGTCAGGGGGGTGACGGCGAATTCGAGGGGTTGCCCGATTCCCTGCCGCCCCAGAATCTGGAGGCCGAAGAAGCGGTGCTCGGCGGCATCCTGCTGGACCCCGACGCGATCGGCCGGGTCGCCGATGTCCTGCAACCGGAAGCCTTCTACCTGGGGGCTCACCGCGAGATCTATCGCACCGCCCTGATGCTGCACAGCCAGGGCAAACCCACCGACCTGACGGCGATGGGGGCCTGGCTGGCGGATACGGGCCAGCTGGAGAAGGTGGGAGGCTCGCCGCGGCTGATGGAGTTGGTGGAGCGCACCCTCTCCACCGCCTCGATCGATCAGGTGGCCCGCCTGGTGATGGACAAGTACCTGCGGCGGCAGCTGATCCGCTCCGGCAATGAGGTGATCCGGCTGGGCTTTGATCAGAGCAAGCCGATGGATCAGGTGCTCGACGAGGCCGAGCAGACGATCTTCGCGATCAGCCAGGAGAAACCCAGCCAGGGCCTCACCCCCACCGCCGAGATCCTCACCAGCACCTTCGAGGAGATCGAGAGCCGCTCCCTGGGCATGGCGGTGGCCGGCATCCCAGTCAACTTCTACGACCTCGATGCCATGACCCAGGGGCTGCAGCGCAGCGACCTGATCATCATTGCCGGCCGGCCGGCCATGGGCAAAACGGCGATCACGCTCAACATGGCCAAGAACGTGGCCCAGCTCCATGGGCTGCCGGTGTGCGTGTTCTCGCTGGAAATGAGCAAGGAGCAGCTCACCTACCGGCTGCTGGCGATGGAGGTGGGCATCGAGAGCAGCCGGCTGCGCACCGGACGGCTGCAGCAGGAGGAATGGCCGCTGCTGGGCCAGGGCATCAACAGCCTCGGCCAGCTGCCGATCTACATCGACGACAAGCCCAATGCCGGCGTGCTGGAGATGCGCTCCCTCTGCCGGCGCCTGATGGCGGAATCCGGCAAGGAGCTGGGCCTGATCGTGATCGACTATCTCCAGTTGATGGAGGGTTCCGGATCCGACAACCGGGTGCAGGAGATCTCCCGCATCACCCGTGGCCTCAAGCAGATGGCCCGGGAGCTGAACGTGCCGGTGGTGGCCCTCTCCCAGCTGAGCCGTGGCGTCGAGGCCCGCACCAACAAGCGGCCGATGCTCAGCGACCTGCGGGAATCGGGCTCGATCGAGCAGGACGCCGACCTGGTGCTGATGATCTATCGCGATGAGTACTACAACCCGGAGACGGCCGATCGGGGCATCACCGAAGTGATCGTCACCAAGCACCGCAACGGGCCGGTGGGGGTCTGCAAACTGCTGTTTGAACCCCAGTTCACCCGCTTCCGCAATCTGGCGGCGCCTTAGGCGTTCACTAGGGCCGGGCGGCCATGGGCAGCGCCATGTCGATCTTGAGAACCTTGGCGGCCTCCCGGTGATTGCACACCTCAAACACACGGCAGCTCTCGGAGAAGTCGACTCCTTTGCTTCGCAGACTATCGGCAAGATCGTGCACAGCCAAAATGCCAAATCCTTCGGCCACTACAGCAGCGTCAAGATCCGTGCAGGCCTGCTCAAACGATTTATCCGCATGGGCGATGAAGAATGGATTCATAGGCGGCAGGCTTCACAGGGCAAAATCATTCAAACCCGACGGCCGCTGATCAAACGCAACAGGATGGCGATCACTGCAATGACAAGCAGCAGGTGGATCAGCCCTCCCAACGTATAGGAGGTCAGCAGTCCCAGCAGCCAGAGAACGATCAGGAGAACCGCGATTGTTTCAAGCATGGCCTCTCGTCGGAGTCAGGAACGAATTGGGGCGGGGCATCGTCCGGGAGAAGACGACGCCCCGGTCACTGAACCAGGCAGCTCAACGGGAAGCCACTACAACTTATCGGCAGCATCAGCAACCTTCTTGGTCACTGATTTTGCAGCTTGCTTGAGATCTTCTCCAGCATTCATGGCCGAAGCCTGAACCTGCTTGGCCTTGCCTTTGATTTGGTGACCAGCATCACCGGTGATCTCACCATAGGCAGATTCCAGCTTGCCTTCAGCCTCTTTGGCGGCGGCATCGGATCGATTGGACATGGCTCCAAAAGCAATGGGGTTAGGGACGTGATTGCTAGCCATGGCCGGCATGGGGCCCAGCGTTGATGAGCCAAAGATGGTCAACGCAACAAGCAGGGCCAACCCGGCGGCTTTCAGCAATCCAACAAACTTCTTGGCATCAATTACCATCGGCCTTTCACCAGCCAGACTTCCTTCCAATCCTACCAATTTCATTCGCCAACTGAATCAAACCGACCGCTAAAACCGCGGGCAAAGGTCCAGCAAGCCACACAATTCAGCGATTGCAAGGCGTCTCGGCAACGTAAAGTTTTATGGGCTAGCTATCTAAATCTGCATCACTCTGCTGCGCCTGGTTGCCCATAGATTCAGTTCAACCTGCACCGAGTCCATGGACAGGGAGCCGGCTTTGGAAGGCATGGGCTCCATCCTCTATGCCGGTGGCGTGGCCTTCCGCGTCTGGGCTCCCCATGCCAAGGGTGTCTCGGTAATCGGCAGCTTCAACCATTGGAACGGAGATGCCGATCCGATGCAGCCAGAGGATCAAGGCCACTGGTACACCAAGGTGGCAGGCGCCAAGATCGGCGATCACTACAAATACCAGCTGCTTACCGAGGCGGGACTACTCAAACGCATTGATCCCTACGCGCGCGAAGTCACCAATTCAGTGGGCGATGCCATTATTCATGACCCCAACTTCGACTGGGAAGACACGGATTTTTCCCTAGAGCCGTGGAATCAGCTTGTCATCTATGAATTGCATGTCGGCACCTTCAATGATGATGATCCGGGCCGGCCAGGCCAGTTCATTTCGATCACGGCTCGGCTGGAGCACCTGAAGCAACTCGGCATCAACGCCATCCAGATCATGCCCGTCGGACAGTTCGCCGGCATGCGCTCATGGGGCTATAACCCTTCCCACCTGTTCGCCGTCGATTCCGACTATGGCGGCTCCATCGGCCTGAAGCGATTCATCAATCGAGCCCATCAGGCAGGCATTGGCGTCATTCTCGATGTCGTCTACAACCACCTTGGCCCCAGCGATCTCGATTTATGGCAATTCGATGGCTGGTCAGAGAACAACCGGGGCGGCATCTATTTCTACAACGACGACCGTGCCATCACACCCTGGGGAGAGACACGTCCCGATTATGGGCGAGGCGAAGTTCGCCAATTTATTCTCGACAACGTGCGCCTGTGGCTCAATGAATATCACATCGACGGCCTCCGCTTTGACAGCACGCTCTACATCCGCAATGTGGGCGAAGCTGGATCCCAGGAACTTCCCGACGGCTGGAGCATGCTTCAGGCCATTAACGAGACCGTGGCCAGGCACCGCTCCCGCCCCATCACCATTGCCGAAGACCTGCAAAGCAACCAATGGATCACCAAGGATGTTGGCGCTGGAGGTGCCGGATTCGGCTGCCAATGGGACCCCCACTTTGTCCAGCCAATTCGCGAGGCGGTGATCACACCCCAGGATCAACAGCGCTCCCTAGACAGCATCCGCGATGCGATCCTCTATCGCTACAACGACGACGCCTTTGAGCGGGTGATTTATAGCGAATCCCACGACGATGTGGCCAATGGACAAGCGCGGGTTCCCCAGGAAGTCAATCCCAGTGACCCAACGGGGTGGTATTCCCAAAAGCGTTCCACCGTGGCCGCCGTGATGGTGTTCACCGCGCCTGGGATTCCGATGCTGTTTCAGGGGCAAGAGTTTCTTGAGGGTGCCTGGTTCCGCGACACCGTTCCCGTGGACTGGCATCAGCGGGATCAGTTTCGCGGCATCGTGCGCCTGTATCGGGATCTGATTCGCCTTCGCCTCAATCACGAGAACATCTCGCGCGGGCTCTGTGGGCAATTCACCCAGGTTTACCACCTCAATGACGCGCGCAAGGTCCTGGCCTTTCACCGCTGGGATCGGGGTGGTCCCGCTGATGATGTGGTTGTGATCGCCAACTTCTTTCACGAAGCCCAGGATGGCTATATCCTCGGAATGCCTGCCATCGGCACCTGGAAACTCCGTTTCAACAGTGATTGGCATGGCTACAGCGAGATTTTTGACGGCCATCCCAGTGGTGATGTCGAAGCGGTTGCAGGCGGCGGCGATGGGCTGCCGTTCCAGGCATCGATCTCGATTGCCCCCTATAGCGCTCTGATCTACTCCCAGTAGTCGCATACACCTCCGCCGGCCACTCGCCAGCCTCAACGCCCCCTTTGTTCTTTGCCTCAGCAGCGCCCCATGGGCACCGGCACCGGGTGATCACCGGCCTGGTTCACCAGGGTGGTGGAGTTGCGGTAGAGCCGAGGGGTGGCCATCAGCAGCTGCCAGGCGCGGGTGGCCGGCAATTGCTGGTAGCGATCGCCATAGCGTTCGACCAGCAATCGCCGAACCATCGGGTAGTAATCCGTGTTGAGACCAGGAAAGATATGGTGTTCGACATGGTGCGAAAAATTGAGGTGCAAGGCATCAATCCAGCTCGGCACCTGCAACGACAGAGTGTGGAGCAGCGGATCGTTGACCTCGCTGAGCGGCGAGAGGAAATGGTTGGTGAAGATATAAGCCATCGCCCCGGCATAGCCCAGCCACAGCGGCAGCACATAGCCCAGCAACAGGGGCAGCGGCGCCGGGCCGATCGCCAGCAGCACAGCCCCGTGGCCGAGCGCGATCAGGGCCAGCTCCAGCAGAATGCGGCGGCGCTCCAGAGGGCTCACCGAAAACCGGGCCGGAGCCGCCGTGGCGCCGCTGCCCTCAGCCTGCAGCACCGAAACCAGCGTGCGCAGATTGTGGACGAACCAGGAGCCGCCGACACCGATCAACAGCCCCAGGGGCCGCACTTCGCTGGACGGCACGAACTGATGCTGAATCCAGGAGCCCCAGCTGGCGGCCTGGCTCTCCAGATAGCAGCGATCCGGATCGACCAGGGCATTGGTATGGCTGTGGTGTTCCCGGTTGTGAACCACCTGCCAGAGGGTGGGCGGCATCCACAGCACCGCCAGGCCCAGCAGGCCCACCAGCCTGCGCCAGCGGGGCTGGCGCAGGGCATTGCCGTGCAGCAGGTCGTGGGAGGCGAACAGCAGCACGACGATGCTGTTGCCCATCACCAGGGCAAAGGGCAGAAACAGGGGCAGCCACGGCAGGGGCCAGCGCTCGAGCTGATGGGCCATTCCCCAGCCCAGCGCCAGGATCGCCAGGTTGATCAGCACCAGCACCAGCCGATCCGGATTGGTTCGGAACGCCTGGGGCGGCAACAGCGGCCGCAGCTCGCGGGCGTAGGCCTGATAGTCCTGAACCGGAGCCGTTCCGCCGGCAGGTCGCGATGCAACGAAAGTGATGTGAAAACGCCTCAGGTACCCCACTGCAGCACGGCGGGATCCCAGGCCTGGGCGGGAACCCTGGCCTTGCCCGGCCCGGCGCCAGAGTCTCCCCGCAGGCTCCCCGCAGAGCCCTCGCGGGCCTGGGCCCAAGGCCCGGCCCCGGAAACTCTCGAGGCAGCGGCAGGCGCCTCGCCCGGCGCAGGCAACGAGCTCCAGGAATCCACCACCGGTGCCCCTCGCTTCCCGTCAGAACCCTGCCCCACAGCAAACAGGGAGAGGCGCGCCGATGGGGGGAACCAGCTCGGCGTCGAGGCGAGAGTGCAGCGAAGGGATCCCGGCTGGCCGACACGCCCAGAGCGTGTCTGAACAGCAAGCACTCTCCTGATGACCCATCAAGCTCCGCCACGAACCTGGACCGTTGCAGAGCTGGTTCAGCGCAGCCTGATCAGGGCAACGCCCTTCCATGAGCTTGCCCCCCTGGGGAGTCATCCGGGTCATCAAGGGCGGCACTCCTGAGGCCGGGCGGAGCAGGAGCGGCGTGCCCACAAGAGGCACCTGGGGCCCCTCTGGCCCTCGATCGGGGGGCTTTGGCGCCGTCGGCGCTGGGGGCAACCCGCCCCTGGGCCTCGATGCCGCTGCAGGCTGCCGTCATGGCGAGGCGCGGGGCCCCGCTTCCCCCCCCAGGGCCCCGGCCCGGCGCCGGGCCATGGAGAATCGGACGATGGCCCTGAGCAGCTCCCCCACCGAACGCTTTGATCTGATCGTCGTCGGCGGCGGCCACGCCGGCTGCGAAGCGGCGCTCACCGCCGCCAGGCTGGGCCTGAACACCGCCCTGTTCACGCTCAACCTCGATCGCATCGCCTGGCAGCCCTGCAACCCGGCCGTGGGCGGGCCCGCCAAGAGCCAGCTGGTGCATGAGGTGGATGCCCTCGGCGGCGTCATCGGCCGATTGGCGGACGCCACCGCCCTGCAGAAACGGGTGCTCAACGCCAGCCGCGGCCCGGCGGTCTGGGCCCTGCGCGCCCAGACCGACAAGCGGGCCTATGCCCGCCAGATGCTGCAGCTGCTGCAGCACACCCCCAACCTCGCCCTGCGGGAGGCGATGGTGACCGATCTGGAGGTCGAACTCCACGGCGGTGGTGACAGAGGTGACGGCCCGGCCGAGGCCGCCGAAGCTGACCAGCCGTACGGCTCCCGGGCCAGCGGCCCGATCGGCCGGGTGAGGGGTGTGCGCACCTACTTCGGCAGCGTCTACGCCGCTGAGGCGGTGATTCTCACCACCGGCACCTTCCTGGGCGGCCGCATCTGGGTCGGCAGCCAGTCGATGCCGGCGGGCCGGGCCGGCGAGCAGCCCGCCGAGGGCCTGACCGAGGCGCTGCAGGCCCTGGGCTTCAGCCTCGATCGCCTCAAGACGGGCACCCCCGCCCGCGTCGATCGCCGCAGTGTGGCCCTCGATGCCCTCGAAGAGCAGCCCAGCGATGCCCACGATCGCTTCTTCTCCTTTGATCCGGCCGCCTGGGTCAGCGGCGAGCCGATGAGCTGCCACATCACCCGCACGACCGCCGCCACCCATCAGCTGATCCGGGACAACCTGCACCTGACGCCGATCTACGGCGGCTTCATCGACAGCAAAGGCCCCCGCTACTGCCCCTCGATCGAAGACAAGATCGTGCGCTTCGCCGATAAGGACAGCCACCAGATCTTCCTGGAACCCGAAGGCCGCGACACCCCCGAGCTCTACGTGCAGGGCTTCTCCACCGGCCTGCCGGAGCGGCTGCAACTGGAGCTGCTGCGCACCCTCCCCGGGCTGGAGCAGTGCGTGATGCTCAGACCCGCCTATGCGGTCGAGTACGACTACCTGCCCGCCACCCAGCTCAAGGCGAGCCTTGAAACCAAGCGGCTGAGCGGTCTGTTCTGCGCCGGCCAGCTCAACGGCACCACCGGCTACGAGGAGGCCGCGGCCCAGGGCCTGGTGGCCGGCCTCAATGCCGCCCGCCTGGTGCACAGCCAGCCGGAGGTGCACTTCCCGCGCGAAGGCAGCTACATCGGCACCCTGATCGACGATCTGATCAGCAAGGATCTGCGCGAGCCCTACCGGGTGCTCACCAGCCGCAGCGAATACCGGCTGGTGCTGCGAGGCGACAATGCCGACCGACGCCTGACTCCCCTGGGCCGGGAGCTGGGCCTGATCGACGATCGCCGCTGGCAGCTGTTCGAGGCCAAGCAGGCGGCGATCGCCGCCGAAAAACAACGGCTCGAGAGCGTGCGGCTCAAGGTGAGCGATCCGGCCGCCGAAGCTGTGGCCAGCGAAACCGGCGCGCCGATCCGGGGCTCGATCACCCTGGCGGAGCTGCTGCGGCGGCCCCAGTGCCACAGCGACGACCTGGTGCGCCACGGCCTGGCCGACGGGCAGCTGCCGCTGGCGGTGCGCGAAGGCGCCGAGATCGACATCAAATACAGCGGCTATCTGGCGCGGCAGCAGCAACAGATCGATCAGGTGCGCCGCGAGCAGGGTCGCCCCCTGCCCGGCGACCTCGATTACGGCGCCATCGGCACGATCTCATCGGAGGCACGCGAGAAGCTGGCCCGGGTCCAGCCCCACAGCCTCGGCCAGGCCGCCCGGATTCCCGGGGTCAGCCCCGCCGATGTCACCGCCCTGCTGCTGTGGCTGGAGCTGCAGCGACGCCAGCATCTCCAGGGCGCTCGTCAGACCAGGAAACCGCCGGTACAATCGCGCAACTCCTGAGTCCCAACGAGCGCCGGTGAGTCCGTCTCCGCCCGGAACCCCTCCCCGCAGCGGCGCGCCCAGACCGCTGCGGGGCATCCCTCGCTCCCGCGCCTACTGGGAGCTGAAGGCCGAGCAGATGGTGAACCGGGTCTTCGATCCGGAGGCCACCATTGAGGTCGGCGGCGAACCTGGCGAAGCCCCGAGGCCAGAGCCGCACCGGCAGACCCTGGCGCCGGTCGATCCCTCCGCCCGGTCCACCAGCCGGAGCGGCGCCCAGGCCAGGCCGCCGGAGCCTGAGGCGGGCAGCCGCCGCCATGACCAATCCTGGCTGCTGATCACCGCCTTCTTCGGCATCTGCCTGGTGAGCGCCGCCAGCTCGATTTTTTACGTCTCCCACTGGAACCGGCTGCAACAAAGCCTCAGCCAGGAACGCAATCTGCTGCTGGTGGAGCGGTTGCGCAACCTGGGCCCCGCCACGGCCACACCCCTGACGGGTCCCGAGCCGGCGGCCCCGACGCTGCCCCAGCCCAGCCTGGCCCCGTCGACGACGGCGGGCAGCAGCAGCGCCGACGGTCTGCCGCCGCCACCACCGGAGGAGCCCTGGATGCAGCAGCTCTCCACCCTGCCCCATTCAGGCCCCGAGGCCACCGGCAGGCCCGCTCCCGGACTGCTGCGGGTGCCGGTCAGCCCCCAGGTGACGGTGTCCCCTGTTGCGGCGCTCCCCACCAGCGCCGCCCCGGGCCGGCCAACTGGCGGCAACGCCCCCCTGCCCCAACTGGTCGGCGTGGTGGGTGCTGCCGGCAAGCCGGCGTCGGCCATCTTCCTGGTGAGCGGCACCTCGATGAGCGTCGGCAGCGGCGAAACGATCGGCTCCAGTGGCTGGAAACTGCGCAGCGCCAATGGCGAGACCGCCCTGATCGAGAGGGGAGGCGAGATCCGGCAGGTGTCGATCATCAACGGCTTCTGAACCCTCGATTTCTGGCAGCCCACCCGTGCAGGCCTGACCGATCGGAGGCCTGATCCGATCCAGCCACCTGGGTGGTGGCCTCTGGCCCACGATGGGACCCGGGCGGCGGGCAGCCGGGTGGGCAGAACAGCTGCCTAAGCTTGATTTCCAGAAGGGACTTCCGATGCCCGGGTCCCGCACCCAGAGAGCAACCAGCCAGGGCCAGCCGCTGGCCGCCAAGCTGGGCGCGATCACGCCGGAGCAGCTGTTCCCAGCGCCCAGGCCGCTCTGGCAGGCATCGTTCGCCGACGTGGAGGCCGCCACCGCAGGCTGCCAACTCAGTGGCGCCTGGAAATTGTTGTTGCTGGGCGATGGCAGCCCCACCCGCCATCTGCAGCTGCTCACCGGCTCCCCGGTGGAGGTGGAGGTGATCGCCATGGTGCCCCTGATTCGGCCCGATGCCTCAGCGCCCCTGGAGGTGAAGGAGCTGGAGCCCCCCCTGCTGCATCGCCAGGTCTGGCTGAACAGCGGACCCCACACCCTCGGCTGGGCCGAAAGCTGGTGGAATCGACGCGAAGCCGAAGCACATCTGCGCGATCGCAACCAACCGATCTGGCGCAGCCTCACCAGCGGGCGCACCGAGCTGTTCCGGGAGGTGGATGGCCTGGGGCAGGTGAATGCCCCCTGGCTGGAGGAGCGCTTCGGCCAGGCCGGACCCTTCTGGAGCCGTCATTACCGCTTCTTCCGCCAGGGCCGGGAACTGACCGTGATCCGGGAGGTGTTTTCGCCCCTGCTGGAGACCTGGCTGGGAGCGGCAGAGCGGCCGTCGAGCGGCGCTTGAATCATGACGTTTCGCAAAGTCAGTGCCGACCCGTCACGTTTTCAACTTGACGGATTGACGCTCCTGGCGACGTGAGCAGCATGCGGTGACTGACTTCACCACCATGGCCACGGGCACATCCAGCAGCGACCCCAGCTCCCCCAGCCCGGTCGACAGCGCTCAGCCGCGCAGCGGGCCGGAGTGGTTGAGCCTCACCGAACTCGGCCGCATCTACGGCATTTCAGCCGTCCATACGGGCAAGCTCCTCTGCCAGTCAGGCCTGCGCCAACAGGGGGGCGGCCCCAGTGCCAGCGCCCTGGAGGCCGGCCTCGCCCTCTGTCAGCACCCCGACCATCACCACCAGGCGCTCTGGAGTCGTCAGGGCTGTGCGCCCCATCTCGAGCGCCAGGGGCTGGAGCCACTCCAGCAGCGCAACCTGGTGGGACTGTGGGCCGACCTGCTCAGCGCCCTGCAGCAGGGATCACCGGCGATCAGCGTCTCGGCCGAGGAGATGGCCAGCGACATGCCCCGGGAGCTGGTGCTCCCGGTGAACCGGGCCCTGCGGGATCGGGGCTGCAGCTTCCAGGTCAAACCGCTCAGGAGAGCCGCAGGCTCTCGGCCTGCTTGCTTGCCTGCTCCAGCAGTTGACGCAGGCGCTCCTCGTCGGTGTGGCTGAGGTTGGTGCGCAGCAACCGGGCGTGAGGGGCATGGATGCGGAGGCGCTCGATCAGGCGATCGGGCGTCGAATCCCTGACCAGCAGGCAGAGGGCGGCCGTACCCGGCGGCAGGGTTTCGCCCACCTCGCGCAGGAAGCCATCATTGATCCCCAGATCTGACAGGGAGCCCGAGGCAGCACCGATGCTGGCACCCACCGCCGCCCCCAGGATCGGATTCAGGAACAGCAGACCCACCAGCGAGCCCCAGAATCCGCCACCGATGGCTCCGGCCGTGGTCAGATTCAGGGCCTGGTGCAGGTGCACTTTGCCGTCGACATCGTTCTCAACGACGACCGCATCTTCCAGGGCGATGAGCTGCTCTTTCTGAATGTTGACCAGCTCGCGCCGGACCTCATCCGCTTCATTCACTGTGGGGAAACCCACGACGACGAGACTGCTCATCCGTTTCTGCCGGCAAACTGCCCCAACTTACGCGGATCCGCCAGAGAACAGGCTCAGACCGGGCCGCTCGAACGGCGGGTCGAGCGGGGCAGGGGTCGGCCGCTCGCCTCGGGTGCCTCCGACAAGGGCGGCGCTTCCTCCGGTGAGCGACTGGCCCTGGGGGCAGCTGGGCGCTGCCAGCGGGGCAGGCTGAAGCTGTCGTCGTCGGGCCAGGAATCGCGCTCCTCAAGGGCGGGGGCCAGAGGTGGCTGGGGCGCCAAGCCGCGCCGGGAGAGGGCCTCGAGGCGCCGCCGCGGAGCGGTACCAGCGGCCGGGGGCTGGGGCGGACTGGACGGGTTCGGACGACGGGAGAGCGCTGCAGGCTCCGGACGATCGGCCTGAATCCAGGGGTCGCTCGCGTTGCCGCTCCTGGCCCTGGACAGGTTCATCGGCGGTGACGGGGGGGGCGACCCCGGTTCCTGCCAGGGTTCCCGCCAGTCATCGCCGTCTTCGAGCAGCCAGTCGAGTCGCTCCTCCACCCAGCGACCCAGGCCATCAAAGCCGCCCCGGCCGGGGCCTCGCCCTTCGCCGCCCCGGGTCGGTGGCCGCGAGCCGGGTCGGCTGCCCGCCACCCCATCGACCAGCTGGCGACCCGCACTCATCCAGCGATCGAGTCGCTGCTCGATGGCCTCAGGATCCCGACCGGAACGGCGCTGGTCACTGCCGCGCCACTCCGGGCGGCTGTCGCGGCGGTAGGAGGCATCGTCATCGTCCATGGGGCAACGATACCGAGAGTCGCCACAGCGACTGGGCTGAGATACCCGGCCAGGACCTCGCGCCAGGACGTACGACCCAGGAGAACGGATTGCCGCCAAGGCAAGACTGCGATCAGACAGGCCCAGGCTGAAGCGCCGTCCCAGAAGTGGGTCCAGGACCATGGGATCAAGCTGCACAAGCTCCGCACCTGGAGTCAGCCAATCACATCTCGCACTTGGAGTTTCACGCCATACTTGAATCTGCTGAAGCCAAGAAAATAGAGGCCAGTGGCAGCAGTCAATGCCAAAACCAGTTGGCCATGGCCCAGGTCAACACGCAGGGAGCCGACACCAAGAGCCACGGCGAACACCATCGAGAAGGCGCCGCCCATCCTGACCCGATTCTTCAGACTTAGAGTGAAAATATCTGTGCTGTTCCACCCCACAGTGGCAGCGAACAAGACGTAACACAGGACGAGGCTGCCCAGAGCCGAGAAGCAAAAAACAAGTGCTGTGCCAACGATGATCCCATCTCGGAGAAAGAGTAAGACCTCTTTTTTTGTGCGTTCTGGCATACAGGATATCCATCCTCAGACGCCTGAGCAATTGTATCCGCTCTGAGCCTGGCGAAGCAATTGAGAGCATCGTCCCGTGATGCGTCGCAAACAACAGACAAGCCAGCCCAGCAGCAGTCCGCAGCGACTCCCGAACGCCTGGGGGCCGCGTCCCCTGGCCGTCCTTGCCGCCGACCTTGAGAACCTGCCCGTGAACCGATGGCACCAACAGACCGGCGTCAGCTTCAAGCACCCCCACTGATCGAGCCGATCAGGCTGAGGCACCCTGAGTTGGCCGCTGGGTCAAGACAATGACTGGATCCGCAGGCATGGCCATTCGATCGATCCAACTGCTGATCTCAAGCCAGACTGACGCCTAACGCTGCGCCTGAGATGATCGCGACTGGAACAACGGCCTTGGCTGAAACTGAAACATCGCCGCCACAAGCGAAGCTGGAAAGGCCTGAAGATCCTGGTTGTAGGTGGTAGCGGCTTGGTTGTAGCGCATGCGCTCGGTGGCAATGCGATTCTCCGTGCCGGCCAATTCATCCTGCAGACCGGCATAGAGCTTGAACCCAGCCATGGACGTGGGGGCAACCATCGCTTCCTGGAAGCTTCGCAAAGCAAGGGCGAGAGTATCAGCTGCTGCTATCTTCTGCACTCGCGTCTCGGCCGCCAGATAGGTGCTTCGGGCGTTGCCGAGACTGATACCAAGGCCCTGCTGATACTTTGCACTTCGCTCCGTACTCGCCACAAGCGCGGGAATCAGATCGGCTCGACGCTGAACCTGATTCTCCACCTGCGCCCAGGCCAGGTCAGCCTCCTGGCCTGTAGCAGAAAGATGATTGTAGGTAATGACTGTGGCCCCAGCCAGAACAATGGTCACAGCCAGGCTGATGCCCATCAGCTGCTGGCTCCGTTGTCGATTCGACTCCGCCTGCAGCTGTGCCGACTGTTCATCGGCCTTGAGGTGGGCGAGAGCAGCCTCCATGCAGACCGCTGGAATATCCACCTCGGCACCGGCCTGCGTGAGTTCATCGGCTGTGAAGCCCTGATTTTGCTCGGCCTTGAGCTGAGCCGCCAGCTCAAAAGCCTTGGCGGCCTGCTCATCAGGAATTCTTGGATCCGCCATCAGGAACCTGCGCCCGTTGCACAAGGCTAGGAGCATGTTGCGGGCAGCCAAGTCTGCCGTTCAACCAAAATCTTGCATCTCCGGTGGGATCCTTGCCTGTCCCCGCCAGGTCGCACCGAGCGATTGATCAGTCAAGCCAGAGAAGACAGCCTCCGATTCAACGGACGGCCCTTCACTTGCGCTCATTTCATGAGGATCGACTAACGATTTTCAGCCACAACTCTTAAATTTTAGCTCGGCTCTTGAAGCTCGTCAGATGCAAAAAGGCAGCAAAGCAGGTTCTTGCGATCCATGCCGAACTGGCACCCCGTGCGATCCAGTCACCTAGCCTGAAATTGGGGCCACATTGAGCCCAGTCCCGGAGCTGGATCATGATGATTCTGTCTCGCATCGCGCAGACTCGCCGGCATTTTCCGCCTGTTTTTCTGTTGCCCTTCCTGGCAGTCATCCTGGTCAGCCCACCATCCTACGGAAAGGACGACAGCAGATCAGCG
>CANCJV010000055.1 GCA_947378425.1 Synechococcaceae cyanobacterium
GAAGTGATGCACGAGCGCAACGCTCACAACTTCCCCCTCGATCTGGCTGCCGCCACCGCCACCCCCGTGGCGCTGACTGCTCCCGCCATCGGCTGACCAGCTTCGCTGGTTGCACATTCTGGAATCCCCCACCAGCTACGGCTGGAGAAAGCCCCCTCTCGCGAGGGGGCTTTTTGCTGGATGGCTGCTGTGCTGTCTTTCTGCACTGCTGAACTTGAGAATCGTCTGCCGATCTGAATTTGCAGCTGGCTGACAAGCAGCTCAAGGGTGCAACAACAAGCGGCTGTTGTTGCTGCAAGACAGTGCTGATCCAAGCCGTTTGACAGGAAACTGGCTGGGTGGAAGCCACCAAATCTCAGGCTGGCGGGCCAACGACGGCATCACGCAGCTTGGCGTTAAGGTCTGGCGACAGCAGCTTCGAGGCGGAGCCGATCTGTTTCTCGAGCCCTGCCAGTTTCGCAGCGGCGGTGGTGTTGCTGCCGCTGGGTGCCATCGCGATCCAGCAGACCCGCCGCAGGCAGAGGCCTGAGCTCCTGCCCCTGGCGATGATGCCCATCCTGTTTGGTCTGCAACAGGCCATGGAGGGCTTGGTCTGGCTGGCATTGGAGGCGGGAGCCTCGCCAGTTGGGGTGCGTCCGTTCGCCCTGTCCTATCTGTTCTTTGCCTTCGCGCTCTGGCCCAGCTGGATTCCCTGGGTCGCTCTCAGCATGGCGAGGGGACGACTCCGGCCCAGGCTCCAGGTCCTGCTGCGCGCACTGAGCCTCGGCGGCCTGCTGCTGGGTCTGGGGCTGTGGCTGCCGCTGCTGATCGAACCGAGCCGGCTGAGCACCGCGGTGCAGGGCCATTCGATCGCCTACAGCGCCAGGCTGTTGCTCAGCGGCGAGGCGGGAGCCATCGCTCGAGGCCTGTACCTGCTGGTCATCGTGCTGCCCTTTCTGCTGCTGCCGTCACCGCGCCTGCGCCTGTTCGCGCTGGCTCTGCTGAGCACCGGCATCCTGGCGGACTGGTATGCCCACCATGCCTTCACTTCGGTGTGGTGCTTTCTCAGCGCTCTGTTATCGGGCTGGATCCTCTGGCTGGTGAGGAGCGAGCCCGCGATTGAGCCGAACTCCCCCAGGCTGGGGAGCAGGCCCGCCTGAGTGCTGACGCGCAGGCAACTGGCCGCAACCTGTCGATCTCAGGCCACGCCGCGTTCGGAGGCCGGGTCGCATGGCGGGGCCGGTACCAGACGGAAGCGTTCCATCACCTCCTGGGGCCAGCCACGGATGGCCATGAACGCCTGAACCCGCTTGGCCGCCACATCCGGACTGACCAACCGCAGGGCGCTGGCGGGATTGGAGGAGAAGCGTCCGTTTTCGGTGAGCCAACGGGGTCGGCAACTGCGCCCACTGGCCAGACTCACACTCCAGTGGCGAACGCCGGCCATCGGTACCTGAGCTGATGCCCGCAATCTGCCGTGAATGGCGCCCGCATGCCAGAGGGAAGCCGCCCTATCGCCAGAGGCGCCAGGAGCGGCTCTGGCCTATGGTTATCCAGTCCGGAAGAAGCCGACGGGTCGAAAACCCGCCATTCCGGTCCAATCGGAACGATCTCCTGCCGAGCGAGACGTTTCCAAGCACCGTGCCGACCCCAGCGCTTCCGAGGGCGGCCTTCAGTCCAATCAGCGGCCCCTGTGTGAAATCCCCAAGGGATCAGGAGCCAAGACCGGTGCGCCATCCATATCCGTTGAGTGTGTCCATGACCAATCTCATGCTTCGTTTTCTGCCCAGGACTATGTCCCAGGGCAACGCTTCAGCCATCGCCTCCATCCACGCCGCCCCAGGCTCCAGCCGGCCATCCCTGACCAGGACCGGGGCTTTGACCTATCCCAGCTGCCCCGTGGGTGCAAGACCCAGGCGCCAGGATGTCCCCGGAATCTGTCCCAGCTGGGAAGAGTTGCTCGGCGAGCGCTGAAGACCGACTCGGCTCAGCATCTTGGCTGGGCTGACAAACGCTGGCGCCGGCAGGCAGCACTGCCTCAAACCAGGCTGTGCCGATGGCGCTGAGGTTCAGGCACCTCATTTCAGCTGGTCTCTGCTGGATCAACTGGCCAGGCCCAACCACGCGCAGCTGGTGGATCGTGGAGCCAGATCCCGGTCGACGGACAACAAACCGTCGTCAGCTGAGGGGTTGGTGAGGTTGCGGATCAGCAGGCGTGCCAGCACCGCGGCCGGGGAGGATCAAGGAAGCGGCCAGGCAGACCCATGGCGGCTGCAATCGCCCGGGGTTGGCGATGTCGTGAATTCCGGCTCTGAACCCACCGGCGGTTGATCTCCCCATCCACGCCGAGGATTTGAGGCCAGCACCGATGCTTCGGGCCGCGCCAACTGATCGGCACGAGCGGCCCATTCAGGAGGACTGGGCTTCAGCAACCAGCCGGGTCAAGCTGGCGGCATGGGGTTTCAGGAAGCACTCCCAGGCCTGGGCCGCCTGGTCGGGGCCGAGTTGGCTGTCCCGTTCCTGCCGGTCGTAGCGCACCGCTGGAGGGGTGTAGTGAGGGTTGCTGAGGCTGGGGGCGAAGTGATCCCCCGCCACCACATGGGCGGCATAAATTTCCGGGCGGTAGATCCGTTGCAGAGAATCCATCACGGCGATCAGAGCGGCGAGATTCTTGGAGGTCTGATTCAGTAGCTGATCCACTTCGTGATAAAACGTAAGAGGCGCCATCACGCCTGGAGGCATGAAATGGCTGGCACTCAAGCCCATCGCTGCAAAATATCGGCTGGTCAGGGAAGTGCTGCCAAGTTCGCGATAGCGACGTCCAAGCATCGGATGCTGTTCAGCCTGTCCCTGGTACTGCCTGCGACTGGAGACGCTGAGGGCGAACAGGCAGGGTTGGTCAAGGACGCCACCTGACCAGATGGAACGAAACATCAGCCGGTAGAGCAGACCATGCAACCGGCCGAATCCATCCAGGGCCTGGGGATTCTGTTGCAGGGGCAGTTGGGGCAACAGAATATTGAAGTCGTAATCACGGATGTAGGATGAGAAGCTCAGGCCAACGGGGCCGGAGAATTGTTCACCCGTGTGGTGATCTTCAAACACCACTCTCAGGCATTCGGCGATCGGAAAGGGAGGCACAGGGCTGGCATCAAAAGCCGCATGGATCGTGAGGATCTCGAGGCGAATGTGCTGGGCTGAATACTGGCTGACATCGGCTGCCAGCAGGTCCTGATAACGGCCCTGAATCTGCGCCATCAAGACGCAGAGATTGTGACCTCGCGTCTGAACATCCCGGGCCAGATTGACGATATTTGTGGTTTGGCGCGACTGGGCTTCTGGCACATAGTCAGCATCAATGGCTGTGCAGCTGAGCGTCAATTGCAAGCCGCACCGATCTGCTATTCGGCCGAGTTCTGGATGCCAGGACTGACCGACGGGCTGGTTGACGACGGCACTGCGATGGGGATCCACGGGTTGGGTCATTTCTGATTCATCGTGCCAATTGATGCTCTTGCTTGCGTTGACTTTACCCATGATTGATCAACGAACTGGGCATGATCAATGAGCTGGGTCTGATTGATGAACTGAACTTGATTGATGAACTGGACGGGCTTGCTGTTCGGCTATCTCATGATGCTCTGATGGCAAGGACTGACCTCTCTCCATCCACCTCAGTCCTGAACCCGAGGCTTCCTCCTCCCCTGCTGGCCTGACTTGTCGGATGATTCAACTGCTGCCAGGTTGTCACAGGACAATCGGGGCCACCCCTGCTGCCCTGAGTGCTGGGAGCGATCATCGGCAGTGAACAGACGATGGCCAGGCCCCCGAGGCAAGTGCGGACTTTCGCCGGGCAATGCAGTCCCTGGCTCGCCTGATCCGCGAGCAGATTCTGGCCCCCGACGGCCATGCTCCCCAGGGCACCATCGATCTGAACTGCACTGGCGACATGCATCGCAGCCTGAGGCTGCCGGCCAGGGGCAGATGAAGCGGCCTTACGGTGCCGGCATGGATGCAGCTCAGCCCTATCTCGAACTGGAGGCCATCGAGGCCTGGCTGGGTCCGCGCCAGGTGTTTGAACGGCTCTGTCTGCAGCTGAACCGGGGCGAGCACACCGTGATCCTCGGCCCCAATGGCTCCGGCAAGAGTGCCCTGATCAAACTGCTCAGCCGTGAGCTCTATCCGGTGGTGCAGAGCGGATCCTGGCTGCGCATCTTCGGCAGCGAGCGGGTGAACCTCTGGGAGCTGCGCCGTCGCGTCGGCCTGGTGTCGGCCGATCTGCAGGCCAGTTACAACCCGGCGGTGGCGGCCAGGGAGGTGGTGCTTTCAGGCTTCTTCGGCTCGGTGGGCCTCGGCCGCAGCCAGCAGGTCACGGCAGCCATGGAGGAGCGGGTGGCTGAGCTGATGATCCGATTGGGCCTGGGCGAACTGCTGCAGCGCCCCTACGGCCAGCTCTCCGATGGCCAGCGGCGACGCCTGTTGCTGGCCCGGGCCCTGGTGCACGATCCGGAGCTTCTGGTGCTCGATGAGCCCACCAACGGCCTTGATCTCCAGGCCAAACACCAGCTGCTGGATACCCTGCGCCAGCTGGCCCGCTCCGGCACCACCCTGCTGCTGGTCACCCATCAGATCGAGGCGATCATTCCCGAGATCAGCCGTGCCGTGCTGCTCAAGAGAGGCCAGGTGGCCGGCGACGGCCCCGCCGCTGAGATGTTGAGAGATGCCCCCCTCAGCACCCTGTTCGACACGCCCCTGCGAGTCCTTTCCCTGGACGGCTACCGCCAGGTGTTACCTGCCGGCAGAGGCCAGGAGGCACCTGCAGGCTGGGACCAGCCGTGAGGCCAGCGGCGGAAATCGCTCGCCAGGTCGGCGTCATGCTGCAGACCCAATCATCCGTCCTGACGGGGCCCCCACGACCGGCACCAGACCATGCGCATTGCCATTTCCGGATCCCATTCCCTCGGTAAATCCACCCTCGTCCACCAGTGGGTCGGCAGCCACGGGAACTACCGGCGGGAAGAGGAGCCCTATCGCGCCCTGGGACTCCATGGCCCCTACGAGATCCGCTTCCGCGAAGCCTCTACCCGGCTGCAGAACGGCATCCAGTTGTACTACTGCATCAGTCGCGTGCATCGCTATGACCAACCGGGGGAGGCCGTGATCTTCGATCGCTCGCCGGTTGACTACATCGCCTATTCCCAGTACACCGCCAATCAGGGCCAGAGCGACATCGACCAGGACTTCGTCGACTCGATGCTGCCGGCCGTGCGCGAATCCCTCGACCATCTCGACATCCTGGCCTTCGTGCCCAGAACCGAGCGCTGGCCGGTGGAAATGGAGGCCGATGGCATCCGCCCCGTCGACCATGGCTACCGCGATGAGGTGGATGCGATTTTCAAGCAGATCTACCGCCAGGGCCGTTTTGCCGTGATGCCCCCGCACAGGGCGCCGCTGCTGGTGGAGCTGTGGGGCCCCACCGAGCAGAGAATCGAACAGCTGCAACAGGCTGTGGCCCAGCGGCAACAGCTGGGCGGGGATTGAGGGGCCGACTGGGGTGGAGCGCCTCAACACTGAGGATCGCTTCACGTTTCTTCACGCGTGCTGCCAGGATCTGCGTGTTGATTTTCCCACCATGACCACTGCCCTGTTTCTGGAGCTGTTTGCGGGCTTCCTGACTGCCGGCATCGCTCTCTGGTTCGTCGTGCTCAGCCGCTCCGAGCCGCTGTCCGCCACCACGGGCGCCGCTGCCCCGACCTGGCTGAGCGCCGCTGGCGGCAGCGCCTGGATCCGCCGGGCACTGGAGCGTTATTTCCTGCGCGAGGGCCTGCTGGCCAGCGCCGGCCTGCTGCTGCTGCGGCTGGCCATCGGCGGCATGATGATCCATCACGGCCAGGAGAAACTCGCCGATCCGCAGCAGTTCGCTGACACCTATGTGGCCTCGCTGCATCTGCCTTTCCCGCTGTTCTTCGCCTACGCAGCCGGATTTTCCGAGCTGATCGGCAGCTGGCTGCTGATCCTGGGCCTGCTCTCCCCGCTGGGCGCCCTCGCCATCACCGGCACGATGACGGTGGCGGCCTATCAGCACATCCTTACGGCTGGCTTCAACATCTACGTGCTTGAACTCGTGGTGCTCTACCTGGGCGGCAGCGTGGGCCTGCTGCTGCTGGGGCCCGGTCGCTTCTCCTTCGACGGGGCGATCGTGGCTGAGCTGATCAGCGAGTCCGCAGCAGA
Source organism: Synechococcaceae cyanobacterium (assembly GCA_947378425.1). Classification (GTDB taxonomy): domain Bacteria; phylum Cyanobacteriota; class Cyanobacteriia; order PCC-6307; family Cyanobiaceae; genus Cyanobium. The sequence continues at coordinate 6,211 of CANCJV010000055.1, forward strand.
AGATCAGGAATCCGGCGCAGCCGCTTCGCTCACGCCTGCCTATGTGCGGGTGAGCGACAACGGTCGCTCCTGAGGCTTTGGCCGCGACGTCCCGCCAGCAGGCCGTACGGGCCAAAGGGCTCGAGCCACTGGTACAACCTGAGCCTCACTTGAGGTGTTCAGCCGAAATCCAGCCCCAGCTGGATTTCGGCCCCCGACTCTGCACCCGCTCCCGAGTGAGAGCGGCGACAGCTCCCGCCACTGCTGGCCGCCAGGCCAGAGCGGCGGGAGCCGTGCTGCCTCTGGATCCCATCGGCGAGTTCCCGAAAGCCCTGCTCCTCCCGTCGGGCCCACAGCCGTTGCCGCGCCTCCCGGGCAGCAACGGCTGGATCCACAAGCGGCAGCGGATAGTCGATCCCCAGAATGCAGCCCACCCGCTCCTGGGTGGTCAGCGTCATCGTCCACGGTTGATGGAGATGCACCACCGGCACCGGCCGCAATTCCGGCAGCCATTGGCGCAGGAAAGCGCCGTTGAGGTCGTGGTCCTGTCCCTGCTTGATCGGGTTGTAGATGCGGATCGTGTTGATGCCGGTGGTGCCTGATTGCATCTGGCACTGGCTCCAGTGGATGCCGGGCTCGTAGTCCAGAAACAGGCGTGCCAGCCGCAGCCCACTCTCGCGCCAGGGCAGCGCGAGGTGATGGCTGGCCACCGACATCAGCATCGCCCGCATGCGGAAGTTGATCCAGCCCGTGGCGATCAGGGCCCGCATGCAGGCATCCACAAACGGCAGACCGGTGCGCCCTTCGCCCCAGGCCGCCAGGCGTTCGGGGTCGACCCGGTGCAGGCCGGCGGTGAGCGGATGGAGCTCCTTGAACTCCAGGTCCGGCTGACTTTCGAGTTTCTGGATGAAGTGGCAGTGCCAGTGCAGCCGCTCTTCGAAACCACGCAGGGCCCGCAGCCACTCGCTCCGCTCCGGGGCGCTCAGCGCTTTCAGCGCCTGTCGGCGGCTGCGGCTGGCCTGCACCACTTCCCGCATGGACAGGGTGCCCCAGGCGAGGTGGGCGGAGAGGCGCGAGCAACTGCGGAAGGCGGTGGCGGGACTGGAGAGCTCCCGGTGATAACGGACGCCGCGCCCCTGGAGAAAACTCTCCAGCAGAGCCAACCCCTCCTGTCGCCCTCCCTTCTGCCGGCCGGGACAGGGATCGTCGGGCAGTTGGAGGTGGTTGGCAGCGGGGATGGGACCGGGATCGATGCCGCTCAGCGGCTGCAGGGCCAGAGGTTGCGGGGCAATCGGTTCGGCCATGCGCTCCTGCCAACGGCGCGCCCAACCGTCGCGGCTCGGCAGGCGCCGGGTCACGCCGAACTGGGGGATCTCGATCCAGGGGATGGCATGGCTGCGGGCCCAGCGAGCGACACGACGATCGCGGGCATAGGTCCAGCCGTTGCCGGTTTCCTCATGACTCCAGAGACCCGCGACGGTGAACTGGCCGTGGGCGCGCTCCAGCACCTCCTCCACCGGGCCGATCCGCACCACCAGGGGTTGACCGAGCTGCGCCAGAGCCGAACGCAGATCCTCCAGACTTTCGGCGCAGAAGCTCCACTGACGCGCCGAGACGTCGTCTTGCTGCCAGAGCAAGGGCTCCACCACCACCAGGGGCAGCACCGGCCCGAGGCGGCTGGCCTGCAGCAGCGGCTGGTGATCGGCCAGCCGCAGATCCCGCTTGAACCAGACGATCTGCAACGGCCCCATGGGTTGGACCTTAACGAAATGATCTCAGGCGGCGGCCGCGCTGATGGAGCTGCCTGGACAACCGAAAGGAGTGCCAAGGGGCAACGAACAGGACGCTCTGAACGGACCCGCTCCACACCACAGGCGGACGCCGCTCCCATGCCAGGACGTGTGATGGCCGACGGAGCCAGGACATGGCGCTGGAACCATCACCAGTTGATCAATCCAGCAGCGACGCGTGCAATCTCCGCCAGGAACTCAGCAACAACGATTTCACCTGGCTTAAGCGACAGTGCTGTCCGCCTGATTCAGTCCCAGCAGCATCGCCATCGCTGGGTCGCCACCGACCAGCATCCTTCGCCCGAGGACCAGGATTGACAATCCCACATCCAACGCCTGATCGCCGATTCCCAGAGCTGAACAACAGGACAGAGTCGGACCCCGACACTGACAAACCTGGCAGAGCCAGCGCCCGGGCTCTGCCTCAGGGCAAGGTGAAGCCGGAGGTGTTCAGATGCTTGAGGTCCAGCAGAACGACAAGAAACCAGCCCGTCAGAGCCAGGCCGCCGATGACAGCAAGAACAATCAACAGGCCGGAGAAAATAGACTTTACTGGGCCTTTGCCGGTCATTAAAAGCTAGAAGTTTTCGATGCGTCAATATTAACATGGTTAAGCCATGCAGTCGTTGCTCCAGGCGATTGCCGGCACCTGCTGATCGGCGACTTCAGCGGATGCGTGATGTCAGCTGATCCGTAGACGTGCCCTACGGCATCCGAGGGGATCGCCGCTGCTCTGAAAACGCCCCTCAGGGCCTGAGCCCTGCAGGAGGCGGAGACCACGGCGGCCACACCTGGCCTGGCCATGGGTCCGGGCTGGTGACAGCCCAGGCCTGCCGATCTGACGCCGCGATGCCACCCCCATCTCTCACGGGGGCTCCTGCTGCTGAAGTTGGCTGAAACCGGCAGCTGCATGCGGAGCCGGCTGGATCGGGCCACCATCGCCAGGCAAGCTGGACGTCTCCCCATCCCAGTGGTTCAGCGATGGCTCGCCCCCAGCGCTGCCGCCCTGTTGCCGAGGCCAGCCGCCCTGGTCTGGAGCTCACTCCATGACGGTGGCCGTGGCCCTGGCCGTGCTGGAGCGACAGGGCCAATGGCTGCTGCAGCTCCGGGACGACAGTCCCGCCATCGTCGCTCCGGGTTGCTGGGGCCTGTTCGGCGGCCATCTCGATCCGGGCGAAACCCCCGAGCAGGCCCTGCGCCGCGAACTGCTGGAAGAGATTGCCTGGGAAGCGGCGGATCTGCCCTTCTGGTTCAGCGATGCCAACCCCCAGCGCATCGCCCATTTCTTCCGGGCGCCCCTGACGGTGCCGCTGCAGGCCCTGCAATTGCTGGAGGGTCAGGACATGGTGCTGGCCAGCCGGGAAGCCCTCAGCAGCGGCCGGATCTGGAGCCCTCGCCTGGGCCAGCTGAGGCCCCTGGCGCCGTCGTTGCGCTGTGCCCTGGAGCGGCTGCGCTCCAGCCCCTCGGGGAATTGAGGGAGCTGAGGCACCGGCCGATCCCGGCTCGGCTGGAGGGATTCAGCTGCCGATGGCGTGGATTGCCGCCGGAATCAGCAGCGGCGACCTCTGAGCCGCTGCCCTCAGCAGCAGACCAGAGGTCGGCGGCGGCTGGCCGGCATGGGAACGGATGGGGCCGGCCGACGGATGCGCACCCGGAAGGTGCCGTGGGCGGCCCCGAGATGCTGAATGAGGGCCTCACGGGCCTCGTGGTGCAACTCCTCCAGGGAGGCTGCCGTGATGCTGATCGGACGGTCTTCAGCTGTTGCTTCGATCTGGCCGGGCTGGTCGCTGAGAACGCGGAACACGATCTCGCGCATGAAGGGAACGACGACGGTGGTCTGGACCATCCTTGGGCCGCCTGGCGCCCGCGGGGGGTGCCGCGGAATACGGGGAACCGATCCCCCAGGCACGGGGCCAGGCCGGACCAGCTCCGCCAGGCCAAGGGCCGGGGCCCGACCGAACCCCGGCGACCGAACCACGGGCCCGACACCAGCTTTGTAACGTCTTGTGACCATCCCTTGTCAGCATGAAGCCCCTCTCCCTCACCCGTGAGTTCGCCATCGAGTCCCACGGCCGCGCCATCGATGCCTGCAACGACATCGAGGAGCTGCGCTCGGCGGCCAAGAATCTGCTGCGCGCCTGGCAGTTGCAGGCCTCCTTCAGCGAGGACTTCGCCGCCCAGTTGATGGGACTGCAGACCCGTACCTTCTGAAGCGGCGATGGGCCGGTGGGCTGAACGGCAGCGACCTGCCTAGCTTGATTTCGGGGCGGCGATGAGCCTGCCAGCCAGGACGGCCTTCGGGTCGTCGCTGCTTCGGCATCTCCCTTGGGCCAGCCGCCGGTGGCGTACGGCCTGAGGCTCCACAGCCCCCGATCTCTCCGCTGCCCCAGCCACGGCCCACACCCCCGAGCCTCCGGTTCCGACGACCTCCGAGCCCTTAGCCAGCGCCGATGGCGCCGACCCGGCCCTGGCTCTGCTGGCCGCGCTCAGCACGGCCGAGAAGCTGGCCCTGCTCGAGGGGGATACCCCCTTCTGGGCGGGCATGGCCGACATCGCGCTCCATGACGCCTCCCATCGCCATCCCTGGCCGGCCGCAGCGCTGCCGCGCCTCGGACTCGGCGGCCTGCAGTTCGTCGATGGTCCCCGCGGCGTGGTGCTCGAGGGGGGCGCCACCACCTTCCCGGCACCGATTGCCCGCGGTGCCAGCTGGGATGACGAGCTTGAGGAGCGCATCGGCGCAGCGATCGCTCTGGAGGCCCGCAGTTTCGGTGCCAACTGGGTGGCGGCCGTCTGCATCAATCTGCTGCGGCACCCCGGCTGGGGCCGGGCCCAGGAGACCTACGGCGAAGACCCCGTGCTGCTCGGAACCCTGGGCGCTGCCATGACCCGGGGCCTGCAGCGCCACACGATCGCCTGTGTCAAGCATTTCGCCCTCAACTCGATCGACAGCTCCCGTTTCCTTGTCGATGTGCAGGTGAGCCGCCGGGTGCTGCAGGAGCTCTACCTGCCCCACTTCCGCGACTGCATCGAGGCAGGCGCGGGCTCGGTGATGAGCGCCTACAACCAGGTGAATGGCCACTGGTGCGGCCAGCATCGGGAGCTGCTCACCTCGATCCTCAAGCAGCGCTGGGGCTTCGGCGGCTTCGTGGTCAGCGATTTCATCTTCGGCCTGCGGGACGGTGTCGAAGCCCTCAACGCTGGCCTCGACCTGGAGATGCCCTTTCCGATGATCTTCGCGGGCTGTCTGGAGGAGGCCCTCGCCGATGGACGCCTGGCGCTGGAGCGGGTCGATGACGCGGTGCTGCGGCAGTTGCGAGCCCAGCTGAGCCTGCCGGCCGGCCCCTATCCCCGCTCACTGCGGGGCTGCCCGGCCCACCTCGCCCTGGCCCGGGAGGCGGCCACCAAGGCGATCGTGCTGCTCAGGAACGAAGGTCCTGTCCTGCCCCTGAACGGGGTGCGCTCACTGGCGGTGATCGGCGCCCTGGCCGCCGCGGCCAACCTTGGCGATCGCGGCTCCTCCGACACCCGCCCCGATGCCGGCGTGGTGATCACCCCTCTGGAGGGGCTGCGAGCAGCTGATCCCGATCTGCTGATCCACTACGCCGATGGAGCTGATCCAGCCGCGGCCGCGGCATTGGCGGCGGCCAGCGAGGCGGCCGTGGTGGTGGTGGGGCTCGACTGGCGCCAGGAAGGGGAGCACATCCACCCCGGCGATCTCGAGCCGATCCTGCGGCAGATGCCACCACCGGATCCCCTGCTGCAACGCTTCGGCGCCCGGCGCCTGCGGGCGCTGTGGTCGCCGTTGGCGGGCCTGATGGCCTCATTCACCCGGTTCGCCTCCGCCCGCACAGGGGGTGACTTCGCCTCCGGCGATCGCACCAGCCTGGGCCTCGATGCCGCCCAGGAGGCCCTGATTCTGGCGGTGGCGGCCGCCAATCCCCGCGCGGTGGTGGTGCTGATGGGAGGCGGCGCCATCCTCTGCGAAGCCTGGCGCCGGGCGGTGCCCGCCCTCGTGCTGCTCTGGTATCCCGGCCAGGAGGGTGGGGCGGCCCTGGCCGATGTGCTGCTGGGGCGGGTGTCGCCCTCGGGCCGCATGCCCTTCAGCGTGCCCAGCAGCGAGGCCCACCTGCCGCCGTTCGAGCCTCGGGCGACCCAGGTTGTCTACGACCTCTGGCATGGCTACCGGCGCCTGCAGCGCGACGGCCATGGCGCCGCCTTTCCCTTCGGTTTCGGCCTCTCCTACAGCAGCTTTCGCCACAGCGAGCTGCAGCTGGAGCTTCAGATCGAGGCCAATCTGCTGCAGGTGGCACTGACGGTGACCAACACCGGCGCCATGGCCGCCGCCGAGGTGGTGCAGGTGTACGCGGAGCCGCCGGGACTGGTGCTGGAGCGGCCGCAGCGCTCGCTGATCGGCTTCCAACGCCTCAACCTGGAGGCGGGGGAAGCGCGGCGGCTCAACCTGGCCATTCCCTTGCGGCGTCTGGCCTACTTCGATGAGGCCGCCGATGGCTTTGTGCTGGAGCCGGGGCGTCATCAGATCTGCATCGCCCGCCATGCCGAAGCCGATGGCCTGAGCGGGACACTGGATCTGGAGGCCAGGTTGGTGGATCGCTGAATCCGGCGTGCAGCAACATCGGCGCGGCGATGGAACCCCAGGCCATTGAACCGTCGAGTGGCTCGATCGACCGCGGCGCCCTTGTCGCGGCCGTCCCTGGCCTGGGTCGGCCGCCCCGGCGGTGGGTGCCGAAGGCGGAGCTGGCCGCTCGGCGGTGAAGCTCCGCTTGCGGATGGCCTCACAGCCGTCGCAATTCCTCGGCCAGCGGCTCGAGGGCCTGACGATCGCGCAGCAGCTGGGGATGGGTCCACACGGGCAGCATCTGCTGCGCCCCCACCGGCAGAACAGCGCGCCAGCCCGGCAGCACCACCAGATCAAGACCGGAATAGAAGCTGCTGCAGGCGATGCTGGCCAGGGTGTCGAGGTTGCCGTTCAGTTCGCGCAGCAAGGGGCTGCCCCACTTGAGATCGGCGATCCCGGCCATCGGCCGGCGCGGCCAGGGCATGGCCGTGAGGGTGCCGTGCTGGGGACTGCCGACACTGATCAGGCGCCGGGTGCGGCGGTAGCCCCCCAGCAGCTGGATCCAGGTTCGGGCGATCACCCCGCCCATCGAGAAGCCGAGCAGATCGATGACCTGATCCGGGCCGAAGGCGGCCTGGATGTGTTGATCCAGCAGCTCCGCGGATTCGGCGATCGGCGTCATGCCGAACCGCAGCGGCAGATCGGGCAGCAGCAGTTGCCTCGGTTGCTCCTGCTGGGGTTCCTGCAGGTGCTCCAGCAGCCGCCTGAACACACTGGAGCTGTCGAGCATCCCGTGCACCATGACCAGGGGTGGGCGGGATTCGGAAACGGCGGCCGTGGTCATGAATCCGATTCAAGCCGCAGGCGAGGGGGCAAGAGGGCCGGTCGGGGGCAGGGATCACCGCCCCCTCTTGCCAACCCGGCCCTCAGCAGCAGCCCCCCGAACCCGGCTCCGCTGCAGTGGCGATGGCGGCGGTAGTGGTCATCGTGGCGGTGGCAGCCTGGCTGGCGAAGGGCAGGCTGCCACCGCAACCGGCAAACAGGCCGAAGTGGCGACTGAAGTCGCCGATGAAGGTGAAGTGGTCGCGGAATCGGCTCTGGTGGAGCATCCGATACGTGTTGCCGCAGACAGGGAACACCCGCCCGCTCTCAAGACTGTGGTGCTGATCGAGCTCCCAGCGATCGGCATGCTCGGCAATCGTGCCCCTGTAGATCACGGCCTGGCCGTGGTCCTCGCAGGCATCCTCGAGCTCGCTGATGTTGAACAGGCGGTAGGTGGCCGAATAGAACCTGGCCTCACCCACCAGGGGCGCGATCTGGGCCTCGGTGATCCGGATCGGCCGGTCCTGCACCAGGCGGGGATCAGGAAAGCCGGCACCCCTGGCCAGCCGCAGGAAGTCATTCCAGTAGAGGGCACCACCCAGGCATTCGCCGTACAGCACCGGATGGCGCCTGACACTCTCGGGCAGGCGCCGATCGGCATAGACATCCGAGAAGTAGAACTCGCCGCCGGGCTTGAGCAACCGCCGCACACCCCGCAGCACCGCTGCCTTGTCGGTGGAGAGGTTGAGCACGCAATTGGAGACGATCACATCGAAGCTGCCCGGCTCCAGCGGCAACAGCTCGAGGTTTTCGATCGTCCCCTCCAGGAAGGAGACATTGTCGTAGCCCCATTGCTGGGCGTGGAAGCTCTGATGCCGGCGGGCCACGGCGAGCTGCTCGGGCGTCATGTCGACCCCGACCACCGAGCCGTCGGCGCCGACGAGCTGGGCCAGCAGGTAGACATCCCGGCCGGAACCACTGCCGAGGTCGAGGATGCGGCAACCCTCCAGCAGGGGCGGACAGATCAGGCCGCAGCCGTAGTAGCGATCGCTGACCTCGGGATGCACCTTCGCCAGCAAGGGCCTGAGCCAGCTGGGCACGGCATCGGCATCGCAGCAGGCTGAGGTCTTGAGATCGGCCGTGCGCGTGAGCTGCTGGCCGTAATAGGCCTGAACCGCTTCGCGAGTGGTCATGGATCGGGGACCCCAGAGGGTGTGACGGGAAGGAATGCTGCCCGAGGCAGGATGCCTGCCGCCACTCTGGACTGAGCCGGGCCCACAGCCATGCTGGCGCTGGGGCGGACGGGGGATGGATCCCCCCAGCCGGGGTGAAGGGGGGGCGTAGCTTGGCGGGCCAGTCGATCAGCGTCGATCCATGCATGCCCTGCCGCTGCACCTCGGGCCCGGGAGCGATCTGCGCCTCAGCCTGGAGCAGCTGGCGCAGGAGCAGCAGCTTTCCGGCTTCGTGCTCGGGGTGGTGGGCAACCTCGCCCAGGCCGCCTTCCAGTGCCCGGGCCAGGCCGAACCCACCCTGCTCCAGGGGGATCTGGAGATCATCACGCTCAACGGCACCCTCTCCCCCCAGGGCGTGCATCTGCACCTCAGCCTCTCGGATGGCAGCTGCCAGGTCTGGGGAGGCCATCTGGAGCCCGGCACCCTGGTGCTCAAAGGGGCCGATCTGCTGGTGGGAGTGCTCACCGACCAGGGCGTTGAGCAATCCCCTGAAGCGACGCCCCTGCCGCTGGTGGAGATCGCCGTGCTGCCGGGCTGCCCCTTTTCGGCCCGGGCCCTGCGCATGTTGCGCACCCTGGGGATCCCCCACCAGGTGCTGGAAGTGGCCAGTGAGGAGCAGAGGAGCGAACTCGAAGCGCTCAGCGGCCAGAGGAGCCTGCCCCAGGTCTTCATCGACGGCCAGTCGATCGGCGGCTACGGAGCACTGGCCGATCTCCATGCCCGCGGCGAGCTGGAGCCCTTGCGGCGCTGATGCCAACCGTGCAGTTGCAGACGCTGCCCGGTTGTGGGCTGACGATCGGCCGCTACCCCCGCTTTCGCTATGACGCCAGTGGCGGCGGCGGCAGCGCCACCCTCGGGAGCCACGATCGCGGCGGCTGGCAGTCCCTGAGCTTCGAGGCCGCGGCACTGGCCATCCCGGCTCTCAGCTGGCGCACCACCCGTTGTCTGGGCCTGCCCCTGCCACCGGGTCTTCGCATCACGATTCAGCCGGAACGGCTAGAGGGGCGCTGGCAGGTGGCCACGGGCGCTCTCGAGCTGCAATTCGAGGCCCGCTTCTGTTTCGCCGTCGCCGACTGGTACCAGGCCCCTGATCTGATCGTGCGGACCCAGCTCACCAGCAAGGCGGTCCAGGGGCAACGCCACAGCGCCCGGGGACAGCCCCTCGACGCCAACGGCCAGGCGCTGCTGGTGGGCATCGCCATGGTGCACCCCACGGGCGTGAGCTGGTTCGATCGGTTCCTGGGCCTGCCCGATGAGGCTCTCGCCCAGCTGCGCTGCCGCTTCCACCAGGCGCCGCCGTCGCCGATCTGAGCGCCTCGTCTGTTCGCCTGGCCCTGACAGATGCGTGGAGTCGGGGTCCCGGGATGGAGCCGGGAGCGAGGACCCCGCAGCCCTCTGGGCCGTCGGCACCATCTCCTGCCACCACTTGCTTTTCTGCTCACGCCCCCTGATGGATTCGAACCATCGACCGGCTGCTTAGAAGGCAGCTGCTCTATCCAGCTGAGCTAAGGGAGCTGGGGTGATGTTTCCGGCCCAGGGCCTGGAAGCTGGAGCAGATCGGGTCTGCGCCGAAGGCCTCATGATGCCTGGCCGCCGGCCAGGCGGGGGCCACAGCGGACTGGGGTTCGCTCCAGGGATGAAGCCCGTACAGTGATTGGCCGTGCAGCGATCGCCCTATGGCGGCCACCCGGCTCAGCGACAGCCAGAAAACCGAGCTGGTGAGCGGCTTTCAAGCGGGGGAAAGCACCCAGGGCCTGGCCGATCGCTTCGGCTGCAGCGCCAACACCGTGATCCGGGTGGCCCGGACCGCCCTGGGCACCGTGGCCTACGAGAAACTGAAACGCCAGCGAAGCCGCTCGGCCCCCGAGGCCGCCCAGGCCGAGCAGCTTGCCCTGGAAGCCACCGCGCCCGGGCCTGTTGCTGCCGCAGCGGATCAGCCCGACGACGCCGATCGGGCTGCACTGGCATGCGGCACTCCTGATCCTGAGACAGAAGCCGAGCCTGGCGACGAAGACAAGGCCCGAGAGGGCGACGTTCAAGCGAGCTTTGACACAAGCCACCTCGTCAATCTGGCGCCCGCTGGTGACGAAGAAAATCCTGACGATGAAGCGGAACTGGATACAGCCAATACAGGTGTTGCTGTTTCCGATTCACGCGACACTACCGACCTCGACGACGTCGCCCAGCTCCACGATGGGACCAGCCTCGAGGCTGATGCCAATCTCGAGCTTGTACCAGATCTCGATGTTGTGGCAGACCTCGATGCTGAAGCCGACATCGGGGATGATCCCGAATATGGCGATGCAGACGACGATCTGATCGTCGATGACGACCTCGCCGATGACGATCTCGACAGCGACCTGAATGAGGACGAGTCCCTCACCAGTTTCCTGCCGATTGCGGTGGTGGGCTTGGGGGTGGATGACCACGGCAGCCCAGCGGAACTGAAGCCCCTGGCCAGTGCCGAGCTACCGGCCAGCGTTTACATGCTGGTCGACAAGACTGTGGAACTGCAGGCCCGACTCCTGAGCGACATCACCGAACTCGGCCAGCTGCCGCCCGAGGAGCACGATCGTCGGGCCTTGGTGGTGTTCACCAATCCGCGCCAGGCCAAGCGGCTCTGCGGCCGCACCCAACGGGTGATCAAGCTGCCGGATACGCGGGTGATCGAGCGCACCGCCCCCTATCTGCTCGCCCAGGGGATCAGCCGGGTGGTGGTGGAAGGAGCCCTCTACTCCTTGCCGGGCAGCTGATCCCGGCGGCTGGGAGCCAGCAGGGCCACGCTGCTGCCGCCGCTGATCACGCCCAGCACGATCGCCACACCCACCAGAAAACCGCTGGGCAGCGGCGCCGTGTGCCCCACGACCAGGTTGAGGCTGGGGCGATCTTCAAGATTCTGAGCGCCGAGGCAGAGCAGCAGCAGCAGCAGGCAGCCGCCCCCGAGGCTGCCCAACAGAAGACGCAGGCGCAACAGCATGGTGGGGGGAGATGGGCCGCGTTCAGACGGTCCCGGAGGGAACAACCTCAGTCTGCCGCCTGCCGGTGCAGCAGGGCATAGAGATCCCGTTTGCCGTGGCCACTGCTCTGGGCCAGCTGGCGGGCGGCTTCCCGGTTGCTGAGGCCAGCGGCCACCAGCTCCGCCAACTGCTGCCGCAGGCTCTGCTCATCCCAGACCGGGGCCTCAGGCGGGCCGGCTCCCCCCAGCACCAGGGTGCATTCGCCCAGGGGGGGCGTGCGGCGGAAATGCTCCAGGGCCGCCAGCACCGTGGGCCCCACCTGTTGCTCATGGCGCTTGGTCAGCTCCCGCGCCACCTGCAAGGGCCGGTCGCCCAGCACCGCATGCAGATCCTCCAGCAGCGCCAGCAAGCGATGGGGGGATTCGTAGAGCACGATCGTGCGCGGTTCAGAAGCCAGATCGGCGAGCTGCTGACGCCGCGCCGAGGGTTTCGACGCCAGAAAGCCTTCGAAGCAGAAGCGGCCTGTGGGCAGACCACTGCTCACCAGGGCGGTCGTCAACGCCGAGGGTCCCGGGATGCAGATCACCGCATGGCCGGCCCGGCGGGCGGCCGCCACCAGCTCTTCGCCTGGATCGGAGATGCCGGGGAGTCCCGCATCGCTGATCAGGGCGATCGCCTCGCCGTCAACCAGGGCCTGCAACAGCTGCGGGATGCGGCCACTCTGGTTGTGGGCATGAAAACTGATCAGCCGGCGCGACGTGATGGCCAGCCGCTGCAGCAGCAGGCCGCTGTGGCGGGTGTCCTCACAGGCGATGCGATCCACTCCGGCCAGCACCCGCCGGGCCCGGGGCGAGACATCGTCGAGATTGCCGATCGGCGTGCCGACCAGATACAGCACCCCGGCCGCCGGCTCTCCGAGCGGGAGGGTCGCCGTGGCGCTGGGGATCTGAACCGGCGGTTCCTGCACAATGCTGTGATCACGGCTGTCCTGCTCGAATCATGATGCCGGCTCTCCCCGCCCTACCTGCTGGCATCGAACGGGAGGAGCTGCTGGCGCAGCTGCGACGGCTCAGCTGGGGAGCTGCCGACATCCTGCGCAGCTATGCCCGCGGCGAAACCCCTCCCTATGGCTTTGCGCCGCTGTTGAGCGTCGCCGATGGCGGCTCGGGGCCGGTGTCGGCCGCCGATCTGGCCGTGAACCAGTGGCTGCTGGAGGGGCTGGGCCAGGCCTTCCCGGCGGCCGACTGGAGCCTGCTCAGTGAGGAAACCGCCCAGGAGCAGCTGGTGGCGGGACAGCCACTGGACGCCGAATGGCTCTGGATCCTCGATCCCCTCGACGGCACCAAGGACTTTCTGCAGGGCACCGGCGAGTACGCGGTCCATCTGGCCCTGGTGCGGGGCAGGCGGCCGGTGCTGGGGGTGGTGCTGTTGCCCGAGCTGGAGGAGTTGTGGTTCGGCCTGGTGGGCGCGGACGGCGGCGCTGGCGAAGCCTGGCGGGAGAACCGGGCCGGCGAGCGCTGGCCCGCGGCCTTGAGCCAGCGCCGAACCCTGCCGGAGCTGGTGCTGGTGGCCAGCCGCAACCATCGCGATGAACGCCTGGAACAGCTGCTGGCGGCCCTGCCCCTGGCCGATCGCCGCTCGATGGGCAGCGTCGGCGGCAAGGTGGCCACGATCCTGCGGGGTGAGAGCGATCTCTACATCTCGCTCTCGGGCCGTACGGCCCCGAAGGACTGGGATCTGGCGGCACCCGAGGCGGTGCTGCTGGCCGCCGGTGGAGCGATCAGCCATGCCGATGGCCGGCCGCTCAGCTACAACGACGGCGACAGCCGCCAGGCCGGTTGTCTGATCGCCAGCCATGGGCCGGCACACCGCGAACTCTGCGAGCGGACCAGCGAGGCCATGGCGGCGATTGATCCGGACTTTGCCGTCTGAGGGCGGCGGCCGCGGCCTATTTCGGCCCCGGGCACCAGGCCTGGGCCTGGGGCACGATGATCGTGGTGACGGTGATATTCAGAGGCGACGGGGCCGCCGTGGTGTAAGTCACCACAATCCGGCTCGGGTCGCCGACCTGGCTGATCGTGCGGGTGATGGTGAGGCCAGCAATGGACGACGGGATCGCCACACCGGCCGGGGCATTCGGGGCCCACACCAGGGTGGTGGGGGTGGTGAACGTGGCGGCCAGGTCGGTCAACATTTTCTGGGCCACGCTGTTGCCGGTGCAGGCGCTGACAAAACCCGCCTCAGTGGCCGTGCGGTATGCCAGACAGTCACCGGTGCTGCCATCCGTCGTAGCACAGGCATAATTGGTGGCTGCCTTGCGCAATTTGTCGGCATCTTCGTTGATGCTGGTGTAAATCGAATCCACCAGATTGCCATTGCGCACCGCCACCTGGGCGCTGGTGGTGATGCGGGTGACCCAGGCAAGACTCAGCAGAATGAACAGCAGCGAAAGCATCAGCTCA
>CANCJV010000056.1 GCA_947378425.1 Synechococcaceae cyanobacterium
GCCCATGGCCGCAGCCTGAACAGTGAGGTGGTGGATTGCCTGAGTCGCCAGAGCGCTGCAAACACCGATCCGGAGAACTGGTTGCACCAGGTGGAAGCCTTGCGGGCGGAGCTCAAGGGTGGCCCCATCCCCGTGGATGAGCTGGTCGCGGCCACCGAACGCGACAGCCATTGACCACCGTTGTCGACACCAACGTGGTGGCAGCCCTGATGCTGCCCACCGCCGCCAATCCCGAGGTGGCTGAGTTGCTGCGGCAGGATCCCGATTGGCGCCTGCCTCCACTGTGGCGATCCGAGTTTCGCCAGGTGTTGCTGAAGTATGTGCGCGCCGATCTGGCCACACCTGAGCAAGCCCTTGCCCTCTAGCATAAGGCATTGGAGCGCTTTGAATTGAGCGAGCAACCGGTGGCTGGGCACCAGGTTCTTGCCTTAGCCATCGCGACGGGCTGCTCCACGTACGACGCCGAATTCGTCGTACTGGCACGGCAGCTGAATTGCAGGCTGCTGACGTTTGATCGGAAGCTGCTCCAGCTGTTTCCGGATCTGGCGATGAAACCCGGTTCCTAGGAGCGGTGACTTGCAGCAAAGTTGACGCCCCTGGCGCAGTGCTGGACCGGGGTATGGGTGGCGACCGCTTGATCGGGAGCCCGGTGATCGTTGCTTTTTCGCACGTAGAGGCGTCCGATTTTGCTGGTGCTGCCTGATCCTGGGATCCCCGCCGCCCGCCAAGCCCAAGCCCAAGCCCATCATCGACGCTTGCACTGCAACTGTGTTACTGTTGGTTCATGGCTGATCCCTCCCTGTCCTCTCTGGCTTCTGCCGATGGCTCCGGCGCCCTCTACGGGCTCGATGAACTGTTGGCGGTGGCCGGGGGGCGACTGGATGAGGAGATCTCCCCACGCACCGTGCGCCTCTATGCCACCCAGGGCCTGATCGATCGGCCCGGCAAGGAGGGACGCAGCGCGGTCTATGGCCATCGCCACCTGCTGCAGCTGCTCTTGATCCGCTCCCTGGCCCGGCGTGGATTGAGCCTGGCGGCTATTGCTCCCCTCTGCGGGCTTCCGGACCCGGAGTTGGAGCAGCAGTTGGCCCAGCTGGAGGCCCAGGGCGAGGCACCCCCACAGGACAGCAATGCGGCGCTCTCCTATCTCCGTGATCTCAAGTCCTCCTTGATTTCCTCCCCGCCCCCTGCAGGTTCCCCAGCGCTGTTCTCCAGCAGCGACGACCCCGCTGAGCGATCCAGTTCCCTGCTGCCGCTGCTCGGTTCCCCCCTCCCCTCAAGCCGCTCCGCTTCCGCATCACGTTCCCTGTCCCGCTCCAGCGGTAGCCGGGATGCCGCCAGCCGCTGGCATCGCTTCTCCCTGGCGCCGGGGGTGGAGCTGCACATCAGCGATGCGGTCTCGATTCCACCGGCCGGCACCCGCCGCCTGGCCTGGCTGCAACGCCTCATCGACCGCCTGATTGAGCAGCTCGACGAGCGCCAGGGCTGAACAGCTCACGCCCAAGCCGCACGCTCTCTGAATCGGCATCCGACCCGTCCATTCATCGACGCTTCACCAGCGACCCTCAACAAACCCCCTTCCCATGACCCAACCCACGCTTCGCTTCCGGCCCCTGCGGCCGGCGGTGGCGGCTGATGGCGCCACCACACTCGATCTCCTGCTCACCATCTCCACTCCGGAACCGAGCGAGGACAAGCAGAGCCGGCCCCGGCCGCCCTTGAACCTCGCCCTGGTGATCGACCGCTCCGGCTCCATGAGCGGCCGCAAGCTCAGCAATGCCCGCAAAGCTGCCTGCTTCCTCGCCGGGGAGCTCACCGCCCGCGATCGGTTGGCGATCGTTGCCTTCGATGACGAGGTGCAGGTGGTGGTGCCTTCCACTGCCGTAGCCGATCCCCAGCTCTTCATCGCGGCGATCAACACGATCCATAGCGGCGGCTCCACGGCGCTCTTCGATGGCTGGTTGGCCGGGGCCACCCAGGTGGCGAACCACCTTGATCCCGCTGGCCTGAATCGGGTGCTGCTGCTTTCCGATGGTCAGGCCAACCAGGGCCTCACCAATCAGAAGGAGATCGCCGCCAAGGTGGCGGGGCTCACCGCCCGCGGCATCAGCACCAGCTCCTTTGGGTTGGGGGATGGCTTTGATGAGGACCTGATGGGATCGATCGCCAGTGCCGGTGACGGCACCTTGGCCTTCATCGAGAGCCCCGCTCAGCTCGCCGATCTCTACGCCTCCGAACTCCAGGGCCTGGCGGGCACGCTCGGCAAAAGGGTGAGCATCGGCATCCGCCCCAAGAACGGCGTGGAACTGCTCGATCTGCTCAACGACCTAGAGGCCACCGGGCGGGGCAACTACCAGCTGCCAAACCTGCGCGCCGGCCAGGAGCTGAACGTGGGGGTGCGGCTCCAGCTACCAGCCTGGGCTCCCAACCAGGAGATCGCCAGCGTGCGCCTCGCCTGGGATGCCCCCGGCGCCAGCGGGCGTCAGGAGCTGGTGGCGCACCTCACCCTGCCGGTGATCCCCTCTGCTGAACTGGACGGCCTAGATACCGACCCGGCGGTAGCTGAGCAACTGGCGGTGCTGGAGGCCAACCGGGCACGACGCCGCGCCATCGAGCAGCTCGACCAGGGCGACATCACGGGGGCCGCGTTCAGCCTCAGCTGCGCCAGCAGCCTGTTCTCCTCACTCCCCGATACCGAGCTCACCATCCGGGAGCTGAACCTCCTCAAGGAGAAGCAGTCCCTGCTCAGGCAGGACCGGAACCTGAGCCGCAAGCGCATGAGCCGGGAATCGATGCGCTCCAGCAACCATGTGTGGGAGGAGCGCGATGGCAAGAACTGACTCCAAGGCGGCAACCAAGGCCCCAGGCTCCCGCCATGCCGCCAGGAGCAACAGCCCCTCCACTCCACCACTGTGTACCAACAAGCCTCAGCCACTGGTTCCCGTGGTCGCTATCGGTTATGTGCACGGCTGCGACTGAGCTGCTCCATTTCTACCGACCCTTAATGGGGGAAGAAAAGCCGGGATCAGGGCTCCCGGCAGGCCCCAGCGATCAGAGGGGCAGCAGGGAATCAAGGGCATCTGTGCCCTCGGCATCAGCCGCCAGCTGCTGGCGCAGCTGATCAATCGCGATGCGTGCCTCCTGCTCCTCCTGCAGGGCGGCATCGATCGCAACGACTCGCTGCAGGCACTGCTGGATCGCGGGGAGCACCTCCTCCTCCAGCAGGGTGATTTCCTCTTCCCCATAGGGGAACTCAATCCAGGTGCGGCGCAATGGCCGGCCGGAGGAGCGCTGCAGGATTCGTTCCACGCAGCTGAGGGTGGATTGCAGCAGCAGGAACGGATCCTCTTCCGGAGAGCAGAACGGTGAGGGAGCGGCCGTGAGAACCATGGGTGAAGAGCGCCAGGGGCGCAGCGACGGGACCGATCCCAGCCATGGCCCGACATCAGGAGGGCCATAGCCTGGAGAGGGCCGGCGCAAAGCCCTGGGTTGATGGGTGCTGCAGTGCCTTTTGTTGCGCCCCACTGTCTTCCTCAGCCTGTGGCCATCACTGGGCGGGAACAGGCTTGGGGCCAGTCCTCCCTCACCACGCCATGCTCCGCATTCACGGCGATCGCAACAGCCTCCTGGCCGCCCTCACTGCCCACTGGGCAGAGCAACAGCTGCAGATCCCCCAACCCCTGCGGCCGGTGGTGGCGCCGATCAACCGCTGGACCCGACCCAAGCGCTGAGGGGCCTATGCCTCACCACTGCGCCAGCACCGCCCAGCCCGTGCCCTCTCCTTCCACCATCCAGCGCCGTGCAAAGTTCCGGCGGCCGTAGCGGCAGAAGCGGGCGATGCCGCCCAGAGTGGTGCCGTTCACCAGATCCGCCTCCCCAAACGGGTCGTGCACGATCAGGTGAGTGGGCGTGATGCCGACGACGATCAGCCAGTGGCCGCCGCCGCCCGGCCTGCTAACAGGGCCGCGGTGCAGGTACCCGCAAGGGACGGGGATGCCGTCGGCGATCTGTTCTTCCAGGGTGGAGATGCTGGCCTGGTTGGAGAAGCGGGCTGTGATGCCATAGCTGGCCAGGGCCTGGATCTGGGCTGCCGGGTCGGTGGTGTCGCCGAACTGGTGGACCCGGGCCAGGTACTGGTCATCCCCGTTGGAGCCAGACAGGGCGCCGGGCTTGAGGAAGGCCAGGAGCATGGCGCAGCTGGAGGAGAAGCACATCCGCCGGCCTTCATCGGTGGCTGAATCCAGCTGGGCGAACCAGGGCACCGGCATTGGGTTGGCTCGGCTGGGCGGCTTAGGCGGTGGTCCTGGCAGCGGTAGTGCTGGTGGCGGATACGGAGCGACCCCGGCCTGATGGGCCGTCCAGAGGCGCCTCAGCTTCCCGCCCTCCTCCAGGGCCTGGGGTTCATGGGCGACGAGATGCTCCAGCACCGCCAGCAGCCAGGCCCGGTGGTGAGCCAGCTCGGGATCGAAGTGCTCGACGTAGTCGCCTACAGGGACGGAGCGGCTCATCGGAACACCCCCCGCCGGCCGGGCGCCAGGGCGGGTTGGATCTTCCCGATGGTGGTCTGCATCCCGGAGGGGAAAAACAGTGCGCTGACCGTCATCCAGCGCTCCAGGCATGCATTCACTTCGCGGGGCGCCTGGATCCAGTTGGGCAGCTCACAGGCACCGACGAACGCGGTCGAGAAAACGATCTGACCGGTGAGCAGGCCGTTTGACGCGGCCGCTCCAAGCAGCCGCAACAGGGGGTTCATCAAGCCAGAGGGCGGCGGGTCCTCTGGCTCTTGCCACGGGCCTGGCAGGAGCCCCGTGGGGGCTTCAGCCCACCCCCACCAGCTGCTGGCGCAGGGCGGCGAGGGCCTTCTTCTGGGCCCGCTGAACGGCCATCGGGCTGATCTGCAGCTGCGCCGCGGCGGCTCGCAGGGAGAGCCCCTCGAGGACGGTGAGCCGCAGGGCCGTGGCCTGGGCTGCGGGCAGCTGCTCCACCAGCTGCTCCAGCGCCGGCCCGCTGAGGGAGGCCTCCAGCGAGGGCTCAGCAGCGGGAGCCGCCAGCTGCTCCAGCAGGGAGGACTCACCGGCGGCGGGTGCATCGAGGCTGGTGTGGCCAAGCGGGCAGGTGCCCTTCTCATGCTCGCGGCGGGAGATGCGGACCAGGCGGACGCGATCGCGCAGGTGGTGCTGCAGGGCCCCGGTGATGCAGCGGCGCAGATAGGGCGCTGGAGGCTCTCCGGCTCTGCAGCGGGGAGCGGAGCGGACCAGGGCTTCACGGGCCACCTGGATCAGATCCTCCCGCTCCACCAGCGGGAAGAGGCGCCGGGCGGCGGCGGAAGCAAGGGCATCAGCCAGGGGCAGGTGCTCCAGCACCAGGGCATTGCGGGCACGCAGGGCAGAACGGCTGAGAGGCGTGGACTGCTGCTGGCGCCGGGGGGAGGAAGCGGGGGAAGCCACCTGAGGGACGGCGGAGAACCCCACCCCGAACGGCCGGCCGCAGCGCGGTGGCAAGGACGCACCCTTGGGGGCGCCTGGCCCGATCCTTGACGCGGCGAGAGGGCTGGCCGAGGGATGCGGTGGGTGTGCGCCGGCCCGGGTGCCACCCTTCTCCCCCACTGCCGGTGCTGCAGGGTGCCCAGCCCAGGGACCGCCCAGACCAACCGTCAGGCCGTTGCGGCGAGCCGCCTCAGTGAGGAACCTGCAGCGTCCACCCGCTCCCTGGGGAGGGAGGCAGCCATTGCTCCAGGAAGCCCAAGCCCACGGGCGATGCGGCGACACCCGAACGCCGGAGGCGGTGTGCCTCCGGCCCCGGGGGCTCAGAGCACCCGCACCTCGGCCTGGGGACCGAGCACCCGCTGCTGATTGGCAGCCAGGATCAGGGCCTGCTCGCGAGGCACGTAGTGCGGCTTGGCGCTGATGCGCCCCTCGCGATCGAGGAACAGCACCCGCAGCAGCTGGCCGGCGGCATCGAGGAGATGCACCGAGATGATGCGGATCGGGCAGGTGCGGCTGAGGGGAGTGGCGGCCATGGCTGGGCTGGCGAACGACACCGCCGTTCAGCCCCGGCGCCGCCAGCGCCGCGCAAGGGTCGCGCAGCGACTCGCGTCAGCCCTTGCGCGGTGCGCAAGCCGGGGCAGGCTGGGTGGCGTGATCGCCAGAGCCCAAGGCCTGCCCATCAGCAGCAGGCTCAACCCCCATCCGCCGCAGGTGCTTCCGGGCAGACCAGATCGGCAGCCTTGCGGGCATCACTGAGCACCTGCAACAGCACCCGCGGTGACTCACGCAGAAGCTCGACCCAGTGGCCCAGATAGGCGGCGTGATTGGCCATGGCACTGCCGATTTCGAGGCGATCGCCGAGGAGCACGGCGCCCAGCTCGGCCACCAGCTCCTCTCGGGCATAGGCCCGGCCGCCATCGCCTCCTTCTCCCATGCCGCCGGAGAGATCACGGGCCAGCCGGGAGCTGTGGCCAGTGGAATGAATCACCTCATGGGCCCAGGAGGCATAGAGGGCCCCTGCCGAGTGGAAGGCGGTGCGATCAGGGAGCTGGATGCGATCGGGCACCGGCAGATAGCAGGCCCGATCACCCGCGAAACTCACGGGTACCGGCCAGCGGCTGAGCACTGCCTCTGCATCAGCCAGCCGCTCCGGCTCGGGCCGCAGCACGGCCCCTTCGGCCTGGCGGCGCTTCTGGATCAGCGCCTCCAGAGCCTCGCCTTCCAGATCGACCGCATTGAACAGTGCCACTGCCCGGTAGGTGACCCAGCTGCGGCCAGGCTGAACCGACGACTGACCATCGGCGGAAGCTGATCCTTGGCCACCCTCAGCAGCAGCTGAACCCGACTCAGACAGCAGGCCTTCGCCCCCCTGATGCACTTGGGGCCGCAGCACATGCACCGCCTTGCTGCCCTTGCGGGGGAAGATTCCCAGGGCCTTGGCCTCAGCAAAGCCACACCAGTAGGGCAGGGCTGCCCCCCGCAGGTGCATGCCCAGGGTGAGCAGTGCTGGATTGGCACCGCGGTAGCGGCGGCCGGAGAGCAGATTCACGTGGTGGCCCCCCGAGGCGCAATCCCACTCCCGCCGCCAGGGGGTGGTGCCGGCCTCCAGCAGGGCGACCAGGGAGACCACCAGCTTCTCCTCAGGCGAGACCTTGGCAGCAGCAGCTCCCTGGGCTGACCGGGAGGAACGGGATGGTGAAGCAACAGCCACGGATGGACAAGCGCAGGACCGCAAGCGCAGGCGCGGCCAGCGGCAAGGGCCGGCCACAGCGCTCCATGGACCCAGTGCCACCGGCGTCTCATCGCCAGCGGCGGGCCGGCTTGCGAAGCCCTTGCGCGGCCGCGCACGCTGAGGATTCCTGCGCGACGCACCCCTCAGCAATAGAGGGCACTCAAGAAGCTGGAGCATTGCTTCTGCTTACGCCGGCAAATCCCATCGAGACAGGCGGCTGAAGCGGTGAGAGTTGCTGTGCAGTTGCTTCCAGGAAGGCCACCAGGATCGTGACCAGCAGGATGTAGTTCCTCAGGGCAAGGTCTAAAGCCATGGAGTCTGCAGATCCCGTATTTGATTTCAGCTGATCATCGAGGATGCGTTCCAGTGGATCCCAGAGGGGGTTGCAGCGAGCCTGTCGGTAGCACTCGGTGAGGGGCTGGTGGTGGCACGCCTCCGAGAGAGAGGCCTGGGTCGTTGAGTGGGCGAAGGCGTTGCGCACCCTGCGCAGTGTGTGAAGTGCCAGCTCAACCTGTCTGTCGATTAGGCCAAGTCGCCGAGCCAGTGCGATCCGGGCCCCAAAGGATCCAAGAGGACGATCGGTGAGGAAGAGGGTCTCTGGCCCCGAGGGTGGAGCCAATGCTGCTTTCAGCAGAGCTTCCAATGCCGCATCCACGCGGGCTCCCCCCACCAGCACAGCGCCGCGACCACGCTCGCTCATCATTTGCAGCGCAATGGTGCGAGCTGTTTCGGCAACTCGCAGCGCTTCTGGGGCGGGCCGACTCATGCAATCAAAACCTCCAATAGAAAAACAGACTGGCCTTAGGCATTCTGACTCATGTAGTTAAACAGCATCTCGACTCGCAATCTATCAACAGGACTTCGAGCGCGAAGCTGTTCCAGCGCTCCCCTTATATTCTCAAGAGTGGCTTGATCTTCTGCATCAGCGACAGATTCAAACCGCTTAAGAAATGTGGCTACAAGGTGAAAAACATCTGAGTAGAATTCTCCTGACTCAGTTGTTTGTTGAGATGAATTGAAGCTGCTGATCCATTCTAGCCATTCACTTTCAGTGCGCCTGCGGAGCAGCCTTATCTTATCCGGATCCCAGCCGTTGCTTCCAGCAAGGCTCTGCATCAAGTTTGGGATCGATTGAGATGCACCCTTGGCATCATAACGTCTCTGTATATCTTCACGAACTGCATCAGGGAGCTTTGAGAAATTCAATGTGTAAGGGTCCAGCTGTGGTTCTCGATCCATATGCGACTGGATCGCCTGGTTGAGAAGGGCCGGATCTACCTCGACCCCACATTGCCCGAGGAAGTCGATTGCACCGTACGCCTTGCCAAGACTGATGTCTCCACTATGTTGTTGCAGGAACTCATGCAACTCGTGAACCACCTGATCGTGCGAGGCGAAAAAGCCAGAGCTAAACTTGCTTGAAATCTCATCGCATTGGTGATTAAACCTGGAGAGCCGCTCGTTGATATCATTGACCTGCAAGATCCCTTTATAGCTGTCTATATCGACTGAGCCATGCCTGAAGAAGTCCAGGATCATGTTGTGGTGCGGCGCAGGAGAATACCCTAGCTTTGAAATGAATTGGTACTGAGCTCTGTGCATCTGAGATTCGGCGGCTAGATGCTTGAAGAAATCATCTGCAAGAATTGACGAGGGATCCGGGAAGAGGTCTTTCCTGCTGTAGTAGATTACTGTCAGCGAAGCAACTGCAAGCTGAAACGATTCACGGATATTCGGCCACTGACTTCCCAGAATTTTCGAAAAATATTCAATAGACCAACGAGCCTTCCGCATCACTCGTATATTTGCACACTCGGAGAACTTAAACACGCGTTCAAAAGATAATGGTCGCCCCATTTGACGGGGCCATGCGACGGCCATATTTTCCTCTACGGTAGGCCTAAGAGAGACCTCCCTGTCGATGATCTTTTCGCGATACTCCTCAATGGCCTGCTGAAGGAGCTGATTACTACCACTGAGCTTGTCATAATTGTAGATCAACAATATCTTGCAGTTTTGCTGTTCTTTGAGTGAACTCACAAGCCCGAGAAAAGCCGAAGGTGACATTTGCTGGTTCATGCGCTCAATGTCATCAAAACAGATCAGAAAGTCTTTAATATAGTATTTCCGAATCAACCCGTCGATCAGTATAGAAGCCGTGCCAAAGGCAAACCTGGCGCCGCCAAGCTCCATCGTTGCTTGCCCAACCTTGTCAAGAAAACTTTTAATTGGCTTGGATGCCGAAGTAAGTTTGACTCCAGCCACGTTGCTTAGGGGCTCATGGGTAGCAAAGATAGATGCTTCTAAGGATGAAATAGAAGCACATCCAAAGAGAGACACATACGAGAAAGCCTTGAGTTTGCCAAGCAGGCTTTTGTGTTTGGCCCATGCAAGAAAGTTCTGGAAGTAATAGGTCTTGCCGACGCCCCAATCACCTTTGAGCTCCAGGACCTGAATCGTGTCGCTTGCCAGAAATTCTTCTAGAGCATCGCATGTATTACGTGTTGATAGAGAAAGGACCCTGTGCCACTCCTCGGCTCTTTCTGCATCATTTTCATTGGGTATCCTTTGCTGAAACGGCATCTTCATGACAGATCTTCCACGAACTCCGAGCAGGTGTCACCACTGGTAATCAGCAGATGATCGCGGGCGCGGGTGCAGGCCACGTAGAGCAGGTGGCGTTCGGTGGCCACCACCTCATCGAGGTCGCTGTCGTCGGTGATGGTCTTGATGCGCTCGGCGTTGGGGATTACGTCTTCATCGCAGGCCATCACGATCACGGCCCGGAACTCCAGCCCTTTGGCCAGGTGCATGGTGGAGAGGGTGGCCTTGCTGCCAAGGCGCATGGCAGAGGGCTGCAGCCGCTCGTAGGGCAGCTCAGCCAGCTGCAGAGCAGCCTCGGCACGGGGGATCTCTGACTCGCTGCGTACGAAGACGCCGAACTCCCGGGGGGTGATGCCATCGCTGCGGCGCTGCTCAATCCAGGCAGCCACCTGCTCGGTCTCGCTGTCGGTGTCTTCGCACTCCCGGATGTCGGGCTCGGGGCCGTTGAAGATGGAAATGGCGCCGCGCCGGTCTTGCACGTTGCCGTCCACGTCGCGGGACTCCGGATCGAGCAGCTGATCGGCCTGGTTGCGGATCTGGTGGGAGGTGCGGTAGTTGATGCGCAGGGTGCGCGAGCGGCCGCGGATGTCTACGCCGTACTGGGTCCAGGAGAAGGGCTGCTGGAAGATGCGCTGGCCGAGATCCCCCGCGAAGAACAGGGCATCAGTGCTGGTGCCCGCCAGAGCGGCCAGGAGCCGGAGCTGTCCAGCGGTGATGTCTTGGCATTCGTCCACAACAATGTGCTGATAGGGCCTGGCGCCGCTGCTGTGGAGCTGCTCAGCGGTGCGATGGAAGAGCTGGTGGGACGTGATCTGACCAGAGCGCTCCAGTTCCTGGAGGACAGCGGCAAATCCATCCCAGAGCAGGCGGCGTTTGGCCTCGTTGAGACGGCTCTTGCGGCCGAGGCGGCGAACATCGCGGTAGCTGTCCCAATCGCGCAGCCCGAAAGCATCGACGATCTCGTTGAACTCCTCCACCACGAAGGCCTCGCTATAGACGCGGCTGATCTCCGCCGGCGCATGCCGCTGAATCAAGGCGCGAAGGTCCTCGGGAGTGATGAGCTCCGGCTTCCCGAGCTGGGCGGCGTGCATCCGCTCGCCAAGTTGCTGCATGGCCAGCACATCCAGGCGCTCAATCAGGCTGGGCTCCCCCTGGATAAGGCGATGGAGTTTGTCCTGCAGCAGAGCCGCTAGGGGCTCGGAGAAGGTGGTTAGCAACACCCTGGCTTCGGGGTTGTTGCGAGCCAGATGAACGGCGCGATGCAGGGCCACCACGGTTTTGCCCGTACCAGCAGACCCCTGCACGCGGGTGGGGCCATTGAAGGAGCGGCTCACCCAGTCAGCCTGGCTGGGGTGAAGGAAGACGATCCAACGCTCCCAGGGGTAGTCCAGCGCCCGAGCCAGCTCCTCGGTGCCGGTGAGCACCCGGAAGCGGCGCTGAGCATCGGGATGCTCGAAGGGATTGCTCTGGTCTGGCTGCCTTACCTCCGGCTTGGCGGGCGTGGTGCCGGTGGCCAGATCGATGATCGCTTCGGCAGCCTCACCGGGGAGATGGGAGGCGATCACCAGCAGCATGTCGTCGTCCGCCGTGCGGACATCCGGAATCCACTCGGCAGGAACGCCGTAGCTGAGCAGGTCGGCTTCCGTAAGGTTGGAGAGAGGTCGCTTGGGCTCCGCAGCGGCGGCTGGTTCGACGGGGACGTGGAGGGGGATCTGGATCTCGCGAACCGTTTCCCGGATTTCGACGATCTGGGCGGCGCCGGTGACGGGATGGGTTTCGATCTTGCGCCGTGAGGCCCAGTCGTAGGCAGGGTCGTGATGGGCCACGTAGCAGAGCATCACGCTGCTATCGACCCGATGGAAGATCAGCCGGATGTCACGGCTGGCGCGGGCAGACCAGAAGTTCTTGTCTTTGATGTTGTTGAGCCGGTGGCACTGGAGGCCCGTGTTGGCGGGATTGATCTGCAACTCAAAGGCGGCAAGCTTGGCAGCCTTCTGCTCTTCACCATTGAGTTTGTCAAGACTCGCCTGGAAGGAGTCGGAAAGCAGAAAGGCCATGGAAAGGGGGAATAGAAGGGGATGATGCCATTGCCAAGGCGTGGTTATGAGCGATTTCCTCTAGGCTGATGCGTGGGCGCTAGATAATGGTAGCTGTTGGCGCTAGTTGAACTTGTCCATATGGCCTATACGGCAGCACATCAGGCTGTCGCCTACACGTTGAAAGACCATAGACTTATAACAGCATGGACACTCTTTGTGAAAAACCTTGAACAATCAAGACATTGGGACTGGATGCAAATAATCTGAACAGCGACCCACCCCGTTGATCGGCGGTCGATCAATGGGGTGGCTCGCGCTAAACTGAACGGAGAGTAAACACTTGGCCGGCCAAGTCATGTCCTTAGATGCAGCTCAAGTCAAGTTAACGCTTAAAGAATATTTCGACAACGAAAATGTCAGCAGTGTAAATGAATACAGAATCTTTGATCATGGCGAAGACGATGTGGATGAAAGAGATTTCAGGATTGATTTTGTGACCAGCCCTTTCGCAACGAAGGGGGATCGCGATAGCGATAATTGGTGTCGCGATCGAGCCAGATTTAACGATTCGTCAGAGAAACTTGATTGCATCGTACGGAGCCTGAAGCCGTACTCCCTGTTTCCCAACACAAAGGATAAGGTCGGCGAATGTTGGGAGTTCAAGTGCAACACGAATCCTATGGTTGGAATCGCGATTGAGATTGAGAACACCCTATCCAAATACTTCCTTGGTAGTCTTGTTGCTGCGGCTATGGCCGGAAGGTGGGGCATTGTTATTGTCGAGAGGTGCGCCAAGGCTGACAAATGGGTCGAGGCAGTAGGTCGCATGGTCAACAAAGGATATGAAGGCAGAAGCCCCATTCCATCAAATGTACTTGTATTTGACTGGCCGTCACTGAGAGGGCAAATATCTGAATTTCACCAACTGGATACTGTCGTCGTGGATCCAATATCGTTGACTTCAGGTATTAGCCAACCCGATAGACTTTCATCACCTCATCCCCCAGGTGGTTGATCACCTTCACCGCGATGCGGCCGGTTGAAGGCTTGGCGAACGGAACGGAGACGTCGCTGTTGAGGGATTCCCAGGCTTCAAGGTCGATCTCGGCTTTGAGGGAGGTCTTGAGGCTCTTGTAGGGGTCGTTCTGGCCAAGGAAGTAGGCCTGGCGCACGAAGAAGCTCTCACCGTTGTAGTCGCTGTCGCTGAACCAGCAGGCGAGGTTGTCGGGCTCGTCACTGCGGACTTCGCCGATGGAGGGGTCGAACACATCAACACCGTTGATCTTTACCTGGATCTGATCGTCTGGTGCGTCGAGGATGTCGATGTCGGGTTCGCCGAAGATCACGAACAGGTTGCCCTTGCCGCTGTTGGCTAGATCCTGCTGCATGTGCAGATCGGCGTTCATGCGGGCCTTAAGAACGGGGATCGGACCGAGCTTGTCGAACTCGGTGGATTGGGCCTCGTAGTTGAAGGCACAGCTGATCAGCACGTTGAAGCTTGCATCCGCGCATTCGCGGGCAGCCTCCACCAGATCCACGCGGGTGACGGTGCCGAACTCTGGACCAATAAAGATGCCAGCCGTCTTGAGCGTGCCATCAGCATCGCGGTAGCTGCCCTTGCCTGCTAGAAGAACACCGGGCCAGCCATCGAGGGATTCGAAGCTGATGCGGTCTTGCTTGTGGGCCTGTTGCACTCCGGCCACCCGCAGGGTGTTGAGGATCATCTGGCCAAACTCGGTGGCCCCTTCAGCGGTAGCGCCTTGCTTGTGAGAATCGATGAGTGTGTCATCGTGGCTGACTATGAATGTGCGATGGGGACTAAGGCTTTCTACCGTGAACGGCCCCGCCACTCTGACCTTGGTTTTATCTTCGTAGGGTTTGTCGTAGAGATATTCGGAATCAGCCTTGGCAGCGATCGATGCATCTATGTCCTTCTGGCGTTCAATGCGTGCGTTCCACCAGTGTGCGTGTAACTCCTTGGCTTGATCGGACCAGGTAACCTGAGTTTCTCGAGGGATTTCCCATTCATCCCAAGCCTTGCCAAAGACACTATTTAGCTGCTCGCGCAGGGGATCCAGTTTCCGCTGCCACCGCTCCCAGACGATATTGATCTCCGCGTTATTCGCAATCGACCTTAAGGTGATATGGGGAACGCGCTCATATACAAAACCATATCGTATATTGTTGGTTACAGGATTTTGATCTGGCAGGGTGCGGGTTAGTTCAGCCTGCTTTGTCTTTCCGCTTTTCGAATCAGAAAGAACATAAAATGGATACCGAGATCCCATGATGCGTGCCCGGGCCAAGGCCAAGGCTACCCGCGAAGTGTCAATAGTTATCCAACGGCGACCACACTGCTCTGCGCGTGATGCTGTAGTTCCAGACCCACAAGTGGGATCAAGAACAAGGTCTCCAGGATCGCTGGCCATAAGCAAACAGCGTTCAACAACTTTCTCGTTAGTCTCGACAACATACTGCTTCTTTCTTCCAAATCCACTTGTTGCGGTATCTTCCCAGATATTGGCAATAGGCGAAACCGGAAAGTCATTAAGACGCCTCTTGTATCTCAACGTTGAACCCACCGCCATAAGACGATTAGCGCATGAAAGATTGTTCAGGCCCGAAACTGTTGTTTTCCAGTGTGAATTTCGCGGCAAATTGTATTTCGTATTTTGCCATTGATATGGATTTGACAATTCAGAACTTAGTCCTTGGGATGTAAGGTTATCGTGAACAAGAAGCTGGTCGCTGGAAGCCGCCAGTTGTGCGATGGTATCGGCTTCGCTTACGGATCGAATAATGCCGTCTAGTGATTCAATCATTTGATAGCGGCCCAAGTCGTCGTCACTAGCCTTGCCAGTATATAGCTGCCGATACTTGACTTTGTCACGGTCTTTTGCGAACCAAAGTATCAGGTCGGAAACTGTGGCAAGCACGTTTACCTTGGCCGTTGGACTGCTTACCGAGCCAGTCTTTCTGAATGCAATCATTGAACAAAAGTTTGCTACCCCAAAAACTTCGTCCAGCAAAGATCGAACGAGATGAACATTGTCATCGCTTATCTGAACAAAAATAGAACCCGTCTCGGACAGCAAATCTCTGCTTAGGACAAGCCGGTCTCGCAAATAAGAAAGATAGCTATTGATTCCATCTCTCCACGTGTCGCGAAATGCCTTGACTTGCTCTGGTTCTCTTGTGATGTGGTCAGCCTTGCCGTCTTTAACTTCTCTATCAGTAGTTGACCATTGGAAATTGCTATTAAACTTGACCCCATAGGGGGGATCAAAGTAAACGCATTGCACCTTCCCCCTCAACCCTTCCCTCTCTGCAAGGCTCGCCATCACCTGAAGCGAATCACCAAGGATCATCCGATTCGTCCAGTTCTGATCGTGCTGGTAGAACTCCGTCTTTGCGCCTTCGCCCACATCCCCCTTGATGGTGTCAAACAGGCCAATCTGCTCGACAAAGCCCGACTGGCTACTGCTACCTTCTTTGCTGCGCCGCTTCAGATCATCGATCAACACCTTCGGGTGGATCTTCTCCTGGATGTAGAGCGGTGGTGCGTTCACGACCAGCTGCGATTCATCCAGCAGATCCTTGCCACGCCAGATCAGCTGGGGATCCAGATCCGGGTTCCGCCGCTCGTAGGCGACCTGGATGGGCGTCTTCTCCTGGTTGCGCACCATCGTCTGGAACTCAGCCGGAGGGATGTTGCGGCGTGAGGCGTCTTCGTGGACGAAGCTCTCGATTTGCTTCTCGTTGGCGGGTTTCTTCGGCATGTCAGACCACCTCCACGGTGAGCACTTGATCCAGCACCTGATTCACCTCGTCGTCCACGGCCGATGCGAAATCAGTTTCCATGGCAAAGACCTCCCGGAACTCCGCAAAGCCCCAGCGACCGAAGCGGCCTGAGTTGTTGACGCCGGGCACCCAGAAGGCCTCCATCGTGGTTTTCTTCACCTTGGCATCCTCTCCCCGATACCCCTTCACCTCACACACCAGGTGCAGCAGGTCGTCGTCTCCGCGGCCGTCATCCACCACCACGATGAAATCGGGAATGTACTTGCGGGCCGCACCACCCATTTGATACGGCACCTCGAAGCCAAGCGTCTGGTTCTTCACCCAGCGGCGCACGCGGGGGTGATGATCGAGCACCCGGCAGAACTCCTGCTCCCAGGAGCTATCGCAGATGGCCCAGTTCACATGACACCTCCTGGAATCGGTTTCCCAGCGCAACGTCTTCGAGGTGTTGAAGTTCACGTGCATCGTGCTGCCACTGGGGTTGTAGGGATCGAGGATCGCCAGGCGCCGCTGTTCCTGGCCTGCGCTCACCACGATGGCCAAAATCATCCGCTCACAGGCTATATCGGCCATTTCCCGGAACATCAGCAGGCCGTGGTTTGTTCCGCCTTTGCAAACCAGGCACTGATCCATCCAGTCGCGCACCACCTTCTTCATCTGCAGGATGAGATGGGTTTTGGGAAGTTCATCGGCATCGCGGTATTTCGTGTAGACCAGATGTTTGGCCAGATGCAGGATCACGCTTGACTTTCTGAAATCTCCTGTGCGATCCACCGTGAGATTCACGCCCTCGCCAATGATCCCCTGGTTGTTGGTAACCGTGGCACCGACCAATTCGGGCGTAAGATTCATAATGTGATCGTCGTTGAAGGTGGCTTTCACCTGATCATCAGGCAGCTCGGCCCGGTACCCGATCACATGGGGGAAGAGGATCTCCTGGGCATCGCGTTCTGGGCTAATCGCCTTCACCTGAATGGTGGGTGGCGGCGGTTTCACAGTGCCCGGTACAGCCTGGGATGTGAAATCAAAGGGGATGCCGAGAATGTCGGCATACTCCACGTCAAACCGCCCCGAGTCAGGATTGAGGGTGTAGTTCTGCCGGCGCAGGGCACGGCCCACCACCTGCTCACACAACAGCTGGGTACCGAAAGCCCTAACGCCCAACACATGGGTGACCGTATTCGCATCCCAGCCTTCGGTGAGCATCGCCACCGACACAACACAGCGGATGTCGGCGCCGAGCTTGCCGGGCTTCCCCACCGTGTTCATAACCTCCCTCAAGAGATCTGCATCACTAAGCTTGGTGTCTGCACCACCGGCTCCCTCGCGCTGAATGATCTCGCGGCGGAATTGTTCAATCTCAGGACCTGCCATTTCTCGGAAGTTGGTATCGAGGGCTTCACCACTCTCCAGTTGCTCGCTGTCGATCAGCAGGGTGCGAGGCCGTGGAATGGCATTGCCATTCTCGTCGTAGTTCCAGAACAAGGGACAGAAGCCCTTGCGGTACTGCTTATCTCCTCTTTCATCTTCGATCTCATAGCCACTCACGTAGTCGTAGACGAGCTTGGATGTGGAGGTGTTGTTGCAGACGATGATGAAACAGGGCGGCACATTGAATCCTGCTTTCTTCCACTCCTCAAAGGTTTTCTCATAATGCCCATACAGTGCTTCGATGGCAGTTTTGAGCTCCGTGGGCAGGCTTTCGGGATCCTTGTTACCCCCCTTGCCCCGCCCCTTCTTGGGCATCTTGCTCTTGATGTTCTTCCACAGCTCCCGATAGCGCGGCACATCCTGGGCAATGTTGTCGGCTACAGGCACCCGCGGCAGCTTGACGATGCCGCATTCGATCGCATCCATCAGCGAAAAGTCGCTGACCGTCCACGGGAACAGCGTGCCTTCCTTGTAGCCCGAGCTGGCCAGGAAAAAGGGCGTTGCCGAAAGGTCAATCACCCGCTGTTGACCCTTGCCGATCTTGCGGCTCACCGCTTCCAGGCCTGAGATCCACATCCGCGCTGCTTCCCGGTGGCTCTTGGCCTCGGCCTTCTCCTCGGAGGTCAGCTGGATCTGATCCCGTTCCTCATCGCTGAGCGGCTTCTCGCGGTAGCAGTGGTGGGCCTCATCGTTGATCACCAGCACCTGCTTCATCGCCATCAACTCGCTCATGACGCGCTGCAGCATCTGGCCTTCGGTCTCGGTGGTGACCATCGTTTCCTGCCGCCAACCCTCCATGAACTGGCGGGTGCCCTTGGCCAGATCAAGAAGCTCCCGCTTGCGGAAGGCGTGGTAATTGGTGATCACGATCCGGGCCTTGCCCAGCTCCGGAACCAGATCCTGCGGCACCAGCTCCATCCGCTTGAAGTAGCTCTCGCTGTCGTTCGGCAGCAGCACCCGTAGGCGGTCGCGAATCGTGAGCCCCGGCGCCACTACCAGGAATCCCTTGGTGAAGCGGCTGCTCCCCGGATGGCGGGCGGCGTTGATGGTTTGCCAGGCGATCAGCATGGCCATCACCGTGGTCTTACCCGCCCCAGTGGCCAGCTTCAGTGCCATCCGCAACAGGTCCGGGTTGGCTTCGTCGTTGGCCCTCTCGAGCTTCTCCAGCACGTCTTTGCCGCGCTTGCCGATCTCCGGTGCCACCTCCGTGAGCCAGATCGCTGTTTCGGCCGCTTCGATCTGGCAGAAGAAGGGCCGGATGCCCTGAAACTCATGGTGGCGCCAGTGCTTCAGCAGCCGGGCCGTCTCCGCCGTCACCTTCCACTGGCTTTCGGGAGCCTGGCGCCACTCCTCCACCAACGCCCGGATCGAGTTGATCTGCTGGGTGACCTCGTATTGCTGGTCGCTATCCGAAAGCCCCTGGGCCCCGAACTCCAGCTCGCGCTGCTCGTCCTTGCCGCCCCGCTTCCTGGGCTTGGGGATCGGCGTGATCAGCTGCGACTCCCGGCGCCCCTCCAACTCCACTTGCGTGGGGATGCCTTTCACAAGCTCCCAGTGTCGGCTGGGGCGCTCGTAGGGGGAGTTGAGGATCGGGTCGTTGAAGAAGCGCTCGCTCATCGCAGGGCCCGGCTCAGGGCGCACCATTGGCATGGGGCGATGTCAGGAGAGGCAAGATGCCACCGCCCTTGACCCGATCGAGCTGCTCTGACGCTCCCCTTAGCCATACTCTGACGTTGCTGAGCCGCAGTCTGTGTAGTTCTACTGCGGGACAGCAGCAAACGCCATGGGTTTTCCATCCACATGACGGCGCACCTATGCACTATCTGCATAGTTTTTCGATGAAGCCTCCGCAGGGCTTACCTGGCGGGTTCCCCCTGCTGTCAGACCATTCTCGATCTCAGGCTGCTCGGCCTCATTGATCCGCGCCTCCCCCGCCTTCTCCACCCTCTGCCGCAAGGTGCGGATCAGATGGCGAGCCTCCCGGCTGCTGCCCACCAGCCCCTGCGGCAGTAGTAGCCAGAGGTGCTCGACCAGATGGGGTTGCTCGGGATGGAGCACCAAGTTCTGGGTCTCGATCCAGCCCTGATCCACTAGCCCTGGGCAGAGGGGCATCGCCAGCTGGCGATCGTGCATGCGCTTCAGCCAGGAGGGCACGTCCTGGCTGCTGATTGGCTGCTGCTCGAGCTGGAAGCCATGCCAAGCCAGCGCCTCATGCAGCAGCGGGGTGACGTTGCGGCGGGGCAGCAGGACCTTGCGGCGTGAGGTCGGCTCGGCCGTTGCCGGCAGATGGCTCACCAGCTGCAAGTGCAACGACCCCAGCGGCACCGTGATCACACCGCTCCAGCTGGGTAGCCGCTCGCCGGCCAGAACCCGCGGATGGCACCAGGACGACACGATTGCCCCATCGATCAAGGCCTGGCTCAGCAGCTGCGCCCACTCCTGCGAGGGCCGGATGCGCGGCGGCACCGCCTGCACGCTCACCATCCCCGCCAGCAGCGCCTGATGCAAAGGGTCGGTGGCGATCCGCAACTGGCCGCCCATCAGCCGGTGGGCCCGGTAGGCCAGCCTCAACAGACGCAGGCTCTCATTGCTGCCGTAGCGGCAGACGCTCGCCCCCCTTCGTGGCTGCAGCTGAAACTGCTCGCCCATCAGCGCGGCGCTGCGGCAGACCGTGCTCTGGTGCATCGCCAGGGCGCGAGCCGCCTTGATCTGTGAGCCGGTGAGCTCCAGCAGATCGAGCACATGCAGATGCTCAAGCGGAACTGGCGGGGCGTAGATGGGGCCGTGGCGTCGCCTTGACGGCAGGCAGGCTTCAACGGAGCAGGAGCTGGCCACAGAGCGCTGTTGATTGGCAGGGGCCCAGCGTCAGCAAA
>CANCJV010000057.1 GCA_947378425.1 Synechococcaceae cyanobacterium
ACGTTTTGCCAGGCTCCTATCAGGTCACTGAGTGATCCCCGATGGTGGTTCAGCGATGCCATCCGACAGATCCAATGCAGGGCACGGAGCCAGTTCCGGACAAGGGTCAGGACGGCATCGGTAGAACCTTGGCCATGGTCACAGTTTCGTCATCACGCCGGCGTCAACTGCATCCCGGTGCTCACCTGCCAGCTGCATCAGGGTCTGATCGCCCATGGCGAGCACCTCACCCACCGCTGCCAGGGCTGGACGGACGACATGGTGAGGCAACGGGGCTGGGCGCCTGAGGTGGCCTGAGCGCCATCCCCAATGCCCAGTAGCAGCAGCAAACGACCGCCGCTCTCGCCCCAGGAGGGCTGGATCAGCGACGGCCGTCATGTCCTCCATTTTCGGCCGACCCGCTGGGACCGCTGGTGTCAGCAGCTGGAGGTCACGGTCGGGGAGCTGCTGCCGAATCAGCCGGTGCCGCTGCTGAAAAAGCGGCTGGAGCTCAGCCGCGAGCGGGCCCTCAAGCTCTGGAGCGAGAAACGCAAACTGGGCTGGCAGCCCACAACCCCGCAGTGGCAACCGCCCCAGGCACCAGCTCGGGAGTGAGCACAATCACACCCATGGACCTCCATGCCGATCTCCACCAGCGCGCCGCGCAGGACACCACTGCCCTGCCGTGGACGCCTTCCCCGATAGCCGGGGTGGAGCGGCGGATGCTGGATCGTCGCGGCGGTGAGGTGGCCCGCGCCACTTCGATCGTGCGTTATGCCCCCGGGAGTCGCTTTGAGCGCCACAGCCATGGCGGCGGCGAGGAGATCCTCGTTCTCGAGGGCACCTTCTCCGACGAGTTGGGGGACTACCCGGCTGGCACTTATCTGCGCAATCCCGCCGGCTCGGCCCATGCCCCCTCCAGCGCAAGCGGTTGCACGTTGCTGGTCAAGCTGCAGCAGATGCACCCGGCGGATCAACAGCGACTGGTGATCGACAGCCGGCAAGGCTTCTGGCATCCAGGCCCCGTTGCTGGACTGGCGTTGCTGCCTTTGCACCACTGGGGCAGCGAGAACGTGGACCTCAGACGTTTGGCACCCGGCACGGTGGTGCCGCACCACAGCCACCCCGGCGGTGAGGAAATCCTGGTGCTCGAGGGGGTGTTTCAGGACGATCACGGCAGCTATCCGGCCGGCAGCTGGCTGCGTCAGCCCCCTGGTAGTGCACACCAGCCCAGCAGCGAGCAGGGCTGCACCATTTGGGTGAAAAGCGGCCACCTGCCGCTCACGCTGGGCACCGACGGCTCAGAAGCGTGAGCCCGGTGTCTCCAGGAAGGCCAGCTCTTCCGCGCTCGACACCCGCCCCAGGGCGGCATTGCGGTGGGGGAAGCGGCCAAAGCGGGCGATCACATCCCGATGCCGGCGGGCGAAGTCGGCGGTGCTGGAATCGGTGAATCGCTCCAACAACGGCGCTCAGCTTGTGGACCTCGGGGGCGGTGACGCAGAGCAGCGCGTCGTGGTTGTTGGCCTGCTGCTGCTCGCGTTCCATCGGCAACGGAAACCGGAAGCTGCGGCTCCAGGTGCCGTAGCGGAAGTCGATGAGCAGCGGGCCCCGGAGCCTCTCGGTCTTGGCGTGAACAACGCCGGGCGATCAGCCTGGCGATGTCATGCGGGCTGATCTGTGCCAAGTTAGAAAATACAGAGGATGGACAATGCAGTCCAGCGAACCCTGGTTTAACAGATTCGACTGTTGGGCCGTAGCAGTGCTTGCCGCAGGATGCATCGCCGGTCTGTCTGTGTTGATCTTGCGGTCTCCTTCAGCAGAGCCGCAATCCAGCGGCAGCGAAATGCGCCAACGGATCCACGAGCTGGAACAACGTCTTCTCGAACAGGTGCCGAAGTCGGTGGAGCAGCACTACCGGGATCTGTGAGAGCCCTCAATTGCTGTAGCGACGTGCATACATCTCAATCGGCTATCGGCCGCTATCCGTGTAGTTGCTATCGGCCGCCATTAAGCATGGTGCGAATGCTTCCTTTGGGTACATCCCAGCGGAAGCGATTGTCGAGTTCAGCCTTGTCCAGGCTGATCATGTCGACGCCCTGAAGAGCAGCAAGCCCACTGCATTCTGCAGGGTTTGCCAGATTCAGGCGAAAGAACAAACGCCAGGCTTTGCATTCCTGCCGCAATGACTTGCCAGTACCTCATTTGGAACCTTGCTGCCTGATTCCCAGGTCAGGGACGAGGATCTAGGAAATGATCTGTGGTGTTGAAGCTGGAGCTTCTCACATCCACAAAAACACTCTCTCATATTAAACTACCAGGCACAAGAAATCACTAAGGGACATGGCGTGATCTGGAGCATGGCCAGTTCCATCGGCCGCTGGTGAAGATGGCACTCCAATTATGCTGAGTGCCTTGGCCCAATTCCGAGCCTGGTTGCCACAGGAGGAAATCTACTTGCTGTTGCAGTGCCAGCCTGTCACCGGGGACGTCACCACATTGGACGAGACATCCTTCACGACCTGGTGGATGAGGCGCACAGGGGTTTCCAGGACATGGTTGAGATGTGCGACTGCTGTTCGACAGCACGGAGCGGCTGCGCCACCAATGGGATGCCATCACCCAGGCCGTTGGAGCCAATGTCGGCAATCGGTTGAACCAGGTGATGAAAATAGTGACCGTCCTGACCAGAATCGTTACCCCACTCAACTTTATTACCGGCATCGATGGCGTGAACTTCGAGCCCATGCCCGAACTTCGATGGCACGATGGCTTTGTCCTGATCCTGGCGGCCATGCTGCTGGTGGACGCGCTCCAGGTTTGATGGCTGTGGCGACGGGGTGGGTTGGAAGACGGGACGACACCACGCTGAAGCAGAAGAGTGGAACCATGACCCGCTTTCGAGCCAGTGGCGTCATCGTGCTTGCTTCCAATCTCCAGAGACAGGGTTGCCCCTCAGACCGGCGTGGCGTCGCGCACGCTCTCAAATAGATCGATGTCCCAGGCCACCAGATCGCGGCGGATGGCATCGGCCTGAGAGCGGGGCAGCAGCCGCGCCAGATCCTCCCCGGTGACCACGCCGGCCAGATCGCCGCCCTCTTCCCGCAGGAACGCCAGGGCATGCCAGGCCAGAATGGCCGCTCCCACGCCCGTGGGATAGGAGATGTAGGTGGCGCCGGCATAGGGGCTGCCCAGTAGTCCCCGGTACCGGAGATAGCTGAGACCGACGGTCTCGATCGTGACCTGGCGGTCGTTACGCACGTTCTCGGTGTAGCGAATCTCGGCAGCGGCGGCAAAGTGGGCGCGGCG
The DNA here is from genome assembly GCA_947378425.1 of Synechococcaceae cyanobacterium. GTDB lineage: Bacteria > Cyanobacteriota > Cyanobacteriia > PCC-6307 > Cyanobiaceae > Cyanobium. Next base: position 3,286 of record CANCJV010000057.1, read on the forward strand.
GATCACGCCGTTGCGCAGATACTCCTCGATCCGGCGCGGTTTGTTCATGCCTGGCAGAATCGCCCGTACCATCGCCTCCACCGTGAGCTCGCTCTGCTGGGGGAGGGTGCGCTTGGAGAGCAGGTTGAGCTTGAACAGCGCCTTGACCAGCTCAACCTCGGAACCACCGGTGTAGACGGCGATCGCTTCGATCTCCGGGAAGGAGCGATGCAGCGATAACAGCTCCTCCTGGTAGAGGGGGTACTGGCGGGTGGGCTCCACCTCGCCGGGAAAGTGGTGATCGCGGGCGGCGCTGAAGGGATCGAGCACCTGGATGCGTCCGTCCCGCAGCAGCCGGGGCCGCTCCGCCAGCTCCTCAAGGGCCACCAGCGGCGACCAGGAGAACACGATCTCATCGGCGTCAATGTCTTCCAGCAGATAGAGATCCACGCTTTCGATTTCCAGGTCGCGGCGGCGGGAACCGCGCAGCTGATGCAGCCGCAGGCCGATCAGGAAATTGGTGACCCCAGGGGAGATGCCGAGATTGATCAGGGCGCTGCGGCCGCTTGCGCGGTAGGCCTGATCGAAGGAGTACTGGGAAAAGGTGAGACTGCGCTCGGTCTCGGTGTCGTACATGTCCGAGGCGAGATCCACTACATGGGCGTCGAGGCTGAGGCCGAGCTCAAGCAGGGGCTGGTTGAAGCCGGGCTGGGCGGCGTTCACCAGCACCTGGACATCGGCCAGCCGCTCCAGTTCCGGTGCACTGCCATCGAACAGCGTAGCGAAATCGGGCAGTCCGACGAAGTCGATCCGGTCGAACAGGCGCTCGGCGTGGAACAGGGCATCGCGGGCCAGATCGACATTGAGTACCACCACCACAAAGCGGAGCGGCACGTCGTCACGATCCGCCAGCTCCGAAAGGCAGATCAACATCGAGGAGCCCACGGCGCCCAGACCGAAAAAGGCGATGGTGAGCTGCCTGGGAGGATGACTGGAGATAGTGGCAGGGACGTCCATGCGGTGCCGTGGGTGGATGCACCCTTCCTAACGGTGCTCTGCATGCTGGGGCACCATAGCGATGCTGTTTTTGTCAGCCACTGACTCTTTTGTTGTCAGCCCACCTGGCAGGCGCGGAACCCTTACCACCGCAAGGCCTGGGTTGGTGTGTGCCAGCGAGCATGGTGCTGTGACGGCAGCCAGTCGCACTTGACAGCCTCTTGACCCCGCTGTTTGTAGGATGTATGGAGCAGTATGCAGCAGGATTTGGGCATTGCCGCGACGTCAGGCTAAGGACCTCTAGCCAGCTGGTCTCAGGGCCGACGATCTGCATGATCGGATCACTGAGCATTTGTTTTTCGCCCTCGGTCACAGCGCCCCATCAGCCATACCCAACGATCGGTACCAGTGCTTGCACTAGATCCGAAATCTGCGCTGACCACTATCTAACAAGATGAGTTCCCTGCCTTCTGATTCCACTGCGTCTACGCTATGAACATCAATGAGAATCTTGAGCTGAACACCATCGCGGCGCTGGCGGGTGACCGTGATTCCAGCCGTGTGAATCAAGGCGGCGTGATTTTCCGAGCGGGCGATACTGGCGACAAGCTCTACGGTGTTGTGTCAGGACAAGTGCAGCTCAGTTGGGGTGGTGATCGTGTTGAGACGATCGGACCGGGAAGCTGCTTCGGAGTCGGAGCCCTGGTGGATCCGGAGCACCGCCGTTTTGGCACCGCCATTGCCCACTGCGATAGTGAGCTCCTGGAAATGAATCGTGATGAGTTCCTGTTTGCCATGCAGGAACTGCCCATGTTCGGCCTGGAGATGCTGCATGACCTGGAGCAGCGCCTGCAGACATTGAAGGAGCACATGGGTGAGCGCTGATCGTTGAGGTCGGTCTACAGGTCACGTCACGAGTGGAGTGCCAGCAAGGATCAAGGCCCATCAAGCCAAGATCTATGGCAAAGGCCCATCAAATCATCATTCCTTAAGCCGTCAATCATGATTGACGCGTTGACTCGCAGTCCGCTTTCCACCATCACTCAAACTAGTTGCCATGGCTTCTCCAAGACTGCCTCAGTTCTCATTCCGCTTGATTCAGATCGCGGTAATGTTCACCACCACCTTGGTCATCTCACCACTGGCTTATTCGGAGACACTCGCCCAAGGAGCTGGCAGCAATGGTTCCACCATCCGGATCGGTGGCTCCAGCACGGTATTCCCGATCATGATGGAGGCGATCAGGTCCTTCCAAGCGGCAGGTAACAACACCAAGATCGTTCTCAAGGAATCAGGGACGACCGATGGATTCAGGCGCTTCTGCGCCGGTCAGCTTGAGATTGCCAATGCCTCGCGGCCGATCAACAGCAAGGAGCTCAAAGCCTGCGCCAGTCATCAAATCAGCTTCATTGAGCTACCGATTGCTTTCGATGCTCTGTCGATTGTGGTGCATCCTTCCAATAGCTGGGCCAAGCAGATTACCACCAAGGAACTGGCTCGGCTCTGGGGTCGCCAGGCCGAGAGAAAAATCGACAGCTGGAATGACGTGAACCGCGACTGGCCAGAGCGATCCATCAAGCTCTGCGGCCCCGGCAAGGACTCGGGCACCTACGATTATTTCAATAAGGCCATTAATGGTAGCGCTGATAATTCACGAAAGGATTACGCCTCCAGCGAGGACGACAACGTTATCGTAAGATGTGTGGCCCAGGATCCTAATGCTCTTGGCTATTTTGGCTTCAGCTACTTTAAAGCCAATCAAAACAAGCTCAGGACTGTTGCGGTTGCCACATCTTCAGGGCCAGTGAGTCCATCGATTGCCAATGTTCAGTCAGGCCGCTATCAGCCACTCTCCAGGCCGCTGTTTATTTATATTAGCGACAAGGCTCTTGCGAGCAGGCCTGATGTGCAGAAGTTTGCCACCTTCACTGTTCGCAATGGCCTGAGCCTTGTTGGTGCGGCAGGGGACATTCCCTTGCCTGCCAGCACCTATCAACTTGTGGAATCGAAACTTTACAAGCGAATCACCGGAAGCGCATTCTCTGGTGATCTGCCTGTGGGTCTCAGTATTGGGGAAGCGCTGCGGCGGAGTTTTGATGCCAATAAACTGCCTCAATTCCGATAGTTTTGATCAGATTATCTTCCAGATTGATGTAGGCACAGGAGATGCATTTGCGTGAGTCTTGGCCAGGAATGGAGCGAGGGTTGTCCCGTCGCTCGCTGCTCTTTCACTTGCTGGGGCTGAGTGCCGCCACCGCCGGCACCGCCTTGGCTGGGGTGCTCCCCACTGGTTTGATGAAGTCGGTGCCGGCTGCGGGGAGGCGGCCGCAGACCCTGCCCTTTCAGCCATTGCGCGGCCCTATCCCCCTGCCAGGCGATGGACTCAGTGCCGCTGAGCAGCAGCGCGCCTACTCCCGCATCGACGTGAAGGATGAGCTGCTGGTGCCTGAGGGCTACCGCAGTGAGGTGCTGATGCAGTGGGGGGATCCCCTGGGGAGCGGGCGCTACGGGTTCAACAACGACTTTCTCGCCTTCACCCCACTCGATCACGGTCGGGCGCTGCTGACGGTGAATTTCGAATACATCAGCCCCCGACCCTGGGTCGCAGGCTACGGGGAGGTGATGGGCAGGAAACTCCCGTTTCAAGCCTTGCGTCAGCTGTTGGCGGAGCGGGATGGCAGCGTCGATGCGCGCAGCCTGGCGGCTGACGATCCCCTTCGCCACCCGCTGCTGGAGGTGGCCACAGCAGCGATGGAAGATCTGGGCATCGGCGTGGTCGAGATCGAGCGGTCCGCTGCTCAGGGCTGGCGCCGCCGCAGCGGCCGCTTCGACCGGCGTGTCAGCGGCCTCACGGGGCTTGAGCATGCCGACCAGCGCTTGCGCTGCAGCGGCCCTGCGGCGACGGTGTTCCGCCGGCCCCAGCGGCTCGGCCACGACGATGGACTCGGCGATCGGGTGATCGGCAGCTTCGCCAATTGCGCCGGCGGTCAGACCCCCTGGGGCACGGTGCTCTCAGCCGAGGAGAACTTTCAGACCCATGTGGTTGAGGCGGTGTACGCCGATGGCAGCTCGCCCTCGCCGGCGGAGCGTCCGTTCCGGTTCGATGGCGAGCGACTGGAGGGCCTGGGCAATCCCTTCGGCCTGGTGGGCAACAAGTACGGCTGGATGGTGGAGATCGATCCTCGCCGGCCCGGGCGACCGCTTGTGAAACACACGGCTCTGGGCCGTTTCCGCCATGAGGCCGTGGCCGTCCGCGCCCGCCCAGGAGAGCCGCTGGTGGTGTATTCCGGCTGCGACCGCCATGGCGGCCATCTCTATCGCTACGTCAGCGAGGCGATCGTGCGGGATCCCCGCGATCCGGCCAACTCCCGTCTGCTGGAGCGGGGCCGGCTGGAGGTCGCCCACTTCCAGCCCGATGGCGGTGGCCGCTGGATTCACCTGGTGCCTCAGACGCCGGTGCAGCCTCTGGCACCTTCCCACTTCACCCCTTTCGACCTGCCGGCGCTGCTGCCGGTGCCGCACAGCGACCGGAGCAAAGCCGGTCACGAGCTGCTGGAGAGCGAGGCCCAGTTGCAGGCCTACCGCCAGCGCTTCCGAACCCTGGCCGATCTCTACCCGGGCCGTGGCGACGAGCAGCTCGGCGCGATCCTGATCGATGCGCACCTGGCCGCCAACGCGGCCGGGGCCACCCCCACAGCAAGGCCGGAGGACACCGACCTCGATCCGCGCACGGGAGATCTGCTGATCACCTTCACCGCCGGTGGATCGGACGGAGAGGGACAGGCCGATCCCGCCATCTTCCGGGGTCCGGCCGGCGAGAGCAGCTGGCCATACGGCTGGCTGATGCGCCTTGAGGATGCCCCCGCCCGGCCCGAGCAACCGGGCGGGGCGTTTCGCTGGCGCATGGTGGCCACCGGCGGCACGCCCTGGCAGGGGGGCATGGGCTTCGCCAACCCGGACAACCTGGCGATCGACCGCGCCGGCAACATCTGGATGGTGACCGACCGGGCTGCGGTCAACGGCAGCGCCGACGTGTTCGGCAACAACGCCTGCTGGATCTTTGCCGCCACGGCAGCGGCAGGCACCGAGCCCCAGCTGTTCGCCACGGGCCCGATGGAGTGCGAATTGACCGGGCCCTGTTTCGACAGCAGCGAATCCACCCTGTTCCTGTCGGTGCAGCACCCCGGCGAGGACAACGCCATTCACCATCGCGGCGACGAGGAGGTGCAGGCCTACAGCCTCAAGGACCGGGACGGTGGCAGTTTTGAGCAGCTCAGGCAGGTGCCGCTGGGTTCCAACTGGCCCTCGGGTCAGCCTGGACAGATCCCCCGGCCTGGCGTCGTGGCGATCCGCCGCCTGGATGGAGCGCCGCTGCTGGTTGCATCAGGACACCGCCCCGAGTCCTGAACGTGCTTGATCAGCCAGGTCCGCTGCCTGGCGGCGGCCCCGCGTTGATGGAGATGAGCCTTTGTTACAGGCGTTTGCACGCATGGCATGGCAACAACTCTGGTCAACGCCCTGCTCTCCATTCAGAGCAATTCAGGTCGTGGATCGCGCCAGTTGGGGTTGTTACCGTCGATCTTTAGTGTCCGGGCCTGGTTCTCCAGCCAGAGTCGATCAAGACGCCACAGATGGTAGAGACCGGCCCGGGCCAGTTCCTGTCCTTGCCAGCCATGCCAGTGGGGCTGGTCGGCGGTTTCAGTGTCGATCACCAGCAGCAGTGTGGGCTGCAGATCGGCCGGCCCGGGGTGCAGTCCTGGCCTGAAGTCGGCGCGCAGTCGATCCGCCAGGTTGACAAGGGCAGTGGGCGATCGCCCCTCGAACAGCACCGTGGATTGGCTGTAGAAGTGCAGGGAGGGTTTGATCAGACCCACCATCGCCAGGGCTTCGAAAGGAGCACGCTGTGTTCTGGCCACAACCGCCAGCTGGCGGATCGGAGCACCCCGCAGCTGATCGCCGATCTGCCAGACGGGCACAAGGACCAGGGGCACCAGCAGGAGCAGGGCGGCCTGGCCCTGAAGCAGACGTGCCGTGGGCCGCTTGCTGGCCAAGCCGCTCAGCAGCAGGGCGGCGGCCAGGCTGACAGCGGCTCCCAGGGGCAGCCAGGGGCGGCGTCCCAGGGCTGCCGCCAGACCCGGCAGGGTGGGGTCGTTGATTAGAGGCAGCCACTGAGGCGCCAAAGCCAGAGCGGCACTGACTAAAACAAGTAGAGCTGCGGAAGCGGCCATCGCCAGCCGCAGACCTCGTGGCGACAGGGGCTGTTGAGCCGGACCGATGCCAGGATCCCGGGTGGTGGAGGGTGCCAGGGCGACCAGAAGGGCTGCAGCCGGCGTAGCCACCAGCCAGTAACTGGGCAGCTTGGTGGCAGAGAGGGAGAAGAAGAGCAGCACGGCCAGGAGCCAGGCAGCGGCGAAGCGATCAAGGGACAGGGGCACGGCCAGGGGGGTGCGGGCCTGGAGCAGAACGCGCTGCAGGCTCAACAGCAGCAGCGGCGTGAAGGGAAGACTCGCCAGCACCAGGACGGCGAAGAAATACCCATGACCCTGATGGTGGTTGTTCACCACCCGGGAGAAGCGCTGCAGGTTGTGATAGCCGAAGAAACTGTCCCAGTACGGCTTTCCCTCCCGCAGCAAGGCGAGCGCAAACCAGGGGGCGGACAACACCAGGCTGAGAGCGACACCCGCCAGGGGCCGCAGCCGTCGCCTCAACCGCTCAACGTCGGCGCCAAGCAGCCAGAACAGCCCAAGGGTGAGGGCGAAGAGGACCAACGCCACTGGTCCCTTGCTGAGCACGGCCAGGGCCAGAACACTCCAGCAGGGCCACCAGGGGCCCCGCTGCGCCGCGTAGGACCGCCAGGCCAGAAGAAGACTGATGGCGAGGGTGGCGGTGAAGAGGGCGTCGCTCACCTCGGTGCGACCCCAAACGAGCATCAGTGGGCCCAGGGCGAACGCCAGGGCAGCGCTGATGGCGGTGGCAGCCCGATCCAATCCAGGGGCTGGGGAGCCGGCCTGCCCAGACGGGGGCCAGCGCAGGAGGGTGTCGCTCAGTGCCACCATCGTGGTCATGCTGGCCAGGGCGGAGGGAAGCCGGGCAGCCCAGCTGCCGAGGGGATCCCACTGGTCGGAACCGGGAAGGGCATAGAGGGCCCCCATCAGCCAGTAGATCAGGGGAGGCTTGTCGAAGCGGGGCAGGCCGTTGACCTGGGGGATGAGCCAGTCACCGCTTTCAGCCATATGGCGTGCAGAGGCGGCGAACAGCGCGGGCGTCTCATCCACCAGCCCGGTCTGACCCAGGCCCCACAAAAAAATGCCCGCACCGGTGAGGGCTACCAGGACGAGAAGCAGCGCCTGACGAGACCTGGCGGATCGACCTGTTGGCGAGAGGGAATGCAGAGAAGGCGCCGATACCCTTCTGGCGGAGGGAGATGGGCCGAGCACCGATGCAGGACGAGTTGCGGAGTTACAGCTAGGCGAGGGACTTCAGGATGATGGTGCGTTGTAACACAGGATCGGGTGACGCTGAACGCTGAGGGCTAAATCGCCGTTAACCCGCAGTTGCAATCATCACGATGTTCGTTGGCCACCCATGCGATTTCTGCCCCCGGAGGAGCAAGCCATCGTCGATCGCGCTGAAGCGCTGGGACTTGAGGGCGCCATCCCTCGGCCGGCTTACCTCTCGCCTGAGCTGTGTACAGGACTGAGTCTGCTGCTGGCAGTGCCCACCCTGGGATACTCCCTGCTCCTGCTGCCCATCCTCTGGGTTGCGCAGTATGAGCGAACGGCCCATCGGATCATGCGCTTGCGACGGAAGCTGGAGGATGACGCCCAAGTTGCAATGTTGGGGAACAGACCTTTGAGCGGTTCGACCGATCTGATCGTTCAGTGAGCGGGACAGGCTGGAATCGGAGCTGCGAAACACTGGGCTAGGTCTGGGGGAACCGATGCTCTGTCGGACGATCGCTCCAGACAGTGCTTCAAAACAGCGCCGGCCACGTTGAGACCGGTTGCCGCTTCAAAACCAGCGAAGCCAGCGGCACTGTTCACCTCACAGACACTGTATTGATCATCATCAAACAACAGATCAACACCGGCGATATCCAGCTTGAGAGCAGCGGCGCAACTCAGCGCCAGCTGTTCGACCTCAGGGCTGAGAGGATAGGGCTGGCCATCACCGCCTCGGCTGATGTTGGCCTTGAAGCTGCCGTCGGTGCTGCTGCGCAGCATGGCCCCCAGCACCCGCCCACCGATCACCCACACGCGCAAGTCCTGGCCAGGATGGCTGCCGATGTACTGCTGCAGAATCACGGCCTGAGAGCGATCCAGGCTCGAGATCATTTCCATGAGATCACGGAAGCCACCCGGATCTCGGCTTAAGACAACACCTTCGCCATAGGAGCCAACCAACAGCTTCACCACGCAAGGAAAACCGATCTGCTGTGCCACCAGGTCCACGTCCACAGGGAAGCGAACTAGCATGGTTCTCGGGATCGGCAGATTGCTCTGGGCGAGAATCTGAAGGGCATAAAGCTTATCCTTCACAGCCTCAATCGAATGGCTGGAGTTGATCACCTCGACGCCGAGATGCTCCATCTGTCGCAGAATTGCCAGGCTGAAGTAGTCAGTGGCACTGCCTGTGCGCGGCAACAGGGCATCGGGAAGATCCACTTCAATACCGCAACGACGCATCGAGCGACGACCACCGCGGCTGACAATCAGATCAATCTCCTCAGGAGCAACAGCTTCAACCCGGATGCCCAGGTCCCGAGCTTCCTCCCGCAGACGCGTCAACTCATAGGGCTCCAGCAATCCAGAGGGACGTTTCTGAAGAATCCAGAGATCCATGGCGTCAAGATCTGAGATTTTATCTTCAGATGAGCATTCAAAGTGGTGCCGCCGTGCCTAGCACCTGGCTGGGCAATGGAAGCAACCGTTGGTTCGCCGCTGGCTCTGCTAAGAGGGCAGCATCCAATTTCCGGTTTTTGCAGCAAGGCATACTGTCGTTGCCAAGTGGTGTCAAGCTTGGCTTCAATCATCATCATCGTTTTGTTGACGTGAAAAAAAAGTGATCACGAAAAAAGAGCATGCTGCCTTTCCTGTCACTTTCAGTTCACGGCGTCTTGAAACTCGACCTGGCAACCTGCCAGCAGCTCTCTATGTCTACGGTGGTCGCGCTCCCACTCTGTGTTCTGTATTGGAGATCAGTCCAGCGGGTGTTCTTTTTCATGACCGTGTCAGGGCCAATGATTTAGCGGCGATACGGGCAGGCGGCAATCCTCTTTGGGTTCGTGCCATGGGGCTCTCCGACCTGAGAGAGTTTAAAAAGTTGTTGAATGCTTTGCAGGTACCGGAATGCATCCAGCCCGTACTGCTGGAAACACCGCAAGCACCTCAATTACAGAACTATCTCGATGATGTTGTGCTCTGCATTCATCGCCTTTACTTCAGCAAGGATCCATCCCATTTAATCAGTGAGCAAGTCAGCTTTTATCTCACATCGGACCTTTTGCTTTCAGTTGAAGAGTTTGAAAAACACGATCCATACGCAAAGCTGACATTTTGGTTGCAGAATAAAACGCCTGCGGCCAACGCAGAAGATCTTGATGATCTTCTTCATGCCCTCTTTGAAGAAATCCTCCACCGATATTTCCCCCTGCTAGAGCTGATGTCTGATCGGCTTGATGATCTGGAGGAATCCGTACTCCGATCGCCGAAGCCAAAGCTACTGTCCAAGGCATTTCAGCTGCATTCAAACCTTCGCCGCGTCAGGCGTCAGCTTTGGCCCTTGCTGAGTCAGATTCGACTATTTCTTCGACAGAATCAATCTGATTTGTCGAGCGAATCCATTGAACGATATCAGGATATTGAGCAGCACTTGAATCAGCTTTTCGAAGTGAGTGAATGGCTTCGGCATCAATGCGATGCGGTCAACCAAGCCTACATGGCGAGCGTCAGTAACCGCATGAACCAAGTGATGAAGACGCTCACGATTATATCAGTGATCTTCGCTCCCCTTACCTTTTTGGCTGGCATTTATGGCATGAACTTTGTTGATATGCCCGAGCTCAAATGGCGCTATGGTTACCTTCTCAGCCTTTGTTTAATGGCCATCATTGCAGGCTTGATGACCTATTGGTTGTCCAGGCGTGGTTGGTTTGACGACTGGACAACAAACCGCACCTGACCGCGTTGCATCGCGCACGATCTCTTGTCGTTGGATATTGATTTGGTTAAGGGGCAGGATCATTGTCAGTTTTGGCTTGATCTTCCCAGTCAACCCAAGCAACGGGGTGGGATTTGAGATAACAGCTGACAGCTTCTCCAGTCGTGGCGAAAAAACGATTTTCGCCAAATTTTGAAAATAGCCCAAAATTCTTGAGTTTATCCTTGACAGGATCCTTCATTTCAGCAAAGCAGAGCATGATCCCAGCTGTTGTCATGAAGTGATCCAGCTCTTCAAGAGTGTCCGCAGATGTTACGTCGATGCTTGTAACGGGTTCAGCCCCGACGACGAGCCAGTTCACCTGAGTTGGTGATGACTCCACAGCCATCATCGCCCGGTCCCGGAAAAATTCAGCATTCGCGAAAAACAGTGGTGCGTCCCATCGGAACAGCACCAGACCCGGAATCAGGCGCGACTCCGGGTACCTGCTGATGTCGTGATAGCCCTTGACACCATCAACCCTTCCCAGAACAGCAGAGTAGGGACGCCAGCCATCCCAGAGAAACTCGATGACAGCAATAGCGATCGCCAGCCCTATACCAGGTATGGCGCCAAAGACGGCGACGCCGGCCAGGCAGACCATCGACAACCAGAACTCCCAGCGCTGCATTCGGTAGATTCGTCGAAGATCAGCCACTTCGATCAAGGCGATCGCTGAGGCAATCACCACACCTGCAAGGGCGGAAATCGGCAGATTTCGCAACAGGTTCGGGGCTGCCAGGAGTAACACGGCGACCGTGAATGCTCCGACGACACCGGTCAACTGGGTTTTGGCGCCTGCAGTCTCGGCGACCGGAGTACGCGAAGCGCTGGCACTGATCGGCAGGCCCTGAAACAAACCAGCGACCAGGTTGGCCGCGCCAAGGCCGACCATCTCCTGGTTGGGATCGATCCTGTCCCCGAGACGCGCGGCGTAGGTTCTTGAAAGCACGCTTGTGTCAGCAAACGAGACAAGGGCGATGGCGAAGCCTCCCAGTAACACCGGCACGATGTCGTCCGAGCCAGTCCAGGGAACAGCCACAGCAGGCAGACCTCTGGGAAGGGGACCGAGCACCGTCACGCCGAATCTGGTCGCAAGATTGAGGGCGGAGACGGCGACAGTTGCGGACACGACAGCCAGTAAGACACCTGGAACTCGCTTGCTGTGTCTTAGCAGCCCAATCAGCAGCAGGGTGCCGCCGCCCAGTGCCAGTGATACCCCGTTCGTCCTGCCGGCCAGTAGACCTGCAATGAAGGATTGGGATTCGCTCAGCAGTCCCTCGCCCTTGACCGTGAACCCGAACAGGGCCGGTAGCTGGCTGAACAGAACGGTCAGAGCGATGCCATTCATGTAGCCGTAGCGGATCGGTTTGGAGAGCAACTCGGTGATGAATCCGAGGCGGGCGGTTCCAGCCAGAACGCAGAGGCTGCCGGAGACGATGGCCAACATCCCGGCCAGGGCCATGGCGCGCTGGGAGTCACCTGCAGACAGGGGCAGCACGATGCCGAGGATCAGGGCGACGAGCGAAGAGTCCGGTCCCAACACCAGCATCCGGCTGGGGCCGAACAGGGCATAGGCCAGCAAGCCGAAGATCGTGGCGTACAGGCCACAGGTGGGCGGAACACCGGAGGCAACCGCGTAGGCAATGCCTACGGGCAGCAACACTGCCGACAAGGCGAGGCCGGCCACGAGGTCGTGGCGAAGCCAGGCGAGTCTGTACTGGCGTATGGCCGATAGACCGGGCAGCCAGCGCCGCCAGCCTGTGGAGGGTTTGCTTCTCTTGAAGCGCGGATTGGCAGCAGTCGTGGACGGCGTTGGTGGCGGTGTTGATGCGCTCATGTCATCGCCGGCTGCTATCGAACGCTTGCGGAATGAAATCAGAGGGGCCTGCGATGTGATGCAGATGCCCCTCCTATAGGCGTCCCGGATAGCGTACGTGGATTGCTATGAAGACAGGCCCACGTGTTGAGTCACTTCTGCAGCCACCCCGTTTCTGCAGGGTTTAAGTTGACAGTCCAGCGATTCTGCCAGGCTCACGCTCGGCACCGGCAAGCTGACTTGGCGTGGATCGACGAAAGCTGCTGAGCTTTTGATGTCGGGACCGCAACTCCTCAGCCAGCACCCGACAGGCACTTTCAGGCATGGTGTGATCACCACAGGTAAACACATCCACCGCGGCGTAGCCGGACTCAGGCCAGGTGTGGATCGAGATGTGCGACTCAGCAAGCAGGGCCAGGCCTGTCACCCCATGGGGCTGGAAGTGATGGGTAATCAGTTGAAGCAGCGTCGCACCAGCACGCACTGCGGCGTTGGTGATGGCAGATCTGAGAAAAGTTTCATCGTCGAGCCTGGCGCAGTCGCAGTCGTAGAGCTCGAGAATGCAATGCTTACCGACCGTATCGGTGATGGAAATGTTGATATTGTTGCTCGACGCAACACTGGCGCCGGTGGATTCAGGTGCGCTCCATCCGGGGTTGGGATGGAAGTGGGGGAAGGCGTAGCTCATCCTGACAAGACGATAGAACCTTAACCTTACATCCCAGGCTCCGCTGGCTTCGAGTGAGTCCCCGGCCATCACTGGATCTAGGCTGATGGATGATTCGCGTTTGGGGCATGCCATGGCTGCATCTCTGCATGCAATTGCGATCGTCCACGAGGACTGCCTCCCGGGTGAGCCGATCACCACCAGTGGTGCCTTCGCCCTGGAATTGATCCAGCGGCAAACGCGGCGCCTGGGGAAGCTGCAACCCGAGGTGCTTGCGGACCGCGACCCGGAACCCCTCCACCAATTGCGGGTGAGCCTGCGTCGGTTGCGAACGGCCCTGGGCCAGTTCGGCCCAGCCCTTGAGCTGCCGGACTCGGTGGAAAGTGGCCGGATTGCCGCTGTGGCTCGCCGCACCGGCCTCTGCCGCGACCTTGATGTGTTGCGGCTGAGGCTGGAAGAGCAGTTACTGCCGAGTCTTCCTGAAAGCGAGCAGCGCAGCATGGAAGGGGCCATGAAGCGCCTGGGCCGCGATCGGGCTCAAGCCTTTGAGGCCCTTGAGGAAGGCCTGTGCCACTCCCGCTATCTCAAGCTGCTGGCCCGATTGCACAAATGGCAGCACAAACCCCGCTTCACCAGCCTGGGCCAGTTGCCGCTACTGCCCTGGCTGTATGAATGGCATGCCCCGTTCACAGCTGATCTGTTTCTGCATCCCGGCTGGAGCACGGAAGACCCCACAGCCGATGCCCTCCACGCCCTGCGTAAGCGGGTCAAGGGGGCCCGCTATGCCCTTGAGCACTTCGAGGGCTGGTGCGAGCCACCCCTGAAGGCTTGGATCGCTGAACTCCGGCAGGCCCAGAATCATCTCGGCGAGCTCCATGACCTGCAGGTTCTCATTCAAACGCTCAACGATCGCTTCGGTCCCTTGATGGCAGAACGACTGCCGATTCTCCGCAGTGAAATCGAGCGCCAGCGGCAGGATCACTGGCAACACTGGCAGGAGCAGGCACGGCGGATGCGCTGCGACAGCAATCGTCACGCCATTCAGCTTGCCTTAATGCAACTCGGCAAGGGCCCGGCTAGGGGCTGACATGATACCTACTTGACTATCAGCGCCGATCGAGTGGTGGCAGCCGTAATCCGTCATTCATGAAGTACACGCCCCTTGATCGAGCTCACAATTCCCGACCCGAATGTTGACCGATAAGCACGTGCAGTCAATTTGTCTTAAGTGATTCACACCTCGGAGCCTCCAATGTTGGGCAAAACTTCCCCATCTAGCACCCGTAAATGCATCGTCTGCGGGATCGAGATACCGTTAGACGTAGATCACTTTCAGCCGATTCAATCATTCGCGAAAGGCTTTTCTTTTTATTGCAATGCATGCGACTCAGATTCAAGGAAGCAGAAAAGCTTTGCCCAGCCTATAGCGGCAGTTAGTCTCGTCAATGCCGAGAATTATCCTGATCTTGAGTCTGATTCGCCTGCTTGATTCAGCCATTTCACTTGCCCCTATTTAGCTTGTGTTGATTCCACGGGCTTGATTCCTAGGTGAGGTCGTCGGTATCGACCATTCTCTTGTTGAGTTTCTCTGCTGGAAGTGATCGCGAGACTGGCGGCAGATATGTAGAGCATGGGTAGTCAGTTGCCCCCAGGAAAGAGCGTAACGGTGTTGACTCAAATATTGGATTTCCAGTGATTTTGTCCAGTGGTTATCTCCGGGGTCGTCCAGCTAGGCTTACCTGAAAAATCATCCCTCCATTTAGCTCTCTCATCCCCAAGATGAGTGGCCCTATCTCGACGAAGGCGTGCTGCTCAAGACCCGCAGCCGCAAGGTCTGCATGACCTGCCATTGGATGCGCCACCACCCCGGGGTGAACTGCATCCCTTTGCTCACCTGTCAGCTGCATCAGGGCCTGGTCGCGCAGGGCGAGCACCTCATCAGCCGCTGCCAGGGCTGGATCAGCGACGGCCGCTAGGTGCTTCCCTTCCGGCTCAGCCGCTGGGTGCGATATGTATCCAAGATCTGCTGGATCATGTTGATCAATCTCTGGAAACCCTTGCTCAAAATGGATGAGCCATGACCATATATGGTTTCGCAATGCCGCTGCTCCTTCTCAGGCGTTCCAGGGAGCAGCCTGGGTTTCTGGAACTAGGATTCGAGATGCTTCGGCAGGCCAGTCGTGGTGATGGGGCTGCCAGCTTCGGCCATCAGAACGGTTGGTGAATCATGAATACAACGGTTGGATGCTGTAGTCGCTGCTGTACATTTGCCTATATCAATGAAATTCCAGTGATGCAGCGTCGATCGTTCATGACCCTGGCCAGCTTCCTCGGTCTGGGTGCCATGTCCGCTGGCCTGGCTGGTCGTGCGCGAGCTGAAAGCCAGCCGGCGCCTCTGGCTGGTATGGATGCAGAGACGCGCAAGACGGCGGATGAATTCATCCTCTATCTGCACAAGCGCGGCTACCAATCCGTTGCTGCTTTGCCCTTGGTGACAGGCAATCCCTTTAATGGCGGCTTGCAGTACGACGATTCAGGAATTCCAAAGCCACTCCACTACGTGGTTCAGCCGGCATCACGCATCGATGACGTGAGTCACAGGTCAAGGCCTGGGGCTCTGCCCTTGTTCCACGTGATCGCTTGCTCCAAGGCACGGGAAGAGGTTGGCGCTTCCCTTGATCTGACGCTTGATTATCTGATCAATGTGGTGGGTCTCGATCGCCAGAGGCTGCGCTTGACAAGCACGGAAAAAGCCAGGCTGCTATTTCCTGTGTTGGCCCGTTATGGCGTGAAAGAATCGCAGATTCGTTTGGTTGACTGGCAGGAAGCCCGCCTCAAAGGTGAAGGATCGGGCTATTTCGAGCCCAAGGGTCATCCACGTTCACCTTCTTTTGACACTGTTTCCATTGAATACATCTTCCCGGATGGCAGTGAGCTAGAGATCGCCGAGATCGGTATTCTTGCTCCAGTTGCCAATTTCGGCGTGGGGGTGGAGCGCGTGACCATGGCTCGCCAGAACAAACTGATGCGTTGGGAGGACGGCCTGCCTGGATTCCGGCATGCCGTAGAGCAGGATGCGCGGCGGCAAGGTCTGGCCCTGCCTAAGGGGTACTACGAAATCCTGGGCCTACCCCGACCTTCCTAACGGCCTTAGGCCCGTAGAGCTGAGTACGCCGCGCTACGGGCCTCAATCAGGGACTAGGAACTCAGCTTCTCGTAGCGCCGACGCTCAGGTCTTCCACCTTTGCTTGGTACCTTTTGTGTGACTGCATCGTTGGATTTAAGGCAAGGGATCAGCCAATGAACGCTTGATCAGCTTCTGAAAGCCATCTATTTCCCTGTCTGGCGTTGAGGGCTTGCCCCCTGTCCCGTTGTCATCTGCTCCTGCACTCTCTGGTGCTTCAAGTAGCGCTAGAGCTTATCAATGTTGTGTGTCATACCCCAGATTGCCCATTCACAGTTCACCTTCGGCAGGTCACTCAGCAGGAAGCGCCCTGCCATTGGATGCTCCTATAGATGTCAAGAGCAAGATTGCGATGTGTTAAGCAAGCATTCTTCTGCTTCTTCTCGGCAGCAAAAATCTGCTGCTGAACTTTGCTCAGTGCAATGAATCTGCAATCGCTTGCCTGTACTTGATTCGTC
>CANCJV010000058.1 GCA_947378425.1 Synechococcaceae cyanobacterium
AGCTGGGGGCTCAGGCCCGCCGCCTCCGCCAGCACCGCCGCAGCCGGCTCCTCACCACCGGCCCGCAGCTTCAGCTCCTCGCGCAGCTCGTCGAGCTGCATCAGCTCCTGCACCTGCCGGCCCAGGGTGATCTCCTGCTCATGGCTGAGCAGCGGCACCCGGCCGATGTCCCGTAGGTAGGAACGCAGCAGATCGGCAGTGGGGGGCAGAGCCGAAGCGGAGGTGGCGATCGTGATCGAGGGCATCGTTCCTGGTTACGAAACCATGATGTTTCGCAACCGTATCATGACTTTCCGGACCCGTTCCGGGTTGGGGACCGCCGCCATGGCCATGGACGTCGCCGAGCTGGGCTGGCCGTTGCCACCCGGCCAGGCTTCGGCAGCCCTGAGCGGGAGAATGGATTCGCACCACGCCCGGACGGGATGGCCAGGGAGCGCCTGCAGAAACTGATGGCCGCGGCGGGGTTCTGCTCCAGGCGTCGCGGTGAGGAGCTGCTGCGCCAGGGGAGGGTGCGGGTCAACGGCCGGCCGGCCGGCCTGGGCGATCAGGCCGATCTCGCCTCAGACCGCATCGAGATCGATGGCCGGCCGCTCGCTCCCCCGGCCGCTGCGCTCACCCTGCTGCTCAACAAGCCGCTGGGGGTGCTGAGCACCTGCCATGACCCCCACGGCCGCACCACGGTCCTCGATCTGCTGCCCGCCGACCTGCGCCGGGGCCTGGGGCTGCACCCCGTCGGCCGGCTGGATGCCGACAGCCGCGGCGCCCTGCTGCTCAGCAACGATGGCGACCTGACCCTGCGGCTGACCCATCCTCGCTACGGCCACGGCCGCACCTACCGAACCTGGGTCCGAGGCCGGCCGGAGCGGCCGGTGCTGGACCAGTGGCGCGCCGGCGTGCCCCTGGATGGAGAAACCAGCCAGCCCGTGCAGCTCTCCGTGCTGGAGCACGACGGCGACTCCACCCTGCTGGAGCTGGTGCTGCGGGAGGGGCGCAATCGACAGATCCGGCGCACCGCCGGCCTGCTGGGCCACCCGGTCCTGGATCTGCAACGGATCGCCATTGGCTCCCTGGCTCTGGCGGACCTGCCAGAGGGACGCTGGCGGCGACTGCAGGCCGGCGAGCTCGTCCACGAAGATGGCAAGGCTCCCGACATCGGGCGGATCCACCGCTCCTGAGCGTGCCTGCTCCCCCTCCCCTGAGCGTGCCTGCGGCACCCCGGCAGCCGATGCCCCGCCTGCTGCAGCGGCTGCGACGGGCCCTGCGCCACAGCGCCAGCGGCAAGGCCGGAGGGCAGCCCTCTCTGGCCCAGGATCCTCTCCAGAACGCCGGCCTGCTGTTGCGCCAGGCGCGCGAGAGCAGGGGGCTGGGCCTGCGCCAGCTGGCCATCGAAACCCGCATCAGCACACCGGTGCTGGAGGCCCTAGAGCGCGGCTGGCGCGACCGGCTGCCGGAGCCGGCCTACCTGCGCACGATGCTGCCCCTGCTGGAACATCACCTGGAGCTGGCCCCCGGCAGCCTGATCGGGGCTCTGCCCTCCGCGCGGGCGATCAAGCTGCCGGGCCATCGGCCGGAGTCCCTGCTGCTGCGCTTCACACCGGGCTCTATCGATGTCTTCACCACCTGGCAAGGCACCGTGCTCTACGGCCTGGTGACCCTGGGCCTGATCTACGCCCTCAACCTGCAGCAACGGCACCTCGCCCGCCAGGGCCTGCTCAGCACCATGCCGATCGCCCCGCTTGAGCCTCGCCGTGCCAGCCCAGCGCGGCAGGAGGACAGCCTGCTGACGGCCTACCCCGAGCTCACGCCGCTGATACGGGCCTCCCGGGGCCAGGCCCTGGGCCGGCTGCGCCATGAGAGTCAGGGCCCTGAGGAGGACCTCTCCCCGGGCCAATTGAGCCTGGACCTGAGCGCCCCGAGCCGAGTGGAACTGCACAGTGAACAGGGAGGCACCACCAGCCTGGCCCAGGTCAGCGGTGCCCTCCGCCTGCCGGTGTTGCCGCCCTTCCAACTGCGACTTGAGCCTGCCCCGCCCAACCCGACGGCGGTGCGCTGGAACGGCCGGCCTCTGGCCGCCGGCAAAGGTCAGAACGGGGCGGGCAGCTTCCGCTACCCGGCGCCACGGCCATAGCGGCCGGCCATGGCGCCATACCCGTGGATCGCCCCTTCCAGCTCTGAGATCGGGCCCACCAACCGCCAACTCCAGTTGCCCGCCACCGTGCCGGGGGTGTTGAAGCGAGCCCGGTCATCGAGATGGAGCAGGTCCTGCAGGGGCACCACCGCCAGCTCGGCCCTGGAGGCCAGCGCCAGCTCCAGCAGCTGCCAGCTGGGAGAAGTCACCGGATGACCCACCAGGCTGCCGATGCGGCCGCGGGCCTCTTCGTCGGAAGACTGCCACCAACCCTCGGTGGTCGCATTGTCGTGGGTGCCGGTGTAGACGACCCAGCGTTCGCCCTGGTAGTTGGCGGGGAGATAGGCGTTGTCCTCGTTGCCATCGAAGGCGAACTGCAGAATCTTCATGCCGGGCAGCAGAAAGCGATCGCGCAGGCGCTCCACCCCGGGGGTGATCACGCCCAGGTCCTCAGCGATCAACGGCAGGCGGCCATCCGGCAGCAGGCGGCCCTGGCGCTGGCAGCGCCGCTGGAGTTTCGCCAACAGGGCCGAGCCTGGCGACGGACACCAGTGACCGTGCTCCGCCGTGACATCGGCACCCGGCACGCTCCAGTAGGACTCCAGAGCCCGGAAATGGTCGAGCCGCAGCAGATCAAAGAGCTCCAGCTGCAGCTCCAGTCGGTTCAACCACCAGCGGAATCCGCTCAGCCGATGGCGCCACCAGCGATACACGGGCGTACCCCACAGCTGACCGGTGGCGGCGAAGTAATCGGGGGGCACGCCGCTCTGCTGAAGCAGCTGGCCGTCCAGTCCCAGGGAGAAGAGATGGCGCCGGCACCAGACATCGACGCTGTCATGGGCCACGTAGAAGGGCAGATCGCCCAGCAGCCGCAAGCCCCCGGCCCGGGCGCGCCGCTGCAGCCGGGCCCACTGCTGGCGCAGCTGCCATTGCAGCAAGGCCTCATCCAGCAACTCCTCCCCATGCTCGGCCACCAGCTGACGCAGAGCCCGGCCCTGGCGCTGGGCCAGGGGGCCGGGCCACTCCCACCAGGGCCTGCCCTGCTGGAGCCGCCGCAGCACCATGAAGCAACAGTGATCCTCCAGCCAGAAGGCCTGGGAGCGCCGCCAGCTGGCAAAGGCCTGCTGGCGCTCCTGGGGCTGTTCGCTCCAATGCCGCCCGAGGGCCACCGCCACCGCTGCAGCCCTGGCGGAAGCGGTGGCGGGGTCCAGGCGATCAAAGCCATCACCCGGAAGCCCCCGGTGATCGGCCGAGCTGATCAGGCCGTCGGCCAGCAGGTCATCGGCATCGATCAACCAGGGGTTGAGAGCCGAACCGCTCGGTGAGCTGTAGGGGGAGCCGGTGCCATCGGTGGGAGCCAGGGGAAGCAGCTGCCACACCCCCACACCCTGACGCACCAGCAGATCAATCCAGTCGCGGGCGGCGGCGCCGAAGCTGCCGCAGGCGGCCGTACCGGGGAGGGAGGTGGGATGGAGCAGCACGCCGCAGCTGCGGTTGGGGGCGCTCATGAGGCAGGCAGCCGATAACGGCTGATGATCCGGCGGGCAAAGGCGGGAATGTGGCGCTCCGCCATGGCGGGGTGGTGGCGGCGCACCCAGAGCGCATTGCGGGTGAAGTGGGAATCGATCGAGAAGCGCCCGTACTCGAGGCCCTTGGGGCCCACCCGTTGCACCAGCCAGCCCACCAGCTCCGCCAGCCACATCGGCAGGCGCAGGGCCTTGTCATAGGCCTCGATGCCTTGCTGCACCGCCTGGCGCCGGTCGCCGCTGCTGGTCACCGGCGCCTGATCGAGTTCGTCCTCCACCAGGGCGAGCAGCTCGGCGCCGGCGTCATTGCGCACGGTGATCCACTGGCGACCGAAGCTGGCACCCATGTAACCCACGACCAGGTCGGCTCCGGCATTGGTGTAGTCGAAGCAGCTCAGACAACTGGGGGCGAACACATCCTTGAGTTTCGGGGTGTCGAGGCCGAAGAAGGGCACGGTCTCTTCGTGGCCATCCTGATGGCGGAAATGGATGCGGAAGTCCTGCATGAACTCGTAGTGCACCACCGTGGCGGGCGAATCACTGGCACTCTCGAGAAAAGTCTGCAGGCCCTGGCGCGAGACGTTGTCCACACAGGGCAGCCCGAGCACGTACAGCTTGTCCAGCGGCAAAGTGTCCTGCACCGCGCGCAGGGCCTGAATCTGGCAGCCGACGCCAATCGCCAGCAGCCGCCGGATGCCACTGCCAGGCAGTTGCTCCAGCACCTTCAGATTCGGGCTGAGAGTGGGCTTGTTGACGCGGGCGGCCAGCACCTGCTCAGGCGTCCGCGCCAGCACGGGCACCGGGGTGAAGCGATCCTCCTCGCTCTGCTGCACGCAGAGCACCGCATCGACCAGGCCGGTTTCCAGGGCCCGCACGCCGAGGCGCGAGACGATGCCACTCCACTGGGCCCCAGGAATCGGCGTTTGCAGGCGGGCGGTGAGCATGCGCTGCTGCACGCCGAAATAGAGCTCGTCTTCATCGTCAAGGTCACGGCTGCGGCCGTGGGCCCGCTGCTCCATCGCCTCGAAGCGTTGCTCCAGAAAGGCGCAGGCACCACGCACGTAGGCCACCCAGCGGCTGTCACAGAGACCGCACTGGCTGCAGAGATCCCTGGCCGGATAGACGCTGCCAGGGGCCAGCGGCCGGGCCCGATCATGGGGAGCGAGCCGCTCGCCTGAGCGGAGCGGCAGGGGCTCGGTATCGACCCCTTGAGCGCCCCGAGGGGGGTTGGCTGGGCTCGCGGGCTGGGCGGCAGTCAAGCGATGTGGGGCTGGTTCCTGCAGCTCAAGCTATCGGTCACCATCCCCGCCCGAGCCCGCTGCGATCGTCCCTCGGGCGCAAGTGGGCGAGAGTGGGTTGACATCCGCCTCTTCAATGGCCCGATGCCAGCTCGCCGGGATCCCCCATCCCCCCCATCGTCTCGGCCCTCCGGCCAGGGTCAGCCAGCCTCCCGCCCCTCCCAGCGGCGCGGCCGCGACGAGCAGCCCACTCCCCAGCGCCAGCGGCCCGGGCTGAGGCTGCCGCAGCTGACCATGAGCCAGATGATCAGCGGCGCCCTGGTGGCGCTCGGTGCGCTCGCGGGGACCACGGCCCTGGGTCTGATCTGGCATCCCCAGGACAAGGCCCTCCAACCCAAGGCCGATCTCACCCCTGCCAGCCTGGCGGAAAAACCCCGGCGACCGATCACCCTGCTGGTGATCGGCAGCGACAGCTACAGGATCGGCGATGCCAGCAATGGGGCAGCACCTGCCGGGCCGGCCAATGCCGACGCCCTGCTGTTGATCAGGGTCGATGCCGAGGGGCCGCTGCAGGTGCTGAACCTGCCCAGGGAACTGGCGGTGACCCTCCCCGGCAGCAGCCAACCGGTGGCCCTGGGCGAGCTGTACCGGCGCGGTGGTGTGGCCCTGACCGCCGGGGCCGTGCGCGAACTCACCGGCCTTGATCCCCCTCGACCTGACCGCTACCTGGTGCTGCCCCGCGGTGCGCTGCGGGATCTGATCAACGGCATCGGCGGGCTGGAGATCGATCCGCCCCGGACGATGCGCTACCAGGACAAGGCCCAGAAGCTGAAGATCGACCTCCAGGGGGGGCTGCAGCAGCTGGGCGGCGCCCAGGTGGAGCAGCTGGTGCGCTTTCAGGACAAGGGGTTGGGTGAGTCGGGCCGCCGCCTTGACCACCGAGCCGTCGAAACCGCGCTGTACGAACGCCTGCGCCAACCGGAGCAGCTGGCCGGGTTGGCCTCGCTGCTGCAGAGGCTTCAAGACAAGGTCGACACCAACCTCAGCCCACGGGAGGCCCTCAGCCTGCTGGCGGCGGGCCTGGACAGCGACCGTCCGATCCAATTCGTCAGCCTGCCCCTGGATCCGGCCAAGCCCAGCCACGGCAAGTTGCGTCAACTCAGCAAGGACGCGACCAAGCCGATCTGGAGCAACGACTGAAGCGATCAGCCCGCCCCGGGAGCTCAGCCCAGATCCAGTCGCTGCCAGCGCAGGGCCAGCACCGCCGCCAGGTCCGCCTCCGGATCAGCCCCGCCATCCCAGCCGTCGGTGGCGCCATCGCCAGCGGCGATCCCCAGCCAGGGCAAACCGTCGCCGCGGCGCGCCGCCCCATCCCAGGCCCCACCCCATTGCAACAATCCCAGCAGCGGCACCCCCCAGCGCTGCAGCAGGGCCGTGCCGGCGGCCGGCCAGCCGCAGCCAAGCTGATCGGCCCCGATCACCAGCACACAGGGCTGACGCCAGGCCCCCAGGGCCTCGGCCCAGCTGCCCCCGGCCGGCAGCGCCAGGCCGGGATCCATCTCCAGGGCCACCAGTCCGCCTGGGCCACCAGCCTGGCGAGGAGCAGCGACCGCGGCCTCGCCATCCCCAGCCGCCCACAGGGCCGTCAGGGCGGCGTTGGGATCCCGGAGCGGGCTGAGGCGCTGCGTCGGCAGCGCCAGCAGGGTGGACAGTCGTTGCGCCACCGCCTGCAGTGGCGGCAACCCACCGGCTGCCACGGACCCGGCCAGCCCGAAGCCCACCAGCACCAGAGCCCGTTCTGACGGCCCCAGATCGCTGGGCGTGGGTCGCTGGACCGCCCTGGATTCAGAAACCGTCATTGCAGGTCGTGCCTGGAGGGCCGACACGCTTCTACCATCAGGAATGTGCAGGACCGCTCACCACGCCGTGACCAGTTTCTCGACCACGGCCCCCACCCAGCGGGTGGAGCCGAGCGGGGTTCCTTCCCAGGCCCAGCAGGACAATCGCCGGCTGCGGTTGTTCAGCGGCAACTCCAACCCCGAGCTGGCCCGGGAAATCGGCGCCTATCTGGGCGTCCCTGATGGACCCAGGGTGATCAAGCGCTTCGCCGACGGCGAGCTCTACATCCAGATCCAGGAGTCGATCCGCGGCTGCGACGTCTTCCTGATCCAGCCCACCTGTGCGCCGGTCAACGACCATCTGATGGAGCTTGTGATCATGGTGGATGCCTGCCGGCGAGCCTCCGCCCGGCAGATCACCGCCGTGGTGCCCTACTACGGCTACGCCCGGGCCGACCGCAAGACCGCGGGCCGCGAATCGATCACCGCCAAGCTGGTGGCCAATCTGCTGGTCAAGTCCGGGGTGGACCGGGTGCTGGCGATGGACCTGCACTCCTCCCAGATCCAGGGCTACTTCGACATCCCCTGCGACCACATCTACGGCTCGCCGGTGCTGGTGGATTACCTGCTCACCCGCAATCTCGGCGAGGTCGTGGTCGTCTCCCCCGACGTCGGCGGAGTGGCCCGGGCGCGGGCCTTCGCCAAGAAGATGAACGACGCCCCCCTGGCGATCATCGACAAGCGACGCTCGGGTCACAACGTGGCCGAAAGTCTCACCGTGATCGGCGATGTGGCGGGCAAGACCGCCGTTCTGATCGACGACATGATCGACACCGGCGGCACCATCTGCGCCGGCGCCCGGCTGCTGCGCCAACGGGGTGCCGCCCGGGTGCTGTGTTGCGCCACCCATGCGGTGTTCTCACCACCGGCCAGCGAGCGCCTCTCTGAACCGGGCCTGTTCGAGGAGGTGGTCGTCACCAACAGCATCCCGCTGGCCCCTGATCGCCGCTTCCCCCAGCTGCAGGTGCTCTCCGTCGCCAACATGCTCGGCGAAGCGATCTGGCGCATTCACGAGGAGAGCTCAGTGAGCTCGATGTTCCGCTGAAGCCACGACCGCTGTGCGACTCCTGTCGCACAGCGGTCCAGGGGCGTTGCCGGTGGGATTCCCCCTTGGGAAGCCTGGCAGGCTGAGGCACTCTGGATTCCGGATGGCACTGGCCCCGTCCGGGTTCAGCCAGGCTTCGGCCCCGGCGATCCAGTCGCGGATCCCCGCCGTCTTCGCCGTCAACACACCGCGCTCCTGGCCTTCGATCCCCAAGCAGCCCTGTCATGGCCCGTTTAAGTCCCGCCACGACTGAGAGCCCCTCGACGACACCCCTGGCTCCCCTGAAACGCCGGGCCCGGCTCAAGCGCCGTTTGCCCCTGGCCCTCACCCTGCTGCTGACGGGCGTCCTGCAGCTCGCCGGAGCCCTGCCAGGCCGGGCCCTGCCGCCAGGTGGCCTCAACCGCCTGCCCCAGCCCCTCGGGCGCCGGGTGGGGGTCTGGCTGACCAACAGCCCCAGCCCGCTCTATTACGACCCGCAGCGGATCGAGATCGCGGTGCAGCAGCTCTCGGAGACGGGCTTCAACACCCTTTATCCCAACGTCTGGAGCCGAGGCACCACCTTCCATCGCAGTCGCCATGCCCCGCTGGAACCGGCGCTGGCGACCGTGAACCCCGATCTCGATCCGATCTGCCGGCTCACCCGGGCTGCCCATCGCCGCAGCATGCAGGTGATTCCCTGGTTTGAGTACGGCCTGATGGAGCCGGCCGATGCCGCGGTGGTGCGTCAGCACCCGGAATGGGTGCTCCACCGCGCCGACGGCAGCAGCCTCTATGCCCTGCACGGCGCCAGCCTGCAGAGCTCACCGCTGAAAGATCTGCGGGTGTGGCTGAATCCAGCCCATCCGGGGGTGCGGGCCCGCTTCATCGGCCTGATCACCGAGATTGTGCAGCGCTGCGGCGTTGATGGCATCCAGCTCGATGACCACTTCGCCTGGCCGGTGGAGCTGGGCTACGACGACTACACCCGCAATCTCTACCGAAGCGAGACGGGACGCGAACCCCCCGCCAGCTTCACGGACCGCGCCTGGATGCGCTGGCGGCGCCAGCAGCTCACCGGCCTGTTGAGGGAGCTGCGGGGGGGGCTGCAACAGGCCTCTGGAGCAAGGCGCACCGTGATCAGCCTCTCACCAGGCCCCTTCCGCTTCGCCTACAACCAGTGGCTGCAGGACTGGGAGCTCTGGGCCCTGGGGGAACTGGTCGACGATCTGGTGATCCAGAACTACGCCTATTCCGTCAAGGGCTTCGCCAAGGACCTCAACCAACCAGCCCTACTCAAAGCCCGCAGCTGGGGTATGCCCGTGGAAATCGGCATCCTGGCCGGCTTCGGCGGCCGCACCCCGGACATGGCCACGATTGCCGAAAAAGTGAGCCTCGCGGCCGACCGTGGTCATGGCGTGATCTATTTCTTCTGGGAGGGGCTCTGGGGTCAGTACGCCGGGCCCGAAGGCGGCGTCTACCGCCTTCGGGCCTTCCAGTCGCTCCACTCCCAGGTTTTCAACCCTGACGGCGGCGGCAGAACCTTCAGACTGCCGCTCCGAACCCTGCCCGGGCTGTTGCCGCCGCCGCCCTTGCCCTGAGGCGATCAGGGCGCACCGGACTTGAACTTCTGCAGGCCGTGTTCACAGCCCTCCGCCGTCGGGAAAATCATGTATTCGAACTTCGGCACCAGGTAACAGGACTGGGCGTCGATGGCGATGCCGTAGGCATTGGGCACCTCCCGGCAGTGGGAGCAGTAGGGCAACACGGCCGGAGTGATCTCCCGGCACGCGGCCCGATCCGGATGGCGCCAGTCAAAGCCCCAGCCGGGGCGAATCCGGGAAGGCGGCACCGCCTCGGCCCGGGCTGCCAGGGGCAAAAAGCCATGACCCAGGACCAGCAACTCCGCAACCAGAAGGAGCCGAACCAATCGACTGGAGCTCTTGACCAAGAAATCTCCCTGCTGAGACCTGGGACCTATCAAGTCTGGCCAGGGCAGCAGCTTGCTGCGATCTGCAGCATTGCGAGACCAGGATGCCTGGGATTCAGCCCAGGCACTGCTCCACCACCTCCCGGGTGTTGGTGGAGAGCTGGGCCGCGGCCAGCTGCTCGAGGGCCCCATGCATGGCCTGGCTTCGCTGCGATCCGTAGCTGCGCCAGCGGCTGAACACCTTGGCCAGGCGGGAGGCGGTGATCGGATTGCGGCCATCGAGCCAGGCGATCTGCTCGGCCATGAAGCGATAACCACGGCCATCGGCCGCGTGGAACACCAGCGGATTACCGGCCAGACCGCCCAGCACCGCCCTCACCGAATTGGGAGCATTGGGATCAAAGCGCGGATGGGCCAGCAACTGGGCCACCCGCTCCAGGCCATCGCTGAACGGGGCTGCGGCCTCCAGGGCAAACCAGGCATCGAGGATCACCGGCTTGTCCTGCCAGCGCTGGTAGAACGCCGCCATCGCTTCGGCGCGCGCCACGCTCGGCTGGTTCTGCAGGGCCCGCAGGCCGGCACGGGCCAGGGTCATCGAACCGCCATCCACAGCCGCCCGGGCTGAGGCGATCGCCGCCGGGTCAGCCGCCGCCGCCCGCCAGCTCCAGATCAGGCCGGTGAGCATCCGATCGCCCAGGCCCTCCGGCCAGGCCAGGGGCCATTGAGGAGTGCAGCGCTCCAGGGCCGCCTGCAGCGGCTCGGCCAGGGCGCTGCCAAAACGGCGCTCCAGGCTGCGC
Source organism: Synechococcaceae cyanobacterium (assembly GCA_947378425.1). Lineage (GTDB taxonomy): Bacteria > Cyanobacteriota > Cyanobacteriia > PCC-6307 > Cyanobiaceae > Cyanobium. The sequence goes on from CANCJV010000058.1 coordinate 10,539, forward strand.
AGCGCCAGGAACAGCGCCGGCGGATCGGGCTCGGCCATGGCATCCTCCAGCTCCGCCAATCCGGGCAGGGCCATCAGGGCACAACGGCTGGCCTCCGACAGGCTGGGATCGGCCAGGATGCGACCACAGGCCTCGATCAATTGCTCATCGAGTTGCTCCAGGTGGGGATCGCCCGGGGCTTCGCCCGAGCGCGCCACCCTGGCCAGCACCGCCTGACGCAGCAGGGACTGGCCCGCATCCCAGCGGGCGAAGGGGTCGCTGTCGCAGGCGAACAGATGCACCAGCTCGCTGGTGGGCCGACCCAACTCCAGCTTCACCGGCGCCGAGAAATGGCGCAGCAGGGACAGAGCCGGCGGGTGGGGATGGGGGGGCAGGCCCTCAAAGCGGACATGCTGTTCGGCCCGATCCAGCACCAGCAGGTGGGTGCCGGCACCCCAGCCCGAAGGCAGCAGGGGCAGGTGGTGACGGCCGTTGCCAGCTCCGGCCAGGCGCACGGGCAGCGCTTCACCGGCCTGGCCGACCAGCCCGATGGCCAGGGGAATCACCAGGGGCTGCTTCTGGCTCTGGCCGGGGGTGGCTGGGGTGCTCTGGCGGAGGGTGAGTTCGAGAACGCCGGCCTGGCCATCCCAGTGACGCTGCACCTGAAGGACCGGCGTGCCGGCCTGGTGATACCAGCGGCGGAATTCGGCAAAGTCAAAGGGAGGTGGCGCCAACCTGCCATCGAGGCCCCGGGCCGCCCAGCTGGCTTCGGCCGCCTCCCGCATCGCCTCGAGGAACTCGTCGCAGGTGGCGGCTGTGCCGTCATGGCGTTTCACATACAGCGCCATGCCGCGGAAAAAGGTGTCCTCACCCAGCAGGGTGTGGAGCATGCGAATCAGCTCCGAACCCTTTTCATAAATGGTGGTGGTGTAAAAGTTGTCAATGGCCTGATACTGATCCGGCTGCACCGGATGGGCCGTAGGCCCGGCATCTTCACGGAACTGCGTGTTGCGCAGCATCGCCACATTCTCAATGCGGTTCAGCGACTGGCCATGCAAGTCGGCGCTGAAGCACTGATCGCGAAAAACGGTCAACCCCTCCTTGAGCGAGAGCTGAAACCAGTCACGGCAGGTGATGCGATTACCGGTCCAGTTATGAAAATATTCATGGGCGATCACACTCTCAATGCGCTCGAGCTCACCGTCAGTAGCGGTGGCGGCATCGGCAAGCACCAACTTGGAGTTGAAGATATTAAGACTTTTATTCTCCATTGCGCCCATATTGAAATGGCGCACCGCGACGATATTGAACTCATCGAGATCGTATTCCAGGCCGTAGACCTTCTCGTCCCAGGCCATGCTGCGCTTGAGCGATTCCATCGCATGGGCGGTGTAGGCCCGATCGCCCGGTTCCACATGGATGCGCAGCTTCACCTCTCGGCCGCTGGCTGTGGTGAAGCTGTCGCTCACCTCCTCCAATCGACCCGCCACCAAAGCGAACAGGTAGGACGGCTTGGGGAAGGGATCGTCCCAGACGGCGTAGTGGCGCGCCGGCTGGGCAGCGGCGCCAGGGGCCGCATCGGGCTCGAGCTCACCGGTTTCGAGGCAGTTGCCGTTGCAGAGCAACACCGGAAAGGGCTGGCGATCGGCTTCGATGCGCACCCGGTAGCGACTGAGCAGGTCGGGACGATCGGGGTGGAAGGTGATGCGCCGGAACCCCTCCGCCTCGCACTGGGTGGTGACCATGCCACCACTGACATAAAGCCCCTCGAGGGCGGTGTTGCTGTACGGATTGATCCGCACCTCGCTGCTGAGCACAAAAGGCCCCTCAGGGGGCTGGTGAATCACCAGGCCGACTGAGCTGAGGCTGAAGTCATCGGCGCTCAGCGGCACCCCTTCCAGGGCCAGGGCCTGCAAATCCAGATCCACCCCCTGGAGCTCCAGCGGCCCTGGAGCCAGGCGGCCGTCGGGCCCACCGGCGGCTGGATTGGGGCAGAACGCCAGCCGCGCCGACACCTGGGCATGATCCGCGAAGAGACGCACTGTCAGATCGGTGCGCTCCAGCAGGTAGGCGGCCGGCCGGTAGTCAGAGAGACGGACGACGGCCATGGGAGAAACGGACTACTTGGTGGCGGGAGCCGGTTGAGCTGGTTTCTTGCTCAGGGCCTCCTGGACCTTCTTGGCCACCTCAGGCGGCACCTGCTTGGGGCAGATTTCAAAGGCGCCGATCACAGCGGAGTTGATGGATCCTTTGCGCAGCTCGTCAAGGGTGAGTGGCTTGGTGCCGACCTGCTGGATCAGGCCCTGATGCTGGCCGAGAATCAGCTGGGCGATGGTTTCGCCGGCGATGCCCACCGCCTTGTCGAAGTCGATGCCCGCCGAGCGGGAGATGCAGGCGTTGACGGCGGCAATGCGGGTGTAGAGATTCATCTCCGCAGGGGTGGCTGGAGCTGCAAGGGCCGCGGCGGGGGCCAGCAGCAGGGGCATGACCAGCAGGGGTGCCGCCAGGAGGGCCCTGGTGCGGCGAGACAGGGAAGCCAAGAGCAAGGTGGGATCCGGACAGCTCCATGCTGTCGCATGGGCGGCTGCTCCGCCCGTCTCCCCGGCTCGTTTCAGGACGGTTCCTGCAGCGGCGCACCGGGGCCCTCGGCCCGGATCTCGTGATGCACCTCGGCCAGCTCCAGCTCGCCGTTGCGCCAGGAATAGATCGAACGCGAGCGGTAGCGGTCCTGGTCCACGAGGCGGATGTGCTCCAGCACGTCCCATTCCTGAAGGTGGGTTTCAAACACCAATTCGTGCTCATCCACCTGACGGATCTGGCTTTTGCAGGGGAACGCGAACAGGTGACTCTGGCTGCGGCGCAGCTGATGGCCGCAGAGATACGCCTCCATCGTTCCCTTGCGCGAATAGCTGGGTTTCTTGTCGAAAAAGTCGTACTCCTTCTCGGGCCACCAGGTGAAGCGATAAGCCGCATCCCCCTCGATCGGCTCGCTGAAGCTCTCGACCCGCAGCAGCATGTCCACCCGCATCGGCTCCTCGTCGGGGAAGAAGTAGAGGCGGCGTGAGCGCCAAAGCCCCAGGTTGCGTGAAAACCAGCGGCGCAGGTTGCTATCGAGCTTGATGCGACTCGGGGAAGTGGCGGAAAAGGGTCCGGACAGCATGGGTCGAAGGAAGCTTCCGGTCGGGGAGCCGTGATCAGGTCGGTCGTCGACCCTGTCTTAGCCAGGACCTTGCGGCTTGGTGGTCCGGCGACCCAAAAGCACCGAAACCCATAAGGTTGGGGCGTCGCCGCAGGGATCCGCTTGCCATCAGCGGAGGAATCTCCATCCCCGAAGGGCCCGCCCAAACCGGTGCAGGCCAGGTCCGAGAGTGCCGGTGCTGAGGCGGCACCGTGCCAGACCCTGCAGCTGCTGCTCGTGGCCACCAAACAGCACCTGGCCAGCTCCGACCTGCGCGGCCTGATGCATGCCCTGCGCGCCGAGGAGAGCGGTTTCAAGGTGTCCCTGGAAGTGGCCGATCCCTCCTTGCACCCGGAACTGCTGGAGTTGCATCGCCTGGTGGCCACGCCGGCCCTGATCAAGCTGGCACCGCTGCCGAAACAGGTGTTCGCCGGCAACACCCTCGGCATGCAGCTGCGCAGCTGGCTGCCCCGCTGGCAGCAGATGGAGGTGGTCAGCAGCCTGGGGCTGAGCCTGCGCCCCGCCGAACAGGACGGCAGCCGCACCCAGCGGGAGGTGCAACTGGAAGACCAGCTGCTGGTGCTGCGCCAGGAGAACGAAACCCTGATCGAGCGGCTGGGGGTCCAGGAGCGTCTGCTACGGATGGTGGCCCACGAGCTGCGCACACCCCTGACGGCCGCCAAGCTGGCCCTGCAGAGCCACAGCCTCGGCCAGATCGACGAACCCAGATTCCTCGATGTGCTCAAACGCCGCCTCGACGACATCCAGGAACTCTCCCGGGACCTGCTGGAGGTGGGGACCACCCGCTGGGAGGCCCTGTTCAACCCCCAACGCCTGTCCCTGGGCCAGGTGGCGGCCGAATCGATCCTGGAGCTGGAAAAGCTCTGGGTGGGCCGGGACCTCGAACTGGTGACCGACATCCCGGGCGATCTGCCCGACGTCTACGGCGACCAGCGGCGCATGCGCCAGGTGCTGCTGAACCTGTTGGAGAACGCTCTCAAGTTCACGCCGGAAGGCGGCCGGGTGACCCTGCGGCTGCTGCACCGCACCAGCCAGTGGGTGCAGGCGAGCATCTGCGACAGCGGCCCCGGCATCCCGATCGAGGAACAGGAACGCATTTTCCTGGATCGGGTGCGGCTGCCTCAGACGTCGGGCACCACCTCCGGCTACGGCGTCGGCCTGTCAGTGTGCCGGCGCATCGCCGATGTCCACGGCGGCCGCATCTGGGTGGTGTCGGAGCCGGGGGAAGGGGCCTGCTTCCACTTCACCGTGCCGATCTGGAGGGGACAGATTTCTCCGGAAGAACACCAGGCGGACAAGAAACCCTGAGCCCGATGCGGCTCCCGGATGCGGCTCCTTGACGAACGGTCCCTCCGCCCCGTACGGTCCATCCCATCAGCCAAACCGGTTCAGCCGGGGCCATCCGGGTTCACCGGGGCCATCCGAGACTTAGGCCTCGAACTTTGAGCTGTGGCCTCGCCCCCATCGTCTAGAGGCCTAGGACACCTCCCTTTCACGGAGGCGACAGGGGTTCGAATCCCCTTGGGGGTATGTGCGATCCAACCCTGGTCGGGTTGGAAGTCGAATTTGTTTGAGCGGACCTCTCCGAGGTCATTGTTTCGGCAATGACAACTGTTGGCAGAGTTTTTGCCTTTGGCTCAGCTGAATTGGGCGCCTGCTGGGGCTGCTCAAACCATTCCTGAGCCTCCGGCTCCAATTCGTTGGCAAAGCAGGAATTCGAACCTGGCCCTCAAGGATGGATCCCGGCGAAGGCCATCTCAGCCTGATGCCGTTCCGAGCCACCTGAGGGGTGCCAAGGCACCGGCGACCGGAGCCTTGATCATCAACGACACCAAATCCCTGGCGATCGGGCGCCTAGCCGGTCCCCGGGCATGGCCCAGGAGCCTTCGATGGAGAACTCCATCAATGGAAACCAGGCGGTTGAGCCTGGCGGGCCGGAAACGAGGATCCAGAGGGCCTGGATCAGGCCGTCGTCGCCCGGCGCATGGCTTCCTTCTGAACACCGCGCAGGTTGTTGGCCAGGTCGTCCTTGAGACGTTGCTCGATCAGCCCGATCGGCATGCCCGGCTTGCCCTGAACGGTGAGGTCATAGAGGAGCCAGCTGCTGGTCTCATCACGACCGACGACCCAGGCCCCCTCGAAGCAGCGGAAATCACCCTCCAGCATGCGGAAGTTCAGCCGTCCCTGCTCAGTGTCCTCCTCCAGTTCCAGCTTCACCCGGGCACTGAAGCGCAGCCCGCAGAACTGCTGGGTGCCCACCTGCTCCACCGCTACGCGGTTGGAGCGGCGCCACAGCTGGCGCGAACTGGCCAGGTTCGGGATGAAGCGATCGAGGTTTTCGTAATCGGTGAGCACGGCCCAGATCCAGTGAGGATCGAGCGCCATCCGCAGTTGCACCGCCAGTCGACGGGCTCCCAGGGGCAATCGCTCCATCTCCTGCTGAATCGTGTCAAGGGAGCAGCTCTCGCTGCCAGGTGTCAGCGGCTCCCCGGCGGGACGATCGGTGGCAAGAAGTTGCGCCAGGACCATTCAGGGCACGTCAGGAACCGCAGGGAACAGGCGTCCGAAGACACCTTGACGGAGTGTGGAAGATCACAACTTAACCGGATTCCACCGGGACCGCTGCCCGGTCGGCACCGAACCGACGCGGGCGCATCAACGGCTTGGGCAGGCGCAGTCCCTATGATCGGCGCGCTTTGAAGAGGGCGGCTTTCTGATGCGTGTTTCCACTGGCAAGGCCACCGTTTCCGACAGCCGCATGTTCACGGTGGTGGTCGAGAGTTTCGGCATCGGTCGTCAACGCCGGGCCGAGCGCCAGCTCACCGTGCCCTTTGCCCAACTGCAATCCCTGATGCAGACGATCGCCCTCAGGGGTGGTCGGATCAGGGTGATCAGCTCCGGGGAGGTCAACACCCCAGTCGAGGCCACCCCTGCACTCAAGTCCGAAACCGCTCCCCAACCGTCCGCCCCAGCAACCGTGAGTCACGCCGCCGTACCGGTCAACCTCTACAAACCGAAGAATCCCTTCATCGGCACCGTCACCGGTAACTACAGCCTGCTCACCGAGGGGGCGATCGGCCGGGTCAACCACATCAGCTTCGACCTCAGCGGTGGCGACCCCCTGCTGCACTACGTCGAAGGTCAGTCGATCGGCATCATTCCCGACGGCACCGACGCCAACGGCAAACCCCACAAGCTCCGCCTCTATTCGATCGCCAGCACCCGACACGGCGACGACCTGGAGGACCACACCGTCTCCCTGTGCGTGCGCCAGCTGCAGTACGAAAAAGATGGTGAAACCATCAGCGGGGTGTGCTCCACCTTCCTGTGCGACATCGAGCCTGGCGCCCAGGTGAAGATCACCGGGCCCGTTGGCAAGGAGATGCTGCTGCCGCCTGATGAGGACGCCAACGTGATCATGCTGGCCACCGGCACCGGCATCGCGCCGATGCGGGCCTATCTGCGCCGCATGTTCGACCACGGCGAGCGGGCCAGGAACCCCGAATACCAGTTCCGCGGCAAGGCCTGGCTGTTCATGGGGGCCCCCAAGACCGCCAACCTTCTCTACGAGAACGACCTGCAGCAGTATCTGACCGATTTCCCCGAGAACTTCCGCTACACCAAGGCGATCAGCCGCGAGCAGGAAAACGCCAGAGGCGGCCGCATGTACATCCAGGATCGGGTGCTGGAGAATGCCGAAGAGATCTTCTCCTGGATCGAGAACCCCAAAACCCACGTCTACATGTGTGGTCTGCGGGGTATGGAACCCGGCATCGACGAGGCCATGACTGCCGCCGCCGCCGCCAAGGGACTCACCTGGTCTGAACTGCGTCCCCAGCTCAAGAAAGCCGAGCGCTGGCACGTGGAGACCTACTGAACTCCGGTTCGCACCCGGCTCTGAGGCCCGCCCTGGCGGGCCTTTTTGCTGGGCGGTGCTCCCGGGCCGATGGGCGAACGCTCACAGAGTCCCGTCCCGACTGGGCTGCAGCAGGCCAACGGCGGCCCCAGCCGTTAAACCAGGGAGACCTCGGCTCGCCTTGCCCCATGACCACGCTGCTCACCAATCCGCTGCGGGTGGGTCTGCGCCAGGAGCGGGTGATCACGCCCCAGTGCATCGTCATCTTCGGAGCCAGCGGCGATCTCACCCACCGCAAACTGGTGCCGGCCCTGTTCGAGCTGTTCCGGCAGCGGCGCCTGCCCAGCGAGTTCGCCGTTCTCGGTTGCGCCCGCCGGCCCTGGAGCGACGAGGATTTCCGCGGCAAGATGGCTGAGGCTCTCGCCACCGAGATCGCCGACCACCCCAGTGCCTGGGAGCAGTTCTCCCAGGGCCTGTTCTACGAACCGGTGGATCTGCAGCAACCCGATCATCTGGTGCGGCTGGGCCAGCGCCTCGAAGGCATCGATCGGCAGAGAGCCACCCGCGGCAATCGCACCTTCTACCTCTCGGTATCACCGGAGTTCTATGGCAGTGGCTGCCGCGCCCTGGCTGCAGCCGGCCTGCTGGCCGACGCCGAGCGCAGCCGGGTGGTGATCGAGAAGCCCTTCGGCCGGGACTACGGCAGCGCCCAGCAGCTCAACAAGGTGGTTCAGGCCTGCGCCAAGGAGAGCCAGGTCTTCCGCATCGATCACTACCTGGGCAAGGAAACGGTCCAGAACATCCTGGTGATGCGCTTCGCCAACACGATCTTCGAGCCGATCTGGAACCGCAACTACATCGCCAACGTCCAGATCACGGCCGCTGAAACGGTGGGGGTCGAAGACCGAGCCGGCTACTACGAAGGCTCCGGCGCCCTGCGGGACATGGTGCAGAACCACCTCACCCAGATCCTGGCCCTGACGGCGATGGAACCGCCGGGTCGCTTTGACGCCGAAGCGATCCGCAACGAGAAGGCCAAGGTGCTGCAGGCGGCCCGCCTGGCCAACGAGGACGAGCCCTGGAAGTGCTGCGTTCGGGGCCAGTACAGCAGCGGCGGCTCCCGCGCCCGGCCCCTCAGTGGCTACCGGCAGGAACCCGGCGTCAACGCCAACAGCACCACCGAGACCTACGTGGCGATGAAGCTGTTCATCAACAACTGGCGCTGGCAGGGGGTGCCCTTCTATCTGCGCACCGGCAAGCGCCTGCCGAAGCGGCTCTCGGAGGTGGTGCTCACCTTCCGCGAGGCGCCGGTGCACCTGTTCGACGCCGCCGGCGGTGCCCCCACCCCCAACCAGCTGATCCTGCGCATCCAGCCCGATGAGGGGGCCGAGATCAAGTTTGAGGTCAAGGCCCCAGGCTCCGGCATGCGCAGCCGGCCCGTGGACATGGGCTTTTCCTACGACGATTCCTTCGGCGAACCCTCCGATGAAGGCTATGTGCGCCTGCTGGCCGACGCCATGCTCGGCGATCCCACCCTGTACACCCGCAGTGACGAGGTGGAGGCCGCCTGGCGCCTCTACACCCCCCTGCTGGAGTTGATCGAGGAGGCCCCCTGGCAGCTGCCGGTCCACCCCTACGAGGCCCGCACCTGGGGGCCGGCCGCCGCCGACAGCCTGCTGGGCGATGACGGCCTGGGCTGGCGCCGGCCCTGATCCCGGCCCCGGCGCCCCCGTTCGCTTCCGTTTCGTCCTCCCGTACTTCCCGTCACCCGTCATGTCCACCCAGCTGACCCTTCAGGCCCCCCTGGACGTGCCTCCCGCCGAGGTGTATCCCTATCTCGACCGGCTGTGGGATCACGGGCTGGAGGGCTCCACCGGCGCTGCCACCTTCACCCTGCTGATCTGGGAGCCCTCCTGGCTGGAGCAGCAGATGGTGCGCA
>CANCJV010000059.1 GCA_947378425.1 Synechococcaceae cyanobacterium
CACCTTCCAGCACCCAGGCCATCGGCGCTGATTGGTTGCAGCGCAGATCCAGCGTCGGCTTGCGCGTTCCCTCGGTCGTCGTGCCGGTGGACAGCAACGTCCTGCTCAATCCACGGCACCCCGACATGAATCGGGTGCGGATCAGCAGGAATGAGGCTTTTCGTTTTGATTCCAGGTTGCTCTGAGGCGTCGGCTGCTCCTCAGCGCAGAGGCCATCTGACCTAAATCAGCAGCAGCCCATGGCCACGGGATGTGCATCGCCCCTGGGCGACACCAGACTCCCTACTTATTCAAGGCAGCGGCCATTTCCTTGAATAAGCTCGGAGTGTATTCAAGGTTCGCCCTCAGCAGCCCTCATGTGGCGCGATGCCACCGGCCACTAAGACTTGACCAGCACCGCAGGGGAAACCGGGCGTACTTTCGTGCCGGCGCCATCGGTGACCTTCGATGCGGTGCTGAACCGCTTCGATCATGTTGGTGGATGAGATGTCAGGTCATCCCGTCAACACGAAAGTAGCCAAGAATCAATTCCGGATTGCAGATTGATATCTGCACGTGCGTCTTGTTGAGAAATCCAGACCCCGGAAAGACTTCACTGCCTTCTGAGGTGGATGGCTTTTATTGGACAGATTCGGCCCCTGACATCATTAACCCCGGATGGGCAGGACAGAGTTCAGTCTCGTTCTTCTCTGCGGCACCCTGCCACCGAAACGTCGATCTGGCCCAGCCATTCGCAGCCGAGCATCGACATCGTGCCGGCCAGGCTTCAACTCTGGGCGGCGGCACCCAGCGGCGCATGACGATTCAGGTACTGGCTGAACCTGTTCCTGCAGGCCTGGCCAGCATGGAAATGAACGTTTCGCCAGCGGTGCCGAACGGATGACACGCAACCGAGCACTTCGAACTCTCCCCTGGCGATTCGGCCACCTGGTTCTAGCCGCCGCAGCCGTCTGCGCGATCTCCCTGGCTGACGGCGCTTCCCTGGCTCAAGGCTGGAGTGGTGCCGGTATGCCCGGGGCGGGAGGAACGACGGGTGGGCCGGGCCTGATCGGCATGGGCTGGAGTGATCAACGCTTCATTGTGATGATGATCCCCCACCACGAGGGGGCGATCGCCATGGCCGATCTCGCCCTGATTCACGCCCGCAGGCCGGAGATCAAGGCGCTGGCGCAGGGCATCAAGGCCAGTCAGACCCGCGAGAACGCCCATATGCGCCGCTGGTACCGGCAGTGGTACGGCCAGGCAGTCCCGCCATGGCCCACCGCATCCAGCTGGGGTTGGCAAGGTGGCATGGGGATGGGCATGGGCAAGGGGATGCACGGCGGCACCAATCTCGCCGCCCTGAGCGCAGCGAAGGACTTCGACCGTGCCTTCATCGAGCAGATGATTCCTCACCACCAGATGGGCGTGATGATGGCTTCGATGGCGCAGGTCCATTCCCAGCACCCGGAGCTGCGTCAACTGCAACAGGCCATGGTGCGGGTGCAGAGTGATGAGATCCAGCAGATGGAGAAGTGGTACCGGCAGTGGTATCCAGCCGGGACATGATGCTGGGGATCCCCTGCCCGCATGGACGACATTGAGGTCCTGGGAATCCGTGATCACGCCATCAAGCCGTCAAGATCTGCAGGGTTGCTGACCAGCTGAGCAGCTTGAGGCCGGGTGGTCGCGTTGGGGATTCCGAAGCCGATGGATCAGGTCGCTCGGTTGCGTGAGGCCACGCCTGCCGGCCTCAGTGCGAGATGCTCAAAGGGACTGGCAGGCGCCCATAGACTGAGGCCAGAAGCGAGAGAACTGGTGAAGAGCCTGTTGCTCCTGGGAATTTGGTTGCTGCCTTTGAGTGCTGCTCACTCCAGACCAGCCGCGATCCATTGCCCAGGAGACAATACAGTCGAGATGAGGTATTGCGCCAGCCAATCCTGGGAGCAATCCGATAAACAATTGCGCAGGAAGATCTCCCGAGAGCTCTTCAGCCAGTGGCAGGATGCCACCCGGGCGGTGTGCGCCAAAGCCTACGCGCCCTACAAAGACGGCACCATCTACCCGCAGCTGGTGGTGGGGTGCGATGACCATCTCAATCGAGCCCTGCTGAAGGAATTCAGGGGCTTGGGGGATTCTTAGCAGCTTGCGGAGGCCAAGGAAGGACGTTGTTAGTCCGCAGAGCGACAGCCGGACCATGCTCTCGTCATCCTGTTACATAGTGTCATACACTGAAGACGGTCATCGAGCGGGTCCCCAGGGTCCGCTTTTTTTGTGCTCGGGTGTGAGCTCAGGCGACAGCACGCCATGGCTGCCCGCTCGATTTGCCGAGCCCCTCAGGATGGACATTGGTGTGGCCGGCTGCGGTTCACTGGACGGAAGCTCGTCTCACGCCGCACGGGAGTCGCCGGAATGGCCAGGAAGCAGCCGATCCGATCGCGATCACTGGCGGCAGAACGGCTGCAGGCGCGCCAGGTAAGAGCGGGCCAGTCGCTACCTCTGACGGGAGCCGACCCTGGCCCTCACCCCTGGGCTGGGCTGGGCTCAGAGCACATTGTCCTCCTCGTCCTCAAGGATGAGTTCGACCTCCAGCTCCTCGTCATTCCCCTCCAGGCCCTCCTCGTCGTCCTCGCCGAGCACCTCCTCCAACAGCTCCCTGGCGGTCTTGAGGCGAGCACTGTCGGCGGCCCAGACGGCGATGCTGATCGCATCAGGCTGCTCATCACTGAGGAACTCCTCCAGGTTGTCGAGGTGGTGTTCCTCGACGAAGTTCAGCAACACCAGGCTGATCTGCAGCGCTTCCTCGGGACTGATCTCGGCGGCCTCCATGGCATCAAGCACTTGCTGAACGGCCGGGTTCGCCGATTCGTCAAGGGTGCTGGCTTCGTTGGCACTGGTCATGGTCTGGCAGGAAGGAACAACGACTCCACCTTGGGCGACGCCGGGGCGATGCGCAGCTTTGCGCGATGCAGAGGGCGGTGTTGCTTGCGGTCCAGAAGCGGGGTGTTGGAGAGCTACCTCTGAGGCTGGGCGTGGCCAGATCTCCCTGGTCAGAGATGCCGAGGCCAGCGGTTCTGATGTCTGTGGTTGTCGGAGCGGGGGGAAGCCGGAGCTTCGCTGACCCCGTGATGCGCCTGCCGGCACAGCCCTGGCAACTCCGATGGGATCAGTTGAAGCGATCGGCAATCTCACCGTGCCCTTGAAGATCCGGGGAGCTCCCCGCAGCCCCGTGCAACGGTCGTTTCGCGGCGAAACCACCAGTCCGGGCCAGCCCAACCCAGCCGGACAGGCGCCGACAGGACCCTGCTGCGGAGGCGGATCGGCGATGGATCGATCAGCATCATCGGTAGCCCTTTGTCCGCCAAGCCCATGGCCCCTCCCCTGCCAACTCCCGCGCCGGCGTCAGCCGGCCTGTTCCAGCGCTGCGTGCTGGGCCTGGTGCTGGTGCTGGTGCTGCTGGCCGCACCCGTGGCTCCGGCCTGGGCCGAGTTCAGCGGCATCGATTACACCCTCACCAACCAGAACGAGCAGGACTTCAGCGGTCAGGATCTGGCCCACACCTCCTTTGCCGGCGCCCAGGGGCGGCGGGCCCGCTTCGCCGGCGCCGATCTGCGCGGGGCGATCTTCACCCAGGCAGCTTTTCCAGACGCCGATTTCCGTGCTGCTGATCTCAGCGACGTGTTGATGGACAAGGTGGATTTCAGCGGCGCCGATTTCACAGGTGCGGTGCTGCGGGGCGTGATCGCCGCCGGCAGCAGCTTCGCGGGGGCGATCGTCACCGATGCCGACTTCAGTGAGGCCCTGCTTGATCGCAGTGATCAGCGCTCCCTCTGTCGTGAGGCCAGTGGCACCAATCCGATCACGGGGGTGGACACCCGCTTGAGTCTCGGTTGTGGTTGACGTTGGCCGCTCGTTGCTGCCAGCCCCGCAGCTTGCCGGGGTTGAGCAGACCGGCGGGGTCGTGGCGAGCCTTGGCCGCCACCTGGGCCGGATCGATGCCGCCCAGCCCCCCCTCCTCCACCGTGATCTGGTGGGGGTCGAAGACCAGAGCACCGAGATCGCGGCACTGGCCGATCAGCATCTCCAGGGCGGTGGGGCCGCCGTAGTGCAGCAGCGGCAGCGCCGACAGCCGCACCTCACCGTGCTGGCGCACCGCCTCCAGATGCCAGAGCAGCCCCTCCCCCCAGCGCTGGCGCAACGCCGCCAGCAGGGGCCGTGGATCGTGGGGGAGCAGCAGTTGCAGGTAGGTCCAGGCCGGCTGCTGACCCCGCCAGTGCAGGGTGGTGTGGTTCCAGCAGAGCTCCCGCAGCGGTAAGCCCCGGCTGACCGCCTGACTCTCCTGCCACAGCAACCGGCCTCCCCAGGCGCCCAGCAGCTGGGTGTGGGTCGCGAGGCTGTCGGGGGCGGCCAGCAGCAGCAGGCGATGCTCGGCGCCAGCGGCACCGGGACAACCCAGGGGCCAGGGCATCCGCGCCGCCACCGGCGCCTCGAGCAGCGTCGCGTTGTTGAGCAACAGGGCGCTGGCCGCCAGCCCCTGCAGCGCCGTCAGGGCCTGGTTCCAGTCGTCAAAGCCCAGCACCACCTGCAGCCAGTCCACCGCCTCGCAGGTCGGCAGCCGCAGGGCCGTCAAGATGCCATTGGTGCCATAGGCGTGGTTGAGGGGCGTACTGGCGCTGGCGTCGAGCTGCAGCAGTCGCGGCTCCGGCTCCACCGTCATCACCTCCAGGCCGATCAGATTGCCTGGGTCGCGCAGGAAGCCCCAGCGCAGCGAGCCGATACCGCCGGCGCCACCGGCGATGAAGCCCCCCAGGGTGGCGGTGCGATAGGTGCTGGGGGCCAGCCGCAGGGCCCGGCCGTGAAGCGCCAGTTGACCATCGAGATCCGCCAGCAGGCAGCCGGCTTCAGCGACGAGCTCGCCGCTGACTGGATCGAGGCTGCGCAACCGCTTCAGACCGGTGAGGTCGAGCACCAGTCCCCCCTGCAATGGCACGCACTGGCCGTAATTGCCGGTGCCGGCACCGCGGAGGGTCAGGGGCACCCGAAGACGGGCACAGGCGGAGGCCACCCGGCGCACCTGCTCGACCGTGCTGATCTTGATCGCCAGCTGGGCCCGGCATGGCGCCAGCAAGGGGCTGAGCACGGGCGAGTACGCATAAAAATCCCTGGAAAACCGCTCCAGGTCCGCTGGCGCCTGGAGCGGGGCGAGGTCCGCCAGTTCTGCCGCCAGTGCAGCGATCTGCTCTGAAGTGGGCGGAGCTGGCAGATCGGGCAGCTGGGAGAGCGTCATGAACAGGACGGCAGGGAGCTCAGCAGGGGGGAGGGGCCTTCGTTGGACGGTGGCGGCTGCCATTGGCCGCCCCGCAGCAACCGCCGCTGGGGCGCCTGGGCCAGCAGCTGCCCCCAGGAGCCCGCCCCCAGAACCAGCAGATCGGCCGGGGCTCCGAGGCGCAACACCCCATCCCAGGCCAGGTCGAGCAGCCGCGCCGGCGCGGTGGTGAAAGGCGACAGTCCCTGGCGCTGCCAGGGCACCACATGGCTGATCAGGACCGCCAGCCGCAGCAGCTCGATCGGATCGAAGGCACCGCCTGGATACCAGGGATCCTGAACGTTGTCGCCACCGAGGGCCACCTCGACGCCGGCACGCTGCAGCTGTCGAATCGGCGCCTGGATGCGCTGCAGAGGCGTCGTATCCGCCCGCCGACCCAGCAACCAGAGATTGGTGGTGGGCAGGGCGATCACGCCGATGCCGGCGGCGGCGATCGTCTCGCAGAGGCGCTGGCAGGGGCGATCCGCCAGCAGCGCCATGCTGCTGGCGTGGCTGCAGACCAGCGGCACGGCACTGCGCTGCTCGAGCATCAGACGGCTGACCATGGCCAATCCCCTACCGGGATCTCGGTTGCCCTCATCGATGTGCAGATCGACGGCGCAGCCGAAGCGCTCCGCCAGGCGCAGCAGCGCCACCAGCCCGTCCCGATCGCGGCGGCGGGAGGCGAACGGGGGACCGATCACTCCCCCCAGCAGCCCCTCGGCGGCCGCCACCCTGGCCGCCAGGGCCTCCCCTTCGGGGCTCAGCCAGTGCTGGACCGGCACCATCGCCACCAGCTGCAGCTCCAGCCGCCCCGCCCAGCGGCGGCGAAGCGTGATCAGGGCCTCCCAGCTGGGGTCGGCGGCGCGGCCAAGACTGTCGATATGGCTGCGAATGGCACGCAGCCCGTGGCCCCAGGCCAGCTCCAGGGCCTGCTCACCGCGGGCCAGGACGCCTTCCAGCTGCCGATGCTCGGCCTCCCTGATGTTGGCGGCGAAGGCTCCGGACACGGTGCCTTCGGGATTGGCAAAGGACGCCGCAGTGAAGACCTTGTCGAGATGGGCGTGGGGCTCCACCGGTGGTGTGATCGCCAGGGGCAGACCGCCGCTCCCCTGGAGCTGCGACGCCGCACCACCCGATGGAAGCCACGGATGAATGGCACGGATGCGGCCGTCACCATGCTCAAGGCAGACCGCCACCAGGCCTTCGGCATCTGCCGGGCCCAGATGCTTGAGCCGCGGATCGAGCAGGGCCCGCGGCACCAGTAGCGGTGGCAGCCACTCAGGGCCGCTCATGGCTGGAGCTCGCCGTGGACGCCGGTGGAATTCAGAGCTTGTCGCTGCGATTGGGACCATTGTCCTGGCCGGTGCGCAGCAGCACGAACTGGCCCGCTGCCGCCAGGGTGAGAGCGTGGTAGCGGGGCAGGCTCCAGTTGGGCAGGATCCGTTCCCCGCCCAGTTCAGTGACATAGAGACTGAACAGCCCAAGGTTGCGGCGGCGGGAATGGGCCAGCGCCAGCTGACCGAGGACCCGGCGCTGGGAGGCCACCACGCCAGGACAATCCCGGATCACCAGGCGCAGCATCATCGGCATGCCATCCTCGCGGCAGATCTCCTCAGTGATCAGGCGCGTCAGCTGTCCGGAGGCGAATTCCTCGAACTCACCCGGTCCCGGGTTGGTGGCCACCAGGCCAATGGCAGCGCCTGCCGCCGTCAGCAAGCCAATCAGAGTGGAGGGAATGCTGAAGCTCAAGGGAGGCAAACGCCAGCCGGCGGGGTTGACTCCAGAATTGCAAACCGCTCTCCGGCTACCAGCTGATTCAGGACGGAGAAGCATTCGGCCCCCCCAAAAACGACGGTTCAGCGCCGCTGGTGAAAAGCCCTTGGCGACCACAATCGAGGGGAACGCGAGAATCGGCTCCCGATCCGATTCAGGTTTGACTCAAGGGAAGACATAACAGGGCCTCTGTCAATTGCCAGAAGAATCGCCGTACCTGACGATCGATGGCAGTCAACATCGGGTTCAGACTGCATGAAAATGTTGCTGGCAATCTCGACTGCCAGCAACCCATTCACCAGGCCAATAGCCAAGGAGTTTGGTAAACAATCAGGCCACCTCTGCGAGAAGGAGCCCCCTGCCCATTCGTTGATGCGAGGCCAGCAGGAGAGCAGCAGCTCCCTGTTCTCCAACGTCTCGATCGAAGCGCGGATCCCGCCAGCCATCCGCTCAAGCGGGTTCACAAGTGGACGGATCAGGCTCTTGATCGACTCAATCTCACCTTCTGCGGGCTGTCTGCCACGGCAGGCCCTCCATCTGTTCCACCAGAGCAGTTGCTGCAAGCCGCGCTCTTGCAGGCGTTCGAAGGGATCCACTCCGAACGCTTGCTACTGGATCAGCTCCACGACAAACAGGAGCGCTACGCCAATGCCAGCATCCTGCTGTTCGCAACCAGGTTCCCGGGGTGCTCGAATCGCCCCGGATTGGCCGCTTTCTGTTCGAGGCGTACCTCCAGCGGCAGCGCCAGATCTCCTCCAAGGAGAACTCCCCCGGCGTCGACACAGGCGACGTCACTTTCGAGGGCCTTCTGACGCGTGGTCCTGCTGCCACTCCAGGTGGGGGAGCGGATCGAGGCCTCGCTCAAGCCCAACCGGGTCGTGGTCATCGTCCATGGCGACACGCTGCTGGTGCTGGCCGAGCGTCACGGCGCCAGCATGGCGTAGCTGCGCACCTTGAATCCGGACCTGCTGCTTGGAACGGCTGACCCGTTGCCGGGGGAGGCCCCGGCTGTTCATCCCCCGGCAGCGCACCACGACGACCACGGCAACCATGGCCACCCTCGAGAACTGAACATCTGCCGGCTACGGCCCCTCCTCGCTCCAGTTGGGCGGGCTGATCCGCTGCATGGCGGCCGATGGGGAGGCCTGGCTGGAGCGGCGGATCGAGCGGACACAGGGTTGAGTCGTGAGGCGAATGCCCCAGGGCAGAGGGACATCCGGCAGGCTGGCTGTATCGAGCCTGCCCAAGACCCATGCCCCTTGCATTTCTGACCAGGCCCCTGTTGGCTTGCCTGACAGCGCTGCTCCTGCTGCTGGGCACGGCCTTGCCCGTCAGGGCTGACTTTGTGCTGCCGCCGCTTCCCTATGCCACCGAAGCTCTGGAGCCAGCGATCGATGCCACCACGATGATGATCCACCACGACCGCCATCACGACGCCTACGTGGCCAATCTCAACGCCCAGATCAAGGACAACCCGGCGATGGCCAGGCTCAGCCTCGATGCGCTGCAGGGCCAGATCTCCCGCTTCCCGGTGGCCGTGCGCAACAACGGCGGCGGCCATTGGAACCACAGTCAGTTCTGGTCCGTGATGGCACCTGCAGGGCAAGGTGGTGCACCATCGGAGGAGCTGCTGGCAGCCATCAACAGCGGCTTTGGCTCGTTGCAGGACATGCAGTTGCAGTTCAATCAGGCGGCGGCGGCACGCTTCGGGTCGGGCTGGGGCTGGTTGATCCGCAAAAGTGATGGCAGCCTCGCCATCACCAGCACCGCGAACCAGGACAACCCGCTGATGGACATTGCTGGTATTGAGCCGGGTGCCCCGCTCCTGGGCCTGGATGTATGGGAGCACGCCTACTACCTCAAGTACCAGAACCGCCGGCCTGACTACATCAAGGCCTGGTGGTCCCTGGTCAACTGGAAGGAGGTGAATCGCCGCTACAGCGAGGCTGTCGCCACCTGAATCCGCGATTTGACCATCATCCCCGCAACCACACAACTTACCCATGACAGGCAATCTGCAGGCAATCGGTTTCATCGTCACCTGGGTGCTCGGCTGGGGCATCGGCGGTTCGCTGATCGATGCCGGCCTGATCAACGCCGGCGTCTATTCCCTGGAGGGAGGCCAGCTAGGCACGGCTACCACCTTTGTACTTTGGAGCCTTCTGTGGGGTGGCGGTGGTGTCTGGCTCTACCGGCGTTGGACCCAGCCCGGCAATCGCGGATCCTGAGTCAAGTCGTTACGCCGTCATCAGCTCCAGGCTGACCCTTGGGCCAGAGCCGTTTAAGAAATTGCTGAAAACCCCGACCATCTCTGCCAAAAATCATCACCTGCCCATTTGTTGATGGGAGGCCAACAGGAGCGCAGCGGCTCCTTGTTCTCCTACGTCTCGATCGAGGAGCGGATCCCGGCCAGCCATCCGCTCAGGCGGATTAGCAGGATGGCGGATCAGGCCCTGGATCGGCTCAATCCCACCTTCTGCAGGCTGTATGCCTTGGAAGGTCGTGCCTCGCTTCCACCAGAGCAGCTGCTGCTGGCCTCACTGCTGCAGGCATTCTATGGGATCCGTTCCGAAAGGCTGCTGCTGGAGCAGCTCCACTACAACCTGTTGTTCAGCTGTTTTGTCGGCCTCAGCCCCGATGATGCGATCTGGCACCCGACCACATATGGCCTCCGGCCGACTTCGTCTACACAAAAAACCGTGATCGGTTGCTCAATGACGACGTCATGGGGCTGTTCCTGGAGAAGCTGATGGGAGCTCCGGAGGTCATACCGCTGCTCAGCGACGAGCACTTCTCTGTGGACGGCACGTTGCTCCAGACCTGGGCGTCACACACCTCCCTGAAGCGAATCGATGGCCAGGAGGATCCTCCGCCTCCACCCACTGGCCCTGGCGAGGGATTCGGGGCCCCCAAGGAGTGGAAAAGCGAGCCAAAGGCGACTTTCGTGGCATCAAGCTCAGCAACGTGACCCACCGTTCCAACACCGATCCCGTAGACGCCGTCATCTCCGACGGAGTAGATTTAGTGGCCCGGAAATCCAATGCCCATCCAACTCAGCTGAGCTATAGGGGGCCATGTGCAGATGGACAACCGTCATGACCTGATCGTCGATTGCCGCGTCACACAGGCCACGGGCAGCGGTGAGAGGGATGTCGCCAAGACGCAGTCTTCTCCGCAGGAATAGGAGATGGCAGCAGACCTCGCCGGTGCCCACCAGAAAACGCTCGGCGCCGACAAGAACTACGACACCAAGTCGATCAATGCCCGCTGGGGCATCAAAAAGGTGTTCGGTTGGCTCAAGGCATTCGGCGGACTGCGCCAGTTCAAGGTTCGTGGTCGCGAGAACGTCAGTGCCGTCCACTCCTTCGGAGAAGCCTTAGGCTCTGGCCTGCACGTGATCGCCTACAACCTGATCCGCCTGGGCAATCTACTCTTGGCGCAGCCTTCTCCACAGGAGTAGCTCGCGATGGAGGCGGCATGAACGGCCCGTTGCCCAGAAGTGTGGCCAAAATGCCTCAACCAATGCCTTGCAGACAGGCCAACAAGCCGAATTGAGCTTTTAGCGGACCAGATAGGTCCAGAACCGTCGTTTTGAGCCAGGAATTCACTGATGCCTGTGGAAAACTGGCTCGTGGGCTGGTTTTTCTGCAAACTACGAGGTACTTGATACGGTCCTCAACATCGCCCATCGCATCACCCAGAGAACTTTACAAGACTTGAATA
Source organism: Synechococcaceae cyanobacterium (assembly GCA_947378425.1). Classification (GTDB taxonomy): domain Bacteria; phylum Cyanobacteriota; class Cyanobacteriia; order PCC-6307; family Cyanobiaceae; genus Cyanobium. Next base: position 10,784 of record CANCJV010000059.1, read on the forward strand.
ACGCATTTCTGTTGCTGAATTGGGGACACCTAAAAAAGCCAGATCGACTGCAGCGCAACTTATTTCAGCGATCGAAACCCGATAAACTGGCCACCTACAGAGCAATCGACGATTGCTACAACTGCTGAACGCTGCAGATGTACCGAAAACACCATAACGTCCAGCTCTCAATCGAGGAATTCCATGTGCCTTTTGGCGGCACGTTGGACCCGGACAACCGCTAGGTGCTCTTCTCCACTCTGATGCCATGGAAAGAGCTGGAAGAAACATATGCCCCTCAGTTCAATTCCACAACTGGCGCCCCTGCCAAGCCTCTCAGATTGACGTTTGGCGCGCTGTTCATCAAACAGCGGCTTGGCCTGAGCGACGAGGAAACCGTCGAGCAGATCCGAGAAAATGCTTACATGTAGTTTTTTTCTTGGCTTTGCGGTCTATTCCAGCAAGTCGCCATTTGATCCGTCGATGATGGTTCATTTCCGAAAGCGATTCTCGGAGAAGGATCTCAAACGGATCAACGAACTCATTGCCGAATGAGGCAAAGCCATGGTGATCGAGGCTATGTCCTCACTCCCAGATGACGACGACTCTGACGACCCTGGTGCTGATGCTGTCAACCAGATATCACTGGACAACTTCGTGAAGCCTGCAGATTGGCCAGAGGACAAAAACTGGGGAGCACTCACCATCGATGCCTCTTGCACGCCAGCCGACATCACCTATCCGACTGACCTGAAGTTGCTGAACGAAACAAGGGAGTTGACCGAAGGAATTATTGATGATCTGTGCGACCAGCACATGGGCCTTCGCAAACACCGGCCCCGATACGATCGCGGCAAGACACGTGCTGTTTTCCTTAATGTCGCCAAACAGAACAAGCCACACCGTCGCAAGATAACAGCTGCAATACGCCGCCAGCTCGACTACTTGCAGCGGAATCTTGAAGCCATTGATGCCTTGATCGCCTCTGGGCCAGGGCTTTCGGGCCTAAAGACACATTGGCGACAGAAGCTTCTCGTGATCAGCGAACTGCACCGCCAACAAAGCATCCTGCTGTACGCCAAGACGCGCAGCATCGCCAACCGCATCGTCAACCTGGTTCAGCGACAGGTTCGTCCTATTGTTCACGGCAAGGCAAGAGCTGCTGTTGAGTTTGGCGCCCTAGCCCAAAGGGCTTCCGTTTGCAGTAGATTAGTGTTTCAGTGGGCAATGGCATTGCCTGCCTGCACAGGATCAGCTGAGATCCATACAATGAAGGTGAAGACCTGATTCCACAAGCCAAGAAATATATGCATGAACACGGCTGCGATCCCGAGCGGATCTGCGCCGATCGCATCTATATCACTACCAAGAATCTAAACTTCTGCACCAGGAACAACATACGCCTATCTGTTAAGCGATTGGGGAGGCCGCCAAAGGATCCCGAGATCAATGCGACTCATAAGCAACAGCTCAGTGCAGACCAACGGAAGCGAAACAAAGTGGAGAGCGTCTTTGGATCAGGGAAGCGGAAGTATTCACTGCGGCTGATCATGGCTCAGCTAGCTAAGGGTGCAGAAACCTCGATTTCTATGGAATTCCTGGTGATGTGCGCCGAGAAGATCCTGAGGCTCATCCGCCTCTTTTTTGTCAGTATCTTTGCTTGGATTTACTCCTGGCAATGGCCAGGCTCCTCCTGGGTGGTCCTCAGGAACATTTGCCTGCTTGAGACAGCCGAATCTCTTGTCACTGCATGATCGAGTTTTCGAGCTGCCTGTCCTCCCTTGTCTTGGCCGCACTCGCGCAGGCCGCAGTTTTCTTTTTCAGGAGTCCCGAATTAGGCCCCGTTTGAAGATCTCGCTGGATTAACCTTTAGTCTGGCTATGATCCTTCAGGGAATGGCTTTGATTCCGTTTGTTGCCCCATCGGCTGAGGGCCTGCCAGATGACCGTGCAGACATTCTCCTCTTGACGGGCCTGCACGAAGAACTTCAGTGGATCCAAAGAGTCACTGGGTTTCAGTTTGAGCGCCGTGTCCGCCATGGCACCTCCTATCTGATTGCTGATGTGACGCGTGGCTCACGAAGTGTCAGGATCGTCACGCTCCGTCAACTCGAAAAGGGCCTGACGACCGCTGCCATCACCACGACCAAAGCTCTCTGCATCTGGAAGCCGAGCGTGGTTGTGATGACTGGTATCTGCGCAGGCGTACGTGGCTCCGTCAACCTTGGCGATCTCGTTGTCGCCACGCAGTGTTTTGAGCATTCCAGTGGTCAGCTCAAAGATGGAAATCTGATTCCACTGCAGAACAGAGTGGCCATACAGCCCTGGTTACTCGACTTTCTGATGTCGCTGACTGATTCTCCTGCCATGCTTCAACAAATCCAAGCTGGCTATACGCAGCCACTTCCAGGCGGATTCAAGACAAACATACATTATGGAGCAATGGCCTGTGGTCCCCAAGTGATCAAAGATCAATCCTACATAGATCAAATCAAGGCCAGAGAGCATTCGCTGGTTGGGCTAGACATGGAGTCCTATGGTGTCGCTCTTGCTGCCTCAATGTGCAGTACTCATGCTCACACTATTGTTCCTCTCGTTGTGAAGGGAGTGTGCGATTTTGCGGACTCGGACAAATCTGACAACTGGCATGACTACTGTTCCTACGCCAGCGCGTCCTTTGTCCTTACGGTGCTTGAGCAAATCTTCAGCCGCGACCATGCCTTTGCCAGGCTCAAGGGAATTCCCGATAGGGAGTAATAGGCCCGTCCGCCGTAACTTGCAACGCATTCGTGTTGTCGTGTGCCTCTCCTTGCAGTCGTTGTCATTGATCGCGGAGAGCTGCTGACCTGAATCCTTTCTGTGTCGGATCACTCTTCATCCCTGTCCTTGCTTGCTTTGGCGTGTACCTGAACCAAGCGCCATAGTCCTCGGGGAGATTCAGCAGGCGTGGGTGCCCCCCTAGGACGACGGAACGACACTTCTGGGCCAGTGCTCCCATCCCTGCACGAATGGGCCAGAAAATGTCTGCTGCCGCTACGTTGAAGGAGTATCCGGCCTGCTGAAGATGACCAGGGTTATGCGTGTGAGTGCCTGCATCGGCCTGGCCTTGCTGGCCGGCTGTGGCCGACCCGATACCCAGGCCCTGAAAAAGCTGGCCTGCGGGCAGGTCGCCAGCACGATCGACCTGCAGTCCGTGGGACAGCTCGACACGCTGCGCAAAACCCTGGGTCTGGCACCGGGTGTCGATCCGATCGGCACCTGCCGCAGCCTTGGCGTCACGATGGAACCTAAGCCTCAGGGCAAGAACTCCGGCGAGGTCGGTACCAGCGAGAACGGAGAGAACCTCAAGAGCGAGGGCAGCGGCGCCGAGAACTGAGCCGTCCGGGATACTCTGGCAGCCTTGGGGGCTGCTGCTGACTCTACCCAACTCACTTCAGGCAGGCATTTACCATCGGTCCGGGCGATCTGATCCGCCCTCCGGAGAGCACTTTTCAGGACTGAAGAAAAGAACCAACCGTTTGCAGAGTTTCAGGCCAAAAATGCAGGCGAGATAGCTATGCTGTGCCTTGTGGCATAGTTCAATAGATTCATTGATTGGCATATACGCGCACTGTTGACCGTTATCACCTTTACAGCTGCATCTTTCATTTATACTTCAGAGAAGGCCGATCAAGAGGTCCTGCTCCAGTGAATCACCAGATTCAAGGGCATTGGACTTTCCCCTGACTTTGCTTACAGTGAGCGCAAAAAGAATACGCTTGGTGAATGCATAAAGGGAATTGTTGGAAAGAATTTTGTGGCCAGATCGACTGAAAAGAGAACCGAAGGTTATCTTATCGACCTCGGCAATAATGACTCTCGCTGACTTGAGGGTGGCGCATGGAAAGAACTTGGCTGCACCGCCTACGGAGGGGCTCCTGAAAAAGCCTGTTCAACTGCAGCGCAGCTTGTTTCAGCGATCAAGACCCGATAAACTGGTCCCGTACAGAGCAGTCGACGATTGCTAGAGCTGCTGAATGCTGCAGATGTACCGAAAACACCATAACGGGCAGCTCTCAATCAAGGAGTTCCATGTGCCTTTTGGCGGTACGTTGGACCCGGACAATCGCTGGGTGCTCTTCTTGTCAGCCGACAGCGAAAACTGAGCCAGCGCCGACACCAAAAGTGAGCCACCCGGAAGCGATGCGGGAGCCGTTATCGGCCGCGTCAGCGGCGGGTAACGACGGCTCCTCCTTGCAAGGGTCATCGGCGGCGGAGAGGCGATCGACAGCGGGTGTGGGCTTTGGGCTGGCCAAGGCGGGCGGCCCCCATACAGCAGGGGGGATGGTCGCGCTGGAGGGCGTGATGGAAACCCCAGAGGAGGTGGCGGTGATGCGCCAGCTGCTGGAGCGGGGCTGGAGCCGTCGGCAGATCGCGACGGAGCTGGGCATCTCTCGTCACACGGTGAGCCGATACCTGGCCCTGGGGGAATGGCAGCCGTACAGCACGGCCAATCGCGCCAGCCAGCTCGATGGCCACCGGGAGTGGCTGCAGCAACAGTTTGAGCAGCACCACGGCAACGCCGAGGTCGTGCGGCAGGAATTGTTGAAACAGAAGGGGATCCGGGTGAGCCAGCGGACGGTGGAGCGTGCGGTGCAGCCCTGGCGGGAGGCGCTGCGGCAGAGCGCGCAGGCGACGGTGCGCTACGAGACCCGGCCCGGAAAGCAGCTGCAGGCTGACTTCGGTGAGCTTTGGGTACCGATCGGTGGGGTGCGGACCAAGGTGCATTTCTGCGTGCTGACCCTGGGGTACTCCAGGCGGCAGTTGATCCGGGTGTACCGGCAGCAGCAGCAGCGCCACTGGCTGCAGGCGCTGGAGGAGGCCTTCCGCTTCTGGGGAGGGGTTCCCGAGCAGGTCCTGGTCGATAACGCCAAAGCGCTGATCACCCTCAACAACCCCAGAACGGGAGAACGGGTGATCAACCCCACCTTTGCCGCCTTTGCGCAGCACTGGGGATTCACGCCCAAGGCCTGCTGGCCGCACCGGCCGCTGGGCTTGGGGAAGGATGAGCGCGGTGTGGGATAAGTGAAAGGCAGTGGCCTTGCCGGACACCGCTTTGACACCTGGGGGCAGATGGAGAGCCATCTGGAGTGGTGGAACCGGGAGATCGCGGACGTGCGGATTCACGGCACCACCGGCGAGCAGCCGCTGCTGCGTTTCCAGCGTACGGAGGCCGGGGCGCTGCTGGCGCTGAATGACAAACCGTCGTATCTGGCGGAGCAGGAGTTCAGCCGTCGTGTCGCCAAGGATTGCTGCGTCCAGGTGGAGGGCAACTGGTACAGCGTGCCGGCGGGCTGGGTATGCCAGAACGTGATCGTGCAGATCCGCGACCAGCAGGTGCTGATCCGCCAGGGAGGGCGGATCGTGGCGCGGCATAGCCGCCAGGCGGCGAACCATCGGATCCGCCAGGTGATCGCCGGGCACTGGGTTGGACTGGTGCCGCAGCGGGCGATCGAGGCGGCGCAGGAGAACAGTGCTGCGGCTGTGGTCGAGCTGGATGCGGTGCGGCGCTCGTCGCTGGCACGGCCCCTGAGCGACTACGCGGCTGTTGTGGCGGAGGTGGGCTGATGCCACGCAGCACGCAACAAACACCGGCGCCATCGCGCTCTGGCATGACTGCCGCTGAGCCGGCCGAGATCCAGCGGCTGGTGGAGGAGCTCGACGGGATGCTCAGCCGGCTGCGGCTGGGCGCGATCCGCGAGCAGCTGGACGGACTGCTGGAGGAGGCGGCCCGCCGGCAGTTGAATCTGCGCGAGGCCCTGGCCTGGCTCTGCGCTGCCGAGGTGGCGAGCAAGGAACAGCGGCGGCTGGCGATGGCGATGACGATCGCCCACTTCCCGTTCGTGCGGACACTGGAGGGATTTGAGTTCGAGGCCCAGCCCTCGATCGATCCGGGCAAGATCCGTGATCTGGCCACCTGCCGCTGGGTCGCCAATGGCGACAACGTGGTGCTGCTCGGCCCACCGGGAGTCGGCAAGACGCACCTGGAGGTGGCGCTGGGCCGAGAGGCGGTGGCCCGCGGCTACACGGTGCAGTTCACCACGACGATGGAGCTGCTCGGCAGCTTGGTGAAAGGACAACAGCAGGGGACGCTGGAGATGCGGCTGGCGCAGTACGCCAAGCCGAAACTGCTGATCATCGATGAACTGGGCTACCTGCCGCTCGAACCAGCGGCGGGGCACCTGTTCTTCCAGCTGATCTCCCGCCGCTATGAGCAGGGCAGCGTGCTGATCAGCTCCAACCGCCTGGTCGAGGAGTGGGATGAAGTGTTCGGCGATCAGGTGGTGGCGGCGGCGATCCTCGATCGGCTGCTGCACCACAGCCACGTGGTGACGATCCGCGGCGACAGCTACCGACTGAGGGAGAAGCGCAGATCTGGACTGTTCCGCCCGCAGGCGGGCGGCTCCTCCTTGGCTGGCATCGGCGGCTCACCGCTACCGACGCCAACCAAGGAGATCTGAGGGGAAAACAGCCGGAACAGCTCCACCGGCATCAATGACAAACGACAACCAACCCAACCAGACACGAAAACCATGTGCAAGCAGAGGCACCGCCGGCGTAGCCAAGGCGGAACCACTCCGGAAACAAGGCCCCAGACCGGGCCGGGGGTGGCTCACTTTTCGGTGTCGGAAGTGGCGCAGTTTTCGATGTCGGTTGACACCGTGGGGGAGCTGCTTGCTGCCTGATCAGCCGGTGCCGCTGTTGAAAAAACGGCTAGAGCTCATCCGCGAGGAGGCCCTCAAGCTCTGGAGCGAGAAGCGCAAAGGGGGGGAAGGCAGACGACAGCTCCGCAGTGGCAGCCACCGCCGATTCCGAATGCTGAAAGGCCATCGGCGCCGGGCCGCAAGACGGGTTGATCCCGCTCTTGCTCCGCTGCCGCTAACGACCAACAGAATGAAATCCCTGCCAAGCCTGGCCTTTGGGAACAGACGAACGCCATGGCTGCTGACGGTGATCACCAGGCTGGGACAAGCAACACCGCCGGACCGCTGCGGCACGTGCTGCTCACTGGTGGAAGCTCCGGCATCGGTCTTCAGGCGGCGATTCAATTGCTGGAGGCCGGCCATCGCCTCACTGTCCTCTGCCGCGATGCCGCCACAGCCGATCGTCTGGACCAGGTGCTGGCTCAAGTCGCGGGCCAACACTTGGACGGCCGGCTGACAACGCCGATCTGCGATCTGAGTGATCTCGCCAGCGTCGAGCGCTGCACAGAAGACCTCCTGACGGCCGAGGAGCCGATTGACAGCCTCTTGATGAACGCCGGCCTTCAGTACAGCGGCGCCCGTGAACCGCGCTGGTCGGCGCAGGGCTTTGAGCTCACGATCGCGGTGAACCACCTGGCCCATCAGGCCCTGCTGCAGCGACTGCTGCCCCTGCTGCTGCGGGGCACGGCGCCGCGGCTGGTGGTCACCAGCTCGGAGGTGCACGACCCCACCACCGCCGGCGGCAAGGTGGGGCAACCAGCCGGATTGGCGGTCTGGGCGGTCTGGCCGGGCTGCGCCAGGGGCCCGGCGCGGCGATGCTCGATGGCGGTGCCTTCCATGCCGAGAAGGCCTACAAGGACAGCAAACTCTGCAATCTGCTCATGGCGCGGGAGCTGGAGAGGCAGCTACGGGAGCAGGGCCAGTCCCTGCCGGTGCTGGCCTGGAGTCCAGGGCTGGTGATCCCTCGCGGCAGCGGCGGCTTCTTCCGCTACAGCCACAGCCAGAACCCTTTCGGGCAGGCCTTGTTCGCGCTGGTCGCCCGCGACCTGCTGCGGCTGACCGAAACGCCACAGCGAGCCGGCGCTCTGCTGGCAGGCCTGGCCACGACGTCACCACCGGATCCCGTTAGTTTTGAGTACTGGAGCAACCGGCTGCTGGGTCCAGGCCGGCTGCGGTTTGAGGCCACCCAGCCCAGCGTGGAGGCCCGCTCCGATGAGCTGGCCCGTGAGCTCTGGACCCTCACCGCCCAGGCTGCCGCGAATCCAGGCGTCGATTCGGGCGATAGACCCAGCGCTGATACCGACTTTCCCGGCAGGATGCTGGGTTGAGGCGCTTCAACTTTCGGTCGAACTCTTGCTGGCTGGAGTTCAGCAATAACTGACCGGGGTGAAAGGCCCTATTTCAGTCAACCGCAACAAAGCCCGGAGCATGGGCCCCGGGCTTTGCCTGCTCAGCCGGGGCGCCTGCCTGGATGGAGGTGCCAAAGCTGTGCCTGATGTGGTCTCGGCAGCCGTGATCGTCAGATCACGTGAGTCTTGGATTGAGGGTCGGAGCTGCTGACGCTGGCACCTGGGGCCAGGGTTCAAATAGGGCTTCCCGCTGGGTCCGGGGCACCTGAGGCAGAGCCGTGAACGGTGCAATGGACGGCGACAGCGTCACACGCCAGGGAAGCCAGAGATCCGTCAAGACTGTTGGAGCAGGGGCCGGATCGTCAGCGCACTCCTGGCAGCTGCTCAGGGGGGATGTCTTCCATCGATGAAGCCTCCGAATCGGGCACAC
>CANCJV010000060.1 GCA_947378425.1 Synechococcaceae cyanobacterium
CTACCTGCCTGGCTTCCAGGGGTTGTTCAGCCCGGCCAACCCGATCGGGATGCTGGTGGGGGTGAAGCTGCTGCTGCTCGCAAGCACCGCCGCCCTGGCCGTTCATGCCCGGCTTCGGCTCATTCCCAACCTCACAGACGACAACCTGAACGGTCTGGCCTGGCACATCCGCGGCATCACCGGCCTGGCGATCGCCTTCGTGGTGGTGGGGGCACTGATCCGGCTGGGCGGCCTGGGTTGAGCGGAGCACGGAGCGCAACAAAGCCCGGAGCGTGGGCCCCGGGCGTTTGCCTGCTCAGCTGTGTTGCCCGCGAGGACATCGTGGGCCTCCCCCGGTTTTGAGGACAGGTCAACAAGGGTCAAGCCATGACCTCCAGACTGTCCATCAATGACCAATGCCACCAAGTCACGACGCCGGTTCACGGCACAGCAGAAGCAGGAGGCTGTTGCGCTCTGCCTGCAGGAGGGCCTCTCCTGCAACGTGGTCGCTCAACGCCTTGGCCTTCCGTCCAGCAGCCTGGCCCGCTGGCTGCGGCAGAGCCGTATTGACCAGGGCTCTACCAGTCCCCGGGACCAGGGTCTGCTCACCAGCGAGGAGCGCTCTGAGCTCAACCGGCTCCGCAAGGAAAACCGGGAGCTCAGGAGGGAGAAGGATTTTTTTCGGCTGGCGGCGGCTCACTTTGCGAAAGAGCAGTTGTCGCCGAAAGGTTTCGCTTGATCGCTGAGCTTTCAGGTCGTCACTCCATCTCCTGGTTGTGCCGTCAGTTGGATGTGGCCCGCAGTGGTTTCTACGCCTGGCGGCAGCGGCAGGAGGTGCCGGGACCACTGGCGGCGGAGAACGCCGTGATCACCGCCGAGATCCAGGCGGTATTCCAGGAGCACCGCGGCTTCTACGGCTCCCCACGGATCCATCAGGAGCTGCGTGCGGCAGGCCGCCAGATCGGTCGCCATCGCGTCGCCAGGCTCATGCAGTGTGCCCAACTCAAGGCCAGGACACGCAGAGCGTTCAGGGCTTGCTCCAGGGCCAGCAGCGGAGCCGCTGGGGTGGTGGAGAACCTGCTGCAGCAGGACTTCCAACCTCCCGCTCCCAACCGTTGCTGGGCCGGCGACATCACCTACATCCGCACCAGCAGCGGTTGGCGTTACCTGGCCGTCTGGATCGATCTGTTCAGTCGTCGTGTCGTCGGCTGGAAGCTCGATCACCGCATGGACGCCGCCCTGGTGATTGAGGCTCTCAACCGCGCCCTCGGTCACCGTCTGGTGGAGCCGGAGCTCCTGCTCATCCACACGGATCAGGGCAGCCAGTACCGGGCCACCGACTACAGGATCCTGCTGGAGAAGCACGAGATCGGCTGCAGCATGTCCGCCAGGGGCTGCTGCTGGGATAACGCTGTGGCGGAGAGCTTTTTCTCCACCCTCAAGCTGGAGCTGGACCTCGATGACAATCGCAAGGAGCTGATCGCTCCGCAACAGCTGCAGCGCGATCTGGCCTTCTGGATCGAGGGCTACTACAACCGCGAGCGCCGTCATTCAACGATCGGCTACCACAGTCCGATCGTCTACGAACAGCAGTTCGTCTCTACCCCTAAACTCACCCCTGCGTAGCCCTGAGATCTGTCCACGAAACCGGGGGAACCCCATCGGGGCGCAGCTGCGCGGTCGGTTGATCGTCAGATCACGTGAGTCTTGGGTTGAGGGTCGGAGCTGCTGACGCTGGCACCTGGGGCCAGGGTTCAAAGAGGGCTTCCCGTTGGGTCCGGGGCACCTGAGGCGAGGCCGTTAACGGCGCAATGGACGGCGGGGCTGCTGTATGAACAGACGTCACACGCCAGGGAAGCCAGAGATCCGTCAAGACTGTTGGAGCAGGGGCCGGATCGTCAGCGCACTCCTGCCTGCTGCTGAGGGGGGCTGTCTTCCATCAGTGGAGCCTCCGAATCGGGCACACTCACCTTCGGACGAAAGGAGGCTGGCGCTAGGGATTGATGCACATTCGATGCTGCTCTTGATCTCCGGGGTTACGGGGCTTCACGAAGGTGGCGTCACCGACATTGGTTCTGCGACTGGTTGATCCACCCCCGGCGGCATGGATGGGGCCTGATACCGCCCATCTCCATACGGGAAGAGGAACACCCTCGATCCTCTCTTTCAGCCAGAAAGCATTAGTTTGTGGTTGAGGGGAAAGACCCCCAAGGTTCTCTCCTCAAAGCAATCCGGGTCAGTCCCCCGGGAGTCTCTGTGAAGGTGATTGATTGGAAACAGGCCCAACGTGGCACCAAACGGTTGCCACCCCAAGTGGACGAGTGAGCTATATGCTATTTCTAAGGTTTTGAAGTGTGAAAGCTGGGCTGCATAACCCGGCCAACAGTCACTTCTGGGAAGGTCAAGCCCCGAGCATCTCTTCCCTGAGCCGTGACTGATTCCTTGCCTGCCAGGCCCCAGACAGGTCAACCGTGGAACGAAAAGACACCAGACCGGATGGCATCCGAAATGCCAGGTTGTGCATCTGCGACCGGTGCTAAGGCGCCCCTACCGGGGGCGCCTTCTTCTGTGGGGGCGTCAACCGCTCAGCTGCACGCGTTCGGCGGCTATCGACACCGGCCGCTGGGCTATGTGGATGCGGTTGCCATGGTTCAAGCTCTCGTCTGAACCGGCACTGACGGCAGGGCATTCCTCCATTCAGCTCAGCCAGCCCCTCTGTCTCGCCAGGCGGACGGCCTCCGTTGCCGCCTCGATGTAGCGCTGGGCCCGACGCTTGGCGTCGTCCTGGCCCCGGGCCCTCAGTAGGTAGGCCTGCATTGCCTCCGGCGTTTCGATCACCGCCAGCAGCCCGGTCGGCCGTGCCCCAAGGGAACCATCGGCGAGCAGGCGGCTCCCCAAGCCCAGCTCCCAGAGCTGCTGGCCGGTGGAAACCTGGGCAAACAACTGCACCTGCAGCGTGTAGAGCAGTGACTGCCGGAACGCCTCCAGCTGACCGGACCGGAGCCGGCGGCCGTTGGGCAGCCCTTGGGCCACGCCAGCAGGGATTGAGGTGGTCCGGCTTCCTAAAACGAGATTGGATCGGTTCCTTCCCCGCCACCCCTGCCATGCCCTCTTCCCCCGACCCCGTCTGGACCCGGCGCTTCAGCGCCGAGGCGCAGATGGTCCTGGCCCAGGACGCGGTGGCCGGTGCCGGGGGGGCAGCCCCCCTGCAGGGCCTGCGCTTCGCGGTGAAGGATCTGATCGCCGTGCGGGGCTGCCGGATGGGTTGCGGCAATCCTTACTGGGCCGCTCGTCAGGAGCCCAGTCCGGTCAGCGCTCCTGCGGTGCGGTCCCTGCTGGCGGCCGGCGCCCGCTGCCTTGGCACCACCTGGCTGGATGAGTTTGCCTTCGGGCTGGCCGGTGAGAACGCCTGGGGTGGCACCCCGCCGAACCCCCGCGCCCCCGGCCGCATCCCCGGCGGTTCCAGCAGCGGCAGCGCGGCGGCGGTAGCCCTCGGCGAGGCCGATCTCGCTCTCGGCACCGACACGGCCGGCTCGATTCGTGCCCCCGCCAGCTGGTGCGGCCTCTGGGGTCTGAGGCCCAGCCACGGTGCCGTCTCCACCGAGGCGGTGGTGCCCTTGGCCCCCAGCCTCGACACCGTGGGACTGTTCGCCTCCTCCCGCGAGACATTGCAGCGAGGGATGGCAACGTTGCTGGAGCCGATCACGCCGATGGGTGCCGGCCATGCCTCCCGGCCCTCCACGGTCCGTTCCATTGGCTGGATCCCCGAGCTCTGGGCTCTCGCTGATCCCGCTGTGGCCACGGCCTTGGAGCGCCAGGCTCGTTTGCTGGCCGAACGTCTGGGGCGCCCCTTGCACCGCTGGCCCCTGGCGGAGCTGGGCATCGATTCGCCGGAGGAGCTTCAGCACCTGCTTGAGGCCGTGCAGTGGGCCGAGATCGAGAAGAGCCTTGCCCACCTGCCGAGCGATCTGCCGGTGGGACCCACCCTGGAGCGCAACCGCGTCCTGGTGGCCGGCCGCGACCGCAGCCTGTATCCCGGAGCCCTGATCGCCCGCCAGGCCTTGCGCCAGCGGCTGCATCAGTTGCTGGGCCCCTCACCCGCTGGCGGTGGGCCGGCCCTACTGCTGCTGCCTTGCACCCCCACGGTGGCGCCCCCATGCGGCAGTCTCGGCATCGACCGCAGCCGCAACACCGTGATCCAGCGGCTGCTGCAGCTCGGCGCCCTGGCCAGCCTCGGAGGCTTGCCGCAGCTGGCCCGGCCCGGCGAGGTGGACAGCGAACAGGGGCTGCCGGTGGGCCTGGGGGTGCTCACCCATGCGGGTGGCGACCGGTTGTTGCTGGAGTTGCCTGATCCCTGAAGGCGCCGTCTTCCATCGCTATCCCTGAAGTGAGGAGGGGTCCTGGCTCAGACGGGTCCCAGGTCGTGCTGAAACGGTGCCAGCAACCTTCATCCCAGCCTGAAGCCGAGCAGGAACCCCCCAAAGACCAGCCTGTAACCCACAAAGATCCAGGTGGAGTGGCGTTTCAAGTAGCCCAGCAGCACCCCGATCGTCAGCCAGGAGCTGATTGCGGCGGTGGTGATGCCCACCAGCAGCGGGAGTACACCTGTCGATCCGCTCTGCTGCACCGCATCGCCGATCTCGCTCAGGCCGGCCAGGGCTACGGCGGGGATGCCGAGCAGGAAAGAAAAGCGAGCGGCATCCTCCCGCCGCAGGCCGAGCAACAAGCTGGTGGTGATCGTGCTGCCCGAGCGCGACACCCCCGGGATCACAGCCAGCGCCTGGCCCAGGCCAACCAGCACGCCATCGCCCACGCGCAGATCCGCCAGGGAGCGGCGGCGGCTGCCGGTCCATTCGGCCAGGCCCAGCAGGGCAGCCATCAGGATCGAGACCAGACCGATCGCATGGAAACTGCGCAGGGCGCCGTGGGCCAGATCCGGCGCCAGCAGCTTGATGGCACCGCCCACCAGCAGGATCGGCAAGGTGCCCAGAGCCATGGCCAGCCCCAGCCTGGCGTCAGGAGCCGACCAGTCGCTCCGCTTCCAGCCCTGCCGCAGAGCCCGGGCGATGCGCACCAGATCACGGCGGAAATAGGCGATCACCGCGCCGCTGCTGCCCAGTTCGATCACAGCGCTCAGCGCCAGCCCCGGATCGTCCCAACCCAGCAGCACCGGCACCACGGCCAGATGGGCGGAACTGCTGATCGGCAGAAACTCCGTCAGGCCCACCACCAGGCCCAGCACCAGCGAATGCCAGTAGGGCTGCAAAAGGTTGGCCTGAGCGTCTGCAACGGCAGCCAGGGCCGGTATCAGCACGATCGACATGGCGCCCTGCGCTACGCAGGAGCCAGGTTGGCTGAGGATCGGCACAGGCCAGCCGGTTGCCAGCTGGGAGCAGGATTCATGGCACCTGCCCGTCGTTGATGCGGCGTCTCCTCTGGCCATCGCTTGTCACGGCCGCCCTGGCCCTCACGCCTGCTGCTGCCTGGGCCCATGCCGATGTCCATCCCGGCGGCGGCTTCCTGCATCCGATCAGTGGCCTGGATCACGTGGTGGCGATGGTGGCCGTCGGACTCTGGGGGGCGGTGCTCGGCCCGCCAGCCGTGTGGGTGCTGCCGGTGGCCTTTCCGATGGTGATGGCCATGGGGGGCTGCTGGGCCTGCTCGGGTACCGATTCCGGGGGTGGAGATCGGCATCGCCGTCTCGGGGGGGTCATGGGCCTGATGGTGCTGTTTGAACTCAGGCCGCCGCTGTGGCTGGCGGCCCTGATCGTCTCCGCCTTTGCGGTGTTCCACGGCCATGCCCATGGCGCTGAACTGCCGGCTGGCAGCAATGCCCTCCTGTTCAGCCTGGCCTTCGTGATCGCTACTGGCCTGCTGCATCTGCTCGGGATCGTCCTCGGTGAAACTCGCCGCTGGCCCGGCGGACGCCGTTTCGTGCAAGGGGCCGGCGGGTGCGTGGCGCTGGTGGGGCTGTGGTTTCTGGAGCAGGCCCTCACGTGAAGCTCCTCACCACCGTCCTCACCGGTTTGCCGTTTGCCCACCTGATGCCAACCGGCCTTGGGCCCTGGGGTGATGGCATGGCTCGCTTGTTCCTGGAGCCCACCGATCTGCTGTCGGTGATCGCCCTGGTGCTGCTGGCGGTGGTCTGCACGGCCCTGGTGGCGGTGGTCGGCATGCTCGCGGCCCTGGCGGTGCAGTTGCGGCCCCTGGTGTTCTTGCCCATGGCCGCAGCCCTGGCGTTGCTGTTCGCCCTGGTGGCAGGTTCAACCCTGATCGGCCATCCAGGCGCGCTGGCCGCCCTGCTGGGGGAAACGCTGGCGATGGCGGTGCTCGTCACCCTGCTCACACAGCGGCTGGCGCCGCCCCATCCCCGGTGGTTAGCCATCGGCCTGCGGGTGGGCGGCAGCTGGATCACCGCTGCCTGCCTGCTGATGCTGGGCTGGCTGCTGCGCCATCCCCAGTAGAGCTTTCGCTTCAGCAGGGTGCGCTGGGTGGCCTTCGCCTCGGATGAGTTGTCGTCACGGCCCGGCGGTTGAAGTGCGACTTCATCGGCCTCGCGGGGGAGTTCACCTTGGCTCCAGGCGCCTGCACCCCCCTGGTACCTCAGGCGTTGCCGAACTCCATGCCGCACCACTCAGCGACACCAGCGATCAACGCACCCCACAACACGGTCTTCCAGGCTTGGCACAACAGGCGATTGAGAACGGCAGCCATCGGTGGAATCATCGGATCACCTCCGAAAGAAGCGGCTTGATCTCGGCGCTCTGCACCGCAAAGGTGGGCGAGCGGTGGGCATCGAGCGGCCAGCGCCTCACCCACACACAATCAGAACAGTCGTCGAGATTCACTACTTGGTAGGTGGCACCTGGCTTCTGGCTGAGGCTGATCAGGTTTCCGGGCTTGATGGTCATGGTTTATCACTGCGCTCCGTATCACTCAAGCGCACCTTGCCGGATTGGTGAGTAACAATGCTTAATCCCTGACCGTTCGACTCTCGTGTCGGCGGGCTCGTGGATGTTGTTTGGGCGTGGACGTCCTCACATGTAATGCCTGTGTGGGTGCCGTTGTTCCCAGGTCGACTTTTTGTCTTTGTAGTTGTTCGCGTGGGGGCGTGGAGTGGCCAACATGCCTGCAGTTGAGGCATCCTGCCTCTCCCCGAAGGGGAGCAGGTCAACACCCATCTTCAACCAGATGCAGTCAGCCGTCCTCGGGGGGAAGCCCCGCTCCCGCGTGATGTGCCAGCTTGGGCGGGATTTGACCAAAACCCACATCCCTTGGTATCAGATCGATCTCGGGGGGGGTTGGTCAAATGCTGCGTCAATCGGACGCAACGCACGCGCGCACATACCCACCCCTTCCAAAGGGGGAAGGGGAATAACCCCCTCCTGAACCAGTCAGCGCCACTCCTCCGGGATGTCCTCGTCGCTGTAGGTCACCGCCCGTGGCTCGAACACCTCCCCCGAGGGCGGTCCAGACCTCCTCCGCCGTCATCGGCCCGTCGGTCTCCTTGATCAGGCCCAGCACCAGGGTGTAGGGATCCTCATCCCCAGTCCCCCCATCCATCCGCCGCACGGTCGGGGTGTAGTCGGCGATCGAGAACGCGAAGTTCTCGTCCCTGCGCACCAGCAGGAGATCCCCCTCGCGCCCAGCGCGGCTCTTCTTGATCTGGATCAGCCGCAGCGAGTCGACGTTCTCCCCCCGAGCGCGGAACTCATTCCGCTCGTCATTGGTGAGCTTCCTGAGGTGCCACTGCTCGTCAACGGTGCTGGCGCTGCCTTCGAAATGGGTCAGTTCGTTGCGCTGCAGGTAGTCCACGAAGTCCTTCGGTTCGCAAGGGCGATTGGCCATCCACTTGTGGAAGTTGCGGTGCAGGGCTGAGCTGATCACCAGCAGGTTGTCCTCCAGGACCGCCAGATCCGGCCTGGAGGAGGCATCAAAGAGATGGTGGACCTCCAGTTCGATCGGATTGCGATCGGCAGCGGTGGGTTTCTGTTGGGTCACCGCACAGCTCTTGGCCTTGCTGCGCGCCCGCTCCATCGCCGCCCTGACACGGGCCTCGTGGCTTTCAAGCATCTTGCGCTGCACCTCAAAGCAGTCCTCCGCCCCATCGGCCACCGCCTTCACCCAGGCCTTGCGCGCCTTGGTGATCCGGCCCCTGTCCTGCATCGTGCGGGCCAGGCGAGCGATGCCGCGCTGACTCCAGTGGCGGTTCTCATTGCCACTGTTTTCGTTGCTATCGATGTCGGCGAAGTGCACATTGATCTCCAGTCCCTCGGCCCCCTCGAGGCCGGCGCTTTCCTCCTGGATCCGCCGCACTGTGCCGGCCATGCCCTTGCCGTTGGTGCCCAGCACCCGCACCACCGAGCGCTGCTGCAGAAACAACAGATCGCCGCGGATCACCAGGGCCGAGTGGTCCTGCGTCACCTGGATGATGCGCCGGTGCACCAACGCCAGCGTCACCCGGGCGTGGTGATGGGTGAAGAACTCCTTGAGTTTGGCCAGGAAGCTGCCGCCCTCCGTTTCCTCCAGGTAGGTGGCGATCGCCATGACGCCTTCTTCATAGAAGCGGCGCTTGCGGTCCTGGCCCGGTTCGTATTCAAAGAACTCCCCTTCGATCAACTCCCAGGGGTCATCGGGAACGGCATCAAAGAACTCGCAGATCCGGTAGAGCTTGGTGACCGGGATGCCGAGCATCTTGGCCGCTTCTTGATCGGAGAAGGCGTCGCGTTCGCGTCGGCGGCGAGGAGTAGGCAGGGTTGTAGAAGTAGGGATACGAGTCATCAGCGGAAGGCCAGCAACGAATCGCGCATTTTCTGCAGACGCTCCATCACGCGGGGATCACCGCCCATGTCCGGATGGTGCTCCTTGGCGAGGCGGCGGAAGGCGTCTTTGATGTCATCGGCTGTAGCCGTCGCTGGCTCCAGACCGAACACATGCCAAGGGCGGAAGTTCTCCAGCACATCGATGCCGTTGATGCAGGTCGCGCCGCTGCGGTTCCGCTCCGCCTGAGGCACACCCACCCACTCGCGGTAGAGCTTCTGCCAATCAGCCTTGGTCTTGAGATCGAAGCTGCGGCCGGCCATGGCCAGATTGAACTCACGTGATTTGCGCAGTTCAGTCGCATTTTTACAACCGAACACCCGGCAGACTTCCGCCTTGAGCTGCGTCAGCGTCGGTACCGGCTCTGGGAAGGGCTTGCCGTGGATGAACTCGGCAAAGGCCAGCAGAGCATCCGCATCCGGCGCCCCTATGGCCAGCAACTCGCCGATGCGTTGTTGCACCGCAGGACGATCGAGCTTCTTGCGGGTAGCCGTACCGGCAGCCTTAGAGGCCGCTGGCCTACCGGATGGACTCGAGGAGCTGCGAGATGACACAGAGAATGGTCACCGGATTTTCCTCTCTCTACAACTAGCTCAGGCATTCAGCCAGCTGTGGCTTGACAGGGCTTCCTTCACGATATGCAGCATCAATAGACTGGTAAACCATGCGCGATATGCATGGTTTTCAGCTGTAAGCCTGTCCTGGTGGCTTTCCGGTAGCTTCGGACCTCCAGCAGTTTGTTCAGTCGCCATCACCGCCGAGTGTGTGCAACGCGGCAACAGGGGGACTTCTTCTCACTGAACCGATGCGGCACCCGCAACCTCACCGGGGTCCGTCAGTGTGGGGAAGCGTTGCCTGCGGAGATCACCGTGCCCAGCGACCAGCCCAGGGTAGGCACCGGCCTGGTGCTTGATCATGGCTTCCGCCTGCATGACACAGGCAGCGGCCATCCGGAATGCCCCGAGCGCCTTGATGCGATCGAGGCCGCCCTGGAGCGCCAGCGCCTGCTGCAACGGCTGGAGCGGATCGCGGCCCGGCCGATCAGCGACCTGGAACTGCTGCGCTGCCACAGCCAGGCCTACCTGCACAGCGTGCGTCGCGACGTGGCCTATGGCCTGCCCGAGCTCTCCACCGGCGACACGGCGATCGGCGATTACTCGGAGGATGCGGCACGGCTCGCCGCCGGCGGTGCCCTGGCGGCTGTGGATGCGGTCCTGGCCGGCCGGGTGCGCAACGCCTTCGCGGCCCTGCGCCCACCGGGCCACCACGCCGAGTCCGAGCGCGGCATGGGCTTTTGCCTGTTCAACAACGTGGCCCTGGCCGCCCGCCATGCCCAGGAGACCCACGGGCTGGAGCGGGTGCTGATCGTGGACTGGGACGTGCACCACGGCAACGGCACCCAGGCGATCTTCTGGCGCGACCCCAGTGTGCTCTTCGTGAGCGTGCACGAATGGGGCAACTACCCCGGCAGTGGCGCCGCCAGCGAACGGGGCGAAGGGGCCGGGGCGGGCACCACCGTGAACTGCCCCCTGCCAGCCGGCAGCGATGGGGATGCTGTTCTGGAGGCCCTGACGGCGGGCCTGCTGCCCGCCGCTGCACGCTTCCGCCCTGAGCTGGTGCTGGTGTCAGCCGGCTTCGACGGACACCGCGACGATCCGCTCGGCCACTTCCGGCTGGACAGCGCCGACTTCACTCGCCTCACCGAGCTCTGCTTGACGGTGGCCAAAGACCATGCATCCGGCCGGCTGGTGTCGCTGCTCGAGGGCGGCTACAACCTGGCGGCCCTGGGGGAGAGTTGCACCGCCCACGTGGCCGCTCTGCTCGCCGACTAAGTCGGATCCACGGGCCCGGCCCCTGCCGTGGCCGGCGGCCGCCAGGTGGGCAGGTCCACCCAGGCCTCCACCACCTCTGAGGTGTAGCGCAACTCAAAGCCCAGCTTCTGACACACCCGCTGCATGGCACCGTTCTGGTGCAGGATTTCTGCGGTCACCCGGTCGATGCCCTCGGCGCGGCCGATGGCCAGCAGCTGGCCGAGCAGGGCCGTGCCCAGACCCTGCTTCTGGAACGGATCGCTTACCAGCATCGAGAACTCGGCGTCGTTGCGGCCATGCAGGCGACTGAGCCGGCCCACCGCCAACAGGGTGTGGCTGCCACTGGCTCTATCGCGGCGATCCACCACCAGCGCCATCTCCCGGTCGTAGTCGGTGAAGCAGATGCGCACCAGCCGCTCGTGGGTGATGCGGTGGCTCAGCGACATCATGTGGAAGTAGCGGTAGTAGACGCTCTCCTCCGAGAGGGTGCGGTGAAAGGCCACCAGCAGGGGCTCGTCCTCGGGGCGGATCGGCCGGATCGTCACGTCCTGGCCATCGCGCAGGCGCCAGGGGCGCACGTACTGGCTGGGATAGGGGCGGATCGCCGGTCGGGGCAGGCTGCAGCTGGCTCCCTCCAGCGCCTGGATCAGAACCCGGGCGTCGAGGGCCAGCAGCGGCGGCTCGCCCTCGCCAGCGCCAGGACGCACCAGCAGCGGGTTGATGTCGATCGCCTGGATGGCGGGCTGCTCGAGCACCAGCTGGCCGAGCCGCACCAGCAGCTGCTCCAGGGCCCGCAGGTCGGCAGGTGGTCCGCCCCGCACCCCCTGCAGGGCCGTGTACACCCGGGTCTGCTCCATCAGTCGCCGCGCCAGGGTGGTGTTCAGCGGCGGCAGTCCCACGGCGCTGTCGCGGTACACCTCCACCAGGGTGCCGCCGCTGCCGAAGAGGATCACCGGGCCGAACTGGGGATCGAGGCTGCTGCCCACGATCAGCTCCAGCCCGCCCGAGCGGCGCACCAGCGGCTGCACGCTGACGCCGCCGAAGGCCTCAGCGCCGAACCGCTCCGGGATGGTGGAGGCCATGGCCGCAAAGGCCTCAGCCACCGCCTCGGCCGTCGTGAGGTCGAGCCAGACGCCGCCCACATCGCTCTTGTGGCTGATGGTGGCGCTGTGCAGCTTGAGCACCACCGGATAGCCGATGGCCTCGGCGGCGGCCACCGCCTCTGCCGCCGTCTGGGCCAGTCGGGTGTCCACCACGGGGATGCCATAGCTGGTCAGCAGCTGCCGGGCCTCCACCGCGTTGAGCAGCTCCCGTCCCTGGGCCTGGGCCGCTTCCAGCCCCGCCACGGCGCTACGGCGTTCGGCCTGGTCGGCGGCGCTGGCTGCCTGGCCGTCCTCCGGCAGCAGCGTCGGCGTTTCATAGATGCCACGCAGGTTGTAGCCGTAGCGCCAGAGGGCGTTGAACAGCCGCGCCGCCGCATCGGGAAAGTCGTTGGTGGCGATGCCTGCCTCATTGAGCAGGGCCACCCCCTCCGCCACCTCCTCTCCTCCCATCCAGCTGGCCACCAGCGGCTTACTGGTACGAGCCGCCAGCTCCCGCAGCCGCCGGGCTGTGGCCGTGGGATCCGTCATCGCCTGGGGCGTGAGGATCACCAGCAGCCCATCGCTGTTCGGGTCGGCCATGGCGATCTCGATCGCCCGCGCGTAGCGCTCCGGATCGGCGTCGCCGAGGATGTCAATCGGGTTGGCGTGGCTCCACGCTGGCGGCAGCACGGCATCGAGGGCAGCCAGGGTCTCGCTGGCCACCGGTGCCAGCTCGCCGCCAGTGAGCACCAGGGCATCGGTGGCCAGCACGCCAGGCCCTCCGGCATTGGTCACGATCGCCAATCGCGGCCCGGCCGGGCGGCGCGGCTGCTTGGACAGCACCTCGGCCAGATCGAAGAGATCCGAGAGGCGATCGACCCGCATTACACCGCAGCGGCGCAGGGCCGCCTCCAGTACCGCATCGCTGCCAGCCAGGGCACCGGTATGAGAAGCCGCAGCCCGGGCCGCCTCGTCGCTGCGGCCGCCCTTGATCAGCACGATCGGCTTGGTGAGGGCCACCTCCCGAGCCGCCGATAGAAAGGATCGGGCATCGCCGATCGCCTCCATGTAGATCACGATGCTGTGGGTGTCGGGGTCGTCGCCCAGGTGGGTGATCAAATCCCCCCAGCCCACATCGAGCATCGAACCCATCGACACGAAGGCGCTGAAGCCGACCTTCTGACGACGGCTCCAGTCCAGCACCGCCGTGCAGATCGCCCCCGACTGGCTGAGGAAGCCGACGTGGCCCGGCGCCGCAAGTCCCGACGCGAAGGTGGCATTGAGGCCGAGGCGCGGGTTCATCAGGCCCAGGCAGTTGGGCCCCAGCAACCGCAGCCCCGTGCCCCGCACCGCTGCCGTCAGCTGGGCCTCCAGGGCCCGCCCCTCGGCTCCCACCTCCCGGAAGCCGGCCGAGATCACGATGGCGGCACCCACGCCGGCGGCCACACATTCCGCCACGCGTTCGGGCACGGTGGCGGCCGCCGTGGCGATCACGGCCAGGTCCACTGGCTCGGGCACCTCCTGCACGCTGGCGTAGCAGCGCACCCCGAGAACGCTATGGCGGTTGGGATTCACCGGATACACCGTGCCGCCGAAGGGCGACTGAATCAGGTTCCACAGCAGGGTGCGCCCCACGCTCCCGGGCCGCTCAGTGGCGCCGATCACCGCCACGCAGCTCGGGCTAAAGAGCGCCTCCAGCGGCTGACGCTCACTGCGCAGGATGTCGTAGGTGGGGTCGGTGCTACGCCCCCGAGTGGCCGGCATGGCGGGAAGGGACGGAACGGTCAGCGGTATTTGGTTGGCGAGTTACAGCATGCCGGCGGATGCGGCAAGAGGAAGCAGCTTTCTCCACCTGAATGCCCCGCCCCCTGCTGCGGCTGCTCAGAGCGGCTGCCGCCCACGGCCTGCTCACCGGCCAGATCCTGCTCTCCAACACCTTCATGGGGTCCTATGAGCTGCAGAACTGCATCCATGCGCCGCGCCAGGTGAATGCCTGGCTGATCTTCAGGGTCTGCGTCACCCCCTACTCAGCTTCCTGCCAGTTCGGGCTGTGGGCAATAACCGCCCGGCAGAACGCCAGCAACTCCTCAGGGGCCATGTCGTGCTTGGCGTCGTTGGTGCGCCAGGCACAGATCACGACGTCGGCCTCTGGTTTGTTGGTGCGGTGGTCGATGGTGGGAAGCATCGCGGACTGCTTCTTGTGCGCACCCTTGCCTGCCGCTGCATCGTTGTTGTCGTAGGTGCCGATCAGCTCCCAATCGAGCGGTTCACCGGTCCAGTGGTCACGCCCTTCACTGGCCAACACGGCGTCATGGATGGCCAGTCGGTACTGCTGGACGTTGCCAGTGCCCCCGCGTTTCTGATCGCGCTTGCACAGAGTTACCGCCTTGCGCTGCACCCAGCTCGGATAGGTCAGCCTGCACTGCGCAGGCATCCATTCAGATGCTGGCGTGGTCATCGGCTTCACGTCTCGGCTCCAGCCCTGAGTCTGCGGCACATCAGAATGGTGCTCAACTCTCACGGCCATGCCCCCAGCCCCCGTCACACCTACGGGCTTCGGCCGACAATCCTCCTCGCCAGAGCCTGCGGCGTGCCCTTGTGGCGGTGGTGCCTACGACAACTGCTGTGGGCCATTGATTGCGGGAGAGCAGTTGGCGGTCACGGCCGAGCAGCTGATGCGGTCTCGATACAGCGCCATCGCCCTGGCGGCCAGGGATCCAGAGGCGATTGAGCATCTGCTGCGCACCCATCCCGAAACCGGCCAGACGGCAGCGGCTCGTCGCAAGGCTCTGAAGGAAAGCTGCCGCAACATCCAGTGGCTCAGCCTCGACGTGCTGGATTGCCAGGACGGCGGTGTACTCGATAAGTACGGGACAGTGACCTTTGAGGCCCGCTGGCGTGATTGCGATCGCCGAGAAGGCGTGCTCAGGGAGTGTTCCCGTTTCGGTCGTGGAGATTCCGGCGGGTGGCTGTATCTCGAGGCCCTCAGCCTCGGTGATGTCCCCGCGGGCTGAGCAGGAAAGCTGTGTCGGCTGTAGACACCGACCATCGTTCCGCCTCGGAGGGGTAGTCGGCATGCAGCCATGGCTCGCAACCCCTCCCTCGTCCTTGGCGACACCATGTCCTGAACACCTGCCTCCTCAGTCCCCACGAGGGCGTTCTTCAGCACCGGTGAGGGTGAAGTGGATCCGTGAGCATCGGGGAGCCCCTTAGGAGCCTCCTGAAGGACTTGCTGCACCTTCTGATGTGAAGACCAGGCCAGGTCCTTCAAGGCTGTGGTCGGCCCCTTGGCGCCAACACCACACCCACGTCGTGCGACGGGACAATCAAGGCCCTGAGGCCGTGGCCCTCAGAGAGTCAGGATCGAGCTCCCCAGCTCCCGCTCAGCTTCCGCTCGTTTTGCCATTCCCTGAAAAGTCAATCGGGGCGACAGGATTCGAACCTGCGACCTAGTGCTCCCAAACCAATAGAGAAATCCTGATCGCCACTGCCGAGAGCCGTTGCGGCAGCGGACTTTGACGGAGGCTGTCATGGCCTGTCAGGTCCAGCAGAGCCATTTTTCCGTACAATTGTACGAATGCTCAGACCGGGTGCTTCATGGCGGAAAGAGTCAGTCATAACCAGGCCTGGGTGAAGGGTTTTCGAGCCTCCGTTCGTACAAGTACGGCTGAGGGTTGGTGGGTGCGCGAGCACCGCGGCCGGATGCGTCTCGAGGTGAAGGGCCCCGATGGCCGGATGACCTCCGTCGCTCTCCCGTTCGACTGGGCCAAGGGGCAGACCGGCGATGCCGTGGCACGGGTGCGCTCGATCTATCGCCTTGTCGGCGAAGGTCACACCCTGAAAGCAGCTTCTACCCTGGCCGCCGGGGAAGCGCCCGCAGCGCCGATCGACTGGGCCGCCGTCGCCGAGGGTTTCCGGGTACAGAAGCTGCTGCACGGCACCACCGTCAAACCTGAGACCTGGGAAGCCCACTACCTGCCTGTTATCTCAGCAGCCGTGGAGCTGCTCTCCAG
The DNA here is from genome assembly GCA_947378425.1 of Synechococcaceae cyanobacterium. Classification (GTDB taxonomy): domain Bacteria; phylum Cyanobacteriota; class Cyanobacteriia; order PCC-6307; family Cyanobiaceae; genus Cyanobium. The sequence goes on from CANCJV010000060.1 coordinate 15,706, forward strand.
CCGGAAGGCGCCGATGAACCCAGCTGATCTGATGGATCAGTGCATTCGGTCCTGGCCACCTGGCAGTCGGACGCGCCAGATCCGTGCACAGTCACTGGCTCAGTTCCTGCGCTATGGCGTGCACCGCGCAGGGGTACCTGCTCTTTGGGCCCCTCCGTCCGATCTCAAGCAACACGTCGGCACCAAATCCAGGGAAGCAGCCTCTGCCAGTCAGAAGGGGGATCCCCTAACCGATCAGCAGATCCTGAACCTGCTCGCAGCACTGCCGGAAGATGCAGCCGGTCTGCGCTGGGCCGATGCGATTCGCTTGATGGCGGAGCTGGGTCTACGCCCGATCGAACTGCTGCATCTAACGATCCGAACGGATTCATCAAGTCGAGAGCCCTACTGGTGGTGCGCCTACCGCAAGCGAAGTGGTGGAGGTTCAACAGAGTCGCGTCGGCTATTCCCCTTGCCCCTGATTGGTGAAGACGGGGAGTCAACCTCCTGGAACCTGCTGCAGCGGTGGCAGGCCAAGTTGATCGAACTGCCGCCACTGAGCGGTGGAAACAGTCCCGCTGATTGCATCAAGACCTACCTGAACCGCCAACACGCTTGGCGATCCCTGCGAGAGACGATGACCGCCAACGCCCAGCGCGCGGTGCCTTACAGCTTCAGGCACAGCTACAGCCTTCGCGGGCACCAACGCGGGATCGATGCCGGCAGCATGGCCCAGGCCATGGGCCACAGCCTCGAAGTCCACTGCCGCTCCTATCCATGGGCAAGTGTCGCGGGGACGATCGCTGCCTTCCAACGAGCCAATGCCGCTGTGGCCATAGGCCCAGGATCCTGAGCAGCGCGTTCACCATCCACGGCACCCACCGGGGAGTTCTGCTGGTGGAGTTCCTCGTCGTTCCCTGGGGCTGAGCAACCGCCGTAGGGCTCCGGTCGGCGACGGCAGTCCTTCAGCGTGCCACGGCTGCGCCGTGGCCTGCATCGGCCAGCCGCCGCCGCCCTCCACTCCGGGGCCGGTGTTGGGGTGGCTTGCAGGGCCACTCTCCCGCGGCTGCGGTGGCCGGGCGGCCGCCAGCCGTCGGTGGGTTGGGGTGGGTCCGCAGATTTCCTCGCGCGGCTGCGCGGGCGGTGGCTTATTCGGCTGAATCAGGCTGCATTGGTTATAAAGCTGCTTGGCCTGTTGGGCGTGGCTGCGTTTTGGGCAGATCGCTTGCCCCGCAGCCGTCCTGCTCGTTCAATAGTGCGGTTGTACTGGTAGAATAAAGATTGCGCCAAAGGCCACGAGCCCATCGCCGGCGGCAACGAAATCCCCAGACAACTTGCCCCGTTCGTTTGCTCTGTAGCCCATGAGCTTGTCCTCTGCTGCAGTGGCCCACGCCGCTGCATTGCCACCCGCCGCTTTATTGCCGCCGCCGGCGTTGGCCCATCGCTCGGTCGTCATCGTTGCCGCTGGTGGCCGCGATCTCGTCTGGCCCCAGGAGCGCATCGCCTCCTCCCTGCTCCAGCGCAGCGGCGGCCGGCCTGTCCATCTGTTGCTCCATGGCGGTGCCCGTGGTGCTGATCAGGCCATCGGCCGTGCTGCCCATCAGCTGGGTTGGAGGGTCCAGTCCCTTCCTGCCGAGTGGGGTCGCTATGGCCGCAGCGCCGGGCCGATCCGCAATCGCCGCCTCCTCGAGCAGGCCCTGGCGGAAGCCCAGGCCCACACCTCCCCGGCCTTCTCCGCCTCGGTGCTGGTGATCGCCTTTCCCGGTGGCCCCGGCACGGCCTCGCTGGTGCATCAGGCCCGCCGCTGCTCCTCCCGCTCACCAGTGCCGGTGGTGGTGATGGAAGTCCCCCCGCCGTTCTCGCCAGAACCCCTCGCCGCCTGAGCGGCCTTCGCCGCCCCGTTCTTTTCGTCCGTCTTCCCTCCACATCCCCATGTCCGTTCTCACCGCCCCCTCCGCTCCTCTCTCGCCAGCTGTCCCCCAGTCCGCCGGACCTGCCTGCTCCCTGCAGCGCTCCGGCTCCCTCTGGCAGCTGGGCATCGAAGCTCAGGAGCTCACCACCACCATTGGCCAGCTGGCTGAGCAGCTGGAAACCGATGACGACGACAGCCGCGCCCAGGCCCTCGCCGAGCTGGAGGCTGCCCTCCTTGCAGAGGAAGGCAACAAGCAAGCCCTTGCCGCCAAGGCCGATGCCACCTGCTGGGTGATCGAGCACCTCCGCGGTCAGGCCGCCTACCGCCAGCAGCAGGCCAAGCGGCTCACCGAGCTGTCCCGCTCCGATGCCTCCCGGGCCGATGCCTTGGAGGACTCCCTCGTCCTGGTGCTCACCCGGCTGCAGCCCAAAGCCACCCGCTTCTCCTTCCCGAACCACGAACTCAGCTCCCGCAAATCGCAGGCCGTCGAGATCGACGACGAGGACGCCCTCGATCCCCAGTG
>CANCJV010000061.1 GCA_947378425.1 Synechococcaceae cyanobacterium
CAGCTCGAAGTAACGGCTGTAGTCCAGGTCGAACACCTGCGGGAAGGCGCGCTGGGCCGTGCGGTTGGTCTGGCGCATCACCTCAGCATCGAACTCGGCCGGATCGAGACCGAGCAGGGCGTAGAAGTCGCCGCGCTCACACACCGTCAGGCTGTGGGTGAGAAACACCGACCAGAGAAAGAAACGGCTCAGCAGGCGCCCGCGCAGGCCGCGGCGCAGCTCCGGCCAGCAGCGGATCAGCATGTTGAAGATGTCGCCATGGCGGTTTTCGTCCTGGCACCAGGGCTCGAAGAAATCGAACAGGGGCGCGACGCTGTTGTCGGGATTGGCCTTGAGATGGCGATCGATCAGGATGTAGCGCCAGTAGCCGATCTTTTCGGAGAGGTACACCGAATACAGCACCCAGCTGAGCGGAAACCAGGTGATCGGCCGTTTGCCGCTCAGGGAGGGCAGATCGATCGTGATGCCTTCCGCCACCAGCGCCCGGTTGAGGAAGCCGGCGTGGCGGGCTTCGTCGCGGGCCATCAGCTGGAACAGGCGGCCCAGATCGGCGCGGCCGGCCTGAATCAGCCGGCGGGAGAGTTCCTTGAACAGCAGGAATCCGGAGAACTCCGACACACAGGAGCGCACCAGGTAGCTCTCATAGGCCTCCTTGTCGGAGGCTGAGAGCGAACGCAGGCGATCAAGGGGGGTGCGCCGATCGAAGTGATCGCGGTTGTAGTCCGCCTCCATCTCGGCGAGCATGGCGTCGAAGATCGGTCGCTGCGCTTCGATGTCGGTGCTGGCGGCTTTGGCGATCTGGGTGGTGTAGAAGCGCGGTGTCAGCAGGTCTTCGCGCAGATGGGGGGCGGGGCCGACATCGGCGGTTGCTGCTGCACCGGGGCTGGAGAGGGTGGTCATGGTTGCGAATCGGTGATGGAACGGGCAAGGGCGTAGGCGTGGGTATCGGGGCCGCCTGTGTGCTCCAGCAGCCAGGCCTGCAGGCCCCGCAGCCAGATCAGCTGCTGCAGACGATCGGAACCGGCCTGCTTCAGGCCCGCCTCGGCGTCGCGGGCGACCAGCTGATGGATGGCGCGATGCCCCGGGCAGAGGCAGCCGCAGGCGCTCAGCCAGCGCTCCTCCAGCCGCAGGTGCAGCCGCAACTGCCGCAGCAGGTGCGTGTTGCCGCAGTCGAGCTCGGACGGTGCGTCCGCCTCCTCAGCCCCGCAGAGCAACACCAGGATCAGCTCGGCGATCCGATCGCCCAGGATCTGGTGCTGCCGCTCCAGCAACGCCTCCCGCTCCGGCCAGGAACCCGGCCAGCGGCCCCGGCCCGCCCCGGCGGCGACCGGTGGCTTCAGCCGCGCCGGAGCCTCGTTGACCATCAGCGCCATTGGATCCCTCCCATCAGCAACAGCCTCACGACAGCGAGGTTATAACGGCATCATGATACTACAGCAAGCAATGGTCTTGATACGTCTAGGGGTTGATAGGCGAGAGGGTTGATAGGTGAACACGGTGATGGCTGGCCGCTGGCCTGCGCTAATCTTTCGATGGGTGGCTCTTGTCCCTGACATGGCGCGACCAGCGCTCCGTCGCTTGCATGCGCTCCAGCCAGGCAGCGCGCTCCGGGCCCGGCGGTTGGGCTCCACTCCCTCATCGATGCCACCATTTCTTCGCTGTGCCCATGGAAGCCCTGGCTGACTACTTCAAGGTCTTCTCCGAGCCCAACCGCCTGGCGGTGCTGGCGGCCCTGCGCGAAGGTCCCCTCAATGTCACCGCCGTCGTCGACAGGACCGGCCTCAGCCAGGCCCTGGTGTCGAAGCACCTGAAGCTGCTGATGATCGCCGGCGTCGTGCATCGGCGTCCCGCGGGCTCGCTGGTCTTCTACGAAGTGGTCGATCGCTCGGTGTTCAAGTTGCTCGCCCAGGCGGAAAAACTGCTGCTGGCCTCTCGCCGTCTGCAATTCGAGGCCCTGGCGGCGAGCCTCTGATGGCCGGCGAGGGGCCCTTGCCGCTCACGGTTGCCGAGTTGCGTCTGGCCGTGGCGGCCGGGCGGCGCCAGTTCCCCGGCTTGCGTCTGGTCGACGTTGACGGTGGTGATCTCGATCTTTCCGGCTGCGATCTGCGCGGTGGATCCTTTCAAGAGGCCCGCTTCGGCCATGCCCGCTTCCATGGCGCCAATCTGGCCGCCTGCGGCTTCCAGGGGGCGTTGATCTGGGGGGGCGATCTTTCGGCCGTGCAGGCGCCCCGATCCAGCTGGCAGGAGGCGGATCTATCCGGCTCGCGGCTGCAGCAGGCCGACCTCAGCGGGTCCCTGCTGCATCGCTGTTGTCTGCGGGGGGTGGTGGCCGCCGGCAGCATCTGGTGTGAAGCCACGCTGGTGGATGTGGACTTCCGCAGTGGCCAGGACCAGCTCACCGATCTGGGCGGCGCTGATTTCCGTGGCGCCGATCTCAGCTTTGCCCAGCTGCAGGGGGTGCAGTTGCGCGGTGCTGATCTGCGGGGGAGCTGCCTCTATGGCGCCAACTTCAGCGGTGCCGACCTGCGGCAGGCCGATCTGCGGGGCTGTGATCTCAGGGCTTGCCAGCTCGATGGCGCCGACCTGCAGCAGGCCCGGCTGGACGCGGTCATCGCCGACCACCCGGCGCTCGAGTCCGGCTGAGAACCAGGCCCGAACCGATCTCGATCGCGCCGGCCCCCAGCTCCGCTGGCCTGCTCGGACCTGATCTGCTGCTTGGTGACGAGATCGCTGGCGGCGATGGCCGTCGCCGCCAGGCTGGCCACAATGGACCCAGTTGGCTGGGGATGCTCTCGGCATGACGAGCCTGGATCTGGAGCCACCGGCTGGGCAAGACCCGGATGTGAAGCCCGTGGCTGTGCAGCCCCTGGCTGTGCCATGCCTGGATCGCGATCAGGCCATACCTGTGAACACCCTGGGAGCGAGCTGATGGCGATGCAGCCGCGCAAGCCGGTGGAGGACTTCTTCACCTTCATCGTCGGGGCCGTGTTGCTGAGCACCGGCGTGTTCCTGTTCTTCAACCAGGTGCTGGTGGGCTCCCATGGCCTCGGCATGGGGGGGGCTGGATTTCACCGTGGCTGGGGCGGCGGAATGGCGGGTTACGCCTGGGGTGGCGGCTGGGGCGGCCCGCTCGCTCCCGGCGGCAGTTTCGGCTTGCTGCTGATCCCCCTGACCGTGGGGGTGTGCATGCTGTTTGCCCTGCGCAACCAGCGCTGGGGCTGGTTCTTGGTGCTGGCCTCCCTGGCGGCGCTGGCTGCCGGGGTGCTGCAGACCCTGTTCGTGCAGTTTCAGCCCACGACCCTCTGGAACCTGATGATGATGCTGGCCCTCGTCGGCAGTGGTGGTGGGCTGATGTTTCGCGCCCTGATGGGTTACGACGATGGCCAGGAGTGATGCCGTGCCCGGCGCTGCCCCGGCTCCGGGACTAGCGGCACCACCGCAGCGCCGTTCACCTGGCGGTCGTGCCGGCTGGCTGCTTGCGGCCCTGCTGCTGGGGCTGGGCTTCTATGGCGGCTGGTGGGCGCGGACCCTGCCCTGGTTCGTCGCCGGCAAACCCGCCGCCAGCGCTGCTCCCTCCGAGCGCCAGCAGCTGCTGGCCACGGGCTGGCGGGAGGTGGATGCGGGCGTGTTCGTGCGTCCCTGCGCCGGCCACTGCCGCCCGCCGAGGGTCTATGGCGGTGGTGCCGTTGAGGTGCTGGAGGTGGAGTGTCTCGATCGGCCCTGCGGTCAGATCCGCGCCAGCTTCGGTGTGCTCGGCGCCAATGGCGCCCCGCTCGACAGCCTGGTGGTCACGGCCTCTGGGCGCCAGGGCGAACGGCTGCAACTCGTGGCCGAAACCCAGAATCCCCAGGCCCGCAGTCTGGTGCTGCAGGATTTCAGCGCCCGGGCGAGGCTCGATTGATGGCGGCTGGGCCGGAGTTGTCACCGATCCCCCTGGGCCAATTGCCGGCCCTTCCCCCGCTGCGGCTGGCGGTGCTCGGCCATGTGGAGCTGGTGAGCTTTGTCGGGGTGAGCCATCTGCCCAGCCCGGGCGAGATTCTGCGGGCCGATGATTTTCACGAGTGTGCCGCCGGTGGTGGCGCCGTGGTCGCCGTTCAGCTCGCCCGCCTGCTGGGCCACCCGGTGCCGTTCTTCACCGCCCTGGGGCGCGATGCCATCGGCGAACGGGCGGCGGCGGAGCTCACGGCCCTGGGCCTGGAGTTGCATGTGGCCTGGCGGGATGCCCCCAGCCGCCGGGCGATCACCTTTGTCGACGCCGACGGCGAGCGCACGATCACCGTGATCGGCGAACGGCTCCATCCAGGGGCTGCCGACCCCCTGCCCTGGCAGTTGTTGGCGGCCTGCGACGGTGTGTTTGTGACGGCGGCCGATGCCGGGGCACTGCGCCTGGCCCGCCGGGCGCTGCTGCTGGCGGCGACGCCCCGGGTGCGGCTACCGGTGCTGCAGCGGTCGGGGGTGCACCTGGACGCCCTGATCGGCAGTGGCCTCGATCCTGCCGAGCGCTACCAGCCCGGTGATCTGAGCCTGGAGCCGGCCCTGGTGATCGCCACGGAGGGAGCCGCCGGCGGACGCGTCAGCCCGGGCGAACGCTTTGCGGCGCCACGGCGTCAACGGCCTGTCCAGGACACCTATGGGGCCGGGGATTCCTTCGCCGCCGGCGTCACCGCCGGGCTGGCCGCCGGCTGGAGCGTGGCTGAGGCGATCAGCCTGGGCTGCCATTGCGGCGCCGCCTGCCTGGATGGCCGTGGACCCTACGGCGCCCAGCTGCGCCATCCCTGGCCGAGCCCGGCGGGCAGGCCTGATTGACCCTTTGCCATGCCTGTCATGGTGCTGAAAGTCTGAGCCAGGAGTTGGTCTCCGGACGCCTGGCCTGCTGATGGCTTGCCGTTGGAGGGTTCTGCGGGTGCTGTGGACTGGTTGAACCCCGGTGCGCTCTGCCCCCACGCGCTGCTGGTGACAGCCTCCGCGGCGCCTGGCTGAGGGCTCCGGTTCGGCTGGCCGCGAGCGCCTGACTGTTCCCTCGCTGGGCGTGGCCCCTCTGTCGCCCTTGTCCCGACTTGATTTCCCATCAAGCTCAGCGACGACCGCTGGAGCGCGCTGGAGCTTGTTCGGCGCAGCCCGATCAGGTCAGGGCACGCCTGGGAGATTGGCCCTACGGAGTCCTCTGGATCATCCAGTGTCCCGCTGCCGAAGCACTCGCTTCCGCGGCCCCTGGCCATCGACGGTGTTGTAAATTCGCCTGTGTGCGGCGGGCGTCGCCAAGAGGTTAAGGCAGTGGCTTGTGGCGCCACTATTCGGGGGTTCGATTCCCCTCGCTCGCCCTTTCGGCCCGGTGTCTCAGGCACCGGGCCAATTTTTTAGGTTGTCTGCTCCAGCAGGGCCTCCAGCAGGCCATCCCCGCCGTTCCGCACCGGATCCTGGCAGGGCAGGTCGGTGAGGGCCGTGGTGGCGGCGATCGCCTCGGCCGCCGCCTCGGCCCCCAGATGGCCGGTGTTCAAGGCGATGGCCCCCACCTTCGGCGGCCCCTGGGGGGCGCCCAGGCGGCCACCGGATGTGGCCCCATGGGGACGGGCCAGGGCCGCCATCGCTTCGATCGTGGCGATCAGTTCCGTCAGCGGTGGCAGGGGGATGTGGGGATGGTTGCGGATCGTCTCCTGGCCGGCGCGATGCACCAGCAGCAGCGCCGTGGGCTGGCTGCCCCGCAGCAGTGGCAGGGTGGCGGTGGAACCGGGATGGCAGAAGGAGCCCTGGCCCTCCACCAGCATCAGGGTGTCGTCGCCCGCTCCCTCGGCGGCCTCCCGCACGGCCTGCTCCACGGCGCCGGCGGCGTAATCGACCCGGACCGCATCGAGGGCCACCCCCCGGCCACTGATCAGGATGCCGGCCTGGCCGGTACCCACAAAGCGAGCATCGAGGCCCCGCTCCAGGGCCGCCGCCTGCAGCTCCAGGCAGGCGCTCATCTTCCCCACGGACATGTCCGAACCCACCGCCAGCCAGCGCTGCCCCGGCAGGTAGGCCGCCCTGGCGGCAGCCACCGACAGATCGGCGGGTTCCTGGCGCAGATCCCAGATCCAGCGGCCGGGTTGCACCAGGGCCGCCAGCTGCGGGTCATCCCCCAGCCGGGTATGCAGCCCGCTGGCCAGGCAGAGACCCGCCGCCAGGGCGATCTCCAGATCAGACCGCACCCCTTCGGGCAGGAGCCCACCGGCGGGGGCCAGGCCCACCACCGCCACAGCTGCGGCGGAATCGCCCACCAGGGGCAGGGCCTCGGCCATGGAGGCCACCACCGGTACAGCGCGATCGATGCCGGTGATCTCCCTCAGGCAGCCCCCCGCATGGTCCGGATCGACGACGGCCAGGATCGGCCCCCGTCGATAGCGCAGCAGCGTCAGGCCGGTCTTGCCCGTGAGATTGTTGAGGCCATGGTGCAGCAGCAGCACCACCGGTGCTGCGGCGCTCAGCATCGGCCCGGCTCAGCAGCTGCCTGCCGCCGGGCGCTCACCCCCAGCCCCGGGGCCAGGCCGGCCCTCAGCCGATCTGCCTCCAGTCGCGGTCCCTCGAAGGGGTCATCGAGCAGATTCAGATGGCTGTCGAGATCGGGCCACCGGATCAGGGGCATCAGCTGGGCGGCGGCGCCGTTGAGCAGGGCGCTGTCGGAATAGCAGCCCACCATCACCCCCAGCCCCAGCCGGCGGGCGGTCTCGGCCATCAGCAGGGCCTCACTCAGGCCGCCACTTTTGAGCAGCTTGATGTTGATGCCGTCCACGTAGGGGGCGAGGCGCACCACATCCGCCAGGTTCCAGCAGCTCTCGTCGGCCACCAGCGGGATCGGGCAATCGAGTTCGAGGGCGGCGAAGGCGGCGCAGTCGGCTTCGGGATCCTCCAGCGGTGGCAGGGGCTGCTCCACCAGCACCACCCCCCGCTCCGCCAGCCAGCCCAGCATCGAGCGGGCCGCAGCGGTGTCCCAGCCGCCGTTGGCATCCACCTGCAGTTCCAGCGTCTCCCCGCGCTGCTGCCGGCGCCGCTCCAGGGCCGTCGCCACCGCTTCCACCAGGCTGCGGTCGTGCTCCAGGCCCTCCGGACTGCCGAGCTTGAGCTTGATGCGGGTGGCCGGTAGCAGGGTCCACCAGCGCTCGAGCCGCTGCAGCACCGCCTCCACGGGCCCCAGGCCGAGGGTGACGCTGGTGGCTGGGGCCAGCTCCGGATCCAGACCCCAGATCTGATGCAGCGGCAGGCCCAGCCGCTTGCCCCACCAGTCGTGCAGGGCCAGATCCAGGCCGCAGCGGGCCGGGGGCGACAGCTCGGCGAGCAGGGGGTCGAGGGCCTGGAGGGGCTGAGGGGCCAGGCCGCTCAGCCGGGGGAACAGGGCCTCAAGTTCCCGGGCGATCGCGTCACTGTCGTAGTGGCGATGTCCGGTCTCGAAGCCCCCGGTTTCCCCCAGGCCGGTGATGCCCTCATGCTCGACGCTCACCAGCAGATGCTCCACGGCCGCCGTGGTGCCCCGGCTGATCGCCAGGGGGACGGCCTTGGTGAGGCGAAAACGGCGCAGGCTGCAATGCATGGTGATGACGGAGCTGGCCGGCGATCCGAACACGCTGGCACAGGCGGGTTGGGCTGAGCGCGGTCCGGCCCTGGCAACCGCGACAGCCCTGGCTCAGGGCAGCGGGCAGGAGTCCCAACCGATCAGCGCTGCCGGACCGGCTGCTGCCGGGGTGAGGCCGCCGTTGCCCAGCCGCTGCGGCAGCACCCTCCCCTGGCGCCGCTCCGGGAGCGGGGCCGCCCATGGCGGAAAATGGGCCGATGAGCGCCACCCCAAGCACCCTCAGTTCCACGGCGATGCCTGCAGCCCATGGCGTCCAGGGCCGCGGCAGCTACTGGATCACCACCTTCGGCTGCCAGATGAACAAGGCCGATTCCGAGCGCATGGCCGGAATCCTCGAGACCATGGGCTACACCCCCGGCAGCGATGAACACAGCGCCGATCTGGTGCTCTACAACACCTGCACGATCCGGGACAACGCCGAGCAGAAGGTCTACAGCTATCTGGGGCGCCAGGCCCAGCGCAAACGCGACAACCCCCATCTCACCCTGGTGGTGGCCGGCTGTGTCGCCCAGCAGGAGGGGGAGGCGCTGCTGCGGCGGGTGCCCGAGCTTGATCTGGTGATGGGCCCCCAGCACGCCAATCGGCTCGAGGCCCTGCTGACCCAGGTGGAGAGCGGCCAGCAGGTGGTGGCCACCGGCGAACACCACATCCTCGAAGACATCACCACGGCCCGCCGCGACTCCCAGGTCTGCGCCTGGGTCAACGTGATCTATGGCTGCAATGAGCGCTGCACCTACTGCGTCGTGCCGTCGGTGCGGGGACGGGAGCAATCGCGGCTGCCGCAGGCCATCCGCCTCGAGATGGAGGGGCTGGCGGCCCGGGGCTTCCGCGAGATCACGCTGCTGGGGCAGAACATCGACGCCTACGGCCGCGACCTGCCCGGCATCACCCCGGAAGGCCGCCGCGCCCACACCCTCACCGACCTGCTGCAGCACGTCCACGACATCAAGGGCCTCGAGCGCATCCGCTTCGCCACCAGCCATCCCCGCTACTTCACCGAACGGCTGATCGACGCCTGCGCCGATCTGCCCAAGGTGTGTGAACACTTCCACATCCCGTTCCAGAGCGGCGACGACGACGTGCTGCGGGCGATGGCCCGGGGCTACACGGTGGATCGCTACCGGCGCATCATCGAACGCATCCGCCGCCGAATGCCGGAGGCCTCGATCAGCGCCGATGTGATCGTCGCCTTCCCCGGCGAAAGCGACGCTCAATACCGCCGCACCCTGGATCTGATCGAGGAGATCGGCTTTGACCTGGTCAACACGGCCGCCTATTCGCCCCGGCCGAACACCCCCGCGGCCACCTGGCCGGACCAGTTGGAGGAGGCGGTCAAGGTGGCGCGCCTGCAGGAGCTCAACGTCCTGGTGGAACGGATCGCCCGCCAGCGCAGTGCCCGCTATCTGGACAGGGTCGAGGAGGTGCTGGTGGAGGGAAGCAATCCCCGCGATCCTGGCCAGTCGATGGGGCGCACCCGCACCAATCGCCTCACCTTCTTCCCGGCCCGGCGGCCTGATGGCCGCGACATCACCCCTGGCGAGCTGGTGGCGGTGCGGATCGAGGCGGTGCGGGCCTTTTCGCTCAGCGGCAGCCCCAGCTGATCGGCCGAGGCCGCCGCTCCACCCTGGTCAGCGGCCCGATGGCTGATACGTTTGGCGCCACGATCCGCCGACGATGACCCAGCTCCCCACCCACCTCGGCCTGGTGTTCGGGGGAGCCTCCGGCGAGCATGAGGTCTCGATCCGCTCCGCCGCCACGGTGCTGGCTGGCCTGGGCCAGGGAGGCAACGCCGAGCGCTATCGGGTGAGCTGCTTCTACATCGATCAGCGGGGCCGCTGGTGGCCGCCGGCGGTGGCCCAGCAGGTGCTGCAGCGCGGGGCTGCGATGGGGGCCGCCGAGCTTCCTGATCCAGGTGCCCCCGGCGGCTTCCGGGGGCTCCCCGAAGGGGCGCTGGAGGTGGAGGTGTGGTTCCCGGTGCTGCATGGCCCCAATGGCGAGGACGGCACGATCCAGGGGCTGTTCACGTTGATGCAGGTGCCGTTTGTCGGCTCCGGCGTGCTCGGTTCGGCCGTGGGCATGGACAAGCAGGCGATGAAGGCGGCCTTCGCCGCCGCCGAACTGCCCCAGGTTCCCTACCTCTGCCTGGATGAGGCCGAAGTCAGGGCCGATCCTGAGGCGCTGCTGGAGCGCATTGAGAGCCGCCTGGGCTATCCCTGTTTCGTCAAGCCCGCCAACATGGGCTCGTCGGTGGGCATCAGCAAGGCCAGCGATCGCCCCGGCCTGCTGACGGGCCTGCAGCTCGCCGCCAGCCTGGATCCGCGCCTGGTGGTGGAGCAGGGCGTCAAGGCCCGGGAGCTGGAGTGCGCGGTGCTGGGCGTCGGGGAGCTGCGGGCCTCGGTGCTGGGCGAAATCTGCTTCGATGCCGACTGGTACGACTACGAGACCAAATACAGCGAAGGGCTCAGCCGGACGGTCATCCCGGCCGATGTCCCAGAGGAGCTGATGCAACGGGCTCGCTCGATGGCCATCGCCGCCTGCCGGGCCGTGGCGGCGGCCGGCCTGTCGCGGGTGGATTTCTTCTACGACGAGGACGGTGGAGGCCTCTGGATCAACGAGATCAACACCCTGCCCGGTTTCACCAGTCAGAGCATGTACCCGATGCTGTGGCAGGCCAGTGGGTTGTCACTCGAAGACCTGGTTCACGCCCTGGTGCAGGGGGCGAGAGAATCCTTCGCGCAACGCAATCACCTTGGAGGTGCGGCGGCATGATCCACGGCCTGCTCTGGCTGCCCTTGCTGCTGGTGTTCGTGTTGCTGGCCGCTCTGGGCTGGCTGGAACGGCGCCGGCAGACTCTCTTTCGGCAGTGGGCTGAAGGAGCCGAACTGGCCAAGCTGGACGGTTGCGGGGCCGCCCGCCTGCGGGACGGTGTCCTCAGCTGGAGTCGCTTTGAGGCGGGGGCCTTCCAGCCGGAAGGAGAGTTTGTGATCAAGCAGCTGGAGCTGGTGGAGCTGCTCGCCCTCGGCTCCGGTGAAGCCCCACTCACCGAGGAGAGCCAGGGAGCCTGCCGCCTGCGTCTGGTGGGGGGGGATGGCCAGCAGCAGGATCTGCCCTTCGCCGATGCCCAGCGGGCCCGTCGCTGGATCGATGAACTGATGGCGCGCTCGCGCTGTGAGCTGTGAGCGGCAGCGAATCCCCGAACGCCCAGAGGCCAGCGGAATCGCCGCTGCAGCCTGGCTCCCAGCGCCGGATCGAACTGCGCCAGCAGCGGCGGGCCGAGCGCTGGCGCAATCTCTGGCGCCTGGTGGTCTTCAGCCTGATCTCGGCAGGGCTGGGCTACGAGTTGCTGCGGCAGGGCTGGAGCCTGCGAGATCCGTCCCAGGTGGAGGTGGTGGGCAGCAAGCTGGTCAGCCGTGACCAGGTGATCGCCGCCGCCCATCTGCAATTTCCCCAGCCCCTGCTCACCCTCAGCCCCCGGCAACTGAAGGCCGAGCTGGCGGCATCGCTGCCGGTGGAGAAGGTGCGGGTCACGCGGCAGATGCTGCCGGCCCACCTGCGCATCGACCTCGTTGACCGGGAGGCCATTGCCCGGGCCCAGCGCCGCACCGTCGTGGGACTGGAGCAGGGATTCATCGATCAACAGGGCAGTTGGATCACGCCAGGTCAGGCCTCCGTGATGCTCACCTCACCCAGCCAGGACCTGTTGGTGGCTGGCTGGAATGAACGCCATCGGCCAGCCCTGGTGACACTGCTCAGCTATCGGGCGGCCCTGGGACCGGGCCTGCGTCAGATCAACTTCGAACCCGACGGCAGCATCTGGCTCACCACCACCGAACTGGGGGTGCTGCGACTCGGCCCCGCCGATGGCAAGCTGCGGCGGCGGCTGGAGGTGGCTGCCCACCTCATGCACAATCTGCCGACCCAGCTGAAGGGGCGTCACTTTCAACAGATTGACCTCAGCGACCCCGAACAGCCCGAACTGACCCTGCCCGGCCCGCTGGTTGACAGCAATGATGGTGGCCCGGCCCACGCCCGCAAACCCCTCGGTGCCCAGTGATCCCGTCAGCAACCAGGCCAGCCAACCCTCACATGCGATTGCGCACCTACGCTTTTGACGGGATTCTGAATTCCACCCACCAGCTCTGGCCCCTGCCCCGGACATAATGCAGCCGCCGATCAACGGATTCCCCCCTTCGCACCCCGCGATCACCCGCGATCAGGATTTTCCCCCATCCGTTGACCAGTCGGCACAGCCGGCGTCCCATCAGGAGCACCACGACATGAGCCAGACCTCACCCCAATCCAACGGGATCGTCCCGAGCCAGTCGGCTCGGATCGAGGTCATCGGTGTCGGTGGCGGCGGCAGCAACGCCGTCAATCGCATGATTGCCTCCGATCTCCAGGGGGTCGGTTATCGGGTGCTCAACACCGATGCTCAGGCCCTGCTTCAGTCGGCAGCCAAGCAACGGATCCAGCTTGGGCAGAAGCTCACCCGCGGCCTCGGTGCCGGCGGCAACCCGGTGATCGGCCAGAAGGCCGCCGAAGAATCCCGCGCCGATCTGCAGCAGTCCCTCCAAGGGGCGGATCTGGTCTTCATCGCCGCCGGCATGGGAGGCGGTACAGGCACCGGAGCCGCCCCGATCCTGGCTGAGGTCGCCAAGGAATGCGGTGCCCTCACCGTCGGTATCGTCACCAAACCCTTCGGCTTCGAGGGTCGCAAGCGACTGCGCCAGGCCGAGGAGGGCATCGCCCGCCTGGCCGAGCATGTCGACACCCTGATCATCATTCCCAACGATCGCCTGCGCGATGCGATCGCCGGTGCCCCCCTGCAGGATGCCTTCCGTGCCGCCGATGACGTGCTGCGCATGGGCGTCAAGGGCATCAGTGACATCATCACCAAAGCTGGCCTGGTCAACGTTGACTTCGCCGACGTGCGTTCGGTGATGGCGGACGCCGGCACCGCCCTTCTGGGCATCGGCGTGGGCTCGGGCCGCTCCCGCGCCAGCGAAGCCGCTCAGGCCGCCATGACCAGCCCCCTGCTGGAATCGGCGCGCATTGATGGGGCCCGCGGCTGTGTGATCAACATCAGCGGCGGCAAGGACATGACCCTTGAGGACATGACCACCGCCTCGGAAGTGATCTACGACATGGTGGATCCGGACGCCAACATCATCGTCGGCGCCGTGGTGGACGAAAGTCTTGAGGGTGAGATCCACGTGACCGTGATCGCCACCGGCTTCGAGAGTGGCGGCAGCTACCGCCCGGAGCGCACCAGCCGAAGCAGCTTCGTCGATGCCCTCACCGCCATCCCGGAGGAACGTGGCGCCATGATCCCTCCGTTTCTGCGCAATCGTCAGGGCCACGTCAACTGAGGGTCGCAGCAGCCCTTTGGAAATCACCCACGGGGTGTTGAAGTCTGGGGCATCATGATGACTGAAAATACGTCATCAATAAAGTGACTGATCGTCGTGAGTTCGCTCATCGATTAGCCCCTGGGAGTGTTGGCATCCAGGCGAATAGTTGCCCCATTGGTGATGATCGGTGCCACCACCTCATCAACGGGGGCGACCCATCCTCGCTTTGCCTGCAGCCCATGATGGCCAGGGCTCTGCTGGCCCCGGCTCCTGAGGGTCCGCGCCCGGCAGACCTCTGCTCCTGTCCGCTGCTGCCGCTGTGCTGAGAGTCCCCGGTCCGTCGGGTCAGCTCATCAGCCCAGAGAGCTTGCTCGCAGGTGGAAACGGCATGGCGCTGCGGGTCAGGAAGCAGGGCGTTGGCTGCAGGCCCAGCTCAGGATCTGGGCCGTCCGCAGACCTGCCGGAAATCACGGTGTCGAAACATCAGTCCGAGGTGATCACGTCACCTCGGACTCGTTGGATTGGGGTGACCCGGAGTCCACGCCTGCCCTGAGCATCCCGTGTGGCTGCTCCCTTCCGGTCCTGACCAGATTTGAGCGTCCGGGCCGCATGGGTCCGAGTCGTATTCATCGTAGCAAGGGCAGCGCAGCTCCCGGGGCCGAGCCGAACCCCAAGATGCCAGGCTTGAACGTTCAACGCCGGCCTGCGTCGATGCGTCCCGCTGATCTGATCGTTCGCAAGCAGGAAGGTCTGCCGATCGCGATGCTGACCGCCTGGGATGCCCTCTCGGCGCTGGTGGTCGCCGAAGCCGGTGCCGATGTGCTCCTGGTCGGTGATTCCCTGGCGATGACGGTGCTCGGTCATGGCACCACCCTGCCGGTCACTCTCGACGAGATGCTGCACCACTGCCGCGCCGCCGGCCGGGGTCTGGAGGGCTGGCGCCTGGAGCAGCTGCGGCGGGGTGCCGTGAGCCGGCCCGCTCCCCTGATGATCTGTGATCTGCCCTTTCTGAGCTATCAATGCGGCGCCGATGAGGCCCTGGCCGCCGCCGGCCGGGCCCTGAAGGAGGCGCCGGCGGCGGGCGTCAAGCTTGAGGGGGCGGAGCCGGAAACGCTGGCGGTGATCGATCGCATGGTGCGCAGCGGCATTCCGGTGCTGGGTCATCTCGGCCTCACCCCCCAGTCCGTGCACCAGCTGGGCTACCGCCGCCAGGCCAGTGATCCGATGGCCCAGGAACGGCTGCGTCGCCAGGCGGAGCGCCTCGAGGCCGCCGGCTGTTTCGCCCTGGTGCTCGAGCACATTCCGGCGCAGCTGGCGACCGAGCTGAGCCGCGAACTGCGCATCCCGGTGATCGGCATCGGTGCAGGGGATGCCTGCGACGGCCAGGTGCGCGTCACCGCCGACCTGCTGGGTCTCACCAGCCGCCAGCCGCCCTTCTCTCCGCCGTTGATCGATGGCCGGGGCCTGGCGGTGGAGGCCTTGCGGCAGTGGATCAGTGCCCAGCGGCCGCTTCAGCCGGCCACCAGGCCAACAGCTCCCGCAGCACCGCATTGCTGAGGGCCAGTCCGGCCGGATCACTCAGGCGCCAGCGCTCCCCCTCCACCAGCAACAGACCGCGCTCCTCGAAGGGCGCCAGCTCCTGACGCAGCGCCGCCAGCTCCTGGTGGCCCAGGCCGGCGGCATGGGCCAGGGCCACGGCATTCACCCCCTCGCGGCGCCTGAGGCCCACCATCCAGCGCTCATCAATCGCCATCCCCAGGGGCCCCTCCGCTTCGCCCTCGGTTGCGGCCAGGGCCGGCTGGGCGCGATCAAGGGCCAGCAGCCAGGCGGCATAGGTCTCGCGGGTGCGGGGCCTGGCCTGGCGCCGTCCATCGGGGGCGGCGGTGGCCCCCATGCCGAAGCCCCACCAACCGGCCCCGCTCCAGTAGACGCGGTTGTGGCGGGAGGCATGGCCGGGCCGGGCGTAGTTGGAGATTTCGTAGTGGCCATAGCCGGCCTGGCTGAGGCGCTGCTGACTGAGCTCCATCAGATCGGCGGCCAGATCCTGATCGATCAGCTCCAGCTCGCCCCGCTCCAGGCGTCGCTCGAACACGGTGCCGGGTTCAATCGACAGCTCGTAGATCGAGAGGTGGGGCGGCTGCTGCGCGATCGCCGCCTCCAGCTGCCGCTGCCAGTGGGCCAGCCCCTGGCCCGGCAGGGACTGGATCAGATCGAGGCTCCAGCTGGCCAGCTCGCCCCGGGCCCGGGCCCGCCGCAGCCATTCCGATGCCTGGAGCAGATCCGCCACCCGGTGACGCCGCCCCAGGCCCGCCAGCACGTTGTCATCAAAGCTCTGGCCCCCCAGGCTCACCCGGTTGATGCCCGCCGCCAGATAACCCGTCAGGCGCGTCTGATCGAAGCTGGCCGGATCCATCTCCAAAGTGATCTCCGCCCCTGGCGCCAGGCCATAGCGCCGGTCCAGGGCCTTCAGCAGCGCGTCCACCTGGTCGGGGCTGAGCATCGAGGGGGTGCCGCCCCCCAGATACACCGTGGACAGGGGGGGACCGGACGGGGCCGTGGTGATCTCGCGATGCAGCAGCTCCAGGTAGGCGGCGATCGACGCGGCGCCGCTGCCGCCACCGCCGTCGGCCCGATCGCCCAGGGGCACCACCGGAAAATCGCAGTAGAAGCAGCGCCGATGGCAGAAGGGAATGTGCACGTAGGCCGAGCGCGGCGGGCGCAGTGGTGATCCCTGCTGCGCCAGGACCGCGGCCAGGCCTGAGGCAAGTGGAGCCACCGCGGCCGATGGGGCGGGAACTTCTGCATCGCTGTCCGGCATCGCCCCGATTGATGGCGTTCCCATCACGGGCGGTAACCCCTGCCTGTCAATTGGCGGCAGATCGGGCATGCTTCGGGGCTGATGTGATGGGCCGCCACACGTTCTCGGCATGGTGGACACCCTCATCCTGGTGCTGTTCCTGGTCTCCGGTGCGGCCACTGGCTGGCTTGGTGTGGACCTGCTGCCGGAGAAGCTGCTGCTGGAGGTGACCAACCTGGAGGGCCTTCGCGGCGTGCTGGCGGGCTTCGGTGCCTTTTTCGGCCTGATCGCCGGCTTCATGTTCCAGCAGCTGCGGCGGCGGCTGATGGCTCAAGTGCGCTCCATGCCCACGGACCTGCTGATCAGCCGCGCCGTTGGGCTGATCCTGGGGCTGCTGGTGGCCAACCTGCTGCTGGCACCGATCCTGCTGTTGCCCCTGCCCTGGGAGGTGGTGCTGGTCAAACCCCTGGCGGCGGTGCTCAGCAATGTCTTCTTCGGCGTGCTCGGCTACAACCTCGCCGAAGTGCATGGGCGAACCCTGCTACGGCTGTTCAATCCCTCCAGCACCGACGCCCTGCTCGTCGCCGAAGGGGTGCTGCAGCCGGCCAGCGCCAAGATCCTGGACACCAGCGTGATCATCGATGGACGCATCCGCGGCCTGCTGGAGTCCGGGTTGCTGGAGGGGCAGGTGATCGTCGCCCAGGCCGTGATCGACGAACTTCAGGCCCTGGCCGATTCGGCCAATGCCGAGAAGCGGGGCAAGGGACGCCGCGGTCTCAAGCTGCTCTCAGAGCTGCGCCAGCAATACGGTCGGCGGCTGGTGGTGAACAGCACCCGCTACGAAGGCAAGGGCGCCGACGACAAGCTGCTCAAGCTCACCGCCGACACCGGCGGCACCTTGCTCACCGCCGACTACAACCTGGCCAAGGTGGCCGAAGTTCAGGAGCTCAGGGTGATGAACCTCAGCGAGCTGGTGATCGCCCTGCGGCCGGAGGTTCAGCCCGGCGACAACCTGCAGCTCAAGATCGTGCGCGAGGGCAAGGAGGCCGACCAGGGGGTGGGCTACCTGGAGGACGGCACCATGGTGGTGGTCGAAGACGCCCGTGGCCGCATCGGCGAGCGCCTCGCCGTCACCATCACCGGTGCCCTCCAGACCCCCACGGGCCGCATGGTCTTCGCCCGCTGCGAGAAGGGGAACAGCGAAAAGAACGGCGACAAGGGGATCCTCAACCTTGCCACCAAGGGCCTGGACGGCCAGCCCGCCAAGGGCCAGACCAAGTCCGCCGCCCGAGCGGGGGGAGGCAAACCCACCAGCACCCAGGAACCGCTGCCACCCGGACCCGGCTAGGCTCCGGGTCCAAGCCAACTGGTATGCGCGGATGACGGTGTCGGCCCCCTACTACGGCGATTCCGCCGTGATGCGCACCCCGCCCCCTGATCTGCCTTCGCTGCTGCTGAAGGAGCGGATCGTCTACCTGGGCCTGCCCCTGTTCTCGGACGATGACGCCAAGCGGCAGATGGGCATCGACGTGACCGAGCTGATCATCGCCCAGTTGCTGTACCTGGAGTTTGACAATCCGGAGAAGCCGATCTTCTTCTACATCAACTCCACGGGCACCAGTTGGTATTCCGGCGATGCGATCGGGTTTGAAACCGAAGCCTTCGCCATCTGCGACACTCTGCGTTACGTCAAACCGCCGGTCCACACCATCTGCATCGGCCAGGCCATGGGCACCGCGGCGATGATCCTTTCGGCCGGTACCAAGGGCCAGCGGGCCGCCCTGCCCCATGCCTCGATCGTGCTGCACCAGCCCCGCAGCGGCGCCCGCGGTCAGGCCAGTGACATCCAGATCCGGGCCAAAGAGGTGCTGCAGAACAAGCACACCATGCTGGAGATGCTGTCCGAGAACACTGGCAAGAGCATCGAGGAGCTCTCCCGCGACTCCGACCGCATGACCTATCTGACGGCGGAGGAAGCCAGGAGCTACGGCCTGATCGATCGGGTGCTCAACAGCCGCAAGGACCTGCCCGCTCCGGTGGCCACGGCCGCCGGCATCGGCTGAGTCCAAGCCGGGGGCTCCTGCCCCACTCTCTTCTCACCACCAGCCCTCACCGCCCCACCAGCAAGACCCATGCCCATCGGCACCCCCAGCGTTCCCTACCGCCTTCCCGGCAGCCAGTACGAGCGCTGGGTCGACATCTACACCCGGCTTGGCGTCGAGCGGAT
>CANCJV010000062.1 GCA_947378425.1 Synechococcaceae cyanobacterium
ACGGTTCCGCTTGCGGCAGGTCTCTCTCCGGCTGCACTGTTCAGCATGGTGCGATGGGGCCAGCTGGTGCAACTCGAGCCCTGGGCCCCCCTGTTTCAGGTGGGGGATCCCGCTGATCTGGTCGCGATTCTGCTGGAAGGCCAATGCCAAGTCATAAGCGGTTCCGCGCCCAATGGTCAGCCCATCCAAGTGGCCAGGCTGCATCCAGGGGATCTGATTGGTGAAGTGGCTTACTTCACAGACCACCATCGCAGGGCGGAAGTCAGAGCCGAAGAGGAACCAGTACAATCACTTGTGTTTACAACGGAACGGCTTGAAAGCCTGCTGCAGACATCGCCGGAATTTAGCCGCAGTCTAATACGGCAGCTAGCAATTCGTATCGACGATAACGAGAAAGAGATTGCGAACTTTGCTGCGATTGCAGCGAGGCTTGTGGTTAATTTTGCCATGCAGCCACTTCCATAATTCATCGATACTCGTCTCCATTATTTCACTAGCTTCGTTGAGCCTCAGCGCGCTGCGGGATCACCACGTGACTCAGTTTTCGCTGTCGCCTCTCTTTGCCATGGCGGGGGGAGGGACCGAGGAAGCCCGCCTACGTCGTTGACACCGGGCACACCGGGCAAGATCCCTGGCACTACGGGGGATGCCAGCTTCATGTTGGTCAGCTCCGCTGTCAAACTCTGGGGATCTTTGATCGGGAGCTGGGGTGGAGGGCACAATCCAGTGAGATCTTCGCGGTCAACCGCCAGATGATCGGTGATCCGCAGCAACTGAGCGTCCCGGGCCAGAAGATCCTCATTCCCAGGCGTTGATGACCTGAGAGGTTCGCCCAACGGTGATGGGGAGTCTCAGACCGGTGATGGCTGGGCTGCGGTTTCAACCCTGGTGGCCCTCTGATCGGTCAGCAGCTTCCGCATGGTGGTCAGATCACTGGGGCGACCGAAAAGATAACCCTGGGCAAAGTGGCAACCAAGTTCACTCAGCAGTCGCGACTGATCTTCTGTTTCGACCCCTTCAGCAATCACCAACAAACCGAGAGCCATCGCCATACGGATCACGGCCGCCACAATCACATCGTCTTGTTGATTCTCACCCAGTCCAGAAATGAATGATTGATCAATCTTCAGGAAACCCACCGGCAGCTGTTTCAGATAACGCAGGGAGGAGTAACCGGTACCAAAATCATCGATGGCCAGGCGAATGCCCAACTTTCTAAGTTTCTCCAGAGTCCGCGCGGCAGTTTCCAGATTTTCGACCAGCATCGTTTCCGTAATTTCGATATAGAGCAGGTCACTGCGCATACCAGTGCTTAACAGGGAGGCTTCGATCTGGTTGGCGATGCGTTGATCGTTCAGGCTTCGGGCAGAAAGATTGGCTGAGACATGCAGACCCTCTGCCAGACCCAAGGCCTGCCAATCCGCCAAGGTCTGGCAGGCCTGATGAATGATCAGGGCATCAATCTCAGTGATCAAGCTGCTGGTTTCAGCAATCGGGATGAAATCCGCCGGCGAAATCAATCCCCTCTTAGGGTGATGCCAGCGTGCCAAGGCCTCAAAACCGACAATCTGCTGATCAGGCAGGCTGACGATGGCTTGTAGATGACATTGGATCTGGCCATGGATGACAGCCTGCTTGAGGGATTCCTCCAGAAAGGCCCTGGTTTTAGCGCTGGTACGTAAATGGTGATCAAAGTTACTGGAGCGGCCGCGACCAAGTTGCTTCGATTGATACATGGCCAGATCTGCATTTTCAATCAGCGTTTCAGCCCGATCCATCGCGTCGGCAATGGCGATGCCGATGGAGGCCGAATGGCTGATCACAATCGAGCCGATGAACATCGGCTTGGAGATCTCCACAATGATGCTGTCGGCCAACTTTCGCGCATCGCCATGCTGTGATTCTTCGGTGATGATGATGAATTCATCACCAGCCAATCGGGCAACCAGATCACTGGGGCCAACCAAGCTTGAGAGAATCTTGCTGACAGTAATCAGAAAATGGTCCCCGACCGCATGACCATGGGCATCGTTGATCTGCTTGAAGTTGTCGAGATCAATGAACAGCACCGCCTTAGGCCCACCTCCTGGACCGCCACCAGGATCGGCAAGTTGATGTCGCAACTGCTCCATGGCCCGAGCCCGGTTCGGAAGGCCTGTGAGAGTGTCGCGACGAGCTTCCTCGATCGCCTCATGTCTGGCCTGCCGCTCTTCAAACAAGGATTGACTGGTTTGGGAGTAGAGCTCAAAGGCTTGAGCAATGGTTTGAAGCAGCCGCTGTTCCTCGGCATTGAAAGGATCGTGCCGGCGGCCGATCAGAAGGATCGGCCCTGCCCCGAGCGGTTGCCAGCAGGTCTGCAGCTCCAGGTCCTTGTCCAGACGCAGCGCATCGGGCTGGCAGAGAGCAGCTCGGAGGAGTACCTCTGGGGCAATGTCCTGCAACCCCACGATCACCTCCACCTTGCTGCCATTCAGCAACACACCCAGATCGGCATCCAGTGCCTGGGTGATGCATCCGATCGCTGTGGCGCAGGATTCCAGCGCCTGATCATTGAGCGCCAGCAGCACATCGCTGATCAGGTCCAAGAATTGCCTGGTCGATCGGATTGGCGTGCTCAAACCTGCCCCATTGGCATGTCTGGGGGCTGTGGTCATCGGAGACCTACGACTGCGCTCATGACATCAATCATCTTAACCGCAGAGGCCTGAAGTCAGCTGCTGACGAACTGGGAGGGATCAGCAGCCATCAACCCGAATCGGATTTCACCTGTCAATTTAACTGGACACTTTGATATCATTGCTCTTTGATATCATTACTCTTTGGAATCAGAATATTTCAAACTCACGAGACTCTGGCCTCAACGTTTATGATCAATCCTGGCGATAGACGATGCACCTCATCCGGACTAGAACCTCAAGCTGTTGCTGACCCAGCGAGCTTCGACCATCACCCTTCAAGACCCAAGACAGTCTGGCCAACACAACGGCGCATTGAATTTGAGCGAGACTGGGGGAAAGTTGAGTCAGAGCAGTGGTTGCTGGCACGACCGTTCCCGAATCCTCCTACAAGCCAGCAGGGTCCCGTTACTGCAGAAGATGATCGCCACAGACTGGCTCCAACCATGACAGCGAGAACATCAAGGTTTGAACGATTGACCAGCATGCAGAGCTGCGCGCTTCATTTCAAGGCACACTTGCAATGAGCATGGTTGAATAGCCTGACAACAGACCAAGGCATTGACCCTGTGGCGATACAGACCACTCCTGACAACGCTCAGAGAAATGGCATCCTTGTTTCGCATAAGCTTCTGGATCAAAATCTTCGCCAACCTAGTCCAGCTGAATTTAGCACAAAAATTCAATCACACCGATATCTTTCATCTCCGTACTTACATGGCTAGCGAACCGTCAATTCACCAGAGCATCATGGGCTTACAATAAGGTCCCTTTGCGCGTCGCAACGCCTCTGCCCCGATTGGATCCCCTGAGAGTTGTATTGAAAAGGGTGTCGCTGGAGTGGGCGGGCATCGGCATGGGCGAATCGGCCTCATTGGCGAATCCTTCAGATTTACTCGTGAGGGCGATCCAGCAGCTGCGCACCGCCATGCTGCCGATCGAGCGACTCTCACTTGCTCTGGTCCCGGTGGAGCCAGGTTGCAACGGTATTCAGTACTGGTGGCGCCTGGAAGAGCCGGACACGGTTCGCTCATTCCTGCGTATGGCCGAATTCTTTGATGGTAACGACCATCGCACCAGTATTCTCCATCATGTTTGCACCACTGAGTCTCCCAAACGGGTGAGGCTGAAGCACCTTTCAGCCGACGAGGTCGACTTTCCGCTTTTGGCAGATCTGCATCGTGATCGCTTCAGCGACTATCTGGCCTATCCCTTGCCTTTGCAGGGTTCTCACCGGGTGGTGATCACCATCGCCACCCGTGGCCGTGATGGCTTCCGGGCCAGTCAACTGCGCGGTCTGTACCGTCTGGTCAAGCCCCTGGCTCAGGTGTTGAAGGCAACCCGTCATTTCGGTGGAGGTGACTGGCAGTCCAAGGATCCGCTCACCGGCCTGATCAGCCGTCGACGCTTCGAAGAACAGTTGGAGATCACCTTTCGCAGACTTGAGCCAACTCCGACACCTCTGAGTTTGCTGTTGCTCGACCTGGACGGTTTCGGCGATTACAATACTGTCTTCGGTCATTTCTGTGCCGATGATGCCCTGCTGGCCGTTTCCCGCCTGCTGGCCGGACGGTTCGCCTCCAGGGACGTGGTGCTCGCCCGCATCGGCTCCGATGCCTTCGGACTCTTGTTGCCGGGTGTGCATGATCGCCAGCTGCAGAGGGTTGCTGCAGAGCTGGGGCAGGCCATGCGGGACCTGCGAATCGCCCACCCCTTAGCCCCAGGCCCATTCCTGGGCTGCAGCATGGGGCTGGCGACCGCCTCACCGTTGGCCGGCCAGGCCAAGGAGGAAGCCAGCCATCTGATGCGGCGTGCCGAACAGGCCCTCGCCGAGGCCAAGGCCCTGGAGGGTCATCAGACCCGCAAGGCCTGATCACACTTGTCGTTGTTCAAGTGGAAATGACAGCCAGGATCATGGCAAAGAATCGAAGCCTGTCTTGCCATGAAAAAGCCAGCATCAGACTGTTGAAAGTCTGGCCTCCCATAATCATCTTCGCCAGCAGAGTCAGCAGCCTGTCACCATGGATTGCGCATGCTCTCAAGTCAGAACCAGCTCAGGAACCACCCATCCATTAAGAGCTCCACTTCGATTGGCCCGTGTGCGGCACTCTGAGCCGCCTGCATTGTGATGGACTTCATCCACTTGATGCCTGGGCTTGCTGAACCGATCTGTGCAAGAGCAGCCAGAAAACCATCGGTTTCGCAAAGACGGCCGGGAAATCGCATCAGACCGATGGGTCATGTCTTTCATGGGTCTGGCAGCCCATGACCGGGCGCCAATGTCGCAACAGTGACAGTCTGGATCTGGCACAGGGGCCATGATTGTGCTCTGAGTTGGTGTTCGTGATGTCCATTTCCTACCCCGCCACCGCCGGTGCCACTCGAGTCACGACCATCGCGGCCAGCTCGCAGCGTTCAGCCTCCAGCTCCATCAACCGTCGCTTCCGGCTTGTCGATCAGCAGGGCGACCCCCATCCCGTGCTCGATGACCACTACGACTCCCTGGATTCGGCCTGGGCTGAAGCCCAGAGCTGGTGGATTGAGCATGTCGGTGCCGAGCAAGCTCCCGTCGGCATTGGCATTGAGGTCAGCACCGCCAGTGGCGAATGGCGCACGTTGCGCCACCCAGGAATCTGAGCGACAGGCGGGCCCATGGCTCAGTCATCCATGGCTGGCCATGGTCAGGCTCCCCGCTCCGATCAAGTCCAGCAAGCCTTCGACCAGACAGAGATGCTGATTCAGTATCGAAAATCCGGACTGAACCTGAGCCAATTGAACGCATGACGCTCGACTGGCTCAATGAGTTACAACTAATTTCTCAAGGCTGTATTAACATTTCATTCAATAGCGATAATACCCAAAAGTGAGAGTTTCGCGACCTTCCTAAATCTCTACCTTGCAGGAGAAAGAAATCTCACTGTTTGCTCAAACCATTCCCATGCTGCGGAAGTTCCGAAGGCAGGGGTTATAAGCCTCACTTGTCCATTTCCGGCCAGGCTCGCCATTTCCGTGAACATTGGACAAACCATCGGCTCGCGATGGTCAATCTCAGGCCCCTGGCCATGCATGGGGCATGCGTCGCAATCGCTTCAGCTCACCTGAACACCTTTCCAGAACGCCACCCGTCCCTTGATCTGCTCTGCCGCCTGCTTGGGTTCCGGGTAGGTCCAGGCCGCATTGGCGTTCACCTCACCGCCGGCCAGCACGTCGTAGTAGTGGGCTTCCCCCTTCCAGCCGCAGACGGTGCGGTGATCCGAGGGCCGGAAAAAGCTGGGGTCGAGAGCTGAAGCAGGGAAGTAGGCATTGCCTTCCACGGTGACGATGTCATCACTGCTGGCCAACACCTGGCCGTTCCATCGAGCCTGCATCGTCGTTCATGGTTGGAGTGGACCCATCCTGACGCTTGAAGCCACCGATCCGGGGGTTCACAGGCGATCTGGCATCCCTTCAACGTCGGCGGCAAACCAGGTCAGTGGAGCGGGCCCTTGGGCCCGGAGCTCACCAGGGGAAACGGTCGTAGATCCGCAGCGTGGCCGGGCCGATGGGACTGGCCACCGGCTGGGGGCCTGCTGGCCAGGCGGTGACCTGAAACAGATAGGTATCCGACGTGACCGGGTTGTACCAGGGCTTGAGCACCACAGTGACCGTGCTGCCCGGAGCCACCGGTTCGGGAAAATCGACGGTGATCAGCCTCTCCCGCTGCGCAAACGTGGCTCGGACCGGCACCGCTGTCCCCTCCCGGCGAGGACGCCCCAGAAAGGCGCGGGTGCGCTCGGGAGCAAAGGGGAAATTCCAGTCGGCACCGCGGGTCTGCTGGATTGTGAGCCGCTCAAGCGAAGCGCCAGCCTGGGGCTCGAGGCTGATGGTGAGGTAGTACTGCGCCGAGGGATCGCCGGTGTTGTCGTAGTAGGTGATCAGCTCGGCCTTCCACGGAGCCTTGACGAAGTAGGTGGAGCCGCGCAACTCCATGGACCGAACCGGTGGCAGGCCAGGAGCCGCCGTGACGACGAGCACGCCCGTCACCAGTGCAGCGACGGTGGTCAATGCCCAGGGGGATCGATTCATCGCCAGCCCATCACCACCATTCCCTTCAGACTAAGACTGGCCTGCTGCAGCTTCAGGCCGAAGTCCCAGCAGGCTGCTGACTCAGGAACGGAATCGGATCCTGATCGCGCCGATGCTGACGCGGCAGGGAAGCTCCCTGGTCTGCTGCCCCCTCGGGATCCAGGCAGGCAATCGCCTCAAGCGCTCTGCGCAGGCGGCGAGCCGCATGCAGGGGCATGTCCCGGGGCACGCTGATGCGATCGCGCAGATAGCGCAGCGCCGGGGCTGAGCCCGCCGGGGGCGGGCAGTGGCAGCCGTTGATCAGGGCCGTGAGGGCACAGCGCAGGGGCAACGCGAAGGCCTGCCCCAGGGGATTGCGCTGCAACAGAGTGGAGCGATGCTTCAGCACCCTGGCCAGGGCCAGGGCCGCAGCATCCGCCGGTTCCGGCTGACTGGTTTCCGGATCCGGCTGGTCGCCAGCCACGATCGGCCAGGGACCCTGGTCGATGCGGGCGGCCAGGAGCTGCTGATCAACACTGCCGTTGGGGTAGCAGCCCCCCATCTGGGGTGGCAGGTCGTGGGCGTGGGTGTGGAAATCGCTCTGGGTGCCCAGGTAGGTCGACCGCTGCTCGAGGGCAGTGAGCCACTGATCGATCCCCCGATGTTGGCGCCGCAGCAGATAGCCTTTTTCGTAGGCCAGGCTGGCATTCATGCGCTCCACATAGGGCACGAACACCACATCGGCGCTGCTCAGATCCCCCAGAAGAAAAGGTCCCGGTCCCGTCTCGATCGCTTCGCCCATCGCCGCCGCGTAGCGATCAAAGTTCTCCCTGGCCCGCCGCTCTGCCTCTGCGCCCAGGCCAGGCACGCACAGCCACTGGCACCAGGCCCTGAACAACAGGCGCTCCAGCTGCCGCAGCTGCATCACCCGCGGCTCCTGCATGGCAGGTCCAAGGCTGCCGAAGGCCCGCTCCAGGGCCTCCAAGATGCGATCGCTCTCGGTGATCAGCTGACCGTCCAGCTCCAGCGCCGGCAACATGCCAGAGGGAACCAGCCGGGTGAACCAGCGTTCCTTGTCGCCGTAGCAGAACATCGTCACCTTGCGGATCCGATAAGGAATGCGCCGCTCCTCCAGCCACAGCCACACCTTCTGGCAATAGGGACACCAGGCGTGGTGATCGCGGTAGAGGGTGACGCGCACCGCCTGCTCCGGCTGGCCGAACAGCCGCAGACGAGCCCGGGAGCTGGTTGGGCCCTGGATCAGGTCAGGTTCCGGCGCCGCCAACCTTTCCAGGGCCTCAAAGCTGAGGGGCTCAGGTGGCTGAAGGCTCTGCAAGGCGAAGGTCATCGTTAATCACGAGCGATCCTGGCGCAACCGGGAATGCACTGGGGCCGGCAGTCTGTTCTCAAACTGAGGGACAGCCTGTCTGCCCATGGGCGTCAGATTGGGATTGGGTCCAACCGCTGCAGGACATTCCTGGGGCGAACGCTGCTCAAGGCCAACGGGCAAGGCTGCCGCGCAGAGCCAAACCGGGCTCTCAGCCAGAGCGCTGAGTGACATTTTCAGCGATTTTTATTGAGGACTTAAGATGCTCGGGCTGCCTTGGCATTGAAGGGATCGTGCAACCATCGCGAAATCTCAAACCCACTGGGCTGCAATCGATCTCAACGTATGCCTGCGACGATTTTGCTCGACCGTGAAGCCTCGTCCTGCGATTCGAGAGCTCTCCTGGGAAGAGGCGACGAAACAAGGCAGCCAGCGAAGGGGATCCTACCTACAAGAGTCCTCAGGAAAAATCTGTGGCCAACCTTGCAATAGTAGCTGTAGATCAGACATTGACAGAACAGCTTCATTCACAGGACTTCCGACTGATTGAGGCATGGATCCTGCCAATTCGTTTCGACTGGCGTTCAATGGCGCTGGGGTTGCGACTAAGAGCTCCAGGTCAGGATCCTGAAGCGATGGGCAAAAATGTTTCCCTTGTTACAGAGCGAGCCCCCCGTTGGGGCGCACCGTAGCCGGGTGAACTCTTGAGAGGTCTTCGCCCTCATGCCACCGACCTTCCTGTCCGACGGACCACCGTCCGTTGAGACAACCTTTGATCGCTTCCGCCTCAAGGTGATGGCGGGTGTCCAGGACACCCAGCTCCGCTATTACGCCCTGATCCTGCTGGCCGCCGGCGCCGGCCTACTGCCGCTGATGGCAGGGTCGGCCCATGCCGCCCTGCAGAAGGTGCCGACCGATGGTGCTGACACCCTGCTGATGCTGATGGGTTCGGCCCTGGTGTTGCTGATGACTCCAGGTCTGGCGTTCTTCTACGGCGGCTTCACCCGCGCCAAGAACGTGCTCAACACGATGATGATGAGCTTCTTCCTGATGGGGCTGATCGGCGTCCTCTGGGTGGTGATCGGCTACAGCCTCTCCTTCGGGGTGGGCTTCAAGAGCCCCTTCATCGGTGGCCTTGAGGCGATGTGGCTGAACGGCGTCGGTGGTCCGTTGGGGGATGCTCCCCTAGCCGATGGCTTCTCCATCTCCGCCACTTCCTTCGCTCTGTTCCAGGGCATGTTCGCGATCATCACGCCGGCGCTCATCTCTGGCGCCCTGGTGGAGCGCATCAACTTCAAGGCCTGGTTCTGGTTCTGCCTGCTCTGGAGCATCTTCATCTATTGCCCGTTGGCCCATATGGTCTGGGGTGGTGGATTCCTCGGTCCTCTTGGACTTGGCGCCATTGACTTTGCCGGTGGAACCGTGGTCCACATCGCTTCTGGTGTGGCTGCACTGGTCTCGGCGGCCATCGTTGGTCCCCGCACCGGCTATCCGGAAAGCGTGCGTCCGCCCCACAATGTCCCCTACATCCTTCTGGGAGCCGGTCTGCTCTGGTTTGGTTGGTTCGGCTTCAACGGTGCCAGCTACTTCGCAGCCAAAGGTGCTGGCTTCTCCTTCATCACCACCTCCACGGCCGCCTCGGCTGCCATGCTCACCTGGTGCCTGATTGAGTGGTTCAAAGATGGCAAGCCCACGGCCGTGGGTGCGGCCACCGGTGCCGTTGCCGGCCTCGTTGGCATTACGCCAGCCGCTGGTTTTGTCTCGATCGGATCCTCGATCTTGATCGGGGCTCTCGTCGCCATCGGTTGCTACATCGCCGTTCAGTTCTCCGGTGCCGGTGGCTCGGGTGGTAGCTCCAAGACGAGCTTGGACGAATCCCTGGATGCCTTCTCCGTGCACGGCGTCGGTGGCACGATTGGCGCCCTGTTGACCGGATTGCTGGCGGTCAAGGAACTGGTGCCCGCCGATTATTTCCCCAACTCGGCCAAAATCCTTGAAGAAAGCGGCAACTTCGGCCTGTTCATTGTTCAGCTCAAAGCTGTCGTGATCACCTATGGATTTGTGGCCATCGGCACGGTCATCATTCTGATGATCGTCAAGGCAACCGTCGGACTGCGCGTCACCCCTGAGGATGAAGAGCGCGGTCTCGACTTCGTCTGCCACGGCGAAGAGGCTTACGATCCCATGACCAACTGAGGCTGACCAACCATGAAAATGATCACAGCTTTGGTTCGACCCTCCAAGGTCGACGCGGTCAAGGCGGCCCTGGTGGCCCTCGAGATCATCGGCATGACCGTCTCCGACGCCCGCGGCTTCGGCCGCCAGAAGGGACAGGTGGAGCGCTATCGCGGCAACGAGTTCACTGTGGATTTCCTGCCCAAATCAAAGATCGTTGTCGTCGTCACCGACGACAAGGTCAAACCAGCCATTGAGGCGATCACCAAAGCCGCCCGCACCGGCGAGATCGGCGATGGCAAGATCTTTGTCACCCCCGTGGAAGACACGATCCGCATCCGCACCGGCGAGAGCGGCGAAATCGCCCTCTGAACGATTCCCTATTGAGCAGCTGGTCACCGGCAACGATGACCACTAGCCTCTCTACCAGCCTCCCAGGACTCCTGGGAGGCTTTCTGGCGACGACACGGCAGTGATCCTGGGGGGGGTAGGGCGACGGAATCGGCGCCCTCCAGACGAAGCCCGTTCCCGCCAGTCCGGATCCTGAGGCAGCCCACAGCCCGAGTCCTCCCCGGGCCATCTCCTTCCAGGTCTTGATGCTGCTGAGCTGGCCGTCAAGGTTTGAGCTGCTGCCGTGCTGAGCTTCAGCGTTCTTGTCACCGGTCCAAAGCGAGTTCCCTCCTTGCGCGGTCTCAACCGGAGTTCGACTGTTGAGCCTCGTTCAGGCGCGAAGAGGGAGCACAATCAGCTCCTGCGCCGCTTCGTTCCGCGCCCTCCACGCTCACGCCACCCGTACGCACGCCATGGATGACAGCTTCGATCTGATCGTGATCGGCGCCGGCTCAGGGGGCTTGGCTGCCGCCAAGCGGGCCGCCTCCCATGGCGCCAGGGTGGCGATCCTGGAGGGGGACCGGGTGGGTGGCACCTGCGTGATCCGGGGCTGCGTTCCCAAGAAACTGTTGGTCTATGGCTCGGCCATCGGCCAGCAGCTGGCCGATGCTGCCAGCTACGGCTGGATGCCGGAGGGGGAAGCCACCCGCTTCCGCTGTGACACCTCGGTGTTGCTGGCGAACGTGCGCGCCGAAGTGGATCGCCTCAACAAGATCCACATCGGCGCCCTGGAGAAGGCCGGTGTGCAGCTGATCCGTGGCTGGGGATGCTTTGAGACGCCACACCAGCTGCTGGTCACGGAGCGTGGCGGCCAGCCCAGGCGCCTCCAGGGAGAGCGCATCCTGATCGCTGTCGGCGGACGCCCCCAGCGTCCAGCCATCCCAGGAGCGGAGCTGGGCTGGGTCAGTGACGACCTGTTCGAGCTGACGAGCTTCCCCGAGAGCATGGTGGTGGTGGGAGCCGGCTACATCGCCTGCGAATTCGCCGGAATTCTGCGGGGCCTGGGGGTGGCCGTCACCCAGCTGGTGCGGGGCGATCACCTGTTGCGAGGCTTCGACCGCGAAGCCTCCACAGCCGTGCAGGAGGGCATGGTGGCTGCCGGGATCGACATCCGCTTCGGCCTCAGTCCGTCGGCGATCGAAGGCGAGCCCGGCGAACTGTGGCTGAGGACCGAATCCGGCGAGGTGTTCGGCGGCTCTGGCGTGTTGCTCGCCACCGGTCGCCGGCCCTTTCTCGAGGGCCTCAACCTGGAGGCGGCTGGCGTTGAGCAGCAAGGCGGGCGGATCAGCGTGGACACTGAGCTGCGCACCAACGTGCCCCACATTCACGCTCTGGGCGATGTCACCGACCGGATCAATCTGACGCCGGTGGCGGTGGATGAAGGCAGGGCCTTCGCCGACAGCGTCTACGGCAACCGTCCGCGGCAGGTGGATTACAGCCTGGTGGCCAGCGCCGTGTTCACCCAACCGGAGCTGGCCTCCGTGGGACTGACGGAGGAGGAGGCCCTGGAACGCCTTGGCAGCGAAGGGGTGAAGGTGCACCGGGCCCGCTTCCGGTCCATGGCCCAGGCCCTGCCGCAGCGGGGCGAGAAGGTGCTGCTCAAATTGATCACCGAAGCCGGGAGCGGCCGGATTCTCGGGATTCACATGGTGGGCGATCACAGCGCTGAAATCATTCAGATGGCGGCGATCGCCCTGGGCATGGGGGCCACAAAGGCCGACTTCGATCGCACCATGGCCCTGCATCCCTCGGTGGCCGAGGAGTTCGTGACCATGCCGAACTGAAGCACTTCAGAGCTCGTCTTCCACCTCAGCCTGAATGGTGCAGTCGGAAGTGGGATAGCTGACGCAGAGCAAAGCGAATCCTTCGGCAATCTGATCGTCATCGAGGAAACTCTGATCCGACTGATCGACACTGCCCGCCAGAATCTTGCCGGCGCAGGTGCTACAGGCTCCGGCGCGGCAGGAATAGGGCAGGTCGATCCCCTGTTCCTCGGCGGCATCAAGGATGTAGGTGTCATCAGCACAGCTGAAACTGACACCATCTTTGAGGCTGATCGTATAACTGGCCATGGGGGATCCGCGGGTTTCAAGCCCATGCCAGATCAATCCTGCAGCCCTATCTGTATCGCCGATCACTGGGTCATCAGCTGCTGACAAGCTGAGTCACCCGGCTTCAACCAAAACGAGCACCAGCCAGCGGCCAGCCCCGGCTCTCACACGGCGGCCAGGCCTCGCTCGTTGAAGACCCCTTCAAACAGCACCGAACTCAGATAGCGCTCGCCGGAATCGGGCAGCACCACCACAATCGTCTTGCCCCGGTAGGTCTCCTCGCGGGCGAGGCGTACGGCCACGGCGGCGGCGGCACCGCAGGAGATGCCCGCCAGGATGCCCTCCTCCTTCATCAGGCGCCTGGCCATCGTCACCGCTTCCTCATCGCTGGCGCTCTCGACCCGATCCAGCAGGGTCAGATCGAGGTTCTGCGGCACGAAGCCGGCGCCGATGCCCTGGATTTTGTGGGGGCCGGGTTTGAGCGCTTCGCCGCTGATCGTCTGGCGGATCACCGGGCTGTTGGTCGGTTCCACCGCCACGGACACCAGGGGTTGGCCCAGGGTGGTCTTGATGTAGCGACTGACGCCGGTGATCGTGCCGCCGGTACCCACACCCGACACCAGCACATCCACTTGCCCATCGGTGTCCTGCCAGATTTCAGGGCCCGTGGTGTCGTGATGGATGCGGGGATTGGCTGGATTCATGAACTGCTGCAGCAGCACATAGCGCTTCGGATCGGAATCGGCCAGCTCCCGGGCGGCGGCGATCGCGCCACTCATGCCCAGCCGTCCTTCGGTGAGCACCAGCTGGGCCCCATAGGCGGTGAGCAGTTTGCGCCGCTCCAGGCTCATCGTCTCGGGCATGGTCAGGGTGACCGGGAGACCGCGGGCCGCCGCCACGAAGGCCAGGGCAATGCCGGTGTTACCGCTGGTGGGCTCGATCAGTTCCTTGCCTGGTCCTAGGAGACCATCCTTCTCGGCCTGCCAGATCATCGCCGCGCCGATGCGGCACTTGACGGAGTAGGCCGGATTGCGCCCCTCGATCTTGGCCAGCACCCGCGCCCCGCAGCCCTCGGTCACCCGGTTGAGTTGCACCAGAGGCGTGCGGCCGATGCTGAGGCTGTTGTCGTTAAAGATCGAGCTCATCGGGTCACGAGGGGACGCAAGAGTGGGAGAAATCCTGCCGGCACCCTAGTCAGCGACAGAAGAAACGCCAGGAATTTCAGTCTGTCAAGCGATGGCGACACAGGCCCTCAGGCATGCGCACCCATACCATCCATGCCAGTTCCGACCGGCGCGATCGCCCTTGAACAGCGCCTCCCATGGTCTGATACCCGGGGTGAGCGGCCCGATCTGCGTCTTGCTGCTGATCCTGTCGATCGCAGTGCTGACCGTGGGCTTGGACCGCTGCCGCTGGTGGCTGCAGTGGTGGCGCCAGCGCCAATTCCGACGGCAACGCTGGAGGCGCCAGCTGGAGAGCGGCCCCACGGAGGCCCGCCATCAGCTTCAGGACTGGGATCTGGAGATCCGCTTCGGGGAGCCGCTGCTGCAGGCCGCCCTCCTGATCGCTCCCCTGCTGGGACTGATCGGCACGGTCATCGGCCTGATGCAAGTGCTCTCCAGCCTGGGATCCCAGCTGGTCCTGCCCGCCGGAACCAGCCTGCAGGGTTACGGCCAGGTGTTGATGAGCACGGCCCTGGGCCTGATCATCAGCCTGGTGGCCAGCACCTGCCTCTCGCTCAACCAGGGACTGCGTCAATGGCAGATCGGCCAACTGCAGCGGCAGCTGGAACGGCACCAGGAGTCGCTCCATCCATGAGCCTGGCGCTGCAATGTCTGGTGGCACTCTCCCTGCTGGTCTGCGGGGCCGTGGCCGCCCTGCCGGAGATCGCCCGCGACCGCTCGCCGCGGCCGCGGCCCCTGAGCAGCGTCACGGGAGCCGTCTCCCTGTGGCTGGTTCAGGCCCCTGATCAGCACTGGTATCTGGGCGGTCAGGCAATCGAAAGCGGGCGGCTCGCCGCCCTGCTGCGCCACGAGGGCAGCAGGGCGGCGGTGCACTATCTGCCTTCAGCGGCCCTGCCGCTCGGGGAGATCTCCAGCTCGTTGCGCTGGTTGCGCTCGCTGGGATCCGGGCCGGTGCTGCTGGAACTGCCGCCACCACCAAGGCCATGATCCAAGGCTTACCCCCCTTCCAGCCCCACGGCCCCCGTGGGGCCGTGGGGCTGCCCGCCAGCGTCGAGGGGCTTGCGCTGGGGCTGATCAGCGTTGCTCTGGTGGTGGCCACCCTGGCCCTCACACTGATCCCCCAACGCCTCGCCCAGCGCCCCGCCGGCTCCGGGGTGATCCTGCTGCGCCTGGATCGCCGCGGGCAGCTGCGACTCTGGAATCAGGCCGTGACGCCCGAGGAGTTGAACCCGCTGCTGAAGCGTCTCGCCACCGAGCGAACCGATCTGCAGCTGCGGCTGGTGAGCGATCCCCAGGTGGCCTGGGGGGCGGTGCAGCAGCTGGTGGCTCAGTTGAACACCAGTCCGCTGCCCGTGGAGCTGCAACTGCCATGAAAGGCCTGCAGCGCCTGACGCCACCATGGTCTGGGCAGCTGAGGCGGTCCCGAGTCCTGAAGCTGCCAGCGCCTGTTGGGTTGCGGCAGCTGCGGGGGCGGGCTCGGGCCGTGGGGGTTGCCGTGCTGCAAGCGCTGCGCCAACCCTCTCCTCTGCTGATCGCCCTGCTGGCGGCGCTGGCGCTGCATCTGCTGGCGCTCTCCTACCGCCAGTTGTGTGCCCAGCGGCAGCCCGAGCCGGCCCAGCCCCAGATCACGGACGACAGCCCCGAACTGCTGCTGTTCAGTCGCCACCAACCACGGGAGGAGACACTGCAAAGCGAGGCGCTGCCCGGGCCTGACAACCTGCCTGCGCTGAGCCTGCCACCGCTGAGCAGCGCCCAGCTGAGCAGCCTGCCATTGAACGGCCTGCCGCCGGCGCCCGCCAACCTGAAAGCTCCCGGACGGCTCGAGGCCACGACCTCCAGGCCCCCGGCCCGCTCCCGGCCAGCCCTCAGAACCCAGGGCAGAAAGGACTCTCTGCTCCCGCAACGTCCCTCCGGTCCCGGGGCAAAGGACCGGGTGAGTGCCCGTGGCCAGAGTCCCAGCGGCACCGATGCCGCCCTGGCTTTGATCCGCCGCCTGCAGGGACGCAGCGAAGTGGCGGAGATCCTGCGAACCGCCGATTCAGCACCGCTGTCTGAGCTTGAGCTCCAGCACCCTGACGGGAATCGGGCCGCCGGCTGGCGGCGACTCTGGAAAGGCGCCACCGTGTTCCCCGGCTCCCTGCTCGGCCAGGCGCCGGCCATTGAGGGTATGGAACTGCGGAGCCTGTCCCTGGCGGAGGCCGGTGTGGAGGGCCTGAACACCGACAAGCCGACGGCCCTGGTCGTCGATGAGCGGCTGCTGCTTCTCTGGCCTGAGGGCCAGACGCTGTGGATCTGGCGCGCACCCCTGCGGGGCCATTCCGAGCCGGCCGGCAAATAGCTCGAATCCTCGACCGTGGTCGGGTGGAGGCGTCGGCGAAGCCCAAGCTGGCCATCCCATCAATGTCGTCGTCGCAATCACCCCAAGGGGCTGGGCTGGGGTTGTCTCCAGATCGAGACGGAGACCGCTCAACGATCGCCATCGGACCGGTGCCTGGAACCTCAGTTCCGCGAGAGGGCCATCACGCCTTCAAACAGCCGCTCCAGAGCCTGCGCCAGGGTGACCTCATCGAGCAGGCCGTAACTGAGCCGCAGCGCCACGCACCCCCCCTCGGCCACCAGGCCGAAACTCTCTCCGGGCAGGGCCGCCACGCCGTGATCGAGCACCAGACGCTCCATCAGGGCTTCACCGCTGAGGGATGACTCCACCGCCAGCAGCGCATAGAAGGCTCCATCGGGCTGGGACAGCAGGCGGGCCGCCAGGCCCCGGTGTTGGGCGGCCTTGAGGGCCGCCAGCAACTGGCGGCGGCGGTGCCTCAGGGCGGTCAGCTGCTCGGCCAACCAGCTGGGCTCGGACTGGAGTGCAGCGATGGCGGCCTGCTGCACGAGCCTTGGTGGGCAGATCAGGATCGTGTCCTGCACCTTGGCCAGGGCGGCCATCA
>CANCJV010000063.1 GCA_947378425.1 Synechococcaceae cyanobacterium
CCCACGTAGAGCATGGGGAAGGAGGGTGTGGCGTCATCGCCGAGGAAGATGGCGACCTTGGAGGTGTCACCGGTGTCGACGAGGGTGGCGCCTTCCCAGCCGCCGAAGCCGAGATCGGCGAGCTGATAGAGGACGCCTTTATCAACGTCCAGGGCGCACATGGAGCCACCGAGACCCTTGGCGACACTGGAATCCTCCTCGCCCATCAGGAAGATGCGGTCAGCGAAGCCCTTGCCGGTGCCGAAGGTGTCTTTCTCGAAGAGGTTGGCGGAACAGAAGCGGGTGAAGCCGTTGATGAGGCCGGTATCGCCGCTGATCTGGGCGGGATCGGTGACAGTTGCGCCGTAGCGATCGACGACCTTGCTGTAAGCAACACCGCCGCTTTTGACCTGGCCGGCGTTGTTGAGATCGAGGTAATTGATGCGTGCGCCCGTGAGTCGCGTGCCGTTGTCGAGGGTGTAGGTCGTGCCAACGGTTTTGGCAATTTCGCTGTTCACCAGCACCCGGATCGTGTTGGCATCTACCCGGTAGGCGCCCTCGCCATCGGGGACGCCGGTCAGGGGGTACTCGGGATTGGTGCCAAAGGTGAAGAAGGGTTTGACGCTGTACTCAGCTCCTGCGGACGCTTTGAGCATGGCCTGACTGCCATCCATCGCCGTGGTGCGCTGGCTCTGCAGGCCATCGATCGAGAAGCGCAGGATGTCGCGGGGCTGGTTGGAATCGGTCGGCGTGGGGAAGGTGTTTTTCTGGTAGGAGTCGATCCCGCGGACGGCCACATTGAGAACGCCCTCGGGGGTCACTTCAAGAACGGAGTAGTTGAAGGTGTCCGGGGTGTAGAAATCCACAGGGCTCGGCTTGGATCCAGCCGTCGCATCTCCTTCCCGCCAGACGTTGTAAAGACCCAGGAAATTGGCATCGAGACCGATTGGATTCACGCCTGCACCAATCTCCTTGGCGGCCAGATCATCGGCAATCTTCTTGATGTTGGCAAAGCTGTGATCGGTGACAGCATCGGGTCCGGTGGCGCCGATCGGACCATCGACAATGCTGATGGCACCGGGTACGAGTTTGTAGTCGTTCGGCTTGGATGCGTCGGGTACATACAGCACCTCATTGATGCGGCCCTGGTGGTCGTCACAGGCCAGGAACGCCACATTGGTGATGCCGTTGTCGGCAATGAACTTGAGCAGGTTGTTGCGCTCGGCCCGGTAGCCACCCATCCAGGATTTGCCGCCGTCGTCGCCGGATCCCACGGCTCCGATCTGGTCGATGGGATCGGTGACGCTGACGAATTTCCAGACGGTGCCTGCCTTCTGAGCATCGAGCAGGGTCTGCTTCAGCCAGGCGAGCTGGGTGGAGCCCAACATGGTGCGATCTTTGTTATCGGCTCGGCTGCCGGTGTCGTCGGCACCCGTCGCCGTGACCAGGCGCACGTCGCGATAGCTGCGGGTGTCGGTGTTGACAAAAATCGCGTTCTTGCCCCATTGCTGGGATTCGTAAAACTTCGCGGTGCCGTTGGTGCGTGGATCATTCGGAGCAGAAATGATCTCGGGTTGGCGAACCGGCTGGTAGTTGAGATAGGCCTGGGTGAGCGTCTTGAAGCTGACGCTCTGGTTGATGTACGTGCCTGTTGTATTGACATCCAGGTTGGTATCGGCCGTTCCCTTGCCCGAGAGCTTGCCCAGGCTGAGGGGAGCGCCGCCGTTGATGACCTGCCCGTTGCCCAGTTCGTGGTTGTCGAATGAGGCGTAGACCGCCTGGGCTGCGAAGAAGGTGTCGAGGCTTGCGAAGGTTCCCGTACCAACGCTCTGGTGCGTTTCCAGATATTTGCGCTGGTAATCGGCCAGCAGCGTCGCCGCGGTCACGCTCCCCAATTCCACGTCTTTGGTGGAGGCGGTGGCCGGCGAACCGGTGGAGGCCGTTTCGTAGATCGTGTCGCCGTCAAAGATGAAGAAGTCGAGTTTCTGCTTCTTCAGGTCCTGGGTCGAGAGGTAGGGGGCCATCAGCCCATCCACATCGCCGCTATGGCCGAAGCGAACGCTGCCAACGGAGCTGGCCAGGAGTGCTGTCTTGAATTGGCCGATATCGCTGATGCTGGAGCTGTCGGTGGTTCGGTATCGATAGAAATAGCTGGTTCCGGACTTCAGACCGGAGATGTCCGTCTTGATCGTGTAATCGTTGCTGGCTGTTGTTTTGGTGGTTTGGCTGTATGCCACGACCTTGAAATCTGCTGTTTCAGACAGTTCAAGGATCAGATCCGCGCCTGCCCCAGTGTTGTCACTGGCTGAGTTCTGGGTGCGGGTCCAGAAGATTCCGGACGACGTGGTGGCGTCGCCTGAGGCCACACCCGAAAACGAAACGGCCATGGATCAATGAACAAAATAAGTCATGTCCATCAAACAGGGGTATGGTTATGGTTGGGTTCAGGGGTTGTTGGGGCTTGTTTATGGCTCGCTTAACAACCTGCGCCTTCCTGTCGCCTGGATCACATCAATGACTGGGACTTGTTTGTCTCGTGTCGCGTCATTTCTTCGGCGGGCGGGGTTGGGGTGAGGATGGGGCGGGACCTCTGCCGATCCCTTTCCCGCGATCCAGCGCGATGGCCAGCAAGACGACGCTCAATGCCAGAAACCTGGAGGCCCTGGGCGCGGCGCGCCTGGCGGAGCTGTTGATCAGCCTGTCCCAGGGCAATGCCAGCGCCAAGCGCACCCTGCGATTGGCGCTGGCGGCCGAGGCTGGCCCGGCCGATGTGGCACAGGAGGTGCGCAAGCGCCTGGCGACGATCGCCCGCTCCGGCAGCTTCCTCGACGACCGTCAGCGCGATGCCCTGCTCAAGGACCTGGACCAGCAGCGCCAGGCGATCATCGGGCCGATCGCCAGCCACGACCCCGCCCTGGCGGTGGATCTGCTCTGGGATGTCCTGGAGCTGGCGGAAGGCCTTTATGAGCGTTGCGATGACAGCGATGCAGCTCTGAGGGACCTGTTTCATCAGACCAGCGCCGATCTCGGCCGGGTGGCCATGGGTGCCGGCAAGGATCCGCAGGCCCTCGCCGATCAGGTCCATGCCGCGATCGTGGGCAATGGTTATGGCCAATTCGATCCGGTCCTGCGTGACCTGGGGCCGGCCATGGGCCCGGCGGGGCTCACCCACCTTCGTCAGCGGCTGGAGGCGCTGCGCAACCGTTCCACCACCAACGGCCAGGCGAAAACCCATCGCGACTGGATCGTGCGCATTGCCATGCTCGACATCGCCGATGCCCTGGGCGATGCCGAGGCCTATCTGGCGGAGTACCGCGACCATGACCCTGAAGCCCTGACCGTGCCGGCGATCGCGGCCAGGGTGGCTCAGCGGCTCAGCGGCGCCGGTCGGGCCGAAGAGGCGCTGACCCTGCTGCAGGCGGCCGAAGCCCGGCTGGAGACACGACGCGCCGGTGCCGAGGACTGGTGTGATGCCCGCCTGGCGGCGCTGGAAGCCCTCGGGCGCAGGGAAGAGGCCCAGCAGCAGCGCTGGGAATTCGCCTTGATGGAACTCTCGAGCCGCCACCTGCGCGATTTCCTGAAGCTGCTGCCGGCCTTTGAGGACGTGGAAGCCGAGGAACGGGCCCTGGATCTGGTGGCGGAGCACGACAACCTCGAGGAGGCCCTCTGGTTTCTGCTGGACTGGCCTGAGCCGCATCGTGCCGCCCGGCTGGTGCTGGCGGCGGTGAAGCCGTTGAACGGGGATCGCTACAGCTTGCTGGTGCCATTGGCTGAGCTGCTGGAGAGGCAGCATCCACTGGCTGCCACCCGCTGCCTGCGGGCGATGATCGATTTCAGCCTGAAGGTGGGCCGCGCCAAGCGCTATCCCCACGCCGCCCGGCACCTCGCCAGCTGCCGTTCCCTGGCGAAGCGGATCGAAGACTGGGGCGGCCTTGAGGACCATGTCCAGTACCGCAGCCGTGTCGGCCAAGACCACCGCCGCAAGTACGGCTTCTGGGAGTTGGTGGGTGAGGTTCCCGTTGCGCAGACGGCGCCAGTATCTGAGCAGGGGCATGTCCCTGCCATGAACCGTGGCCCTGCACAGGTTGCCGATCCTGGGCTGGATCAGGGTGAACTGTCCTTCTGAGGGTGAGTTGTGTTGATGGCCGTCCTGCAGCCAGCTCCAGCACGGAGTTGAACGACGCGCAGCCACGACCAGCCACAGGCCGGGGAGCGGATAACGGGCGCCAAGCGTCTGTCGAATCAGTTGCTCCCCAGCCCATGGGATGGCCGCGGTGCTTCCCGCCATCCCAGGTTGCATGGGCTGGCCGGACAGCCGAGAAGCGCCTGTCGGGGCCAGTCGAGGTGTTTCCGGCAGGCCCCTACAGCAACGACCCCTGGTGATCCACCGGCGGCAGGGCCTGGGGCTCCGGCCGCTCCTCGGCTTCGCCGGCTTTCACCTCCAGGGCCTGTTCGATGACCCGATCGGTGAGGGCATCGAAGTAGGCGGAGAGCGTCTGCTGCAGCT
Source organism: Synechococcaceae cyanobacterium (assembly GCA_947378425.1). Classification (GTDB taxonomy): domain Bacteria; phylum Cyanobacteriota; class Cyanobacteriia; order PCC-6307; family Cyanobiaceae; genus Cyanobium. The sequence continues at coordinate 4,487 of CANCJV010000063.1, forward strand.
CCAGGAATTCGGGCCAGAGGGTGTCATTGACGAAGCTGCGGCTCAGCCGCGCCATCACGGTCGTGCGCCGCTGCCCCCGGTAGCGGTAGGGGGCAATCTCGTAGCGCCGCAGCAGGGCCACGAACAGATGCCTTGACCACTGGTCGGAGAGGGAGAAGCGGAACTCGATCGGTGGCTCCTCGGCTGCCAACTGCTTCAGCCGGGCCTGGATGCGCTGGCGGGCCCGCTGGGCCGCCACCTTCTCGCCGTCGCTGCCGGCCCGGGCATGCAGGGCCTCGATGCGGCGCAGCTTTTCGACGAGCTGCTGTTCGGGGCTGTCCTGGGGGCCGGCTTGGCGGTGGACCGTTCTGACGCGGGGGGCGATGGGGCTCATCTCCAGGGCGCTCGAGCGCAACCGTAGAGGGCAAGGCTGTCTGCGGCCATGGCCCTGGCTTCGGACAGCGCCTGGCCAGGGGAGCGTCGTGCCGGGTTCAGATCCAGCGCCGGCGCCGGAAGTAGAGGATCAGGCTGAGGCTGATCGTCAACATGACGCCTAAAACCACGAAATAGCCATCTTGCCACTGCAGTTCCGGCATGTTCTTGAAGTTCATGCCGTAGACGCCGGCGATGAAAGTGAGGGGGATGAAGATGGTTGAGATGATCGTCAGGATCTTCATCACCTCGTTCATGCGGTTGCTGAGGCTGGAAAGGTAGGTGTCGTGCATGCTCGCCAGGGTGTCGCGGGCGGTTTCGACCATGTCGATCACCTGCACGCTGTGGTCATAGAGATCGCGCCAGAACAACTGATTCTCCGGCTGCAGCAGCGGCGATTCACTGCGGCTGATCGAGGCCACCACTTCCCGCAGGGGCCAGATCGCCCGGCGCAGGTTGAGCAGGTTGCGCTTGAAGCGATGCAGTTGCGGGATGTCTTCGTGGCGGGGATTCAGGAGCAGGTCCTCATCAAACTGTTCCACCAGATCGCCGATGCGCTCCACGGTGAGGAAGTAGTGGTCGATCACCGCATCCATCAGGCAGAAGGCCAGATAGTCGGCCTGTTTGCTGCGTACACGCCCGGCTCCGCGCCGCAGCCGCTGGCGCACGCTCTCGAACACATCCCCCTCGTCCTCCAGGAAGGAGATGACGTAATTGCGCCCCAGGATCAGGCTGACGTGCTCCACCTTCACCTGCGCTTCGCCGGCGGGGCAGTCGATCATCTTCAGGGCGATGAAGCCGTAATCGGGGAACTCCTCCCATTTAGGCCGCTGGGCGGTGTTCACGATGTCTTCGGTGCTCAGCGCATGCAGGCCGAAATCCCGGCCCAGCCGTTCAATCAGCTCCACATCGTGGACACCGCTGACGTTGATCCAGACCACGCCGGGGCCATCGCGCGCCTCCTGCCATTGCTGCTGGCTGATCGATCGCGCTTCCCGTATGGCGTCGGCGTCGTAGACGAACAGGTGGATCTCGGCTTCGCTGAGTTTGCGTTCGCCGATGAACACCGCGGTGCCCGGGGTCAGGAAGTGGGCCTTGCTGCGCCCCTTGGGACGGTCGCTTTTCAGGCGTGCCTTGGTCATGGCCGTGGTCCGCTGACGCCGGCTGCAGGCTAGGGATGGGCGGCCAGCTGTCCGCCCGCCACCGATTCCAGCCGGGCCCTCAGCCGGGCGATGCGGGCAGCGGTGCGCTCATGCTGGGCCACCCAGAGGATGGGAACAAACAGCAGCGACAGCCCCAGGGTGGGCAGGGCCAACAGGCAGCTCAGCAGGGTGCAGGACCAGGCAGGCAGGTAACCGGGTGCTGCCTGGTTGACCAGCAGGCCGCACTGGGCCGCTGTCTGAACGATGCACTCTTCGTCCGGGGTGAGGCCCATGGTCACGCCTGCAAGCCCCGCCATGCTCAGCAGGCGGGATTAAGGGCTGATGAAGGCCCGGGCGCTCGCCGCACAGCGGCAGGTGCTGCAGCGCACCGGGCCGGTCTGACGCGGGGGCCTCCTCGGCGTTCGGGCGGCCAGGGCGTCGTCGGCCGCTCAGCCGTCCACCAGCTGGCCGGCTTCGAGGTTGACGATCCGATCGGCGATGTCGAGGATCTTGTTGTCGTGGGTGACCATCACGATCGCGGCGCCGCTGTCGTTCGCCAATTGACGAAACAGATCGACCACGTCGCGGCCGGAGCTCTTGTCGAGGGCGGCGGTGGGTTCATCGGCCAGCAGCAGGCTGGGGCTGGGGGCCAGGGCCCGGGCGATTGCCACCCGCTGCTTCTGGCCGCCGGAGAGTTTTTCGGGGTAGTAGTCCAGCCGTTCCGCCAGCCCCACGTGGCCGAGCATGGCGGCGGCGCAGTCATTCATCGCCGCCCGGCCCCGCTCCAGCCAGGCGGGCGTGACCTCCAGGCCGAAGCGCACGTTTTCCAGGGCCGTCAGATAGGGCAGCAGATTGTGGGCCTGGAAGATGAAGCCCGCCTGGCGCCGCAGCTGGGTGAGGCAGGTGTTGTCGGCATGGAGCAGTTCTTCCCCCAGCACCTTGAGGCTGCCGCTCTGGGCCGCCCGCAGGCCGCCGAGCATCGTCAGCAGGGTGGTCTTGCCGGAGCCGGAGGGGCCGGTGAGGATCACGATCTCGCCGGCATGCACGGTCAGGTTGATGTCGCTGAGCACCTGCTTGGCCGTCTCGCCTTCGCCGAACCAGTGGTCGAGATGCTGCACCTCGATGCGCAGCTCACGGTTGGCGCCGGCGCTCTTGTCAGCGTTGCCGCCTGCAGGCAGCCCGGCGGCAGGCGTCTGGGGCGCCATCAGAAGATGTCGGCGGGATCGAGCCGCCGCAGCTTGCCGGTGGCCAGCCACCCCGAGCCGGCGGACATCACCAGGGTCAGGGCGAACACCGCCAGGGCCCGCTGGACGGTCATGGCGATCAGCAGTGAGGTGGAGCGGGCCAGGAGGGCATAAAGCCCCGTGGCCAGCAGCAGGCTGGGCGCAAAGGCCAGGGCGGCCAGCAGTACTGATTCCTGCACGATGATGCCGACGACGAAGCCATCGCTGTAGCCCATCGCCTTCATCGTGGCGTACTCCGGCAGGTGATCACTGACATCGGAATAGAGAATCTGATAGACGATGATCGCGCCGACGACCAGGCCCACCAGCACCCCCAGGTTGAAGATCAGCCCGAAGGAGGTGTTGTTGCGCCAGTGATCCACCTCCACGGCTTCCAGTTGCTGGAGGGTGAGCACTTTCACGGAGGGATCGAGAAAGCTCTCCAGGGTGGCCTGCACCTGCTGCACGTTGACGCCCGGTTCCAGTTGGATCACGCCGAGCTGGATGTCGTCACTGGTCTGATCGGGGAACCAGGTCTTGAAGTTGCTGGCGGAGGTGAGCAGGTTGATGTCGGCGGCGAAGGTGAGGCCCATCGTGAACAGGCCGTTCACCACCGCCCGCTTGCCGCGCAATTCCGTCTCGTAGATGCCGTCTCGGGCCACCACCTGGCCCACCGGACCGGCGGCTTTCTTGGAGAGGATGTCGAAGAAGAGGCCATCGGGCCGCAGCAACTTGCTCGCATCCGTATCCAGTTCGGGGATGCGCAGGGCCGGATTCTCCGGGGACAGCCCGAAGATCAAGGCCTGCTTCTTCTCGCGGCTGTCGTGATTGAGCCAGTCGGTCTTGCCGATGTACAGCGGTGTCACCGCCTTCACCCCCTGCACCCCCAGGGCCTGCATCAGGCGGCTGCGGGGCAGGTTGAGCGGTTCGCCCAGGTTGGTGTAACGGCGGCTCACCATCACCAGCTCGCCATTGAGGCGCTCCAGCGGCCGCTTCTGGCTGGCATACAGCCCGCTGGCCAGCCCCAGCTGGAAGAACACCAGCACGTTGGCGAAGCTGACCCCGGCGATGGCGGCGATCAGGCGCATCGGCCGATGGCTCGTCTGCCGCCAGGCCAGCGGTGTGCGGCGCAGGGCCGTGAGCGGCTTCATGGCTTCTGGCCGGCCAAGGCGCGCTCCCGGGCCGCCTGCTGGCCGGCCTTCTGTGCCGCGTTCAACGGGGTGAACACCACATTCACCTGCAGGTAGTTGAGGTGGCTGGCGACAGTCGACTCCTCGGGAGTCAGGCCGATCTTCACCTCCAGCACCCGCCGGTCCAGGTTCTCGCCGGCCTGGCCGCTGAACACGGTCTGGCGGCTGACTTCGCGGGCGATCTCCACCACCTGGCCCTGCACCTGGCGCCCCTTGAAGCCGTCGGCGCTGAGGCTGACCTTCTGGCCCAGGGCGATCATCGGCCGATCGCTCTGGTACACCTCGGCGATCACGCCCATGCGGCTGCTGTCGCCCATTTCCAGCAGGCCATCTTCGCCGACCTTGTCGCCGGGATGGGCGTGCACCTTGAACACCGTGCCGGAGAAGGGGGCCAGCACCGTGGCCTTGGCCCGTTCCGTCTTGTCCTTGTCGAGGGAGGCCCGGCTTTCGCGCAGCTCTTCGGCCAGGGTGCTTTTGGTGGTGATCGCCTCGGCCAGCTGGGCTTTGGCGCTGCTCTCATCGGCCTGCAGCTTCTCGACCCGGTTGGCGCTGGTGGCCCCGGCGGCGAACAGCTGCTCGCCTCGCCTCGCCTCGGCGCTGGCCTGGCCCAGGTCGGCCTTGTAGCGGGCGATGACGCTGTCCTGGGCGGCCAGCTTGCTTTGGGCCACGCGGATCGCCGCCTCGGATTTGCGCACGCTGCTCTCGAGCGTGTCGAGGCTTTCCAGCACCGCCAGGGGCTGGCCCTTGACCACCTCCTGGCCCTCCTTCACCAGGATTTCCCGCACCCGGTCGTTGCTGAGTGAACTGGGCACGGACACCTTGCTGATGCCATCGAGCGGCTCGATCCGGCCCAGGGCGGACACCTGGCGCGGCAGCAGTGGTACAGCCTTCTGCGCCGCCAGCTGCTTCTGCTGGCGTCGCTGCCAAAGGTGACTGCCGAGGCCGGCCAGCAGCACCAGGGCCAGCAGGCCTGCGATCAGCGGCCAGGGTCCTGTGCCGCCTTGGCGACCGCTGGGTTTGGGCATGGTCATCGCTGGATGGCTCCTCGCCTCGGCTGGTTATAGGCCCCCGGGCTTGCTCTGCCTATCGCTACGGTTCGTTGATGGATGGATCCGCCCTGCTGGATCAGCTGTTGCCGGCCCTGCGAACCCCGCTCGGGGGCCTGGTGTTCGTGCCGCTCTATGCCCTCTGGGTCACCCTGCTGCTGCCGGGGGTCTGGGCCTCGATGCTGGCCGGTGCCCTCTACGGCACCTGGTGGGGCAGCTTGATCGTGTTCGTGGGGGCCTGCCTCGGCGCCGAGGTGGTGTTTCTGCTGGGGCGGGGCTGGCTGCGCAACTGGGCCCGCCGGCGCCTGGCGGCGACGCCGAAGCTGCAGCAGGTGGAACAGGCTGTCAGCCGCGAGGGCCTGCGCCTGGTGCTGCTCACCCGCCTGTCACCGGCCTTCCCCTTCAGCCTGCTCAACCTCGCCTATGGCCTCAGTGAGGTGAGCCTGCGCGACTACTCGATCGGCTTGCTGGGCATCCTGCCGGGCACGGTGCTGTTCTGCGGCCTGGGCGCCCTGGCGGGGGATGTGGCCCGCTTTCAGGAGGTGCTCACCGGGGCGGCCGATCCAGGTACATGGGCCCTGCGCCTGCTCGGTCTGGCGGCCACCGTGGCCTCGGTGTGGCTGGTGGGCCGGGCGGCGCAGCGGGCGCTGGCCCAGGCGGAAAGCGAGGGCTGAGGGTCCAGCCGTTGCTCTAGGCCCGGATCACGGTCCTGCTGGCCGGCCAGCCTCAACGGCTCATCGCCTGGCTTTGTGCCTGCGGGCCTGGCTTTTCCGCATCGCCAACCCAGGGCCGTGCCGGCGCAGCAGTCAGCTGCGCTCAATCCCGCGCGTCCTCGTCCTTGTCCGGCAGCCGCCAGTCCCGCAGCGCCGCGATCAGCACGAACCAGGCCAGCCGCAGACGGGCCAGGGGACCTTGCCGGGCGGCCAGTTCGGCGTACTGGGCTCGGCCGCAGTCGGTCTTGATCCAGCGGTGGACGGCAGGTTGGGCCATGCTCCCCAGCCTAGGAAGTGCTGGCGGGGTTGTTCGGGCCGTCGTTCCCGATCAGTCCGCCGCCAGCAGCTGGCGCAGGCCGGCCTCATCCAGCACCGGCACTCCCAGGCTCTCGGCCTTGGTGAGCTTGCTGCCGGCCTCGTCGCCGGCCACCACGTAGCTGGTTTTCTTGCTGACCGAGCCGCTCACCTTGCCGCCGGCCGCTTCGATCAGGGCCTGGGCCTGGCTGCGGCTCAGGGAGGGCAGGGTGCCGGTGAGCACGAAGGTCTGGCCGGCCAGATGGTCCGCCACCAGCTCGCTGCTGCTGGCAGGGTCCGGCGGCTCGCTGGCCAGGCTGAAGCCGAGCGTCTCCAGGTCCCGCAGCAGCTCCTGGTTGGCCGCGGTGCTGAACCACTGCTGCAGGCTCTGGGCGATTTCGGCGCCGATGCCGTGGATCGCTGTGATCGTCTCCGGTGTCTCGATGGCGGCCGTGGCCAGCTGGGCGGCGCTGGGGAAGGCTTTGGCCAGCGCCTTGGCGTTCACCTCGCCGACGTGGTGGATGCCGAGGCCGAACAGCTGGCGAGGCCAGCTCTGGCGGCGGGAGGCCTCCAGGGCGGCCACCAGGTTGGCGGCGGATCTGTCCCCCAATCGATCGAGGCTGGCCAGCAGGGCCCCATCCAGCCGGTAGAGATCGGCGATGCGGCGCACCAGGCCCCGATCCACCAGCAGCCCGATCAACTTGCTGCCCAGCCCATCGACATCCAGGGCCCCCTTGCTGACCCAGTGGCGCAGGGAGCCCCGCAGGATCGCCGGACAGCTGCTGTTGACGCAGCGGGTCGCCGCCTCGCCGGCCTCGCGCACCAGGGTGGAGCCACACTCCGGGCAGCCGTCGGGCAGCTGCAGGCGCTCGGCCCCTGCCGGCCTCAGCTCCGCCAGCACCCGCACCACCTCGGGGATGATCTCGCCGGCCTTGCGCACCACGATCGTGTCGCCGCCGTGCAGATCCAGCTCCGCCAGGCGATCGGCGTTGTGCAGGGTGGCGCGGCCCACCATCGTGCCGGCCAGGGGCACCGGCTCGAACTCGGCCACCGGTGTCACCACCCCCGTGCGGCCCACCTGCATCACCAGGCGCAGCAGGCGGCTGGGGGCCTCCTCGGCGGCGTACTTGAGGGCGATCGCCCAGCGGGGTGCCTTCTGGGTGAAGCCGGCCTCGTCCTGCAGTCGCAGGTCGTCGAGCTTCACCACCACGCCGTCGGTGGCGTAGTCGAGGCCCTTGCGCCGCTCCTGCCAGTCGGCGAAAAAGGTCTCGACCGCCGCCAGGTCCGGACAGAGGGTCGCCTTCGGGTTGACGCGGAAGCCCACCGCCGCCAGCCACTGCAGCACCTGCCACTGGCTGGTCGGGGCGGCGGGGTCGGCGCCCGTGGCCGTCCAGCCCTCGGGCAGATGCAGGGTGTAGGCGAAGAAGTCGAGCCGCCGGCTGGCCACCACCTTCGGATCGAGCTGGCGCAGGGTGCCGGCGCAGGCGTTGCGGGGGTTGGCGAACAGGGCCTCGCCGCGGGCCTGCCGTTCGGCGTTGATGGCGGCGAAGGTGGCATCGGGGATCAGGGCTTCGCCGCGCACTTCCACCCAGGCGGGCGGCTCCTGGAGTTCCAGCCGCAGGGGCACGCTGGCGATCGTGCGCACATTGGCGGTGATCTCCTCGCCCTGTTCGCCGTCGCCGCGGGTGGCCGCCCGCACGAGCACGCCGTGCTCATAGCTGAGGGCCAGGGCATTGCCGTCGATCTTGAGCTCACACACCATCGGCAGGGCCGGCGGCGGCTGATCGGCGGCTGCGGTGCGGTCCAGCACCTTGAGCAGGCGCCCGTACCAGGCCTCCAGCTCCTCCACCGAGAAGGCGTTGTCGAGGCTGAGCAGGCCGATGCGATGGCGGACGCTGCTGAAGCCCTCCGCCGGGCTGCCCCCCACCCGTTGGCTCGGGCTGTCCTGGCTCAGCAGCTCCGGCTGGGCCGTCTCCAGCTCGAGCAGCTCCCGGTAGAGGCGGTCATAGACCGCGTCCTCCATCAGCGGGGCGTCGAGCACGTAGTAGGCGTGGGCGGCGCGGTTGAGCAGGCGCCGCAGTTCGGCGGCGCGTTCGTGCTGGGCTGAACTGGCCTGCGGGGCGGCAGGGCCGCTCTCGGGGACGTTCACGGTGGGGAACGGAGCGGTGGGAGGTTGGGGTCGGCTGGAACGCCAGGTTCTCAAGGATGTCCTGGGCGGCGGAGCCATCGAACGCCGCCTCCGGCTGTCGGGTCAGCCACCGGAGCCACAGGCTGGCGAAGCGATGGCCGAACAACGGCTCGGCCGATCCGGGTCGTGGCTGTTCGGTTGTCCGGCAAGCCCATGAAGCAAGGGCTGAGCTGAAGTTGCGCGGCGCTCCCCAAGGGCTTTGGACCGCTTGTCAGAACACTCCCACGCCATCAGCTGCCGCGATCAGGCGGCTGGAACAGAGAGCACCGCCCTCAGGCGGTGGTGGGTTTCTGGATGCGGTCGATCCGCCAGGCCTCGTCCACCTTGGAGAAGGTGAAGTCCAGGGGCATTTCCTCCTTGCCGTCGGACTTGAGCTTGACGGTGAGGATCACCTGCTGTTCCTGCAGGCGCGGCCGGCCGGATTTGAGATTGCGGTACTTGTTGAGCTGCAGGCCGGCCAGAAAGCGGATGAACTGCTGGCGATTGACGTGAGAGCGGTAGTTCTTGGTGGTCAGCAGGTAGGCGCCGTCGATCTGGCCGGAGGCCACCTGGGTGAAGAACTGCTTGATCAGCGGGTTGATGCCGCGGGCGCTGAGCACCAGCTTCACCGCCGAGATCGTCCAATAGAGGAGCAGGGCGCCGGCGCCGGCCAACAGGGCCTTTGAGCCGAGGTCCCGGACCAATCCCACATCCATGGTGCGTCGAGCGTCGTCTAGGGCGTGAGTCTGACCGACTGGCGGTCCGCAGGGGCCTGCCTGCGCTGCCGGGGGCCGCCATGATGGGCCTTCGCCTGCCGCCAGGGCCCCGCCGCCCTGCCCCGCACCGGTGCCTCTGGAACCCCTGCTGCCCCTGTTCCACCGGCTCAACCGTGAGCATTTCGAGCTATCCCTGGTGCGGGACGGCAGGCCCCTGGCGGATCTGCGCTGGAGCGATGGCCGTCTCACCCGCACGGCCGGCTTGTACCGGCGGGGACGCCACAGCGACGGCCGCGATCTCTGCGAGATCGTGCTGTCGCGGCCCCTGCTGGAGCCCCTGCCCCGGCAGGCCCTGCTCAGCACCCTCTGCCACGAGATGATCCACGCCTGGGTGGATCGGGTGCTGGCGGTGCGGGAGGTGCATGGCCCCCACTTCCGCGCCTGCATGGCGGCGATCAACCGCCGCCAGGCGGAGTTCGAGGTGAGCCTGCGCCATCGCTATCCCGTGCCGGTGGCGGCGGCCCGCTGGATCGCCCGCTGCCCCCGCTGCGATCTGTGCGCTCCCTATCGGCGGCGCCGCCAGGGTCTGGCCTGCCGCCTCTGCTGCCAGCGGTTCCACGGCGGCCAGTGGCATGTCAGCTGCCTGCTGGTGTTCGAACCTGCGGACACCTAGGGTCCGCCCAGCACAATGAAGCCATGGCCACCTTCCTCTGGAGTCTGGAATGGGGCGGCTTCACCATCGCTCTGGTGGGTCTGGGCCGGGAGCGCTGGCTGGCGAACCGGCGGCGTTGAGGGCTGGCCAGGTCGGCATCTGGCCAGCGACGAACGTGGGTGCCCTGGCCCGAATGACTCAGCCGCCGGCCACCTCAGCGTGCCTGGGCTTGTCCTGGTCCTGCCATGGCTGATGGGGCCGTTTCAAGCGGGCCCAGTAGAGCCGTCTGCGCAGGGACGAAGCCTCGATCCATGCCGTGCTGGATCGGGCCGGCCGCGAACGAAGGGCCTCAACGCTCCGAGGCCGATTCATCCATTGCCGAGGGCAGAGCAGCGCTGGCACCAGGCGCTACCGGCATCGGGATTGAAACGTGCTTCGGCCCTGGTGCCCCTCAGCATCTGAGCGCCGCCCAGAGGCGTTGGTCTTTGCGACTCACCAGCTGTCGCCAGCCCCGCCACCGCCGCTGCTGCCTCCACCGAAGCTGGATCCGCCACTGCTTCCGCCACCACCACTCCACCCTCCACCCATGGACGATCCGCCGTCTGTAACGGCGCTGATCGGCACGATGCGTGTTTCCTCGAATCCACAGGCTTTGCAGGTTTTTTTCATGCGCTCCATCCCAAAGCCCACTTCGCCGGGGTCGTTTATTGGTGTGTAGTCAGCCACCACTGCGTACTGGCTGCAGTTAGAGCATCTCTTGTATTGGTTGGGCCTGTCGATAGCATAGAGATGCAGGTTGGCGGTGCGATCCATGGGCTCTGATTTGGCTGTGGTCCATGCCCCGACCGTGGTTTCCGACTCGGCTCTGGCCAGGGTCTTGGGCTTGGTGGCTGAGAGCAGCGGATGGCAGGTTGTACATCGCCAGGCTTCAAAGCGGACGCTGCCCAGAGCTTCAGCTGCACGTTCCGGTTCGCTCAGAAGTGTGGTCAGGCTGTTCTCAACGACGGGCTCCATCAACCCACCACAGCGTGAACAGCGAACTTTTGAGGTTTGCCAGTTGTTGCTGGTGCTCACCTGCACCAACTTCCGACTCACCACACAGGCGAGGAGACTTGCCTCGATCAGTACAATACCCGCTAAAAACAGACGTATCTCCCGCACAGGTTGTGTTGCCCACAGCCACATGAATAGAGCGATAGGTACCACGGACCCGAGGAAGACAACGGCCCAGATAACGACGGGCAAGGCCGCCGGAGAGCTCGGTTCACCTTTTGTCCGGGTGAATCCCTCGGGTGTTCGCTTAACCGTGCTGTTCTGCAGCAGTTTGATGCCAACCAGGCCGACGAGTACGCCCCCCAGGCCCGCCACGACGGACCCTTCCACCAGGCTGAAGCTGTGGCGATGGAGTCCGGATCCTGCCGTGAACTGCGCCGTCATCAGCACATCGGCGAACGCCTGGGTGCCTGCCAGGATGCCGCCCTCGTAATCGCCGGCGCGAAAGCGAGGTCGGACGCTTTCGCGCAGGATTCGGCCCACCTTGGCATCGGGTAGCCAGGCCTCGGTTCCGTATCC
>CANCJV010000064.1 GCA_947378425.1 Synechococcaceae cyanobacterium
TCGTCTGCTCCGGCTGCCAGGGACGGAAGGACTTGGACTTTTTCATGCCCCATTGTCTGGCTTAAATCCATTGCCGTCACAGGGATCTGGGCAGATTCAGGAGCGTCTGTGGAGAGGCGGGCGCGGATCTATGCGCGACAGGCTCCTAGGGACCCTCCCCCCTCAGGCGACCTGCTCGTCGCCGAGGAGACGCCGCACCACAGCCGCCTTGGTCTGCTCGCCACTGATCTCGCTCAAGTACGTCCAGCGATGAACCTCCGGGCTGTGGCCCATCACCGCCGCCACATCCGCGTAGCTCCAGCGGGTGGTCTCCCGAGCCCGGATCGCGTAGGCGTGGCGCAGGTCATAGGGCCCGCAGCGCTCCTTACGCTATTGCGCCTTCTTTCTTCCCTCGGCTGCCGCCACCTCCACCCAGGCGTAGAGCTTGGTCTTGAGCTCGAACTCCGCCTTGGCATCACTGCTGCGCAGCTTGTGGCAGCACATCGCCCCCAGCCGCTCGTTGTTGTCGCAGCGCTTCACCTGGTCCCGCTCGGGATCAAAGGGCTGGCCGTCCTCATTGACCAACTTCGGCTTGTGGCGGGCCCGCAGCTCCGCCAGCCGCTGCTCACCATTAACCCCGCCCAGCTGATAGCGCTCCACCCACGTTGCCGGCAGGGGCACCGCCGCCCGGAAGCCGGTCTTGGTCACCTTGATGTGGCGGGCCGCCACCCCGATTGTGATCAGGCCGTGCTCATCAGGAAGGCCATCGATGTGCCACACCTCATGGGGCCGCAGGCCGTAGGTGGCCACCATCGCGAACACCCAGTCCCAGAGCGGGTCCTCCTCGATCACCTGATCCAGCCACTCCTCGATCACCTCGGTGCTCAGGATGCGACGGCGTGACGGGCCGGCAGCCACCAGGGCCAGCTTCTTGCGGTTCACCATCCCCTTGAGCTCCTCGCTCAGCTCCTGCGGCGCAATCGCCCCAAAGCCCGCCCGGCGCAGCAGCGATACCACCTCCCGCTTCTGGCGGAAGCCCTGCCGGTGCGTCGCCATGGGCAGCAGTGGCTCGCTCGGGTCCTGTAGCTGCGCCTTGAGGCTCTCGCTGGTGTGAAGGACAAAGCGGCGCGCGTCTTCCAGGGTCGCCGGCGGGTCTTGGGGCAGCAGGCGGAAGTAGCCCTGACCCTTGAACGGCCCCACCAGGTTCATGTTCACCCCCTGGCCCCGTTGGAAGGGCACCACCGCTTGGCAGATCTCGGGCCAGCACGGTTGTTGCCGGACTTTGGTTCTTGGACCGCTGCTGAGCGCATCCCAGTCAAAGGAGGGCTGCTGCTTCGCGATGGCGCGCACTGTTTCGTAGAGGCGCTCGACCGCCTCTGGATCAGCCGCGGCATAGCCGCGCATGGCTCGCTCCCTTGTCCCGCCACCGGGGAGGACCTGGTAGACGCTCAACCATTGGCTGTGACGGCGTTCACGGATGCGCACCGAGAGGCCGCTGAGCCGCAGCATTCCGTTGGCCCGATCAAGGGCGGAGGTGAGATTGGCCATGAAGGCAGCTGGAACCTGGGTGTCAGAGGGTTGCGGCCCATGCCGTCAAGATTCCTGGGACCGTCTCTCTGAGACGCCCCCCGCTTGGCAGTTATGCCAAGGAAGTGACCCAGCCACGGTTTTCGGGTACCTTCACCGATCGCATTCCGGCTAAGCAAGCACGGGTCTGGAGGTGCTCAAACCTGTTACGCCGCAGTGGAACTGCCAGTCGTTCCAAGGCGTTTCAAAAAATGGGTCGCCTGAGATTCGAACTCAGGACCAATCGGTTAAAAGCCGAGTGCTCTACCGCTGAGCTAGCGACCCGTGTTGCCTGGCAGTCCTCGTTCAGAAGACCATCCCCGTCGGGGACTGAGAAAACGTATCACCCGGCCGTCCCCTTGCCCCTGCCCTTGTTTCCACCTCAGCGCGTTGGCGGGGAATCTGGGAGCCGCAGGCTCCTGCCCCAGGCGGGGATCGGATCAGCAGTTCCACAATGCGCTCATCAACCCTGCAGCCTCAGCGCCCTTGTTGCCATGGTCCCCTTCCCCTGGCCTGAACCGCAGGTGCATGCCGCTGCCTGGGTGGCCGATTCGGCCGTGTTGATCGGGGATGTGCAGATGGCGGCCGGATCGAGCCTCTGGCCGACGGCGGTGGCCCGCGGTGATGTCGCTTCGATCCTGATCGGTGAGGGCAGCAATGTGCAGGACGGCGCGATCCTGCATGGCGATCCGGGGCAACCGGTGTGGATCGGCTCCGATGTGACGATCGGCCATCGGGCCGTGATCCACGGCGCCACGATCGAGGACGGCTGCCTGATCGGCATCGGCGCGATCGTGCTCAACGGCGTCACGGTCGGGGCCGGCTCCCTGGTGGCCGCAGGCTCGGTGGTGACCCGCGATGTCCCTCCTGCCAGCCTGGTGATGGGCACGCCGGCCCAGCTGAAACGGCCCCTGAGCCCGGAGACGGTGCAGGAACAACGCGACCATGCCCGCCGTTACAGACAGCTGGCCATGGCCCACGCCGGCAGGAACACCGAGCCGGGATTCCCTTAAGATCCCAGCAATCGTCTCTTTGCACCCCCATGGACCTTCGGCTGCTGCTGGTCGCCACTCCGATCCTCCTGGCCGTCGGCTGGGCCGGCTTCAACATCGGTCGTGCCGCCGTCGGCCAGTTGCAGCTGATGCTCAAGCGCGCCCGCGCCTGAGTTCCCAGCCCCTGCGTCTGGCTCCTTTCCTTCCAGCTCCCGTATCCGTCGCGCTGATCCCCGTTGACCACTGAGCTCCTGGTCATCGGCGCCGGCCTGGCGGGCACTGAAGCGGCCTGGCAGATCGCCTCTGCTGGGCTTCCTGTACGACTGGTTGAGATGCGCCCGGTGCGGCGCTCTCCTGCCCACCACAGCGCTGAGTTCGCTGAGCTGGTGTGCAGCAACAGTTTCGGTGCCCTCTCGGCCGATCGGGCGGCAGGGCTGCTTCAGGAAGAACTGCGGCGCCTGGGCTCCGTGGTGATCCGCACCGCCGATACCCATGCGGTGCCGGCCGGCGGAGCTCTGGCGGTGGACCGGGGCCGGTACAGCGCCGCGCTGACGGCCATGCTCGAAGCCCATCCGCTGGTGCGTGTCGAGCGCTGCGAACAGCTGCAGCTGCCCGAGGCGAGCCAGATCACCGTGCTTGCCACCGGCCCACTCACCAGCGATGCCCTCGCAGCCGACCTACGCGCCTTCACCGGCCGGGGCGAGTGTCACTTCTTCGATGCGGCCAGCCCGATCGTCTCTGGCGAGAGCATCGATCTGTCGAGGGCCTTCCGGGCCAGCCGCTACGACAAGGGCGACGCCGACTACATCAACTGCCCGATGGACCGGGAGCAGTTCCTGGCCTTCCGCGAGGCGTTGCTGCTGGCGGAGCAGGCCGAACTCAAGGATTTTGAGAAGGAGAGTGCCAGCTTCTTCGAGGGCTGCCTGCCGATCGAGGAGCTGGCCCGCCGCGGCGAGGACACGATGCGCTACGGCCCGCTCAAGCCAATCGGCCTCTGGGATCCCCGCTGGGGCGATGTCAACGATCGCGACGTGCGCCGCGCCAAGCGCGCTTATGCCGTGGTGCAACTGCGCCAGGAGGACAAGGACGGGCGCCTCTGGAACCTGGTCGGCTTCCAGACCAATCTCAAATGGGGTGAACAGGCCAGGGTGCTACGGCTGATTCCGGGGCTGGAGAACGCCGAGTTCGTGCGCTTCGGGGTGATGCATCGCAACACCTTCCTGGAATCCCCCCAGCTGCTCGATCCCAGCCTGCAGTTTCGCCAGCGGCCATCGCTGCTGGCGGCAGGCCAGATCACCGGCACCGAGGGCTACGCCGCGGCCGTGGCCGGCGGCTGGCTGGCCGGCACCAACGCCGCCCGACTGGCTCTGGGGCAGGCTCCGATCAGCCTGCCGCCCACGACGATGATCGGCGCCTTGACCCACTTCATCGCCACCGCCCCCTGCGGCACCACCAGCTCCGGCAAGGGCCGCTTCCAGCCGATGCCCCCCAACTTCGGCCTTCTGCCCGAACTGGCCGAACGCATCCGCGACAAACGCCGCCGCTATGGCGCCTACCGCGACCGGGCCCTGCAGGATCTGGCACCCTTCACTGGCGCCGGTGCTGAGGCCAGGGATGGAGCCATGGCCGGGGGCGAGGTCGCAGCAGAAGCCGCAGCGGGAGCCGAGAAGACCGCCCTCCAGCTCGCCTGAACCTCCCGGCGAGGCCCAGCCTGCTGCCGCCTCTTCTCAGATCCAGAGTGTCGAGGCGGCCCGGACAGAGCTCCTGCCGCACCTGGCAACGACGTTGGCGGATCACAGGGCGAGAACCGGGCGACGGCGAGAGCCATCCAGCTCGCCCGGGGGCTGCTACGCCTGCTGAGCGCCGATGGCTTCCTAAGGTCAGCGGGCGCCGAGTTCAAGTCTTTGACCGCAGCCAGCCCGGAGCATCGCTGGGACGTCCTCGTGATCGGCGCCGGCATCGGCGGCCTGGTCACTGCCTCCCAGCTGGCCGCCAAGGGGGCGAAGGTGCTGGTGCTGGAGCGCTATCTGATTCCGGGCGGCTCGGGCGGAAGCTTCAGGCGCGAGGGCTACACCTTTGACGTGGGCGCCTCGATGATCTTCGGCTTCGGGGAGAAGGGCCACACCAACCTGCTGACCCGCGCCCTGGCCGATGTGGGCGAACACTGCGCCACGGTGCCCGATCCGGTGCAGCTCGAGTACCACCTGCCCGATGGCCTGCAGATCGCCGTCGATCGCGACTACGGGCAATTTCTAAGCGACCTGATCGCCCGCTTCCCCCATGAGGCCAGCGGCATCCGCCGCTTCTATGACACCTGCTGGCAGGTGTTCCGCTGCCTCGATGCGATGCCGTTGCTGTCGCTGGAGGACCCCTCCTATCTGGCCAAGGTGTTCTTCAAGGCGCCGTTGGCCTGCCTGGGCCTGGCCCGCTGGCTGCCGGTGAATGCCGGTGATGTCGCCCGCCGCCACATCAGCGATCCGGCGCTGCTCAAGTTCATCGACATGGAGTGCTTCTGCTGGTCGGTAATGCCGGCGGATCAGACGCCGATGATCAATGCCGGCATGGTCTTCTCCGATCGCCATGCCGGCGGCATCAACTACCCCAAAGGAGGCGTCGGCGTCATCGCCGAGCAACTGGTGCGCGGCCTCGAGCGCCATGGCGGCAGCATTCGCTACCGGGCCCGGGTCACCAAGGTGCTGCTGGAGGGCGGCCGTGCCGTGGGGTTGCAGCTGGCGGACGGGGAGCAGATCCGGGCCACTCGGATTGTAAGCAATGCCACCCGCTGGGACACCTTCGCCGGCGAGCCCGGCAGCGAGGGGGCGGTGGCCCAGCCGCTGGTGGATTCGGCCCACACGCCCGCTGCCGAGCGCACCTGGCGCCGCCGCTACAAGCCCTCGCCCTCGTTCCTGTCGCTGCACCTGGGGGTGAAGGCCGACGCCATCCCCAGCGGCACCCACGTGCACCACCTGCTGCTGGAGGAGTGGAGCGCGATGGACGCGGAACAGGGCACCGCCTTCGTCTCGATTCCCACCCTGCTCGATCCCTCCCTGGCGCCTGAGGGCCACCACATCGTCCACACGTTCACGCCCTCGTCGATGCAGCACTGGCAGGGCCTGTCGCCCAGCGCCTATGCCGCCAAGAAGCAGGCCGACGCCCAGCGGCTGATTCAGCGGCTGGGGGCCTTCCTGCCCGGTCTCGGCGGCGCGATCAGCCATCGGGAAGTGGGCACACCGCGCAGCCATCGCCGCTTTCTCGGTCGCTCAGGCGGCAGCTATGGCCCGATTCCGGCCCTGCGCCTGCCAGGCCTGCTGCCGATGCCCTTCAACCGCACCGGCATCGAAGGTCTGTACAGCGTCGGCGACTCCTGCTTTCCCGGCCAGGGTCTCAACGCCGTCGCCTTCAGTGGTTTCGCCTGCGCCCATCGCATCGGCGCCGATCTCGGCCTCAACCCCTGGGCGCTGCCCGACTGATCACGCCTGCCGAGGGCGCCGCCATCGCGTTCAGGGGCGCATCAATCCCCTGTAAATGGTCGAAACTCCCTGCACGACGAATTCGACACCGATCGAGAGGGTGAACAGCCCCATGATCTTGGTGAAGATCGTCAGGGCCAGGGGACCAACGCGACGCATCACGGTGTTAGCGAACCGGAAGACCACCGCATTGATCAGCACCAGCGTCAGGATCGCCGCCAGCAAGCTGCCGCTGCTGCCGTTGCGGGCTGCCGCGTTGGCGAACAGCACCACAGCTGACGCCGTGCCGGCACCCACGGTGAGGGGAATGCCGATCGGCACCACGGCATTGGAGAGGGCCGTATTGAAATCGTCCTGCTCAGGAATGTCCACCGACTTGTGAGCTGCCGGGCCATAGTTGGCGGAGCTCATCATTTCCATCCCCACGCCGCCCAGGAGCAAACCACCGGCGATCTCAAAGCTGCTGATCGAGATACCGAAGAAGTTCAGCACAGCCGTGCCGAACAACATGAAGATTACAAGGAAGGCAAAGCAAACGAAACTGGTGACGAGAATCACCTGCCAGATACCTCGCCTGGTCATCCCTTGGGTCTGGGCCAGATAGGCGCCCAGCGAAGACACATTGTTGCCGATGGCCAGCAGGCCGATGAGATAGTGCTGAAATGTGCCGTTATCCATGGCGTCAAGTCGTTAGATATGAAAAGTGCTTCTTTGCTGCGTTCAGTGATGGAACGATGGCCGCACTTCATGGGGCGACGGCATCGGTCCGTCCAGACACTGGAACCAGTCGACGGCCCGCTCCATATCCTCCAGCAGCACATCAGCCATATCGCGGCTGAACCCGGCGCGGATGACAAAGCGCAGGACGGCCATCGACTCGCAGTTGGCTGGCAGGGTGTAGGCGGGGATCAACCAGCCCCGTTCCCGCAGCTTGTCGGATAACTGGAACACAGTCCAGTTGCTGATGGCAGGATCGAGGCTCATCGCGAACACGGGCAGCTGACCCAGCGGATGGCTGAGCAACCGCAGAGGTCCGAGTTTAGCGATGCTGTCTGCGAGGTAACAGGCGATCGCCTCCAAGGTTTTCATGCGATGTTGATAACCCTTATGGCCGAGGTGGATGAAGTTGAAGTACTGGCCGACAACCTGCGCACCGGGGCGTGAGAAGTTCATCCCAATCGTTGGCATCTCACCGCCCAGGTAGTTGACATTGAAGCGCAGCTCCTCGGGAAGCTGGCTCTGCTCCCGCCACAGGCACCAGCCGACTCCGGGCAGCACACCACCGTACTTATGGCCACTGGAATTGATCGAGACGACCCGCGGCAGGCGGAAGTCCCAGACCAGATCCGGTGAGTTGAAGGGGGCCACGAATCCGCCGGAGGCCGCATCGACATGGATAGGAATGTCGATACCTGTGCGCTCCTGCAGGGCGTCGAGGGCGGCCTGCAAATCCTGGATCGGTTCGTAACTGCCATCGAAGGTGCTGCCGAGGATGCCGACGACACCGATGGTGTTCTCATCGCAGAGGGCGATCGCTTCATCGACGCCCAGTTGCAGGCGCTCCGGGGTGATCGGTACCAGCTTCGGCTCAACATCGAAGTAAATGCAGAACTTGTCCCAGCAGATCTGCGTGTTGGTGCCCATCACCAGATTGGGACGCTCGCAGGGCAGGCCGGCGGCCTGGCGACGGCGGCGCCAGTGCCAGCGCATCACCAGACCGCCCAGCATGCAGGCCTCGCTGGAGCCCGTGGTGGAGGTGCCCACCGCCTGGTCCGGGTCA
The DNA here is from genome assembly GCA_947378425.1 of Synechococcaceae cyanobacterium. Lineage (GTDB taxonomy): Bacteria > Cyanobacteriota > Cyanobacteriia > PCC-6307 > Cyanobiaceae > Cyanobium. The sequence goes on from CANCJV010000064.1 coordinate 7,788, forward strand.
GGAGCATTCCAGAGATCGGCGATAATCTTGAGGCAGCGCTCCTCAATCTCAGCGGTCTGTGGGTATTCGTCCTTGTCGATCATATTTTTTTCGGCGCACTCCTCCATCAGCTGCCTCGCTTCCGGCTCCATCCAGGTTCCTACGAACGTGGCCAAGTTGAGTCGCGCATTGCCATCAAGCATCAGGTGATCGTGGATCAGTTCGTAGCTCAGATCGGCTCGCAGGCCCTGATCAGGCAGCCGATTGCGGGGGATTTGATCCGGTAGGTCGGCTGCCGCAAACTGGGCACTCAAACGGGCGTTCATGCCAAGAGTCTCAGAACGGTGGCGTGAGGTCATCAGGATCCAATCGAGAGATCCCTATTCAAACGCATCGTCGAGGCCCCGTTGCGTGTGCTAAAGCCAATGCCTTAATCATCGACCTAGCGATACTTACCCAGAACGCTGACGCGAAGATGGCTCTCAGCTGTTCCCCCCCCCTGTCCATCGGCCTGCCGCTGGACAGGGTCTGCAACTCGATCTCTGGCCAGGCACCGGTAAGACCGCCACTGCCAAGGTCGCCATTGAAAACCTGGAGCGTCTCGAACAGGTTGCCGCTGTGGCTGACGCCCAGCACGCTCCTTTACTGGCGTTCCCCAAGTTTGACCTGCACGGTTCCATCGTCAGTCGCGAGCCGGCCAGACAGCTGGCGGAACCGGTCGACGGCCCCAGCCTGAAACCGATGGCTCCGGTTACCACGACGATCTGCGGCCGGAACTCCATGGAGGCGACGCCGGGCGGTAGCGACAGCGCATCCGTTCCTGCAGTGCCCGCGGGGGCCGGATGCCCGCCGCCACATCAGCCACAGCCGCCCACCGGTGCTCCATAGGCTGACCCTCTGCGCGAGCGCCATCGATGAGCTCCAGTTCCATTCCCGATTCCGCCGATCTGGCCCGCTATCTGGAGAGCCGCGGCGAACTTGGCAAACCCTGGATGTGGCATCTGCTGCGCCTGGCCAAGCTCAAGGAGGAGAAGGATTCCATGGAACCCCAGGAGTTCGTCGAGCGGCTCGGCGAGGCCCATGCCGATCTGATGCGGCTGGGCGAGTTCTGGAAAGGCCGCGAAGCCGAGGTGTTCGGCGGTCGCTACCAGCCCGCCAGTGTGCTCGAACCCCTGCCCGGCTCCGAGGACGATCGCTGAAGCACCCAGGACTTTGGCGCTGGCTGCAGACGATCCGGCCCCAAGGCAAGAGCCTGGAGCTCAACTCCCTGGTATCAAGAGACAGCTGAAAAACCGTTTTCGGCCATGGTTGAATGCATCTTCGCCAGCCGGCAACCCAGTATTCGCCAACTTTTTGCACGGCCGGAAAACGCCGGACAGGTCTTCTGAGGGGGGTTTCAGCCAGCTCTTGACTTCTGATCTGCACCAACTGGTCCGGTCATGGCCGATCGCCAATCCCTTTTCCACAACCGAATCTGCACCCATGAGCAGCGCCCCCCGCCTCTATCCGATGGCCGCGCTGATCCGCCTGACGTTGATCAGCCTCTATCTGGCCCTGGTGCTGCCCCTGCCTCTGCTGGCTCCCAGCGCTCTGCGGCCCTGGATGGCCCTGGCGGTTCCGGCTGGCCTGCTGCTGGTACTGGCGATCACCAGTGAGCGAGTGGAATTGGACGAGCAGGGGCTGCGGGTGGGCCATCCCCCCTGGTGCTCCTGGTGGCTGCGGCGCGGCTGGAGCCTGAGCTGGGAGGCCATCAGCGGCCTGACCCCGGTGGCGACCAGCCAGGGAGGGAGGGTGTTCTATGTGCGCAGCCAGGGGCTGGCGGACTGCGCGACCGGCAGCGCCGGGACTGGCTCCATGTCCGGCCCCGCTTACCTGCTGCCGCAGCGCATCGCTGGCTTCGAGGATTTTCTGACCCGATTCAGCGCCGCCAGTGGCCTTGACACCCAGGCGGTGGGCCGCATCAGCCCGCCCTGGACCTACCAGCTCCTGGCTCTGTTGAGCGGCTTGCTGCTGACCGGAGAAATCAGCGTGTTCGCGTTACGCGGTTGGACTCTCGGTGGCGGCTGATCGGCTGGTGGAGACGGAAGATCACGGACGGTTTCCAGCGCCAACCCATCCTGGTCTGGCAGTTCAGCTCAACCTGCCACCGGGGACCTGGCCAGCCAGCAGACTCGGCGCCGTCACCGGGGAGGCATCATCCTGGTCAGGCAGGGTGTCGAGACTGAAGCGATAGCCCTGCTGGCGCATCGTTTCAATGCCCCCGCCATCGCCGAGGCCGGCCTGCTCCAGCTTGCGGCGCAGGGTGAGCACCTGGGTGTCGACGGAACGGGGACCGCCGCTGAAGGGGGGCCAGGCCATGCGCAGCAGTTCCTGGCGGGTGCGCACGACGCCCGGGGGCATCAACAGGGCGCAGAGCAGGGCGAACTCCCGGGGGCTGAGCTCCACCGGCTGATCGCGCAGGGTGACCTGGCGCAGCAGCAGATGCACTTCCAAGGGCCCGACGCAGACCCGTTCCTGCAGACCACTGCCACTGCGGCGCAACAGGGTGCGGCAGCGGGCCGCCAGCTCCTCCAGTCCGAAGGGCTTGCGCAGCACGTCGTCAGCGCCGGCATCAAGCAAGGCCACCACCGGCTCCGAACCGGAACGGGCCGTGAGCACCATCACCGCACAGTGCAGTTGGCCGGCCAGGCGCAGGGCGGAGGTCTCCTCCAGCAGTTCGGCACTCACCAACAGATCGGGGGACTGGTCATGGCAGATGTCCAGGGCCTCCCGGGCCGTGGCCACGGCCGCGGCCAGATGCCCGTCCTGGCGGAGCCTCTGGGCCAGCACGGTGCGAAGGGTGGCGTGGGGATCAACCACCAACACACGCTTGGGATGACCTGTGGGTTCGCTCACCGACTGCTGCACCATCCGGAAAGCCTCAACGTCAGGGATGAGGGCTTGGTATCAGAGGGATTTGTCAGATGGCTAACTTCCCCCAACACGGCGCCACAAGCATCGAATCACCCCAACTTAACGGTGTTTTCGCCACAAAGCGGGTATCGGCCGCTGCCTTTGCCCCTCTTCACCTTGGTTTGCTGACCCGGCGGGGATCAAGGGGATCGGGTCGGCGGAGATAGGGGGGCGGGCATCCGACCGGCTCGGCTTGCGGCTCGGACGCTCCACTGGCAGCTTCAAGGGACAGAATGATTCGAAGGGCTGGAGGCCCATGACATCCCTGCAACACCCCGACGCCATCCGCCACTTCCAGTCGCTCTGCGACGCTTGTCAGGAGCTGGCCCATCGCCACCATGGCCCCGGTGAGCTGAGGCTCTATGCCGATGGCTATCTGCACGCCCTCAGGCGCACCGCCGTGCTCGATCCGATCTCCCAGCGTCGCCTGGAAGAATTGATCGATCGCTGGATCATGGATCCATCCGCCTTCATCGGCGCCGATGGCGATCGGCGCACCCTGTTTGAAAGCGGACGCCTCTAAGGACGGGCCCCTGGCTCAGGAGGCCAGGGCGATCTCCAGCTTTTCGCGCAGCTCACCGTTGTTGTACATCTCGATCAGGATGTCGGATCCGCCGAGAAATTCTCCCTTCACGTAAACCTGGGGGATCGTCGGCCAGTCGGAGAATTCCTTGATGCCCTGACGGATCTCGGGATCAGAGAGCACGTCGAAGGTTTCAAACGACACCCCAAGCGCATGCAGGATCTGCACGACGTTGTTGGAAAAACCGCACTGGGGCATCAATTTCGTGCCCTTCATGAACACCAGCACGGGGCTGCTGCTGACCAGGGTCTCGATGCGTTGCTGGGTGGTCGGATCCATGGAGGAAATCAGGGAGTGGAGGTCTGCAGGGCCAGGGCATGGATCGCCTCGGTGGCCAGTTCGCTGCGCAGGGCGCCGTAGACCAGCTGGTGCTGGCGCACCCTGCTGAGGCCGGCGAAGGCGGTGGACACCACCTTCACCTGGAGATGGTCCCCACCGCCGGTGAGATCCTCGACCTCCACGGCGGCATCGGGCAGGGCGCGGCGGATGGCATCCCTGACCTGATCCGGTTGAACCATGACGCAGCTGGAAGAGCGGGGGAAGCCGGAATCTAGTTGCCGGCAGCGGCACCGGCGGCATAAGGGGTGGCGACGAAGCCGATCTCGACCAGCTGTTGATAGGCCTTACGGCCCTGTTCGGAGGCCGGCGTGGTGGCGGTCAGCACCTCCACCAGCAGGGGCACGGCGACCTCCGGCTGGCCCTGGCGACGCAACAGGGCAGCCAGGCGCATGTTGGATTCAGCCAGCAACTCGATCGACTGGCGGCCCTTGTCGTCCATCTCGCGGGGGATGCGGGCATCGAGGCCCCGGAAGGCGCCGGCAATGGTGCGGTAGAAGCCCGAGAGCTGTTTGCTGGCGACACGGGCGTCGTCGTAAAGGCGGCGCGCCTCGGCGAGGTTGCCGGCGGCGGCGGCGGCGTCACCGCGGGCCAGCAACTGGCGCACGGCCGTCACATTAAAAGCCGTGCCGGCGGCTGGCGCCGATGCGGCGGCCTCACTCTGGGCCCGGGCCGAGGGAGCCATGAAGGGGGACATCAGAGCCAGCAGGCCGAGGCCCAGACCCAGCGCCCGACCATGGAAACGAAGTGAAGCCCTGGGGCCGAAGGCGTTGCGAGAATCGGGCCTGGTCACGGTGACGCCAGAGGGGAGGGCGGAACTCTACGGGCGATCGATCGGGCGACCCACGGCGCCGCGGGCCGCTTGCTCGGCCGACTGCATCGCCTCGCTGAGATCGTCGGTGAACAGTCGGGCGGCATTCCTCCCCTGGCCACGTGGCATCAGGGGGGCACCAAAGCAGACAGCAGCGCCATCCCCCGGACGGGGACGGGCATGGCCGTAGGCGATGCCCACCGGCACCACCGCTACGGTCACGCCCTGGGTCGCCGCCATCTGGGCCAGGCGAGCCAGTCCCTGCTGCAGCTGGATCGGGCCGCCATTGCGCCGGATGTTGCCTTCGGGGAACACCACCAGCTGCTGCCCCATGCCCAGCAGATCGATCGCGTAGCGGAGGCTTGAGAGGGTCGGGCGCCCCTGATCGACGGGAAAACAGCCGAGGCGATGCAGGAACCAGCCCTGCAGGCCCTTCATCTCATCGATCGTGACCATGAAACGGCAATCGCGCCCCGTGGCGCGGCGACCGGCGGCATGGGGCAGCAGCAGCGCATCCCAACGGGCCCGATGGGTGGGGGCGAGCAACACGGCGCCGTCGCAGGGCAGATGCTGTCGATCGAGCACCCGCACGCGATCGAAGTAGCCGGGCAGGGCCAGATCCTGGGTCAGCAGGGTCGCCAGCGGGGCCAACCAGGGGCTGATGCCGCTGCCCAGCTCCCGTTCCCGTGCCAGGGCGAGATCGCTCATCGGCGTGGACTGGCTCCTGCGTGCCGCCAATACGACTGCGTCCCGGGAATGTGCTCGTAGAACCTAGGGGCTGCAACCGGCCTGAACCCAGCCGGAACGGGCAGTTGAACCTTCGGCCGATACGGTTCCCAGAGATCTTTTGCAGCCGCGCCACCTGTCGCGGCCGAGTCCATGGCCAGCCTCGGCGTCAACATCGATCACATCGCCAACGTCCGTCAGGCGCGGCGAACCGTGGAACCGGATCCGGTCAGCTATGCCCTGCTGGCAGAACTGGGCGGCGCCGACGGCATCACCGTGCACCTGCGCGAAGACCGGCGTCACATCCAGGACCGGGACGTGGAACTGCTGCGCGCCACCGTGCGCTCCCGGCTGAATCTCGAGATGGCCGCCACCGCCGAGATGGAGGCCATCGCCCTGCGCCTGCGGCCGGACATGGTCACGCTGGTGCCGGAACGGCGCCAGGAGGTGACCACCGAAGGCGGCCTCGATGTGGCGGCCCAGGCCGGGGTCCTCGGGGATCTGGTGGGGCGGCTGCAGGCGGCGGGCATCGGCGTCAGCCTGTTCGTCGATGCCGACCCGACCCAGCTGGATGCCTGCTGCGCCACCGGCAGTCGCTGGGTGGAACTGCACACCGGCCGCTACGCCGAAGCGGAATGGTCCCAGCAGCCAGGGGAGCTGGCCCGGCTGGTCGAGGGCACGACCATTGCCCGCTCCCTCGGTCTGCGGGTGAATGCCGGCCATGGCCTCACGTATCAGAACGTCGAAGCGATTGCCGCGATCGAGGGGATGGAGGAACTGAACATCGGCCACACGATCGTGGCCAGGGCCCTGGCGGTGGGTCTGGAGGCGGCGGTGCGGCAGATGAAGGCGCTGGTTCAGAATCCCCGCCTCGACCCCCTGTTCGGCCAGCTCCCATGAGCACTTACCACTTCATTGCGGCCAGCGAAGCCTTCCTCTGCGAGCAGGAGCCGCTGGAGGAGGTGCTGCGCGAGCGGGTTCGCAATTACGGCGAACACCAGCGCCCGATCGATTTCTGGCTGGTGCGCCGGCCGGCCTTCCTCGAGGCCCCTGAACTCCGTAACCTGGCGCGGGCGGTGCCGCGGCCGGCCGCGGCCGTGGTGTCCAGCGATGAAAAGTTCATCACCTTTCTGAAACTGCGCCTGGAGTTCGTCGCCCGCGGCAGCTTCGAAGCCCCCTCCGCCACCATCCCCTCCGCCCAGGCCAGCCTGGAGTGAAGCCCCGTGCGTTCCGGCCTGGGCCTGGCAGCTCTGGTCCTGGCACCACTGGACTGGCTGCCGTGGTCTGCGACCGGCCAGCGGAAACGGGCGCTGGCGACCGGCGAGCACTGGCCTGACTCGATTCCGCCGCTCAGAACAGCCCGAAAAAGCGCTTGCGTTCTGGCTCAGAAGCTCCGGAACCGCCTGCCGCACCGGTTTCGGGGGACCTGGGGGTCTGCCGGGCATCCTGCTGATAGCGGGGCTTGT
>CANCJV010000065.1 GCA_947378425.1 Synechococcaceae cyanobacterium
GCCCCCGATCATCGCCACAAGAATCACCACCAATGTGGTGAGCAGGATGGAGCCGGAACCGGACTTCTGAGTCTGTCGAGCAGGGCAGCGTTTGCCAGCTTGACTGATGAATCTCAGGATGAATCGTGACTTGTCCGTCCTCATGACGATCTCCTGCCGGGGTCCACGCAGAGTGCAAATTGTTTTGCAAACCTGCCACCATGGATCGCCCCTGGCTGCGCGGCCATTCCCCTGGCAACGGACGGAGCACCGGGAGCTGCAACGGAGCGGCCACGCCAGGAACTCCAGCGCCCGCGGCCAACCAGCGCAGTCTCACGAACAGGAAAGGAGCCCGATTGGATTGCCTCTGCCCCTGCCATGACGCCGGATCCCAGGTCCACTGAAGAGCCAACTTCATGCTAGGCGCGCCAGGTTCTTGCACCGCCGCAAGCAGACAACGGTGAGGCGCCGAACGATGGGGAGGAAACCGGCCGGGATCAGACAGCGCTGATCGTGTCCGTGCCGAGATAGGGCACCAAGGCCTGCGGCAGACGCACACTGCCATCGGCCTGTTGGCCGTTTTCCAGCAACGCGGCCATGGTGCGTCCCACTGCCAGGCCGCTGCCATTGAGGGTGTGCGCCAGCCGCGTGCCCTTCTCCGCCTTGATGCGAATATTGGCGCGGCGTGCCTGAAAATCGCGGCAGGTGCTGCAGCTGGAGATTTCCCGGTAGCTGCCGGCCCCCGCCAGCCAGACCTCCAGGTCGTAGGTGCGGGCGGCGGAGAAGCCCAGATCACCGCTGCAGAGCTCGATGCGGCGGTAAGGAAGTTCGAGGGTTTCCAGTACCGCTTCGGCGTCGCGGGTGAGCTGCTCGTGGGCCGCGTCGGAATCCTCGGGCTGGCTGAACCAATAGAGCTCCACCTTGTTGAACTGGTGCAGCCGGATCAGACCCCGGGTGTCACGGCCATAGGAGCCGGCCTCGCGCCGAAAACAGGGGGTGTAGGCCGCATAGCGCAAGGGCAGCTGTTCAGCCGGGATCACCTCATCGCGGTGGAACGACGTGATCGGCACTTCCGCCGTGGGGGTGAGCCAGAGATCATCTTCGGCGCAGCGGAAGCTCTCCTCGGCGAACTTCGGCAGCTGACCGGAGCCCAGGAGGCTGGCGCTGTTCACCAGGATCGGCGGCAGCAGTTCGGTATAGCCGCGCTGGCTGTGCAGATCGAGCATCAGGGCGATCAGAGCCCGCTCCAGGCGGGCACCCATGCCGCGCAGGGTGACGAAACGACTCTGGGCAATGCGCACCGAGCGTTCGCTGTCCACCAGGGCCAGCCGTTCGGCGATCTGCCAGTGCTCCTGAAGCTGCTCACCGGGGCCGGCAAGACGGGGTTCACCCCAGCGCTTGACCTCGACGTTATCGGCCTCGGACCTGCCGTCCGGCGTCAGCTCGGAGGGCAGGTTCGGCAGAGCGATCAGCTGCTCGCGCAGCTGACTCTGCAGCGCCTTTTCGGTCTCCTCCAGGCCGGCCACCTGCTGCTTGATCTGGTTGCCCTGATCCCTGAGGGCCTGCACTTCGGCCGCCTGGGGGCTGGCTCCGGCCTTGATCTTCAGCCCGACTTCCTTGCCGATGCGGTTGCCTTCGGCCTGGAGATTGCTGCGCTGTTCCTCCAGCTCCCGCTCCTGAAGAGCCATGCGCTGCAGGTCGGTGGGATCGAGTTGCAGGCCGCGGCGGGCCAGCTGCAGGCGGATGAGCTCGGGATTGTCGCGCAGGAGGCGCTGGTCGAGCACGGCGGATCAGGACATCTGGCGGTGAGCCTAGGGGCTTGGCGGGCCTGACTTTCGCTGCGCTGACGGGCTGCGGTGGCTCCCCTCAGCACCGTTCCTGCAGCCGTCCCGATGGCCGACAACGGCTGGATCGCCATGGCCGATTCCGGTGGCGCTGCTGCCGGTCCTCAACAGTTGACTGCCCCCGCAGCCGTGCTGATGGGGCATGACGGCCGAGCCGGCAATGGTTCGCTGCGGGAGCGTGGTCGACCGGCCCTTCGTTCTCAGCCCCATGGGGGGAGGCGGCGGCCCGATGATGACGCTGTGGTTCCAGTGGAGGATTCAGAGCGTTGCTGGGACACCTTGGTTGTCTCGCGCTCCCTGACCTGATGGAACCGGTGGTGTCTCGCGGTGGCTTTGGCCTGAAGCCAAGAGGATGGAGGCTCCGAGCCGCCAAACGCCCCGATTCGCTGCAGTCCTTGTGGAACCGAGAGCCTTTGGCGATGTCGACGTCGAAGCGATCGCCAAGGCCAGCGGCATCCAGAGGGCGTTCCCCGCTTGAGGCAACCGCTGGATTCAGAGGACCTGCACGACTTCGCTGACCTCGGGAATGGCTTCCCGCAGCTTGCGCTCAATGCCCATTTTCAACGTCATGGTGCTGCTCGGGCAGGAGCCGCAGGCACCCTGCAGGCGCACCTTGACGATCGGCCCGTCGATTTCGACGACTTCTACGTTGCCGCCATCGGCCATCAGATAGGGCCGCAGTTCATCAAGGGCACGCTCGACGTTCTCCAGGGTGAGAGCTCGCGAGTCACTGACCTCAGCCGTGGCCGTGGCCTCGGTGCTGGCAGGGCCGTCGGTTGCAGCGGTCTGGGCGGAAGTCATCGATTGCATTGCTGTTCCTCTCAGTGTAGGAAGGGGGCTGCAGGGCTGGTGGTGGAGGTCGCAGGAAGCCTCGTTGGCCGGCAGTGGGGCTGGAATCCCCCGGACCCTGGCTGACTGGCTCCGGGCTGCCTGGGTCTTGCCACACAGTGCTTGCCTAGGATCGGCCAACCCTGGAGGGGCCTCAAAGCGGGTTGATCACCCTTGGCATTCCCTGTCCAGGATCTGGTGGCCTGGCTGCCGAGACCCGCCTTGATTGACCTGACCGCCATGACCGTGCCGCAATGACCGACGTTCCCGTTCAGAGGATCCGTAACTTCTGCATCATTGCCCATATCGATCACGGCAAATCCACCCTGGCCGATCGTCTGCTGCAGGCCACGGGCACGGTGGCAGCCAGGGACATGCAGGAGCAGTTCCTCGACAACATGGAACTGGAGCGGGAGCGTGGCATCACGATCAAGCTGCAGGCGGCCCGCATGGAATACAAGGCGGCCGATGGTGAGATCTACATTCTGAATTTGATCGACACACCGGGTCACGTTGACTTTTCCTATGAAGTCAGCCGCTCCTTGCAGGCCTGCGAAGGAGCACTGCTGGTGGTCGATGCCAGTCAGGGGGTGGAAGCCCAGACCCTGGCCAATGTCTACCTGGCGCTGGCGAACGATCTCGAGATCATTCCCGTGCTCAACAAGATCGACCTGCCGGGTGCCGATCCTGCCCGGATCAGCGAGGAAATTGAATCGATCATCGGCCTGGACACCTCCAACGCCATTCCCTGCTCGGCCAAAACCGGCCTGGGCATTCCCGAAATTCTGCAGGCCGTGGTGGATCGTGTTCCGCCGCCACCCGAGCGGCTGGGGGAGCCGCTGAGGGCCCTGATCTTCGACTCCTACTACGACCCTTACCGCGGGGTGATCGTTTACTTCCGGGTGATCAGCGGCAGGATCGCACGCAAGGACAAGGTGTTGCTGATGGCCAGCGGCAAAACCTACGAACTCGATGAGGTGGGGGTGATGGCGCCTGATCAGCGTCAGGTGGAGAGCCTCCATGCCGGTGAAGTCGGCTATCTGGCGGCGTCGATCAAAGCCGTGGCCGACGCCCGGGTGGGCGACACGATCACCCTGTTCCAGGATCCTGCAGCTGAGGCGCTGCCCGGCTACGCCGAGGCCAAACCGATGGTGTTCTGTGGCCTGTTTCCCACCGACGCCGACCAGTATCCCGATCTGCGCGAGGCCCTCGACAAGCTGCAACTCTCCGATGCAGCGCTCAAGTTCGAGCCGGAGACCAGCAGCGCCATGGGCTTTGGCTTTCGCTGCGGCTTCCTGGGGCTCCTGCACATGGAGATCGTGCAGGAGCGCCTGGAGCGCGAATACGACCTGGATCTGATTGTCACCGCCCCGTCGGTGATCTATCAGGTCAACATGATCGATGGCACCACCATGCTGGTGGACAACCCAGCGACGCTTCCCGATCCACAGAAACGCGAATCAATCGAAGAGCCCTATGTAAAACTGGAGATTTATACGCCAAATACCTATAATGGCGCCTTGATGGAGCTCTGCCAGGAACGACGCGGCGAGTTCATCGACATGAAGTACATCACCACCGATCGGGTCACCCTTCATTACGAGATGCCCCTGGCCGAAGTGGTGACCGACTTCTTTGATCAAATGAAGAGTCGCACCAAGGGCTACGCCTCGATGGAATACCACCTGATCGGCTATCGTCGCAATGAACTGGTGCGGCTTGACGTGCTGATCAACAGCGAAAAGGCTGACCCCCTCACCACAATTGTGCATCGGGACAAGGCCTACAACGTCGGCAAGGGCCTGGTGGAAAAGCTCAAAGAGTTGATCCCCAGACAGCAATTCAAAATTCCGATTCAAGCCTCGATCGGAAGTCGCATCATTGCCAGTGAAAGCATCAGCGCCATCCGCAAGGATGTGCTGGCCAAGTGCTATGGCGGCGACATCAGTCGCAAGAAAAAACTGCTGCAAAAGCAGGCCAAGGGCAAGAAACGCATGAAAGCCATGGGCAAAGTGGACGTGCCGCAGGAAGCCTTCATGGCGGTTTTGAAGTTGAATCAATAGGCGACTCGATCACCCACACCACACAAGCAACTCGATCGTTTTCGTCCCAACCATGACGCCGGCGAACTCCGCCCCAGTTCCACTGCCTGCAGCTGGAGTTGCATAGCCAGCCTGCTTCAGATGGTGGTTGATTTGAATTGCGCCTCTTGTCGTCTCCTTCGTTAACAGCACCATCCTCAGGAAATCCCCGGTGATGATGCTGGTCAGCAAAGATTGCGTCCAGCCTCGAAGACAGCGATGTCAATCCCCAGGCTGATCACCCCTGGGGTCCCCCAGCTCCCAAGGCTGGAGAAGCAACGACAGCACCCTTGGCATGCTGTGGCGCGAAGCCTGAACACCGGAGCCTGGCAGTACGCACGGAGCGTCGCCATGCCCAGCTGATTCAGACTCAGCACCGGGTTACCCGGAATCTGCCGCGCTGGGAGGCTCTGCCACTGGTGAGTCACAAGCGGATCGCTCATGGCGTCTGACTGATGCTGGCCCGGGAGCAAGACCGGGCCAGCGACCAGCTCCGACCACGAGTCCCAGTGAAATGAGCCCGGGTCCGCGCCTGGGAATGCTGGGGCAGTCGTTCGCTAGGCGCTGCAGTCATGGCAGATCGTCACCATCGACCCGCAGGGATTCAAGGTGTTTCGCAGAGCAAAATCGCTGCCGAAGCAGGCTTTCTGTTGCCGCTGGCCTCGTTGGCCTCGCTGGTGATGTTGCTGGGCTGCCTGTCGATGCAGTCGATGATTCTGCAGAACACCCAGCGCCAGGCAGCGCTGTCACGCCTCAGGCAGGCGGAGGACAGCCTGAGCACGGCAGCCCAGCAGCTGGTGGCGGCGCTGCAGAGCCAACACCGCTGCCTGTTGCCCCTCGCCCTGGAGCAATGGTCCACGGCCGATTGCATCAGTGCAACCCAACTGCAGGGGCTCTCCCAGGGCGAGGTGAACGCCGTGCCCTATCAGCTTGTGGGCTGGCGGCCCCTGGCGAGCGCGACCCTGGCCACGGAACCTGCGGCTGAATCCAGGGCTGAGTTGCTGCTGGAACTGCGCCCCCTGGAGGGCCAACCGGCCCTGCGCTCAGCCTTCGCCGTGGCGCTGCAGGGCAGCCCGCCCGCGGTCAGGGATCTGCGGCCCCTCGGCATGCGGGGGATCGCCCCATGACACTGACTGAAACGGTCATGGCCTCGCTGGTGTTCAGCCTGACGGCGGCGAGCTCTCTGCATCTGCTGGAACTTGTATCGAAGTCGGTGATGGAACTGGAGAAGCGGCAGCAGCGCTCGGATCAACTGGAGGCAGGACTGGTGGCCTTCGAGGGTCTGTTGCGCAGCGAAAGCCACCAGAGCACGCCGATGGGGGATTGCAGCGAGGCGGCCGGACGGCTGTTGCTGGTGCTCCAATCCAGGCTGCCCGTGCAGGGATTGCGTCCGGAACTCAGCCTGGTGCCCTCGGGCGACGCCCTGCAGCTCCGGCTCGCGATTGAGGGCCTGAGCCAGACCCGCCAACGCACGTATCACCCCGCCGCCTTTGGGTTGTGTCCGGCGCCAGCATCCGTGGAGGTGGCCCGTGCGACCTCCTGAGCGGCGAGAGAGTCACGGTTTCAGCCTGGTGGAGTTGCTCCTGGTGGTGGCGCTCCTGGGGGTACTCGGCATGGTCGGCCTGCTGCAGGCGGGCCAGGATTTCGCCCGGGAACGGGTGGAGAGCGCCAGCCGCCGCGTCGCCCTTGGCCTGGAGCTCGGCCGGGTGGCCGCCAGCAGCCAGGGTCGCCCCTGTGCGCTGCAGCTCAGTGAAGGCGGTTGGCAGGCACCGTCAGGGACGAGCAGCCTGCCGACCTGCCAGGACGAGCGCCTGAACCTGGGGGAAGGCCTCGCCGATCCGGCGGTGCGGATGGAGCACAACCTGCCGGAGCAGGTCCGCTTCAGCAGCAATGGTCTGGTGCTGGATGGGGGCACCGTGCGGATCGCTGCGACAGGAACAGATCTCGTGCGCTGCCTGGTGATGTCCCTGCCCCTCGGGGTGGTGCGTGTGGGGCGCTGGCAGGACGGCAACTGCCGGCCTGATGCAGCGCTGTAAGCCGTGATGCTGATGAGCGGAAAGCGGATCCAGAACGGCTTCCATGGAGGCTTTTCCCTGGTGGAGCTGCTGCTGGCCCTGGGACTGGGGCTGCTGTTGGCCAGCCTGATGCTGCAGGCCCTTCTGGCCCATGGCTCCACGAGCGAACGGCTGGTGCGGCTGCTGCGGGAGCGGAATCTGCAGCGCCGCACCCTGGAGCTGATCCGGGGGGAGCTCCTGCTGGCCGAACGGGTGGAATTGGGCTCCAGCGGTTCGATCCCGACCAGCTGTCCCCTGGCCGGGCGTCGTCCTTTGCTGCGGATGCTGACGGCACAAGGGACGATCACCTATTCGCAGGGATCAGCCCCCAGCTCGATCTGGCGGGGGCTGGTGCTGATGCGCTGTGGTCCGGCCTATGGGCTTGATGGCCAGCTGGGGAGCGGTGAGCCCCAGAACCGGGTGGTGATCGATGGCCTGACCAGTCGCGGACTGGAGACGACGCTGGCGGGAGCCGGACAGCTGCATCTCCAGCTCAGCCAGCAATTCATGCCCCGGAGCGGCGGCCCCCAGACCATTGTCAGCGAAGCGGATATGGCAGCCGAGCTGGGAGTGGCCTGGTGACAGGAAACCGACCACTCACGGCAGCACGGATGACTGCGGAACCAGAGACCCCAGCGGCTGAAATCGAACAAGACTGACGCCCTGGGATAAACACAAGGAGGCTCAGCACTGGGGAGCCTATTACAGGAGATGACGCCCTTCAAAGAATTGATGGACATACAGACTTGAGGAAAATCACGACCACAACTCAGCCACAAGTCGGGCGAAAAAGAATGCACGACAGAGAGCAATAAAAGACACTGAAGATACGAATCTCAAGCTCACTGATGATGAGTCAGATGACTCGGCCACCCCTGTCCGCCGAAAGAAAAGCCCAGTGACAGCTGGCCGGAAAAGGGTGCAGGCCTTCGGCCCGACTCGGAGCAACCTGCCTCATCTGAAGGCGACGAAAGATGAGCGAGTCAGAGCGAATCTCTCCAAGACACATCCTGAATTGTGCGACTTCAGGGTTGACGGGCTTACACAAGCAGCAACAGCAGCCGCGGTGTTGCAGATGCACAAAGCACATCCAAATCATGAACGAAAGCTTCATTCCCCCGGCTAGAAGCACGCCGGCAAATCCTTGCGAATCTCACTTCACATGACGAGTCCTTTCGACTTGCCTTGGTCCTCCGAGCGGAAGCTCATCAGCGACTATAGAAATCACTGCCAAGGAAGCAGAAATAGTCATCTGGCACAGGCGAGCCATCAAAACAATACTTTCCACGATTTTCGATTGTTATCGGCAAACGACTGCAGAGGCAAGAGGATCAAATTTGCAAACGCCAGGAAGGAAATCAGCCGAAGGCATGGACTTGACACATCGACTGAGCAACCAGAGCCAAACCTGGGAGCTGCGGGATGCAGCCGGCGCTGGCGACATTCAGGACAATTTTTTGGGCGAAACAACTATGAATTCAGCTCAGAAAACTGCAGGTCAGGTCGCCATTGATACTGACAGTTAAAATTGCCTTCTGAGACTTGAGCGTCGAGAGCTGGTCCAGGCAGCGAATGCCGTCAGCCCTGGCCAGCCCCCAGGTCACCTCCAGGGTGGCACCCGTATTTTCAGTCTGCGACTGACACCCCTGGGTGATCAGAATCCCTCCCCGCAGGGCATCCACCGGTCCGGTTACAGGCTGCTCACCGATACCGGTGGAATTGATTATAGCGCAAGTCCTGGTAAAACTGAGCCCATTGTTCACCATGGTGCTGATCAAAGCGGCATCACGAGCCTGCAGATAATGGGGCAGGACAACGGCGGTCAGGAGGAGGAAAACAGCCAGCGTCATCATCAACTCAAGCACAGTAAAACCCTCCTCGGAGGGAATACCTGGCTCAATCGCTGCGTGTGAGCCAGAAGCAAGCCTACGAGGACCCAATACAAGCCATCTCTTGCCACAGGTGGCAGGCTTGAACCTGTGGAGCAAGATCCTGCTCAACAAATGAACTCATTACTAGCAATAGAATCGTAAGAGGTTACAAGGCAGGAAGTCAATGCTGATGAAACGGGCTTTGCTGCACAACTGTTCACGGCTGCCGATGCTTGCTGTTCCTGACCAGACGAAGAAAAAGTCACCAATCCCAAGACCTGCCTGAAGCTCAGGGACAGGCCAGGCTTGGAAAACCTGAGATTCCGCAGCATGGACCGGAACAATACAAGACTTCCCAACAACAACCAGCACCTGAGCAAGCCGCCACGGCCAGGCAGACTGCCTGAATACGAGCAACACAATCCCCAGCAAAAAATAAAACAAAGATTAATCATTTTTCAGATCTGCGGAAGTACCTCAGCAGAAGTTTCAGCCTAAACCATAGGAAAGCTGGCAGAGAATAAGGATGGCAGCGATGACAGCTCAATCGTCAATACTTGCAACGCCATGGCTGTTCACAGCCAGGCACCATAGCAAGTCAGGCCGAAGCCTGTTCTACCATGACATAAACAACACAGCCTGAAGTAAGCAACAAAGGAACCCTGAACCTTCAGGAGGGCGGACAATTTCTCGGCCAGCGAGTGGCACAGCGGTGAGACCAGCCTAACTGCATGACTCGATCAGGATGGAGCAATCGAAGTCAGGAACCAATGGCCAAACGTGAGCAGCACCAAGAGCACTGGTCAACAAGGCCATGACATCAGCCTTGGCGAAGCCCTACTCAATCCGAGGAAGAAAGTCTCAATCAGAATAATCACATACCTCGCCACTGAGATGACAAGATACAAACAATTCAACAACAAGGTCCGGACCATCGACTTGTGAATTCCTGCCTGGTCAGAGGTGCTCTTCTCCAACGATTGGATGGATCGGTACTCCAGCCACGTTCTGAGGTGAATCAGGTGCGATGCGCCATGGCCTCTCCGTCCACTTCACCCCTGCAGGCCTCAAGGCACCAGCCGCCGAAACGTCTTCTTACCCAGCTGCAGCACCTTGCCCAGCAGGTCGTCGGGTCCACTGAATGGGTGATTGGGATCGGCCAGTTTCTGGCCATCGAGCTTGACACCACCGCCCTGGATCGCCCTCCGGGCCTCACTGCTGCTGGCACAGAGCCCCAGGGCCGCGAGCAGATAGAACGCCTTCGCGGGGAAGTTCACCACCGCCAGGGAGACCTCCTGCACCTCGGCATCGGCGGCGCCTGCCCCGGCGGCTCCCGCCACGAGGGTGGCGGCATCGGCCTGGGCGGCCTGGGCGGCCGCCAGGCCATGGCGGGCGCGGGTCACCTCCAGGGCCATCAGCTTCTGCCGCTGCCGCGGATTCGGCGCCAGCGCCGTCAGGTCCAGGTCGGTGAGCAGGGTGAGGTAGTCATTCACGACCGCATCGGGCAGTTTCTCGAGCTTGGAATACATCGAGAGCGGATCTTCCGAGAGCCCAACCGTATTGCCCAGGCTCTTGCTCATCTTCTGCACACCATCCAGCCCAGGCAGGATTGGCAGCAGCAGACCGAACTGGGGCTTCTGGCCGTGGTGGCGCTGCAGATCGCGGCCCATCGCCACATTGAACTTCTGATCGGTGCCGCCCAGCTCCAGATCGGCCTCAATCGCCACTGAATCGTAGCCCTGCAGCAGCGGATAGAGAAACTCGTGCAGCGAGATCGGCGTCCCGGAGCCATACCGATTGGCGAAATCCTCCTTAGCGAGCATCTGGCTGACGGTGCTGATCCCGAGCAGATCGATCACCGCCGGCAGATCCATACCGGCCAGCCACTCACTGTTGCGCCTCACCTCCAGCCGGCCAGGAGTCTCGAAATCCAGCAGCGCCCTCGCCGGATCCTGACCCAGCCCCAGCTGCGCCAGGTAGGTGTCGGCATTGGCCTCCACCTGCGCCGCACTGAGCTGCACCCGGGTGGCACTCTTGCCGGTGGGATCGCCGATGCGAGCGGTGAAGTCGCCGATGATCAGCACGGCGGTGTGGCCCGCATCCTGAAAAGCCCGCAGCTTGCGGAACAGGATCGAGTGCCCCAGGTGGATCTCCGAGCCGGTGGGATCGATGCCCAGCTTCACCCGCAAGGGCCTGCCGCAGCCCTCAGCCTGGGCCAGTCGGGCCGCGAGGGTCTGATCGGGATCGCTGAGAGCCTCGGGCGCGGTGGCAGCGGGGAAAAGGTCGGCCAGGCCGCGGCTCAGCCAGGCCGGCAGGGCGGCCGCATTCGCATCGGGACTGGGCTGCTCAACCATGGGATCGGCGAAGCCTGGGGCATCGGGTCGCCGGATCGTACGCAGGGGCCCCACCGGAGCGGAACAGGAGCGGGTCCACCGGAATGGCAGGACGCCGACCGCCAGCGGCGGGACTCCTCGCCGGTTCAGGCCCCGGCAGGGATGAGCATCCAGGAGATGGCGATGGCTGTTCCGCTGAAGGCCACCACCACCAGGGGCCAGCTGTTGTCGAGGTCTTCCAGCCGTTGCTGCAGGTTGGTCCGGACGGGGCCTTCCTCCAGAGCCTCCATGTCGGCATAACGGCGTCCGATCCAGATGACCAGCACAAAAGCCACCAGCGTCACCACATAGGCCACCACATACACCTGATCGAGGAAGGTGAGGAAGGGCAGGACCGGCAGGTCGTCGCGGTACGTCTGCTGCAGGAACACCAGGGTGAGCAGCACCGTGACTGGGATGCTGGCGCGGGCATCCTGCTCATCGGGGCGCACCTTGAACACCAGCAACACCATCGCCATCAGGACCGCCAGAGGCAGCAGCAGCCGCCAGAAGGAGGCCCAGGAAGAGGTGCCGAAGGAGATCTCGAAGAGGATCAGGCTGTAGTCGCTCTCCGGCCCACCCAGACCGAAGTTGCTGGCGTAGTGGTGGCGGTATTCGGCGATCGACCAGCCCTGGTTGAGCCAACCGATGATGCGCGCATAGAGGCCCATGCCGCTGTTGCGGATGTCGGGCTCAAGCCGCAGCTGCCGGTAGGTGAGTCCGCCGTCGACATCGTCGACCTCGATTGCAATCGGCAGGCTGACACTCATGAACGGGAAATGACGAAAGCTGGCCTGATCGAGGTAATAGCGGCCCCGATAGGTGAACAGCTGGTAATAGCTGCCATTGGCGAGTTTCACCGGTTCCTGCCCTACCGGTTCCAGCTGTGGCGGTGCATCGGTGATCAGGGTGTTGAGCAGACCGAAACGCTGATCAATCGTGGCGCCATTGGCCTGCAGATAGCTCTGCAGAGGCTCATCCCAGGTCAGCCAGACATATCCGCTGGAGGAATAGCTGGGAACGCTGAGATCCAGCTCCGAAGCGGTGTTGGCGTACACGCCCACCTGGACGTGGTGGGGGGCCAGCTCCAGCGCCTCCTGATCGATGCGGGCTTCGCCGTCGGTGAGCACATCACCGCGGAGGGTGCTCCAGCCGCTGGGGGGCCGCTGGCGCGGATCGATGATCAGGGCTCGAGCGGAGGAGGACAGGCGCAGGGCATCGCGACTGCGCACCTGCGTGACATCAATCCGGCTGATGGCCATCATGGCCAGAATCGTCGCCAGCACCACAGAGCCAATGGCAACGAGGTTCCAGCGATTTGGCTTCCGCACCGGCTGGTTGCCGAAGGTCGGCCCGACGTTAAGGGTCCAGGGCGGCTCTGCCGTGCTGATCGCGCTGCTCGCCTCGCTGCTGCCGACCTCAGCCCCGGCGGCACCGCGCCGGCAAGAGGCGACGCCGGTGAGCAGCGCCGAGCTCGTGCTCGGCCAGTCGGCTCCCCTCAGCGGGCCCTCCGCCCAGCTCGGCCGCGACTACCGCGAGGGGGCGATGGCCTGGTTCGAGGAGGTGAACCGCCACGGCGGCATCCACGGCCGGAAGCTGCGGCTGGTGAGCCTCGACGATCGCTATGAGCCGGCCCTGACCCTGCGCAACACGCGCCGGCTGATCGACACCGAGCGGGTCTTCGCCCTGTTCGGCTACGTCGGCACGCCGACGGTGAAAGCGATCCTGCCCCTGGTGGATCAGACGCAGATCCCGCTGGTGGCGCCCCTCACCGGCGCGCGCCTGCTGCGGGAGCCGTTCCGGCCGATGGTGTTCAACCTCAGGGCCAGTTATCAGGCGGAAATCGATCGCATCGTCGACGATCTGGTGCGGGCCGGCCGCCACCGGATTGCGGTGCTGCACCAGGAGGATGCCTTCGGTGAAGACGGCCTGCGCGCCACCCGCAGCGCCCTGGCCCGCTACGGCCTGCAGCCGGTGGCCATCGCCGGGGTGCAACGCAACTCCACCGCCACCGATGGCCCGGCACGGCAGGTGCACCGCGGTAATCCGAGCGCCGTGGTGATCATCAGCGCCTATCCAAGCTCCGCAGCCTTCAGCCGCAGCCTGCAGCACCTGGGCAGCTCCGCCCAGCTGATGAACGTCTCCTTCGTCGGCACCGGCGGCCTGCAGGACTCCCTGCCGGGTGGGATGGCCAGCGGCATCGGCGTGAGCCAGGTGGTGCCCTTCCCCTGGAACCGGCAGGTGCCGGTGGTGGCGGAGTACCTGAGACTGATGCGCCGGCAGCAGACCAGTGCCCGCTATGGCTTCACGAGCCTGGAGGGATTCCTGGCGGCCCGTCTGTTGACGGAAGGGCTGCAGAGAGCGGGGGCGAACCCGAGCCGCAAGGCGCTGGTGACCGCGTTCGAGAGCATGCACCGGGTCGACCTGGGCGGCTACCGGCTCTCGCTCGGCCCGCGCGATCACCAGGCCAGCGACTTCGTCGATCTGACTTTCCTGGGCGCCCAGCGCTGGGGCCCCTGAGTCACCCAACATCACCGAAGCCCGTGGCGAAGCTGGACGCCCCGGACAGCGGCATCGTCGCTGGGGTTCCATCCATCTCCGGACTTGACTCGATCGTCACTCCCCAGCGGAGCAAGGCTGTTGCAGCTGCCGCCAGTTTCGGCCTGAATTCTGCGATCGGCTCCTCGGCATGGGCGACGTTGAATCGTCGGATCGCCCCCCGGCCAGAACCTTCAGGTCTGCTTCTGCAGCTCGTTCTTCATGCGCTCAAGCGTCTGGCTCATCTGGACGAACATCGTCTCAGGTGTGAGGCCGAACTGACCCAGCTGAGTGCGTAGCTGCTCCACGGTGAGCTTGGCCTGGAAGTCCTCGGAGAGCTCGAAACGTTTCATGAACACGCGATAGCGATCCATCATTTCCTCCATGCGCTCGATGTAGAGCTTCTTACCCTCCCGATCGAACTTGCCGTACTCGCTGCCGAGCTGCATCAGGCTCTGATAATCGCCGAACAGGCGTTTGGCCTCGTCCTGAACAATCTCGGATTCAAAGAAAGCCATGGCACCGGCGCCGCACGGGGAAAGGATGGATGTGTTGGCGATTCTGCTCAGTGCTGCCGCTCCTGGGGAGTTCGGATCCACGCATGCCGCCGCCGGTG
>CANCJV010000066.1 GCA_947378425.1 Synechococcaceae cyanobacterium
ATCAGGGAGAAGGCACCGTGCAGGGCCACGAACGGCCAGAGGCCGCCGAGCTGAACCCAGCGCACGAAGTCGCCCTGGGCTTCAGGGCCCCAGAGCAGCAACAGGCTGTGACCCATGGCATCAGCGGGGGTGCTGACGGCAGCGGTCAGGAAGTTGCAACCCTCCAGGTACGAACTGGCAATGCCGTGGGTGTACCAGGAGGTGGCGAAGGTGGTTCCGGTGAGCCAGCCACCCAGTGCCAGATAGGCGGTGGGGAAGAGCAGCAGACCGGACCAGCCAACAAAAACGAAGCGGTCGCGCTTGAGCCAATCATCGAGGACGTCGAACCATCCCCGAGCTGCCGGCGCGCGCCCTACAGCAATCGTCATGGGTGAACGGTGGAGTGTCGCAGGTTCGGAAACCCGCGGGCTGTTGGATACGGCGCGATCGTAACAACGCTGAAGCGACTGACGTGGGCACTCGACATGGCCTGACATGGCCCAGCGGCGTTCGCCGATTCGGGCCCATCTGGGGCCAGGATGGCGCTCCACCGCCTCTTCCCCATTTCCATGCCGTCCAGCCAGGTTCCCTCCGGCCCTTCGCCGGCCCCCAGCTCCGGCCCGGCGGCAGCGGCCCAGCAGCCCGCCACCGATCAAGTCCTGGAGCAGACCGTGCTCGGCTCACGGCGCCTTTCGAATCTGCTGGTGGCCCTGGCGGTGAGCATCGGCGGGATCGGTTTCCTGCTGGCCAGCGCCTCCAGTCGCTTCGGCCGCAATCTGTTTCCCTTCGGCCATCCCGCCGAACTGGTCTGGGTTCCCCAGGGGCTGGTGATGGGCCTGTACGGGATCGCGGCCGTGCTGCTGGCTTCCTACCTCTGGACTGTGATCGCCATTGACGTGGGCTCCGGCAGCAATCGCTTCGACCGCAGCGCCGGCCAGGCCGTGATCAGCCGCCAGGGTTTCCGCCGCCGCATCGAGGTCACCATGACCCTGCGCGAGATCCAGGCCGTGAAAGTGGAAGTGCGAGAAGGCATCAGCCCCCAGCGCCGCCTGGCCCTGAGGGTTCAGGGCCGCCGGGACCTGCCGCTCACCCGCGTCGGCGAGCCCATCCCCCTGGCCGATCTCGAACTTGCCGGTGCCCAACTGGCCCGGTTCCTTGGTGTGCCCCTGGAAGGACTCTGAAGCCAATGTCGCTCCCCCTTGAACGCCTGCGCCGCTGGTCCCAGCATGTCCAGCCGCTGGTTCTGGTCGCCATGCTCAGCCTGGCGCCATTCGGTCTGGTGGCCTGCGCCGCCGATCAGAGACAGCACGCCCTGGGCTGTGCCACGTCCCCTGCCCCCTGTCTGAGCGGCTCGGCCGTCGTCAGCCTCGAGACCAGCAAAGGCCAGGTGCAGCTCACCCTCGACGGCAGCGCAGCACCGCTCACCGCCGGCAACTTTGTCGATCTGGTCAAGCGCGGCACCTACGACGGCACCGTGTTTCACCGGGTGGTGAAGGAACCCGTGCCGTTCGTCGTGCAGGGCGGCGATCCCAAGAGCGCCGATGCCAAGGTGCCGGCGAGCCAGTACGGCATGGGAGATTTCATCGATCCGAGTACTGGCGAAGCGCGGCAGATTCCGCTGGAGATCAAGCTGCACAAGGAATCGCAGCCGCGCTACGGCGTGCCGATCAGCAGTGCCGTGCTCAACCGCGAACTCGTGCTCACCCACCAGCGAGGGGCCGTGGCGATGGCGCGCTCCAACGATCCCAACTCAGCCAGTGCCCAGTTCTATGTCGCCCTCGAGGCCCTGCCGGAACTGGACGGCCGCTACGCCGTCTTCGGCCGCGTCACCAAGGGGATGGACGTGATCGACCGCATCCAGCAGGGCGATCGCATTGTCAGAGCCACCCTGATCGACGGGGGCACGCTGGTGAAAGGGCAGCCCTGAGCGGAGGTGCGGCAGGCGGCCCGGCACAACACCCTGCCGGTCGGAACGAATCTGCCCACAGCAGGCCTGCAGGGTTCGGTGTCACACCTGGCGGGGATCGGTATGAGTCTTTGCCTCGGCATTTGCCGGATCAGCGATCCCCCTGGGTTTCGTGGGGTTCGTTCATGCACTTCATCCCGCAGACCCGAGGGCAGCGGCGCCGGGAAAACCCGACGTTCAGGTCGGCATCAACCCCGAAGGAAGGTGCGGGACCCACTGGAACAACCCGGCTGGGATCAGGCCGGTACGCGTTTGTGGGAGCTGGTGGCCTTGAGCCATTCGGTGTTCACGCCTGAGGCCCGCTCCAGGGCGACCTTGCCGGTGCGAGCGATCTCGAGGATGCCGTAGCCCTCCAGCAGCCGCTCCAGGGCCACCAGCTTGCCGGGGTCGCCGACCACTTCCAGGGTGAGGGCGTCATCGGCCACATCGACCACCTTGGCGCGGAACACCTGCACCAGATCCAGGATGGCGCTGCGGTTTTCGGCCGGGGCGGCCACCTTCAGCAGCATCAGCTCCCGCTCCACGGCCGGAATCGTCGAGAGGTCGATGACACCCAGCACATTGACCAGCTTGTCCAGCTGCTTGGTCATCTGCTGCAGGGTTCGGTCGTCCCCCTCGACCACCATGGTCAGCCTTGACACGCCACGGTTTTCGGCCGGGCCCACCGCCAGGCTCTCGATGTTGAAGCCACGCCGGGCGAACAGGCCTGAAATACGGCTGAGGGCCCCTGATTCGTCCTCGACCAACACCGACAGGGTGTGCTTCATGTCCGATCCGTCCTTGCGTCCAAAGCTACGTGTCGGTTCAGCGGGCTGAGCCACTCCAGCAGAGCCGCGTTGAACCCCTCCGGCACTTCATCGTGGGGACAGTGGCCGGCCTGCTCCAACACCACCAGCGGCAGATCGCTGCGCAGCCGCTGGCACTGGTGGGCCACATCGAGGGGCACGAGCCTGTCCTGACGACCCCAGATCAGCAGCAGGGGCAGCTCCAGCCGGTTGAGCAAAGCCGGGGCGGTGCCGCCATAGGGCCGCAGGGCCATGGCGATGCTCATCGCCCGCAGGCTCCTGGGAGCGGTGGGCCTGCGGGCGGGCCTGGCGATCACCCGGTGCAGATCCCGGTCGCCGATCACCGGCCCCTGATAGGCGCTCTGGATACCGAGATCCAGCAGGGGCGAATGGGCCAGCAAGGGGACCACCAGTTCCAGCGGCAGCAGGCGGCACAGGAGCACCACGACCAGCCTCTGCAGTCGTCGCCGCCAGGGTCGGCGCCGCGGCGCCGCCAGCGGCCACAGGCTGAGAGCATCCCGGGGCGAGGCCATCAGCAGGGCGGGGTCCGGCAAGGGCGCTGCCACCACGGCGCGAATCCAGGCCGGGAAATAGACGCTGCAGCTGAGGGCCACCAGACCGCCCAGGGAATGCCCCACAACCACGGCAGGTGCCTGCACCACCTGCTCCAGAAATCCCTGCAACTGCCGGGCCCAGAGGCGGTTGTCGAGGCCACAGTGGCGGCGATGACCCGGCTGGCTGGAGGCGCCGAAGCCGATCAGATCCAGGCCATAGACGCACCAGCCAGCTGCCGCCAGGGCAGCGGCGTTGCGTCGCCAGTGGCCGCTGCCGGCGGCGAAACCATGAATCAGAACCAGGGGCGGATGGTGGGGCTGCCCCAGGACGCGCCAATGGCAGCCGTGGCCGCGCCACCACCAGGTGCCGTGGCGGCCCCAGTCAATGCCTTCGTCCGGGGGGGCCAGGGAGGGCTGCGCAGGAGTCAGGCGGGCAGGCTGGGACCCTTCAGACAACGGTGATGGCTCTGGCGATGTTCCAGGAGGCGGCGGATGCCCCTCACTATTGCGAAGGTGCGGCCCGGCTGTTGCTCGGTGAAGGCTTCTTTCGCCCGGAATCCCGGCCGTCCCGGGATTGCCTGGTGCTGCTGGCGCGCACCCTGGCCGATCAGAAGCCCCTGCGACTCCTGGATCTGATGGCGGGCTGCGGCATCCGCTCGCTGCGCTGCGCTCTGGAAGCAGAGGCAGTGTTGATCTGGGCCAACGACGCCGATCCCGATCGGCTGCCCCTGTTGCAGCGCAACCTGTCGGACCTGCCCGAGGCCGTCGAGCAGCGCTGCACGGCCCTCACCGCCCAGCAGCTGCTGGCGGGCTGCCTGCAGCGCCAGGAGCGCTTCGATCTGGTCGATCTCGATGCCTTCGGCTGCGCTTCGTCCCTGGTGCCCCTGGCGCTGGAGGCGGTGGCCTTCGACGGGGTGCTGATGCTGGCGAGCACCGATGGCCGTTCCCCCACCGGCCACGACCGCCCCGCGGCGGTGCGGCGGCTGGGGGCGGCGGCCCGGGCCCATCCCGCCAGCTGGGAGCTGGCCCTGCGGCTGCAGCTGGGCATGGTGGCTCGCAGCGCCTGGGCCCTCGGCCGAGGAATCGAACCGCTGCTGAGCTTCAGTGAGGGGCGCACCTTCCGCACAGCCATCCGGCTGCTGCGGCGCCCCAGGGCTGACGAGGAACGCAACCTTGGCATGCTGGCCCACTGCCATGGCTGCGGTGACCAACAGGTGCAGTCCCTGCTGACGCTGCGACGCTGGCAACCCTGCGGCTGTGGCTCGACCCCGCTGCCACCGCTAGCGGTGAGCGGGCCGCTGTGGATCGGCTGCCTGCAGCATCCCGTCACCATCAACGCCATGCTTGAGCAAGCAGGCCAGTCACCGCCAACTCTGGCGAGCGAGGGCGAACGGCTGTTGCGACGCCTCGCCAGCGATCCAGCCACCACAGCGCGCTGCTGGCCCACCGAGGCCATCGCCCGCGCCCTGGGGCTTGGCCAGCCGCCCCTGGCGGCCCTGGTGAACGAACTGCAGCGGCAGGGCTTCAGGGCTTCCGCCAGTGCCGTGATGGCAGGCCAGCTGCGCAGTGATGCCCCCTGGCCGCAGATTCTTGAAACGGCTCAGGCGCTGCTGGTCGCCAAGGCTGCTAAATAGGTAGCCACTTCCCCCTTCGACCGGGTCATGGCCTCTGAAATCTTCGGCACCGCAGCCCTGTTCTGGGTGCTGATCCCCGTGGGGCTGGCCGGCGGATGGCTGTTGCTGAAACTGCTCAAGGACTGAGGCCAGCCGCTGGCGGGCGGCACGACAAAGGCCCTGGCTCGCAGGGATTCCGGCCCGGCCGATCGCGACCGAGCCGGCCGTACCCCTAGGCTCAGCCGGCTTCGGACGTGGGCAGATGCAGGTTCTGGTTGTCGGTGGAACGGGCACCCTCGGACGCCAGATCGCCAGGCGAGCGCTCGATGCCGGCCACCAGGTGCGCTGCATGGTGCGCTCACCTCGCAGGGCGGCGTTCCTGCAGGAATGGGGCTGCGAGCTCACCCGCGGCGATCTGCTTGAGCCGGAGAGCCTCGACTACGCCCTCGAGGGCCAGGAGGCCGTGATCGATGCGGCCACCGCCCGCGCCAGTGACAGCGACAGCACCTACGCGATCGACTGGGACGGCAAACAGAATCTCTTCGCCGCCTGCCAGCGCTCCGGGGTCAGGCGGGTGGTGTTCCTGTCTCTCCTGGAGGCGGCCCGCCACCGGCAGGTGCCGCTGATGGACATCAAGGCCTGCAGCGAGCAGTGGCTTGAGGCATCGGATCTGGACTACACGATCCTGCGAGGGGCAGCCTTCATGCAGGGTCTGATCAGCCAGTTCGCGATTCCGGTGCTGGAAAGCCAGACCGTCTGGGTGAGTGGCTCGCCGACGCCGATCGCCTACATGAACACCCAGGATGTGGCCCGCTTCGCTGTCGCTGCCCTGGACCATCCGCAGACGGTCCGACGGGCCTTCCCGGTGGTGGGGCCGAAGGCCTGGATCACCGGCGAGATCACCCAGCTGTGCGAGAAGTACAGCGGCAAAGAGGCACGGGTGTTCCGGGTACCGCCGGCCCTCCTGTCGTTGCTGCAGGGGGTGACCGGTTTTTTTGAGGGCAGCCTGAACGTGGCTGAACGTCTCGCCTTCGCCGAAGTGGTCAGCGGTGGAGGCTGTTTCGATGCGCCGATGGACGAGAGCTACGAGGCCTTCGGCCTGAATCCAGCTGAAACCACCCGCCTCGAGGATTACCTCAAGGAGTACTACGACACGATCCTGAAGCGCCTGCGGGAGATGGAGTCCGATCTCGACAAGGAAGCCAAGAAAAAACTGCCCTTCTGAACCCCTGGCGACTTCGCCAGTGCGTGCGTACTATCACAGGAGTGTCAACAGCAGCTGTCGTCATGGCCATCGCCCAGATCAAGAATCTCCAGCGGCGCCTGGCCAATCTTGAAGAGGAGGCCACGGAGGAAGTGAATCGGGCCTGCGGCCACGAGCTCTGGCAGGGCCTGGGCTTCGATGCTCTCGATACCCTTGAGGATCCTGATCGCCGGGCCCGGGCCAACTACTACTACGGCCAGCTGCAGACGGTGCGGGAGCTCAAGGACGTGCTCGGTTGATCCGGTCTTGCAGTGCGGCTTTTCTGAGGCCACCGCGCTCAAGGTGCCCCCCTGCTTGGGGACCTGTAACTGGGCGCACTGGACGGTCCAGTCGCGCCTGCTCTTCACCGTTCAGCTGACGCCACTGCCCCGGCTCGAGTCCCGCCAGGTTCAGTGGCGGCCCGCCATCCATCAGGTCGATCGCCACCCGGCGCAGCCTCAGGGTGGGCAGGCCCACGGCAGCAGTCATGCGACGAACCTGGCGGTTGCGACCTTCGCGCAACTCCAGTTCCAGCCAGCTGGTCGCCACAGTCAGGCGATGGCGGATCGGAGGATCCCGCGGCAGCAGATCGGCGGGCTGCTCGATGGCTCGGGCCCGCGCCGGCAGGGTTCGCTGCCCCTGGATCACCAGCCCCTGCCGCAGCGACTCCAGTGCCTCCGCGCCGACCAGGCCCTCGACCTGAGCTTGATACCGTCGCCAGTGGCCCCAGCGGGGATCGGTGAGCCGTTGCTGTAAAGAACCGTTGCTGGTCAGCACCAACAATCCCTCGCTGTCGGCATCGAGTCGGCCGGCGGCGTAAACATCCGGCACATCAATCCAGGAGGCCAGGGTGTCCCATGGGCTGCCTGGTTCCGCCGTGAACTGGCTGAGCACCCCGTAGGGCTTGTGAAACAGCAGGGTGGTCACGATGGCGATGGACAAGGGCGCTGGCCTAGAGCCAGCCTTCAGGCGCTCTGACGGGCGCGCCAGAGATTCACCACACCAATCGAGATCAGCAGCAGGCCCAGATCCATCGACACGGGGGGCAGGATCATCAGCTTGGACGGCGGGCGTTGCGCTGGACCCTAATCGCCATGGGGCCGGCGGCGACACTCCCGAAGCTGCAGAAGTGGTCGGTGGCGCCCGGACAATCTCAACAGCCAGTCCTGGGCCGGCGGGCGAATGAGACAAGGCAACAAGCTTCCCACCGTTGAAGCGGCGTGATTTCGACCCCAGAAGCAAGCCTGATGCCAGATTGAGAGCCATGACGTGAGCTTCAGCGTGAGCGGAAGCTCACGTCATGATCACCGCAGATTCGCGCTGCGAGGCCAAGCCGGATGGCCTCAGCCGAGACTCGTGACCATCAAGCCCCAGCCGGCTCTCTCGCTGGCGATTGCTTTCCCCAAAGGGGAGCCTCGAGACTGCGCCTCTGGCAATCCTGCCAGGTCCCGAAACCTTTGCGGAGCCTGGGCCACTCATGGCCGAGCCAGCTGAAGCCCGGTTCTGCTTGAGGCTGCTTCCAGGTGATCTGGGCTGACCAGCAAGTCGCGCCCGCGAGCAGCGATATCTCAGACTGATTTCGTTCTGTGCCTCCTCGCCGGCAGGAGCGCCTTCGCGTCCAGTCCAGAAGCGAAGGCCCAACCCGCTCCTGCGCAGACACAGCCTTCGACCGCAGGCCAACGATCTCGATACCAGACCGCAGGCCAAGCCTTCCAGTTCTGGCAAAGGGTTGCTGGTTACCGCACCTGAAGCAAGCGAGAAGGTGTCACGACGGCCCCCTAAGCTGATCCATCACCTTGCAGTTCGGCCCATTCCCGCATGATCGAGACCTCCGGCGTGATTGAGAAGGAACAGGGCAACGGGTTCTACCTCGTCACCCTGGAGCAGCCGGCGGGTCACCAGTGCCTCTGCCGGGCCGCGGGCAAGCTCACCAAGTTCCGGATCAAGCTGCTGGCCGGCGACAAGGTGCTCGTCGAGATCAGCCCCTACGACCTCTCCCGCGGCCGCATCACCTATCGGGAGCGCAACGCCGGAGCCACTGGTCCCCGTCCCGGCGGCAACCGCCCCGGTGGACCGCGGCGGCGCTGACGCGTTGGCAGCCGGTTCAGGCCACCTGATCAGAGGCCGGCTGGTTTTCAGAAGGGTGCTACTGGCGGGGTGATCGGCTCATCACCCCTGCATGCAGCAACTTTCGACTCGCGGCCCTCGCCACGGCAGGATAGAAGCTGGATCCAACTGCAGCGGTATCAGCCCAGCGGAGCCTTGATACAGGAGAGAAAAAGGGTCCCGCGTGGCTGATGGGAGTCATGAGGCAGATTGGAGATAGAAGAAAGCCAAGCATCTCCCTGTCATCACCAGGGATCACGGATATGCCCTTTCCCGGTAGCCATCGCACTGTCGTCGCGGATGGCATCCCAGATCGATTGCGGCATCAGCCATCAAAGTCGATTGCCAAGATTCGCTTGCCGAAGATAATTTCGGCTCAGTTCTGCTCGGACCCTATCGCTTGTCGTGACGACGCCTAACTTTAGCCGAACCTCAAAGCGTTGCACTCCTCCTGATCAACACGATCGCTGTCTAGGGCTATCCCGATGCGGAGTGCGAAGAAGCTCGTGAAAGGACGACGCCTACCTTGGGTGATCTGGCAAGGGGCCTCAGATTCTTTGCAGCGCAGTGGTTTCAGGAAATGTAGAGAACGCTTTGACTGACTGGCCCTGCCACTGACGACTCCCCGGGAAGGCGAACTGGGAGGCGGGCTGTGGACTCCACAGCAGAGGACACCTGGATGCCTTTGTAGTCGCCATGGCTTGGGCTCGGTTTGGGTCGATCAAAGGGCCCTGAGCCCGGGATTGAGAACCCTCCATCCCAATCCTGCTCTGAATTGCGTCTGCAGCAGTTCTTGAAGACCGATCGATGGATAGGCAGGGATGCAAAAGATGGTCAATCAGACCAGCGACTGGGTCTGAGGGTTCCATCCATTCGTGTGGGCTCTCAGAGGAGGACTCAATTCAAGTCTTGGCGTCAGTCGCTGAAAAGAGTCAAAAGCTTCTCGTACTCGCGCTGTTCTTCAGATCGAGACGGCCAGCAGATCCTCCAGCGCCTGACGAAACTCACTGCGCTGCTTCACACCTTTCCACTGGTGCTTGAGTTGCTTGTTGAAAAACAGCTGCACTGTGGGGGTGCCTGTGACGCCGGCTTGCACCGCAATCTCCTGTTCGGCTTCGATGTCGATCTCAACGCCCAGGGCGCGGCCGCCGAGCTCATCGAGCACCCGCTTGAGCTGGGGCTTGAGAACGTGACAAGGGCCGCAACTGGGGGAGGTATAAACCACCAAAAGCGGCTTGTCGCTGTCGTGATAGAGCTTACGCAGAGCATAGCCACCTTTTTGCCAGAGGGCCGCTGGATCGAAGTTGGCTTCATCGCTGATCGCGGTGCGCTTCGGTTCACCCACTTCCTGGGGTTCAACATTCTCCCGCGGCACCGTCACCGCCAGGTCGTGATGGCTGAGCCAACGCTCCGCCGCCAGGGCCGCCTGGCAGCCGCTGCCGGCGGCAGTGACGCCCTGGCGCCATTCCGCATCGGCCACATCGCCGGCGGCATAAACGCCTTCGAGGCTGGTTTCGGGTCGGCCCGGCTGGGTGACGAGATATCCGGCGCTGTTCAGCTGCAGTTGATCTTTGAACAGCCGGGTGTTCGGGGTATGACCGATGGCATAGAAAAGACCTCGAACCGGCAGCTCCTGGGTGTTGCCGGTGCTGGTGTCGCTCAGGGTGATGGCATTCAGCCACTGGTCATCGCCACTGGCATCGGCCACCTGGCTGCGCCAGTGGACGCTGATGGCCGGGTTGGCCAGCACCCGATCTGCCATGGCGGCACTGGCCCGCAGCTGATCACCACGCACAATCAGATGTACATGGCTGCCGTACTTGGTGAGATAGACGGCTTCTTCGCAGGCGGAGTCACCGCCCCCCACCACCGCCAGCTCCTCGTCGCGGAACTGGGGTGTGGCACCGTCGCAGATGGCGCAGGCACTGATGCCGCGGCTCCAGAAGCGTTCCTCACTGGGCAGGTGCAGACGGTTGGCGCTGGCACCGGTGGCCAGGATCAGAGCCTGGGCCTGGATGACGCGGCCGTCGGCGCTGATCCGGAACGGACGTAGCGACAGATCGATCGTTTCAGCATCGGCCTCCAGCAGCCGGGTACCCCAACGCAGAGCCTGGGCCTTGCAGCGATCCATCAGGTCGGGGCCGAGGATGCCGTCAGGAAAGCCTGGGAAGTTCTCCACGTGGGTGGTGGTCATCAGCTGGCCCCCTGGGATTCCCCCGTCCTGGAAGCCCGTGATCAACAGGGGGCTGAGATTGGCCCTGGCGGCGTAGATCGCCGCGGTGTAGCCAGCGGGACCAGATCCGACGATCACCAGATTTTCAATCGGCTGATGTTCGCCCTGCGCTGCCGCGGTCGTTCCGCCCTGATGGGCCAACTGCTCGTCCGCCATCGATCTGAGCGCCTTGGAAGTAGGCCTGGAGCCTAGGCAGCGGCCGCATCACCCCGCCGATGGACCGCTGCAAAGATCCAGAACCCAGCGCCGTAGCTCAGACCATCGCTTCAGAACCGAGACTCCAGAGCCCGAAGGGGCCCCCCTGTCCACCGGCGAAGGAATCACCGCCCGACCAGCCAGGCCTCGACAAGTCGGAAAGACCATGACCCAGCCCGCCAAACCCTTGCCAGAATCTTTGGATTTGCTTTAGATTCCCAGGCGTCCGTCAGTTTCCGGTTTGCGCTCCAGCGTCAAGGTGCTGGGCACCATCAGCACATTCGCCTGGAGCACATCCGGGTGATCCTCCAGGCTCACCAGCCACTCCCTGAACTCCTCGCTCAGGGCAAAGCTGTCTTCGTAGAGCTCACGGCTATCGAGAGCGGCCCTTCGGGCCAAAGCCCAGCAGACCGCCACTGTCAGCCTGCGATGCACCCGGGCATCCAGGGTGCTGTCGCTCTGGGCATCGAAGCCCCTGGAATCGCGATCGCGGGGATCCTGGTTGCTCGAGTCGTCGTTCGGCCCAGACATGACCTTGCTCCGGCTTGGCTCACGTTGACGGCTGAAGGTCCAGCCGGCGGTGTTGGTTGACACAACGTCGCACATCGCCAGGTTCTGGGCCGCGGTCGACTGCTTCGGCCTTCTAACCTCTCCGACCGACGAAATCGGGAAGCTGGGGCCCGTTCATCCGGATCACCTCGCCGGCATCGTCCGCCAGTGCCTGCAGGGGACCTCGCCCATCAGGGACAGCTGAACCCGGGCCATCAGCCGTGGATCCGCCCGCTGCCGGGGCGCGAATCAGATAGGGCTCACTCAGCGACCAGGTGCGGGCGTAGCGGATCAACAGCGGATCGGCGGGCGCAAAAACGTAGGAAGGATGCCGCGGTATCGACTCACATTCGGAGCGCTCACCATCCATGCGAACAGCTCGGGTGATCGCCTGGATGAAGCGACTGCGGGTCACCACGGTGGTGAGGTAAGCCACCACCCGCAGCCTGGGCGCGTCAAAACCCTCCGCACACATATCGATGCTCACCAGCCAGTCGGCCTCTCCCGCCTGAAAGGCGGCCAAACGGCAGGCCGCCTCGGGATCCTGGGAATGGACCAGATGCACCCGGTCGCCTTCGCCCTCCAGCAGCAAGGCGATCTTGCCGGCATGCTCGATATCACGGGCGATCACCAGTCCGCCGGCGCCTGGGTGTTCCAGTCGCACCCTCTCCAGCCGCCGCCGGGCCTGGAGCAACAGCCTCAGGGCAATGCCGCCCCCATCCCCGAGGCGAATGGCCCTCCGCAGATTGCGGGCCCTCCAGCTTTCCCGTTGCTCACAGGAAACCGGCGAAGCCTCCCGCTGGCCCACAAGACCTGGGCGGCCATGCTCGACCCAGCCATCCTGGAAGCGGAATTCCAGGGGCCGCACATCCCCGGCCATGATCAGTCGCCGGGGTTCAACGCAGAGGTCGGGCACGATCCGCTCGGCAACGATGCCGTTGTCTTCCACCCGCAGGCGCCGGGCCGCGCAGAAGGCAAGGTTGTCCGCCCGGAACGGGGTACCCGAAAGCCCCAGGCGCAGCCTGGCCCCGGTGCTGAGGATCGAAAAGGCATGGCCCCAGGCCGTCGCCTCCGGTTCATCCGGATCCAGACCGAGGTGATGCACCTCATCGGCGATCGCCAGCCACCGCTGTTGAGCGAGGGCAGGCAGCAGGTCCTGCTCCAACTTCAGGCGATGGCGAGCCGCCGCCTGATAACTGAGCAGCACGCCGTCAAGCTGGCCATCGGGCTCCCAGCCTCCCTGCCACTCCGCCATCGTCAGTCCCAGCCGGGCCCCGGCCACCAGCCATTGGCGGGCAATGCTGGTGCGGTGGCAGAACACCAGAAAGCGATCCAGCCGTCCTTCGCTCTGCAGCCGCTGGAAACCCAGAAGGGCACCAAGGGTCTTGCCTGCTCCGGGCCCCGCATGAACCAACACGTCCTGGCCAGCGGGGCCGGCGGCCACCAGGCGGGCCCGCAGCAGCTGAATCAGGTGGCTCTGCCAGTCCCGGGGCTGCAGCCGCGGCATCGGCGATGGGCGTGGGGACGCACCCTGGCCCCCCAGGTCGAACGACGGCATCGGCATCGCCAGATTCTGGGGGGCAGGCGAGCTGAGAGGCGATGGCGACTTCAGGTTGAGTACGAACCCTCATTCCCCTCGTCGCGGCTTTCTCTAGCTTCCGGCCATACCTCCTCTCCGGGACCCCGGCCCCACCACCGCCATGGCCCGAAGCCACGATTCGATCCCCGAGCCGCGCTGCCATCTGGAGCGCTGCTGGCTCCAGGACTGTGACATTGACCCGATGATCCTGAGGATGCGCTTGTTGAGGCACCTCGGTGACCTGCCCCAGGCCGAATGCCTGGGGCAGGAATTGGAGCCCCTGTTCTGAAGCTGCCGCCAGGGTCGTGAAGGGCAGCATCAGCAGTGGACAGCGATCGGAATCAGGGACTGAATCGCCCTTCAGCCGCCGCTCAGCCCACAGCCTCGGCGTGATTGACCAGCAGGTGCTCTACTTCCTTCAGGTCGTCCATGGCGCAGCGATGGGCCGTTTGGAAATCACCGCCGGCGTCATCCAGCAGCCGCTGGGCCATGCGATCGAGCAGATCCTCCCGGTTGTCAGCCAGGAAGGTCATCAGCTCCTCCTCGATCAGGTAGCGGATCCCCTTGCCGCGCAGCGGGTTGTCGCTGGCCTCGGCGATGGTGCCCTGGACCAGCTCCTTGACGAACAGCCGCTGAACTTCGCTGCTGCGCAGGAAGCTCTCCACCGCATTGATGGTGCCATCGACCACGGTGCGCTCCACTTCCGCCGGCTCCGCCGAGAGCTTGAACTCCCAGTCCAGATGGCGCCGCTGCCAGCCCTGCTGGTGCAGATCAGGCATCACGGTCTGGCAGAAGCTGTCCACCGAGATCTCGTAGATGCGCTCCGCCAGGCGCTCACACCAGTCACTGCCGTGGGCTGAGAGGCTGCGCTCCACCTCTTCGCGGGCCACCGCATGGCCGCCATGGTGGCTGTGGCAGACGCCATCGGGGCATTCAAGGGCGGAGAGGGCCATCGATCAAAAGTGATCACACAAGCCTCCTCGTTAGCCAGCGATCGCCACCGATCCGGCGGACTTCAGAAATTCTGCGCATTGCCAGGGCACCCGCCTCGGAGCCGGAACACAGGCGCAGGTGGGCGAGTCAGCACATACGCGGCGCTTTGTCTTGTTTGACCAGCTCGGCTTCTTCTAATGGAGGGAGTTTGCGGATGAAGGCCGTTGCTGACGATGCTGGTACCCCGGGAGCTTTCTCCCGGAGAGAAGCGGGTTGCCGCCACACCGGAAACGGTGAAACGGCTGATGAACAAGGGCGTGTCCCTGAAAGTGGAATGCGGCGCCGGCCTGGCGGCGGGTTTCCTCGATGACGACTTCGCCGCCGTCGGCGCCGAGCTGCGGCCGGCTGCGGAGCTCCCCTGGAGCGAGGC
>CANCJV010000067.1 GCA_947378425.1 Synechococcaceae cyanobacterium
CCCCCCCCCCCCCCCCCCGCGGCGTCAACCTTCACGCCCAGGGCCTTCAGGAGCCGCTCCTTGTCGCCCAGGTCGCCGATGGGATGGCGGATGGGTATGGGCAGCCGCTTGATCAGGGTGGGGATGGCCAGGATCCGCTCCCGGATCAGGGCCTCGGGATTGCTGCGGATGTCCACCACCTCGAGCTCCACCTGACCCTTGAGCTCGCCGGCACAGAGGCACTGAATGTTGTCCAGCGCTGCGGTGGAATGGGGGCTCATGCCATTGATATAGAGGGTCAGAAGATAGGTTTTCCGATGGGCCTGACCTTCGCTCATGCGCCTTCCCCGCGGTGCTGTTCCATCCACAGGAGATCGCTGGCTTGCTTCGTCAGAAGGTCCTGCTCCAAGGCGATGGCCGCTTGCCGTTGGCTGGATTCCCGGCTGATCTGCTTCTGCATCGAGGCCATCTCGGCCTCCACTTCCGCCACATGTTGGTCCAGATCCTGGCGTTTTTGCTGGATCTCGGCCAGTTGTCGGGCGGTGCGGGCGAGCATCCTTTGCTGGTAGACCGTGCGGGTCGAGCCGGTGAGAATTCCGGTAGGACCGATCACCACGTCTTCCAGGATGGGCCCATGGTTGGAGAGCCGGAATTCCCGCATCTGGTTCGAGTGGCTGGTGCCCCGGCTCTTGACCAGCACCAGCAGGCGGGTGCGTTCGCCGTCGGCTTCGACGTTCTTCAGTAACAGCCAGGTGTCGAGGATCGAGGAGATCCCGACCACGGTGGAATGCTCTTGGTCGGCTTCGGTGAGGACACTCATCAACATGGTGATCCCCCGATTTCTGAGCAGATCGATCTCGTGGATCAAGATGGTGTTGGTTGCTTTTTGATTTCCAGCATGGATCAAAGAACCGATGGCATCGAGGGCCACCAACTGGGGCTGGAACTCCTCGAATACCAGCTCCAGTTGTTTGAGGCGCTCTTCGAGCCCCTGGCTGGTTGTCCGTTCGGCCCAGATGTGGAGCAGCCCCGCATCAATCCAGTGCTGGAGATCGAGGCCCACCGAGGCCATGTCGCGGATCAGCTGGGAGGGGGATTCCTCCGAAGAGACCAACAGGGACCGCTCGCCGCGAAGTGCCGCCGCACTCACGATGCTGGCCATCAGGGTGGTCTTGCCGTTGCCCGTATTGCCGGAGATCAAGGTGCAGGAGCTTTTGTAGAGACCACCGCCGAGCATCTGATCAAGCTGCTCGATGCCCGTGCTGATACGTTCAGTGCCGGAAATATAATCAAGTTTCACTGACGTGATCGGCGTAATCTCGATGCCACGATTGGAGATAATGTAGGGAAATTCGTTGGTTTGATGCTGGGAGCCGCGATACTTCAACAGCCGTATGTAGCGGGTGCTGATCTGATCCTCCAGCCGCAGGTTCATCTTGATCACACAATCCGAGACGTATTCCTCAATGCCGAAGCGGGTGAGCTCCCCTTACCGGCCCGTTTCGCCGATGATCACCGAGCTCAGGCCGCGCCCATGCAGCCAATCGAGCAGCCGCAGCAGTTCCCCCCGCACGATGTCCGAGTTGCCGAAGCGCGTCAGCAGCGTCTCGATCGGGTCAATCACCACCCGCTGGGCGGCCACCGCATCGATCGCCAGCTCCAGGCGCAGGAACAGGCCATCCAGAGTGAAGCTGCCGATGGCCTCCGCATCATTCGGGAAGGTCTGGAGATACTCCACCGCCAGCTGCTTGCTGCGCATGAGTTCCTCAATGTCGAACCCCAGGGAGGCGGCGTTCTGAACAATCGACTGCCTCGATTCCTCGAAACTCAGCAACACTCCGGCTTCCTGGAAGCTTTGGGCGCCATTGATCAGGAACTGGAGCCCGAAGATGCTCTTGCCCACCCCCGCCGAACCGGTGACCAAGGTGGAGCGGCCCCGGGGCAGGCCGCCGGCGCTGATGTCATCGAAGCCCTGGATCCCGGTGAGTGCCTTCTCCAGCGGTGTCAGGTCGCAGAACCTGGCCGACTCTTCAGCGCTGACAGGGTCGGGCACCATCTCAGGCTGCAGCAGTTGGTCTCAGGCTAGGAACGTCCGGCAGCCGGGACCACACCGGCGGCGCCCCATCGGCTTTGCCACCTCTGTAAGTTCGTTGAGCAATGGCGTGGCTTGATGGCCTCCAGCCTGGCCGATTCCGGAGTCGCTGCTCAAGGCGCAACGATTGACTGGCAGCAGCTGGCCAGGCAATGCCGGCGGCTCCTGTCCAAGCGGGCCGTGATCGCGGCCCGCCAGGAGCTGCTGGCCTACGACTGCGATGGCCTCACCCTGCATCGCTACCAGCCGCCGCTGGTGGTGCTGCCGGAAACCACCGAGCAGGTGGCCGCGGTGGTGCGGCTCTGTCATGACCAGGGCATTCCCTTCGTGGCCCGCGGCAGCGGCACCGGCCTTTCCGGTGGTGCCCTGGCCGAGAACCCGGCCCTGGTGATCGGCACCAGCCGCATGCGCTCGATTCTTTCGCTGGATCTGGCCAACCGCCGCGTGACCGTGCAGCCGGGGATCATCAACAGCTGGGTGACCCGGGCTGTGGCCGCTCAGGGCTTTTATTACGCCCCCGACCCCTCCAGCCAGGTGGCCTGCAGCATCGGCGGCAACGTGGCCGAAAACTCCGGCGGCGTGCACTGCCTCAAGTACGGCGTCACCAGCAACCACGTGCTCGGACTCGAGGTGGTGTTGCCTGATGGCCAGGTCACCACCCTGGGGGGCGAGCTGGCCGAGATGCCAGGCCTCGACCTGCGCGGCGTGTTCATCGGCAGTGAGGGCACCCTCGGCATCACCACCGCCGTGACTCTGCGGCTCTTGCGTAACCCCGAGAGCGTGGCGGTGCTGCTGGCCGATTTCACTTCGATGGAGGCCGCCGGTGAGGCGGTCACCGCCGTGACGGCGGCGGGGGTGTTGCCGGCCGGCATGGAGATGATGGATCGCCTCTGCATCGAGGCGCTCAACGCCTATTTCGGCACTGATGAGTATCCGCCCGATGCGGCGGCCGTGTTGCTGATCGAGCTCGATGGGCAGGAGCAGGAGGTGGCGGCAGCGGTGGACCTGGCTTCCGAGCTGTGCCGCCGCGCCGGCGCCCGCACGATCCGCGAGGCCCGCGACCCAGAGCAGCGGGCCCTGCTCTGGAAGGGTCGTAAATCGGCGATCTCCGCCCTCGGACGCCGTTTCCCCAACTACTACCTTCAGGACGGGGTGGTGCCGAGGGGCTGCCTGCCGCGGGTGCTGGCGGCGATCGAGCGGCTCAGCGCCAGCCATGGTCTGCCGGTGGCCAATGTCTTCCATGCCGGCGACGGCAACCTGCATCCGCTGATCCTCTACCGGGCGGGTGAGCCAGGGGTGGCTGAGCGGGTCGAGGCCCTCGGTGCCGAGATCCTGCGGCTCTGCATCGACGCCGGCGGCAGCATCACCGGCGAACATGGCGTCGGCATCGACAAGCGCTGCTACATGGACTGGATGTACAGCCCGGACGATCTCGCCACCATGACGCTGGTGCGTGAGGCGTTCGATCCACGGGGCCTCGCCAATCCGGGCAAGCTCTTCCCCACCCCTTCAGGTTGCGCCGAGTCCCTGGCGCGCCGCAGCGAGATCCCTGGTGGCCAAGCCCTTGAGGTGTTTTAGGAGTTCGCTCAAAAAACCAGCCACCTCTGCCAAAATTGGGCAGCTGCCCATGCGTTGATGCGAGGCCAACAGGAGCGCAGCGGCTCCTTGTTCTCCTCCGTGTCGAATGAGGAGCGGATCCCGACCAGCCATCCGCTCCGGCGGAGTCGCAAGTTGGCGTGATCAGGCTCTTGATCGGCTCAATCCCACTCGCTGCAGATTGGTTGCCTTGGTGGGCCGCCCATCGGTTCAACCGGAGCAAGGGCTGCTGGCCTCGCTGCTGCAGACTTTCCATGGGATCTGCTCCGTGCGGCGGCTGCTGGAGCAGGGCCGTGGCCAAGGAAAAGCCCGCCCAGCGGAGTGGACGGGCTTGGTACTGAATCGGACTCCGTTCACGACGGCGCTCGGTTCCCCGGCCGCCGTCGTGAACGTCCGTCAGACGATGTAGTTGGCCGTGTCTGCGGGCGTCAGCAGCGTGTTGGTGAGCGTCGCCAGCGTCGCCCAGGAATCGGCACCGCCGTTGCTGTCGACTTGCACCAGGGTATCGGCACCGGACGCGGCAAACCGCAGGAACCCGCCGCTGAACGCATTGCTGCCGTTGTAGCCGCCAAAGCCGCTCAGCATGTCGTGCAGGTCGAGAACATCGCCACCCGCTCCCCGGGTGAAATCGGTGATTACGTCACCCGTCGTGCCGCGATCCCCCAAGGACTGGTAGACGAACGTGTCGCTTCCACCAGCTCCGGTGAGAAGATCATTGCCCGCACCACCTGTAAGCGTATCCTTGCCCGCCCCGCCGCTGAGGACATCATTGCCCGCCATGCCGTTGATCGCCTCGCCGGCAATATCTTGCCGCCACACATAATTACGGTAGGCGTTTGAGAGCCCATCACTAACATAAGCTGAACGAGCGGTTGCTGTACCACCTGGAGCGCTGTAGCCGGCCGGGACGGCGTCCAGGCTGTAAGTGTCCGCAAAGACCATCCCAGAGTGCTCTCCCCATCCGTCATAGTAGGCGGTATGGGTTATCGTTGTAGGATCTTGCGACGAATTAATTGATATTGAGTACTCATTTGAACTTCCACCAAACAGCAAGGCCGCGGCCCCCACTCCGGAGTACACAGGAGGGTTGGTGGGCCAAGAAGGTCCGTCATTGACCTCGTAAAAACCGACATATTGGAATGTTTTGACAATGTCCAGTGTCTGGACGTTCACCACAGCGGTGTCACTACCGCCATGCCCGTCAGAAACGCTGTAGGCGAAAGAAGAGGTGCTATCCCCCGCATTGGAGGTGGCCGCGAATTTCAAGCCCTGCAGAGCGGCAATCGACAACGACTGCCCATTGCTCACTGCAGTGCCGTTGGAAAGTGTCACCGCTCCATTTGTCGGCAGCCCTGTAATGGTCGCGGTCAACACGTCACTTGTGTCAACATCCGTCGGGGCAGAGATGTTCAGGGACACCGGCGCAGTTCCCTCCATGACAATGACTGACTTTTCCGACTCCGCCACCGGCACATCGTTAGTGCCGGTGATGGCGATCGTAAGCGTGGTGCTACTGGTGGCGCCATGCTCATCGGACACCGTGTAGTGGAACATGTCGCTCGCTTGAGCGTCCTGCGCCAGCGCATTGGTGTCCAAATCATTGTTGTCCAGCGTGTAGGTGTAGCTGCCGTCGGCGTTGATGACGACGCTGCCGTAGGTGCCCGTGATGCTGGTGCCGACGTTGCCGGCGGCGCCGTTCACCTCGCTCACGGTTTTGGTTGCGCCCGTATCGACATCGCGGTCGTTGGCCAGCACGTTGCCTACGGCCGTCGGATCACCTGCAAACGGCGTGTTGTCCGGGTTGACGCCGGACTCCACCACCGGATCGACTTCGATTTCCACGATGCCGCGCAGGGCTGCCGAACCGGGTAGGTCATTCCAGTATCCGCCTACCCACATGTGGGCGAAATTCTCGGCGCCGCCCGAGTTGTTGGGCTCAGAACCTGGTTGCCAGTTGCTGTATTCGCCCCCGACCGAGCCGCCGTAGGGCAGGTAGGGGCCCTGCCAGAACTGGGTCCCGGCCTCCGGCCCGGTGGCCCAGATCCAATTGCCCTCGGAGGTGCCCTGCGAGCCATCGTCACTCGCGCCCAGCCACATCCATTCGCCCGTCGGGTCGAGGTTGGCCCGGATGAATTCGTTCTCCGCGGCCGAGGTCACGGTGGCGAGATAGCCGCCTATTGACTGCGCCTGTCCTTGCGAGATCCACCAGTCGCCCGCGGCGACGATGCCGTAGTAGTGGCCGGTATCAGGGTTGAACACAAATCCGGCCGGGGCCCCACCGCTGTCATTGCTGTCGGCATGCGCCACCGGCGCATCGTTGGTGCCGGTGATGGCGATGGTCAGTGTGGTGGTGCTGGTGGCGCCGTGCTCGTCCGACAGCGTGTAATTGAACACTTCGCTTGCGCTCGCGTCCTGCGCCAGCGCATTGGTGTCCGTATCATCGTTATCCAGTGTGTAGAGGTAGCTGCCGTCGGCGTTGATGGCGACGCTGCCGAAGGTACCCGTGATGCTGGTGCCGACGTTGCCAGCTAATCCGTTGACCGCGCTCACTGTGAGCAGCGCGCCATTGTCCACGTCGGTGTCGTTGGCGAGCACGTTGCCGGCCGCCGTGGCGTCCCCTATGAACGGCGTGTTGCCTGGCTTGACGCCCGACTCGTCCACCGCGTCGTCGGCGTTGGAGTCGGCATGCGACACCGGCCCGTCGTTCTGGCCGGTCAGTTGCACCGTCACGGTCGCCGTGTCGGTGGCGCCCCACTCGTCGGTGACCGTGTAGCTGAAGGTGTCGCTGACAGCCTCGCCCTCGGCGAGCGCGTCGATCGCGACCACACCGATCGAGCTGTAGTGGACCGTGCAGTCAGGATTGAGCGACAGGGCCGCACCCATGGCACTCGTTGCATCGAGCGCGGCTACGTTCAGCACCGCGCCGGTATCGACGTCAGTGTCGTTGCCCAGCACGTCGATGTCGGCTGCGAAGTTCTCGGTGGCGATGGAACCGATGCTCAGGTTGTCGATGAAGGTGTAGTCGAAGTTTGACGGGATGACCAGCAGCTGGTCGATCTGCGAGAACTCCGACCCGAAGGTGATGTGGCCGTTGGCCCCGCCGTATGGGGTGTAGTAGTAGGGATCGACAGCCGTCGTCAGGCTGGCCACCTGTACGCCATCGTTGTACCCCAGGAACGAAACAGGCGAGCCGGCATAAAAGTACGAAGCCGCGTCGACCGAGACCACCCCGAAGTCGGCGCCATCGATGCGCTGGATAGCGCCGCCATCACCGTAGGTATAGGCGGAACCGCTCCCGCCCGTGCCGTAGTAGTAGGGAGAGGCATTGAAGAACGAATAGTATCCGCCGGCGTTGCCGCTGAAGTGAAAGCCCTGGTAGTCGAATGCCGGATAGCCGTCGACATCGTTGAAGGTCAACAGCGCTTCGCCCGCCAAAGCCGTCGGTGTGAACGTGTCGTCTACCGCCACCGGCGCATCGTTGGTGCCGGTGATGGCGATGGTCAGTGTGGCGTTGCTGGTGGCGCCATGCTCGTCCGATACCGTATAGCCGAATGTCTCGCTCTTGCTTGCGTCCTGCGCCAGCGCATTGGTGTCCGCATCTGCGTTGTCCAGCGTGTAGGTGTAGCTGCCATCGCCGTTGATGACAACGCTGCCGTAGGTGCCAGTGATGCTGTTGCCAACGTTGCCGGCGGCGCCGTTCACCGCACTCACCGTCAGCACCGCGCCGTTGTCTACGTCGGTATCGTTGGCGAGTACGTTGCCCACTGCCGTAGCGTCCCCCGCAAACGGCGTGTTGGCCGGATTGACACCTGACTCGACCACCGCGTCGCCGGCATTGGTGTCCGCCACTGCCACCGGCGCATCGTTGGTGCCGGCGATGGTGATCAAAACATTCTGGGTGACCGTCGAACCGTGGCCGTCGTCAATGGAGACGACGTACGTCTCGGTGATGGTCTGCCCTTGCGCCAGGTACTGCGCTGCCGCGTTGTTCAGGGTGTAGGTCCAGTTCACCGATCCATCGGCTGCATTGGGCAGCTCGCTCAGTGCGGCAAGGGCGAACGTTCCGAGCGCCGTGGTGTTGCCCGCCGCCGCCGCAAATGAGGCCGTGTGGGTGTCGGAGAGATCGACATCGTTGAACGCCACCGTGCCTGTCGCGATCAGCGAGTCGGTGGTGCTGGGGGTGGTGTCCGCGTCCTCGGTCACGGCCCCAGCCTGCGGGCCGCTGGTGATCATCACCCCGTCGTTGGTGCCGATAAAGACGACTTTTGCGGTCGCCCAGCTCAGCGTGCCGTTGGCCAGCCTGATCGCGTAGGTGAACGTGTCGGTCGACGACTCGCCGACGGCCAGCGCCTGCAGCGACGCCTTGGTTGCCGCGCTGAACGTGCTGGTGTCGTAGCCAACCTTGCCACCCGCGGTGATCCAGATGTGCGCACCCTTCGCGCTGAAATCGCTACTCGCCGCTTCGCT
This sequence comes from Synechococcaceae cyanobacterium, assembly GCA_947378425.1. Classification (GTDB taxonomy): domain Bacteria; phylum Cyanobacteriota; class Cyanobacteriia; order PCC-6307; family Cyanobiaceae; genus Cyanobium. Next base: position 8,135 of record CANCJV010000067.1, read on the forward strand.
ACGGGCCGTGTCCTGCGGGAGCAGATCCACCGGCGCATAGATCTTGGTGGCGGTCGAGGCACTGCTGCCGTCATCCAGTGACCACAGCGATTTGGCATTGCCCCCGAGGTCGTTGGCCATCACGTCCAGGACGATGGTGGTTGAGTCCTCGGTGATCAGGCTCCCGCTCGCCGACTTGGTGAGCAGGTCGTCCACGGCCTGCGGCGTGTTGGAAAACGAGACCGTCGTTCCACCGTTCGTGTTGGTGGGCATGAAAACACCTTGAGTTCGTTCATTCCCTCTCTAGTTCATTGATGAGACTGTCAACTATGCTCTGGAGTCTGGCTCTGCAGCAAAAACGACTCACAATCATGCTTGAATTAATTCCGTCGCGCTTGGAGGCACCTTTGCTTACTCAGGCTCCGGCTGTGTGGATAAAGTCTGTGTGCAAAATACATATTCATTCAGCTTTCATCGGTTTTTTGGTGTTCGTTGGATCAGTCATCCATCCCTGCTTTGATTGAGTGAACGGTCACGGCCACCGGTATGCGGGATGGCGCCAGGACGCAGTCTTCACCGCAGGAGCAGGAGATGGCAGCAGTGTCCTTCGGTGCCCACTAGAAAACGCTCAGTGCCGACAAGGCCCACGACACCAAAGGGTTCGTGGTTGAGAGGAGGCGGCTGGGCGCCACTCCGCAGGTGGCGCAGAACACTGCCCGCAGCGGCGCTGCGGCGATCGCTGTTTCACCACCCGCCACGGGGACTACACCATTTCGATCGATGCCCGCAGGGGGATCGCAAAGGTGTTCGGTTGGATCAAGGCATTGGGTGGACTGCGACAGTTCAAACGGCGCGGGCAGGAGAACGTCAGTGCTGTCCACTCCTTCTCTTCGAGAAGCCTTCGGCTATGGCCTGCACGTGATCGCCTACAACCTGATTCGCCTGGGCAACCTGCTCTTGGCGCAGCCTTCTCCGCAGGGGTAGCCCGTGATGGAAGCGGCATGAACATTCTGCTGCCCAGAGGTGTTCCCAAAAGGCTTCATCCAAGGCCTTGCTGACAGGCCAACGATGCCAAAAATGAGCTGCTTGCGGACCTGACAGGTGCCGATCCGTCTTGTTCAGCCGGAAATCCACTGACGCCTGTGGAACACTGGCCCGTGTGCTGGTTGTTCTGCAAATTCTTCGATACCGGGCACCGGCCCTTGCCGTGATCGGGTCATGACGGTGCTCGGCGGATTCGATCTGCTCTGGCTGGCCCTGGCCGCCGGGGCTGCGGGTCTGGTCAATGCCCTGGCGGGCGGTGGTTCCCTGATCAGCTTCCCTGCGCTCACCGCCGTGGGGCTGGCGCCCCTGCTGGCCAATGTGACCAACACGGTCGCCCTGTTCCCCGGCTATCTGGGCGCCACCCTGGCCCAGCGGCGCCAGCTGGCTGGCCAGGGGCCGCGCCTGCGCCAGTTGCTGCCGGTGGCCGCCCTGGGGGGCTTGGTGGGCGGCCTGTTGCTGCTCAACACCGGCAGTCGCCTGTTTGACCAGCTGGTGCCCTGGCTGATCCTCAGCGGTTCGCTGCTGCTGGCGATCCAGGAGCCCGTGCGCGCCTGGGTGGTGACACGCTCCGAGCGTCATGGCAGCGGCCCCACAGAGGGCTGGGCGAGCGTTCCTGTGTTTCTGGCGGCGGTCTATGGCGGCTATTTCGGCGCCGGGCTGAGTGTGATCGTGCTGGCGGTGCTGGCCATGGTCCTGGATGACAACCTGACCCGGCTCAATGGCCTCAAGCAGGCGATCGCCTTCGTCACCAACCTGGCGGCGGCCGCCCTGTTTCTGTGCTTCGGCCAGCTGTCCTGGCCGGCGGTGCTGGTGATGGCCTGCGGCGCCATCGCCGGAGGCGCCCTCGGTGGTCGCCTGGCCGGACGCATCCATCCCGGTGCCCTGCGCGCGCTGGTGGTGGGCGTGGGGGTGGTGGTGGCGCTGGTCTATTTCCGGCGCTGAAGCTGGTGGGGGCAGCCTCGTCGCCGCACTCGAGCAGCAGGGGGGAGTTCCACCTGGGCTCTAGACTAGTTACCGGACTAGTCAGTGCAGGACATCAGTGATGGAGGTCTGGCCCGTGCAGCACGCCAAGGCGCGCTTCAGTGAACTGCTCGATGCCTGTCAGCGGGAAGGGCCCCAGCTGGTGTCGCGTCGCGGCATCGAAACAGCCGTGCTGGTGCCGATTGAGGAATGGCGACGGGTGCAGGCAAGTGCACGCCCCTCCCTCAAGGCGTTGCTGCTGGCCCCGGAGGCGCGGACGGAAAGGCTGGTGCCAGCCCGCGGCCAGGCGCGGCGGCGAGCCGTGATTGACCTGTGATCCCATGACGTTTCTGCTGGACACCAGCGTCATCTCCGAGCTGCGCAAGCCCAGGCCCCATGGCGCCGTGCTCGCCTGGCTCCAATCCGTCGATAACGCCAACCTGAATCTCGCCTCGGTGAGCCTGGGCGAAATCCAGGCCGGCATTGAGCTCAGACGCGAACAGGATGGGGCCAAGGCCAGCGCCATCGAATCCTGGCTCGATCAGCTGAGCCAGAGCAGCACCATCCTGCCGATGGATGGCCGGGCCTTTCGATGCTGGGCCCGGCTGATGCACCGCCGATCCGACACGCTCTACGAAGACGCCATGATTGCGGCAATCGCCTTGGTGCATGGGCTCACTGTGGTCACGCGCAACGTCAGGGACTTCGGCAATTTCGACGTGGACCTGTTCAATCCCTTCGAGTACCAGGAGCCCTGAGCCAACGAGGAGTAGAGACACTCAATGAGCCGGTGAATGCCTATGTCAGCGCCTGGCAGGGTTGTCAAGATCAATCAGAGGCAACAACCTTGCCATAACCATGACCAACAACTCCGTCGAGGCATGCTCGATCAATGTCGCCTTCCTGGCTCGCCAGTCAAGACTTTTCAACTGATCGGCAAGAACAACACCTGTAACGCCGCCACCTTCAGGTAAAATGACCTCAAAGGGATATCCCTTGACGCGGGACGTGACTGGACAGAAAAGCGCCAGCCCGACTTTTCCATTGTAAGACTTTGGCGATACAACCAGAGCCGGACGCCTGCCAGCTTGTTCACTACCAGACTGTGGTGTGAACTCCAGCCAGACCAGATCACCTCGGTCAGGAATATAGGCGGATCGCATTAAAAAATCTCCAGGCCAACGGGCTCTCCGGTATCAACAGGCGAATGGAGATTGTCAGCGGTGACCGCAGCCAGCAGATCATCCAGATGGAGACGATGAGCCAGCGCCGGCTTCACAACCAGCTCGCCATCCCTGGCGGCCAGGCTCACCTCGGCTCCTGCCCCCAGACCAATCTCCTCGGCCAATCCACGCGGGATCCTGACGCCAAGGCTGTTTCCCCACTTCTGGACTCGCGTCTGCATGCAACGGGCGGCGGCTATACGCGGACTATACCTGCCTCGCGAAGATCCGCATCGGCGCTGAGCAGCAGCTGCTCGAGCGTCAGCGGGTGGGGCAGGTTGCTGTGGGGCTGACGTAGCCAGCCGTGCAGGCGACCTGTCATGGCTTCTGAAGCGGCTGCAGAGGGATCGCATCGCGGCAAATGCCCAGCCACCAGGGATCGTTGACCCGCTGACGCTCCAGCCAGCGGCCCTTGCTGAGGCCGATCACGTCGTCGGCCTGGCCTGTTCCCAGCAGAGCCTCGGCCAATTGGTCAGCGGCGCTTTGATCCGGTGCCACCGCCAGCAGGTCCACATCCGAGCGGGCATCCCAGTCGCCACGGGCCAGGGAGCCGAACAGCCATGCCTCCGCCCCAGCCCGACCGGCCAGCAGCTGCAGTCGCGCCCCACCCGCTCGCCGTTCATCCAGACGGCCAGCTGCCGCGTGTGACTAGGAGTCTGTCTCACATACCCTCAACCCCCGCGCCAGCTCCCCACGGCTCTGAACTGGAGACTTGAACGTTTTGTCATGGGTCAATGAGGGCTGCCTTCCGCCGGCCCCTCCCTCAGGCTCCCGCCAGTGCGGCCCTGTGCAGCTTG
>CANCJV010000068.1 GCA_947378425.1 Synechococcaceae cyanobacterium
TGCCGGCCACCACATCCTCAAGAATGCGCCCGGGATTCTCGGTTCGGGGATTGTCGGAGGTCAATACCACCGCATCGGCCAGCCGCGCCGCGATCGCGCCCATCAGCGGGCGCTTGCTGCGATCCCGATCGCCGCCACAGCCGAACACACAGATCAGTCGGCCCGTCGTGAAGGGCCGGCAGGCCGCCAGGGCGTTCTCCAGACCATCGGGGGTGTGGGCGTAATCCACCAGCACCGCCGGGGCTCCCTCCCCGCCGCCCGTTGCCAGTACCCGCTCCATCCGCCCCGGCACGCCGCCGAAGCTGGCGAGCGCTGCAAGCAGCGGCTCGAGTGGCAGTCCCTGCTGGGCCAGCACCCCGACGGCCTGCAGCAGGTTCATCAGATTGAAGCGGCCCACCAGCGGCGAGCGGAAGGCGCCACTGCCCACGGGGGTGATCAAGGTGCCCGCCATGCCGGCGGCCGCCATCGTCAGGTCGTCGACGCGCAAGTCGGCGCCCGGATCCTGCAGCGAACTGCGCCAGCAGCGGCTGCCGGCGGCGAGCAGCTGATCGGCCAGTTGCTTCCCCCACGGATCATCGATGTTCACCACGGCGCCGCCGCTCTGCAACGGTGGTGCGAATAACGGTGGCGCGAACAGCAGGGCCTTGGCCTCGAAATAGGCCTGCATCGACGGGTGGTAATCGAGGTGGTCCTGGGTGAGGTTGGTGAACACGGCGCCGCTGAAGCGGCAGCCCGCCACCCGCTGCTGATCAAGGGCGTGGGAGCTCACCTCCATCGCCCCCAGCCGGGCGCCAGCCGCCACCGCCAGAGCCAGCTGGCCCTGCAGCCGATCGGCGAAGGCGGTGGTGTGCTGGGCGGTGACGCTGTGGCCCGGCCAGCGGTTGACCAGGGTGCCGAACAGGGCCGTCGGCCGGCCGGCCGCGCTGGCTAGGTGCTCAATCAGATAGGTGGTGGTGGTCTTGCCGTTGGTGCCGGTGACACCGATCAACGCCAGCTGCCGGCTGGGCTCGTCCCAGAAAGCGGCCGCGAGTTCCCCGGCCCGCAGGGCCAACTGGTCCGCCAGCACCAGCACCGGATCCGTCGCGGCAGGTGGCACCTGGTGGGCGGCGGCTGCGCCGATCACGGCGGCGGCGGCCCCGGCCGCCAGCACCTGGGGCCAGTAGATACCGCCATCCACCGAGGTGCCCGGCAGGCCGATGAACAGGTCGCCGGCCTGGATTCGGCGGGAGTCGCAGCTGAGGCCCGAGAGCTCCGGGTTGGGCAGCCCCGGCGGCACCGCCAGGCCCACGTCGCGGAGCAGCAGATGGAGCAGCTTGGCCATGGCAACGCCGGGTGGGAGCCACCCGGACGAACGTGCCGCCCTTTCTAAGCCGGAAGGCCCACGCTGGGGCGTGGCCCTGCGGTAGGCGCCAGGTTGCAGGCCTCTGGCGCCACGCCTTGAACAGGTCGGCCTGCAAGCAGTCCGCCGTCAGAGGTCGCCTTGAATCGCCGCCGCGGCGCCGTGCTTCACAAGCCAGGCCGCCAACCGTTCGCCCGCCAGGCGGGGAGGCACCCGCGGCAGCTCGCGCAGGCCGCCATCGACGTCGCTCAAGGCAAGCACAGGCACCTCCAGGCCATAGCGGGCCTGCAGGGCCCTGTCGCCGTCGACATCGACCAGCTCCAGAACGGGGGCTGGATCCAGGGCCCGCAGCCGTTCCTCCAGTCCCTCACACAGGCAGCAGCCTGCACGGGTGTAAAGCCTCAGGGTGGCCATCACTCGGGCACCGGGTCGCAACCACAGGGGGTGAAGGGATGGCAGCGGCCCAGCCGCCGCAAGGTGAGCCAGCCGCCCTTCCAGGGGCCATGGCGCTCGATCGCCTCCAGGCCGTAGGCGCTGCAGCTGGGAATGAAGCGACAGCGCGGACCCAGCAGTGGTGAGATGGCGAAGCGATAGCCGGCGATCAGGGCCAGCATCACCGCCGCAAGAGCACCATTGCAGCGAGCGCGGAGGGCGTTCAGCCTGACGTTTAGGATCGCGAATCGGCCGGACACGGCGGAGCAGCCGGGGCCACCCAGTTTGCCCCAGTCGCTGCCGGTTCGAGCATCCCCTAGCCCCAGTACTCCATGTCTCGCTACCGCGGCCCTCGCCTGAGGATCACGCGGCGCTTGGGAGACCTTCCCGGTCTCACCCGTAAGTCCGCCAAGCGGTCTTATCCCCCCGGTCAGCACGGCCAAGCCCGTCGCAAGCGCTCCGAATACGCGATCCGTCTCGAAGAAAAGCAGAAACTGCGTTTCAACTACGGCATTTCCGAACGTCAGCTCGTCCGCTACGTCAAGAAAGCCCGTGCCCAGGAGGGTTCCACCGGAACCAACCTGCTCAAGCTTCTCGAAAACCGGCTCGACAACGTCTGCTTCCGTCTGGGCTTCGGGCCCACGGTTCCCGGTGCCCGTCAGCTGGTCAACCATGGCCATGTCACTGTCAACGGCCGGGTGGTCGACATCCCCTCCTTCCAGTGCAAGGCCGGCGATGTGGTGGCGATCCGCGAGCGCAAGGCCAGCAAGCTGCTCGCCGAAGCCAACATGGCCTTCCCGGGTCTGGCCAACGTGCCGCCCCACCTCGAGTTCGACAAGGCCAAGATGACCGCCAAGGTCAACGGCAAGATCGAGCGCGAATGGGTCGCCCTCGAAATCAACGAACTGCTGGTGGTGGAGTTCTACAGCCGTAAGGTCTGAACACCTCCTTCAGCGCCAACGGGGGGTGGCGTCACTCCCCTGTTCTTCATTCCTTCTGGCCTCGTTGCGCTTGCCGCGGCGGGGTCTTGTTATTGATAGTTCTGCCATCAAGGTTCTGCGTTCTGCGGCTACCGGCTTGAGAGCGTCGCTGGGGTCGGGGCCGTGGCTCAGGGACGGAACAGGGCCGCCTCGATATAGGAATGGGGCCGCTCGTCGGTGGCCAGGTAGTAGATCAGCACCAACTCACCGCGCTCGTTCTGGCGCAGCTGCGGGTAGCCCATGTCGAAGCTGTGGGGATTGCTGCGGATCACCCGCTGCGGCCCCCAGCTGTAGCCACCGTCGTCACTGAGTCGCAACAGCATCCGCTGACCGTCGCGATCGGCCCAGGCACAGGCCAGCCGACCGTCCCTCAGGCGTGTCAGGGCAGGCGGGTTGCCGTTGTGCTGGCCCGTCTCGCCCACCCGCGACAACAACGCCCAGCTGCGTCCGCCATCGCTGGAGCCATAGGCATCGATCCAGTTGGACTCCTGCTCACCGGCAAAGGGGTCGCGCCGTCGCAGGGCGGTGACGAGCCTCGCCTCACCCAGATCGACCGTGGAGGGCATTACCGCCCGTCGGCCGTCGCTCCAGGGCACCACCCAGCTCAGGAAGCGGAAGTTGAGGCCGCCATCGAGGCTTTCGGCCACGAATGTTTTATCCAGGCGGGTGTTGAACTTGCCGAGCCGGGGATTGCGCGCCGAAAGGAGAAACAGGACCGACGACGGGCCGCGCACCAGGTAGGAGGTGCGGGAGGTGAGGATCAGCCCGCGCAGGCTTTTCTCTTGCTCCAGGCCCTGGAAACGGTACGGCCCCTGCCAGTGATGGCCTCGGTCGTTCGAGACGTAGAACCGGCCCAGGCGTTGATCGGCGTCCTTGCCACCATCGGCCAGCACCCGCACAGCGAGATCCGGATCATCGAAGCGGATCGGCTGGGCTGGCTGGCCGGCCTTGCCGTCGAGGCTGAAGGGGAGATCCGGCTCCTGCCGACTCCAGCTTCTGCCGCCATCAAGGGAGCGGGCCAGCTGCAGGTTCTGGGGACTGCCGATCTTGTGGCCATCCTGCTTGTCGACCCAGGGCCCGTTGACGTAGCCGACGAGCAGTTCGCGGCCGTTGTCCCAGCTCCACAGGCCCTGATTGGCGGGCCAGCCCAGAAAGCGCCCTTCCTCGGCCACCACGGTCTGCAGCGAGATCCGCTTCGCCGCTGGCATCACCGCGCTGCCGCTGACCGGCACAGGAGCAGCTCCCGGGCCTGAACGGGGAGTTGGGCTGGAGCGTGCGCTCGGGCCTGGGGGCAAGGCTGAGGCCGGGGTTGGTCCCGGGACGAGCAGCAGGGCACTGCTCAGCAGGACGGAGCCCAGCCACTCCTCCCGCAACAGCCCTACAAGACGACACCGTCCCCGCAGCCGTGGCCCCAGAAGCCCGGTGCCCAGCCCTCGCTCCCTTGCCCTCATCCCTGGATCAGCGTTTCCAGTGCCGCCGTCACATCGGCCTGGCGCATCAGCGCCTCGCCCACCAGCACCGCATCGGCACCAGCGTGCATGACGCGATCGAGATCGTCGCGGCTGAACAGGCCCGATTCGCTCACCAGCAGGCAGGCCTTCGCCCGGATCTGTTCGCCGTAGCGGGCCATCAGGCGCTCGGTGGTGGCCAGATCGACCTCGAAGCTGCTCAGATCGCGGTTGTTGATACCGATCAGGTTCACCCCCTCCAGGGCCAGCACCCGCTCCAGCTCGGCCTCGTCATGGACCTCCACCAGCACCGCCAGTCCCAGGCTGCGGGCCACCTTGAGCAGGTAGGCCAGATCCACATCGGTGAGGATCGCCGCGATCAACAGGGCCGCATCGGCGCCGGCCGCCCGGGCCTGATACAGCTGGTAGGGGGAGAGGATGAAGTCCTTGCAGAGCAGGGGCAGCTCCACCGCCTGGCGCACCTCCACCAGCACCTCGAAGCCCCCCTGAAAGAACTGGCGATCGGTGAGCACCGACAGGCAGCTGGCGCCGCCGGCGGCATAGCCCCGGGCAATCGCCACCGGATCGAAGTCCTCGCGGATCACCCCCTTGCTGGGGCTGGCCTTCTTCACCTCGGCGATCACCGCCGGCTTGCGGCAACTGGCCTTCAGCGCGGCGACGAAGTCACGCGCTGAAGGCAGTTCCGCCACCTGGCTCTGCAACTTCACCAGCGGCACCCTTTCGCGGGCACTGGCCACCTCGCGATCCTTCGCCCAGACGATCTCCTCGAGGATGTGGCGCGGCTTTTCCTCCGGGTGAGGAATGCCGAATTCAAGATGAACCACCTTCACCGAAGGGTTGGGCGGGCGGCGACGGATCTCCATCTCAGGACCTCACGGGAGCGATCGCCATGGCGGCCTGCTTGTAGGCCACTTCCACGACCTCGCTGAGGGTGGGATGGGTGTGCACCTCGTTGGCGAGTTGCTGGACGCTCTGACGCCGGGCCACGGCGTTGGCCACCTCCTGGATCAGATCGGCGGCATGCAATCCGTAGATGTGGGCCCCGAGCACTTCACCGGTGTCCTTGCGGAACAGCAGCTTCATCAGCCCCTCGCTGTCCAGCTCGGCCAGGGCCTTGGAGTTGGCCTTGAAATAGCTGCGCACCGAACCCAGCTCAAAGCCTTCGCTGGTCGCCAGCTGTCTGGCCTCGGCTTCACTGAGCCCCACCGAACTGATCTCTGGATGGGTGAAGGTGGCAGCGGGAATCGAGCGGTAATCGATGCGGCGCGGATGGCCGAGGATGTTGTCCACGGCCACGGCCCCCTGGGCGGCGGCGGTGTGGGCGAGCATCATCTTGCCGGTCACGTCGCCGACGGCCCACAGATGGGGCACCGCAGGAGCGCCGGCTTCACTGCTGGCCAGCACCCGCATCGTGTCATCGACGGGGATGAAGCCGCGGTTGGTTGGGACGCCCACCGAGGCCAGGTTGATCTCCTTGCTGACCGGCACGCGACCGGTGGCCACCAGCACCGCATCCACCTCGAGGGTTTCCACCGGCTCGCGGGTCTTCATGTCCACCAACTCGATCAGCACCGGGCAGCCCGGGGTGATCGTCTTGGCCAGGACGCCGGCGCGGGCGTCGATCTCGCGGCCTTCGATCAGCTTGCGGGCCGCCAGCTTGGCGATGTCGGGATCGAAGGTGGGCATCACCCGATCGAGGGCCTCGATCATCGTCACCTCGCAGCCCAGGGCGGTGTATACATCGGCGAACTCCAGGCCGATGTAGCCGCTGCCGATGATCGTGATCCAGCGGGGCAGCCATTCCAGATTGATCGCCTCGTCGCTGGTGAACACGGTGCGGCCATCGGTTGTGATGCCGGGGGGCACGAAGGGATCGGAGCCGGTGGCGAGGATCACCTCCCGGGCTGCATACACCCGCTCGACACCACTGGCCTCACGCACGGCCACCCGCTGGGGTCCTTCGAGCCGGCCCTTGCCCCGCAGGATCGTGGCGCCGCAGCGCTCCAGGCTCTTGGTGAGGTTGGTGCGGATCGTGGCCACCAACTGGGCGGCGTGATCGGCGATTTTCTGGCGCTCGAAGCGCACCGGCGCGGCGTGGATGCCGAAGCCCTTCAGATGCTCGGCATCGGCCAGCTCCCGCACCCGGCCGCTGGCCGCGAGCAGGGCCTTGGAGGGCACGCAGCCGCGGTTGACGCAGGTGCCGCCCATGTCGCGGGATTCGACGATCGCCACCTTGAGCCCGTGGTCCGCCGCGTGCTTGGCGGCATCGAAACCGCCGTAGCCGGCGCCGATGACGATCACGTCGAAATCGAAGGAACCAGGGGCTGCCGTCACCGAGGGTTGCTGCACGTGTTGCAGGGCATTCTCTCCCCTCAGGTGGCCGTTGCCAGGACGCCGCCGAGCTGGCACTGACGCCAGCGCTCCAGCAGCAGCGGTGCCGCCGCCACCGCCACGTTCAGGGATTCCACCGCGGCGCTGTGGGGAATGGTCACGCAGTGATCGGCCAGGGCCGCCAGCTCCGCCGCCAGGCCGGCTCCCTCATTGCCCAGCAACAGCACGGTGGGCTGGGTCCAGTCCAGCTCCCAATAGGGCTGGCCGTCGCCCGCCCGGGTGGCCAGCCGCTGCAGCCCGGCAAAGCCGGCGTGAAGCAGGCGTTGCCGCAGCCCTTCGCCATCGAGGCGCTCCACCGCCAGAGCCAGGGCGGCGCCACTGGAGGCCCGCAGAACCTTGGGAGCGTGGGGATCGGCGCCATCGGCCAGCCATACCTGCTCGACGCCGGCGGCAAGGGCCGTGCGCAGCAAGGTGCCGAGATTGCCGGGGTCCTGCAGCCGATCGAGAGCAAGCACGAAATTGGGCTTCTGGCTGATTGTCAGACAGGGAGGTTCGGCGCAGGCCACCACCCCATCGGGGCTGCGGGTGGTGGCAATCGCCGCAAGTACCTCGGCCGTTGCTGGCTGCAGGCGAGTGGTCGGCGGCAGAGTCGCCACCAGCTGGCCGTGGCCGACCAGCCATTCAGGAGTCGCCAGCACCACCTCAAGGTGAAGCCTCAGCCGCAGGGCCTCCTGCAGCAGATGGGTTCCTTCAAGCAGCAAGCGCTGCTGCAACCTGCGGCCTCGCGCTTCCTGCAGATCGCGCAGCCGCCCGACCAGCGGGTTGCGGCGGCTGCTGATCAGCTCAGGTTCAGAAGCTCTGCTGGGAGCGGACATGCAGCTTGTCCTGAAGGATCAGCTCCTTGTCCTTGAGATCCAGGCCCTTGACGACGGCGACCTCTCCTTCCAAGCCCTGGGCCTGAAGATTTTCAATCAGCTTGCGCATCAAAATATCTTCGACTGCAGTCTGGTCGAAGGCGTCAGGGGTGAGGCTCTCGAGGAATTTACCTACCTTGGCCGCCATGAACTCGGAGGCGTTGGTGATCTTGAGAACGATCATTGAGGAGGGTGATGCGGATGGGGAGACTTGAACTCCCACGACATTGCTGCCACTAGTACCTGAAACTAGCGCGTCTACCAATTCCGCCACATCCGCGTGGGGATTCCAACGGTGAGACTCAGTGAGCCCAAACCTCTCCGTTGGTCTGATGGACCTTATCACACGGCGCAGTAGTCCTGCCCAGAACGACCTCCAGAAGCGCCAGGCGGGCAGCTCTGGACATCTACAGGGACAGCGGCGCCTTCCGTGGCTCAAGCTCGATCAGCCGAGGCTGGATGCCACGCAGCTCAGCTGCGGTGACATGAACTCGCTGGACGCAACGTTTGACGGTGTCGAACCAAGACATCCTGGGTCTCTCATTGGATCAATGAGATGGCGGCTGTTGGCGCTTGCCCAGAAACCTTTCCTTCATGCACTGTGGCGTTGATTCGCTTGTGACCTGGCAGCTCGCCGGGCGCGACACGAAGCCTCCTCAGACGCAGAAAGACATAAGATCGCAAAGAAAAAAGTTGATATTCCACAGATTCAACCAAGTCAAGAACGTAGACACTGGCATTCAAAGCTCTCTCACCTCATTTCACTTCAGCATATCCCGCTGGCAACTCAGGAAGACAATCTAATCGAGAAGCATCCAAATTCATTCAAACGTACAGCGCACTTTACAGTTGCAACAGCCTTAACAAATACAACCATCACTAGCAAGGTAACACCCCTGCACATTGGCGCAACTGCGAATACCGATAGCTCAAATAATGCAACACTGCGACACGAGTCCACGGTCATCATTATACCCTTAAAGAGATATTACTAAAGGATAAAATATTGCATATTGACACTGAAAGCACGAGACAAATTCTTGGAAAGTGACATATAGCCTGGCAATGGCATTAATTTCCTGAATTTCATCTGCTGAGCCAGGCGAGGCCGGGGCTAGCAATACAAGAGAAACCGAAAGACTTATCGGCCAGGCAAGGGAAAAGGTTACCTCAGTTAGCCCCAGGCCGATGAAAGAATTACTTCAGCATCAGATCAACCTTACGTCTAGCGTGATCGAACAAACGCGTGTGACTGAGCCTCGCAGCCCCTTGACCACTGATGCACTAGCCAGAAGCATCGATCGGCGTTTTTTGAATACTTTAATCGTGTCAATTGCCTGACTTCATTGAGAGGCTTCAGATCGGCAGGGCGCCACTCATGGCATCAATTCCTTTCCTGACCTCAAGCGTCAGGAGAGTTAAAATAAGATTAGGTTTCTCATCACCTATGGTGCTTTATTTTCAGCAGAAAAATCAAACTTTGCGCAATGTAGAAATCAGAGACATCACAGAAGCGTCGGATCTCGCTCAGACCTTCAAGCAGGCTCAGTCAAAACCACATCCAGTCCTGCTGACGGCGCTGACCAGCGTGAAGTGCGCGCCTTGCGCTCAACACGCTCCAGGACAAGAAGCCCTTGATGCCCTCAGCGAGCATCGCCAGATCCAATGCTGGATCGATGCGATCGTGCCGGCGGACCTGATTGCGGGACCACTGCAGCTGTTCCTCCAGCTCCTGGTTCAGCTGCACAGTGGGACAAGACTTCAACGGTTCCGGTTCCACCTCGCACCTCCCCAGGACTGGGTGCGGGAGGCTTGGTGACGCCTGTCCGGCCTGCCCGGTTTCGGCCGCCATCAGGGCATGCGGCTGCTGCGGTAGCCCAGGTGTCGTGCGCCGGACTCAGCAGCCAACGGGTGCGGCTGGCCGAGGGTTAGACCAGGGCTCGCGCCCCAGCCGGGAGGACTGCTGCATGGCCGTCCGCTTCGGCAGCGTGATCTACGGCGATCTGGCCGGCGCCGAGCTGGTTCGGGGCTGGCCCAGGCGGATCGGCCATCCGAGGGCCAGTCAGATCACAGCGGTGCCGACGTTCAATGGCGATGCGCCTCACCACCACCGAGGCTGAATCGCCCAGACCTGCTCCATGGCTGCAGTGCTGCGGACTGGGTGGACTGCTCGATGATCAAAACCCAGGAGCCATGCTGATGAACAACCAAGCCTTGCCGCCGATCGCTGGCCACGAAGCAGAGATTCTGGGCCTGGTGCAGCAGGACATCTCAGTATTTCTGCCACAGACGAATCTGAATCTGGATCAGTTCCAGTCAGCATTTGCCTGCGCTCTGCATATGCATCAGCCGACGATTCCAGCCGGAGCGAATGGAGAACTCATCTCCCATCTACAGTATATGGTTGAGCACCCCGGTGAAGGCGACAATCACAATGCCGAACCCTTTGCCCAGTGCTACAAGCGACTCGCCGACATCATCCGCCAATTGATCCAGGAAGGCTGCAACCCACGGATCATGCTGGATTATTCCGGCAATTTGCTCTGGGGCTTCGAACAGATGGGCAGACGTGACATTCTCGATGCCCTCAAAGTCCTGGCCTGTGATCCCTCCCTGCAACCCCATGTGGAGTGGCTCGGCACGTTCTGGAGCCATGCGGTGGCACCCTCCACGCCGATCCCGGATCTGAAGCTGCAGATCCTGGCCTGGCAGCACCATTTCGCAGCCCTGTTCGGCCCGGAGGCCCTGCAGCGGGTGAAGGGCTTCTCGCCACCGGAGATGCACCTTCCCAACCACCCCGACACGCTCTATGAATTCGTGAAAGCCCTGCGAGAGTGCGGCTATCGCTGGCTGCTGGTGCAGGAGCACAGCGTGGAACATCTCGATGGCTCCGCCTTGAGTCAGGCGCAGAAGTCCATCCCCAACCAACTGGTGGCGCGCAACTCCCGAGGCGAAACGGCCACCATCACCGCCCTGATCAAGACCCAGGGCTCCGACACCAAACTGGTGGGGCAGATGCAGCCGTACTACGAGGCCCTGGGGCTTGGCCGGCAGCTGCTGGGAGACAGATCAATTCCAGCGATTGTTTCGCAGATTGCCGATGGGGAAAATGGCGGCGTGATGATGAATGAATTCCCGCCGGCCTTCATCCAGGCCCATCAGCGCATCACCCGCGAGGGAGGCGGCACAACGGGCACGGTCGCCATCAACGGCACCGAATACCTGGAGTTGCTGGAAGCTGCCGGTGTGCAGTCAGCGGATTACCCCAGGATTCAGGCGGTGCAACAACACACGCTGTGGCACCAGGTCGGCGGCCAGCCCACCCCGGAAGCCGTGGAGACGGCCATCGCCGACCTCAAGGCGAGTGATCCCCAGTTTTCGATGGCCGGCGCCTCCTGGACCAACAACCTGAGCTGGGTGGAGGGCTACACCAACATTCTCGAGCCGATGTACAGCCTCAGTGCCCAATTTCACAAGCTGTTTGATCCCCTGGTCGCTCAGGATCCCGGTGTCACCAAAACGCCCCGCTATCAGCAGGCGCTGCTGCAGCTGCTGCTGCTGGAAACCAGTTGCTTCCGCTACTGGGGCCAGGGCACCTGGACCGATTACGCCAGCGAGATCCACCGGCGTGGTGTCGAGGCGCTCGGCTGATCAGCACACCGCTGAGACCACAGCTCCGTTGCTGGCTCGGGACCTTCGCGCTCACCGCAGTGAATCACGCCAAGGCGAGCGAGGTGCCGAATCACGATTCCGATGATGTCGCCTTCATCGGCATGGCAGATCGCACCATCAGGGAATCGGGAGAGTCCCTCAATCAGGCTCCTCACAGTTCACATGACGCTTCAGAGATCAGGGAGCAGTCGGCCCCTGTCGGACTGGATCGCCGTTGGGCCACCATCACCGTGACCGGTGTGGCCATGGTCGGCAGCAGCACCCAGCCCATCAGGCGCTACAGCGGTTCGATCATGGATCGATCCCGGTCCCATGCTCCCTCTGGATCCTTGCCTGAACCAAGACCTGCAGGGCGCCGGCGCCCTCGTTGAGCATCATGGTGGCAATGGCAAGGGTCACTCTGGGCAGCACGGGGGCAGCGAGTGAGGTCGGGGTGCTGGCGGTGATCGGCACCGATGCCGGTGGCCTGGCGGGCCTGCCCGCCGCCAGCCTGGCCCTGCTGCGCGACGCCCGCCTGGTGGGGGCCCCGGCGCGGCTGCTGCGGGAGCTGGCCCCTTGGTGGCAAGCCGAGCAGGCGGACGGACGGGTGCCTGCCGGGAACCCCTGCCCCGAGCTTCTGGCCAGCGACAAGCCGGAGAAAATCTTCGCTCCGCTGGGCGAGGCCATGGCCAGCGGCCAGCGGGCGGTGCTGCTGGCCA
The DNA here is from genome assembly GCA_947378425.1 of Synechococcaceae cyanobacterium. Lineage (GTDB taxonomy): Bacteria > Cyanobacteriota > Cyanobacteriia > PCC-6307 > Cyanobiaceae > Cyanobium. Next base: position 11,836 of record CANCJV010000068.1, read on the forward strand.
GCGGCGATCCCCTCTGGTTCGGCATCGGCCGGCTGCTGTTGCAGGTGTTCCCGCCTGAGCAGCTGCGCTTCCACCCCGCCCCCTCCTCCCTGCAGCTGGCCTTTGCCCGCATCGGCCGCCCCTGGCAGGACGCCGGCTGGGTGAGCCTGCACGGCCGCGATCCCGAGCCCCTGGCGGCGGCCCTGCAGAAACGCCCCGCCGCCCTGGCGGTGCTCACCGATCCCCAACGCGGCGGTGCCCAAGTGGTGCGGCT
>CANCJV010000069.1 GCA_947378425.1 Synechococcaceae cyanobacterium
CCCTGCTCGCTGAGCAGCCGGCCGGTCGCATCGAACCATTGCACCCGCTGCTGGGCCAACGCCGGCAAGGCGATCCGCTGCGGACCCGCCCGGAACTTGGCCCGGCCTTCCGCCTCGCTTGTCTCGTGGGCGATCAGGGGCAGCTGGGCCGCCGCCGTGGCCGCCAGCTGGCGTAGCTCGCTGCGCTGGTCTTCGCCCCGCTGCACGGCGATGCCCCAGTAGAGGCTGCCGGAGAAGGACAGCAGCAACAGCAGCGCGAAACCGCCCCCCTGCAGCATCAACCGCCGTTTCAGGTGCAGCGGATCAGGTGGCAGCGCTGGCGAGGAGCCGGTAGCCAAGGCCATAGACCGTTTCAATCAGGTTCGGATCACAGCCGGCGGCCGTGAGCTTCTGGCGCAGGTTGCGCATGTGGGCCCGCAGGGCGTCCTCGCCGACGACGCGGCGACCGTCGCCGCAGGCGTGCAGCAGCTCACTCTTGCGGCAGCTGGCGCCGCGGGCGCGCAGCAGCTGCTCCAGCAGCAGGGCCTCCTTGTTGGTGAGCTCCAGGGGCTGCCCCTGCACCAACGCCACGGTCTGACCGGATTGCAGCGCCAGCGGCCCCCAGCACAGCTGGCGCTGCAGGGGGCGATCAGCACGTCGGAGCAGGGCCGCCAGCCGCACCCGCAGCAGCTCGGGATCGAATGGTTTGACGACGTAGTCATCGGCGCCGCCCTCGTAGGCCAGCAGCTTGTCGCGGCGGCCATCGCGGGCGGTGAGCATCAGCACCAGAGGCTGGTGATGTGGCAGCCGCCGCAGCTGTCGGCAAAGCGTCAGGCCATCGGTGTCGGGCAGGCCGAGATCGAGCAGCACCAGATCAAAGCGCTCCTGCTCCAGCCAGCCCATGGCCTCGGAGCCCGTGCCGGCGAGCTCAAGGCCATAGCCCCACTGGCGCAGCAGGCGCTGCATGGCGACCTGCAGGGTCGGGTCGTCCTCAACGAGCAGGAGCTTCATGGGCATGCCCTTCCCGGATCAGGTTGGTGCATCGGGCTGAGCCGCGCTCTCCAACTGCAGCGTGCTCTTGCTGATTCCGAACGCTTCCAGCCTTTGCCTGGCCTGGGCCAGGAGCTGATCGCGGCTGAGATCCTCCCCCTGCAGGCGATCGGGATCGATCACCACATGGGCGGTGAGGGCGGTTAGGGAGGTGCTCAGCCCCCAGACATGCAGCTCCTCGATCTCAATCACCGCGGGCAGGGAGGCCAGGGCCTGCTCCACCTCGATGAGATCAACGTGGCGCGGCGCCGCATCGAGGTTGAGGGCCATCGCCTCGCGCAGCAGGCCCAAGGCGCTCCAGATCACCGCGGCCCCCACGCCGAGGGCCGTGAGGGCATCGAGCCAAAACCAGCCGGTGGAACCGACCACCAGGGCGCTGACGAGCACCGCGACCGACACGGCGGCATCGGTGAGCAGGTGCAGCACCGCCGCCCGCTGGTTGAGGTCGTGATGGTGGTCGTGGCCGAACAGGCGAGCCGAGAGCAGGTTGATGACGATGCCGGCGGCGGCGGCCCAGGCGACAGGACCGGCGATCAGCGGCACGGGATTGAACAGCCGCTGGATCGCTTCCACCACCACCACCGCTCCGGCGGTGAAGATCAGCAGCCCGTTGACCAGCGAGACCAGCAGGGTGCTGCGGCCGTAGCCGTAGGTGAAACGCCCCCGTGCCGGGTGGCGGCTGAGCCGATCGGCCCCCCAGCCGAGGGACAACCCCACCACATCGCCGGCGTTATGAAGGGCATCGCCGATCAGGGCCAGCGACCCGAAGCCGATGCCGATCGCTAGCTGCAGAGCCGTCAGGCCGCTGTTGAGGGCGATGCTCCAGCGGAAGGCGTTGCCGGCTCGATTGTCGTTGTGGTGGTGACGGCCATGGTCCTGGCCGTGATGGATGGCGCCCATGGACTCAGGTCTCCTGCTGGGCCGCCAGGTAGAGGGCGATCATCTCCTCCATGCCCTGTTGGGTGCGGCCATGGGGCCGCAGACCCTTGGATGCCCAGACCCGGTCGAGCTCCATGCGCAGATCTTCGGGAATCCAGCAAGAGAGCAGAACCTTGCCTTCCCGGCTGGAGGAACAGCGCTTGGCGGGCATCGATCACAGAAACGACTCCCTGTAATGTATACGTGTAAGCGAACACTCGCTCTCCTCTTGCCCTCGTACCGTGCCGACCCGATAACGCCGTGCTGCAGCACCTACGAGTGGAGGCAGCCAGGCCGCACCGTGGAGATCGCCATCAGCGAGTTGGGCGGCGGCGGTTCAGCCTGGCTGCTGTTGCCGGCCCTCAGCACGATCTCCAGCCGCCAGGAGTGGCAGCCCTTCGGCGCAGCCCTCTTGGAGCGCCAGACGCATGGCCACGACCAGGGCCAGGGCGTTGAAGCTCCCCGACTGATCAGCCTCGACTGGCCAGGGTTCGGGGAGAGCGAGCGGCCCCGTATGCCCTACGACGCCGCCCTGCTCGCCCGTTTCCTGGCCGACTTCCGGCGCGATTGCTGTCCCGCCGACTGCGGCCTGATCGCCGCCGGTCATGCCGCCGGTATCGCCCTGCTCGCCGCCCAGCTTCACGGCCTGGAGTTCCGGGAGTGGGTGATGGTGGCCCCCACCTGGCGCGGCCCCTTCCCGACGATGGCCCAGCGGCGCAGCCGAGCCTTCCCGCTGATCCGCGCTTTGGTGGAGGCACCGCTGCTCGGCCCCGTGCTCTACCGCTTCAATACCAGTCGCTCGGTGCTCGGCTGGATGAGCCGGCGCCATGTGGATGTCGACGGCCCCGGGCTGACGCCGGAGGGAATCGCCGCGAGGCAGGCCATTGCACGCCAATCAGGGGCACGTTTCGCCAGCGCTGCCTTCGTGACGGGGGGACTGGATCCCTACGACAATCCCGAAGGCTGGCTTGCGGCGGCACAGGGCCTCCAGAAGCCGTTGACAGTGGTGATCGCCGATCAGTCGCCGCCCAAGTCGCTGGCGGAGATGCAAGCCCTCGCCGCCGTCGCCGATCGGGTTCTGCATCTGAGCGGTCGGCTGGGAGCCCATGAAGAGTTCGGGCGGGAGCTGGCAGCGATGCTGGGCTGAATCATCGTGAAGGTGATGACGCCATCCCCATGAACTCGCAACGACGAGGCCAGCTGGCGGGCTTTGGGGCCGCCGTGCTGTTCGGCTGCAGCGCCCCCCTGATCAGCACGATCACCGGATCCGGTTCGGCCCTGAGCATCGCCGGCCTGCTCTATGGCGGCGCCACTCTGGCTTTGCTGGTGGTGCGCCTGGTGCGGGGAGAAGGGGGCGAAACCCCGATCAATCGGCAGGACTGGCCGGCGCTGGCAACCCTCACCCTGCTCGGCGGTGTGGTGGGTCCGGTGGCCCTGGTCCAGGGTCTGAGCCGCATGCCGGCCGCCTCCAGCTCGCTGCTGCTCAACCTGGAGGCGGTGTTCACCCTGGCGATTGCTGTGCTGATGGGCCGAGAACACCTCGGTCGTCTGGGTCTGCTTTCGGCGCTGTTCACCATCGCCGGGGCGGCGGTGCTCTCGCAGGGAAGCCTCAGCGGCGCCCATGGGGCCGGCAGCGCCCTGATCGCCTTGGCCACCCTCGCCTGGGGCATCGACAACAACCTCAGCCAGCGCCTGAGCCTGCGCGATCCGATCCAGATCGCCTCTGCCAAGGCGGCGGGGGCGTCACTGCCGATGCTTGTCCTGGCTCTCATGCTGGGACATCCCTTTCCGCCCGTGACGGTCACCCTGGCACTGCTGGGCATCGGCGCCCTGGGCTACGGCATCTCGATCTGGCTGGATCTGCTGGCGCTGCGCGATCTCGGGGCCGCCCGCGAGGCGGTGCTGTTCTCCACCGCGCCGTTCGTCGGGGCCGCGTTCTCACTCGTCGTGTTGCGGGAGGCCGTCACCCCGCAGCTCATGGTGGCCGGCGGTCTGATGGCCGCAGGCGTCGTGCTGCTGTTGCGGGAGCAGCACAGCCACTGGCATCGCCATGAGGCACTGCGCCATGCCCATCGCCATCGCCATGAACCGATCGGTAGCGATGCCCATCACGAACACCGCCATGCTCCGGAGGATGTCGAAGGGATCGCCAGCGATCAGCCCTTCTGGCATGCCCATGAGCATCGCCACGGGGAGCTGGAGCACGCCCATCCGCACGTCAGTGACGCCCATCACCGCCATCGCCACTGAGCAAGGCAAGCCAGCGGACAGCTCCGCTCCTGCTGAGCAGAGAGCCGCTTCAACCAGGCGGAATGGGCGGAGGCTGCCATTGCGGAGCTGTCGTCTGCCAACCCTCCTTGCGCTTCTCGCTGCAGAGCTTGAGGGCCGCCTCGCGGCTAATTTCCAGCCGCTTTTTCAACAGCGGCACAGGCTGATCCGGCAACAGTTCCCCGACCGTGACCTCCAGCTGCTGACACCAGCGGTCCCAGCGGGTCGGCCGGAAGTGGAGGACATGGCGGCCATCACTGATCCAGCCTTCCTGGGGCGAGAGCGGTGGCCGTTTGCTGTTGTTTAAGTGCATCGGCAGCTCAGGCCACCTCAGGCGCCCAGCCCCGCTGGCGCACCATGTCGTCCGTCCAGCCCCGGCAGCGGCTGGTGAGGTGCTCGCCATGGGCGATCAGACGTTGGTGTAACTGGCAGATGAGCAAGGGGATGCCGTTGACGCCGGCGTGGTGGCGGAACTGTGACCATGGCCAAGGTTCTACCGATGCCGTCCTGACCCTTGTCCGGAACTGGCTCCGTGCCCTGCATTGGATCTGTCGGATGGCATCGCTGAACCACCATCGGGGATCACTCAGTGACCTGATAGGAGCCTGGCAAAACGTCACATCACAGTTCTGTCCGTTTGTTCTCCGATGGTTACCCAACCAACCCCACCTATGCATGACATCCTCCACATGGCCTACGCCCGGCATTGTCGTCATCGGAGTCGATACTCACAAAGATGTCCACGTCGCCGTCGCGCTTGACTGGCGCGGGGGACGACTAGGAGATCTAAGGATTACTACCACCCACTCTGGCTACCAAGAACTCCTGGAGTGGTCCCTGCTATTCACGTCCGGATCACAGGGGCAACTCACCTTTGGTATTGAAGGCACGGGTTCCTATGGCGCTGGGCTTTCACGTTACCTCCAGGCCGCCGGCGCCATGGTGCGAGAAGTCAACAGACCGGACAAAACCGCGAGGCACAGACTCGGGAAGAGCGACGAGATTGATGCTGATCTTGCGGCCCGTGCGTTGCTTTCAGGAAGCGCCACAAACGTCCCCAAATCAGGTGAAGGAGTTGTGGAGATGCTGCGAATGCTCAAGAGCACACGCGACTCAGCAACGGAAGCGAGAGTGAAGGCGATTAACCAGATAAAGGCCATACTTGTCACGGCTCCTGAGTCTCTGCGAGAACAACTCAGAGAACTGAGCAACCCTTTGCTGGTAAGGGCCTGCAGTCGTCTCCAGAGCATGGAGATGGCAAGTCCATTGGCTGCAGCCATCAGGTCACTGAGATTGCTGGGCAGGCGTTGTCTATGGCTGACTGAAGAGATTGAACAGCTCAGCCTCGATCTGGATGCATTGACCCTGCAAGCGGCTCCACAACTGAGAGAGCTGCATGGCGTGGGTGTAGATGCCGCCTCGACACTTCTGATTGCCGCTGGCGATAATCCGGAGAGAATTCGTTCTGAGTCAGCTTTTGCTGCTCTATGCGGGGTAAATCCACTTCCGGCCAGCTCAGGGAAAACCAATCGTCATCGACTCAATCGAGGAGGAAATCGGAAGGCGAATTGCGCGCTGTGGAGAATTGTTTTAGTTCGACTCAGGTGGCATGAGGCGACAAAAGTTTACATGCAACGCAGAACCCTCGAAGGGAAGGGGAAAAGGGAAATCATCAGATGTCTTAAGCGATATGTAGCTCGTGAGATCTACAAAGTCTTACTCATGGAGCTCGGCATGCCAGAGGCCAAACAAGCACCCTGTTAAATCAGCACCCGAAAAAACAGTCGAGGACTGCAACGCATTGCAGGCTCTCCATCCCTTACCGCAGAGGGACGCAATGGAGACGAATCAAGTACAGGCAAGCGATTGCAGATTCATTGCACTGAGCAAAGTTCAGCAGCAGATTTTTGCTGCCGAGAAGAAGCAGAAGAATGCTTGCTTAACACATCGCAATCTTGCTCTTGACATCTATAGGAGCATCCAGTGGCAGGTCATGCAGACCTTGCGGCTGCGGGTCTTGAGCAGCACGCCTTCGTCGAGATAGGGCCACGACTCGATCTCCTCCGTTCGGGAGGGCTGCAGACGGGAGAGAGGGACCGGGACCATGGCGACTCTTGCATGCGTACACCTGTACTAGCAGGGGAGGCGGTTTGACGCCAGAGGTTCAGGCGCCGCCGCCTTGGTGCTGCTTTGCTGAGCGCACGTCCTGGTGCGACACCAGAAACGCCTCGATCCAGTCGTGGTGACACTTCTGGCTGATTCGATCGGCGATGGTGACAGCTGCCTCGGGCACCTGGAACCGCTTGCGGAACGCCCGTGTGAGGCTCTCCAGCAGCGGCCGGGGCAGAGCCCGCAGAGTGCCGTGAAGGTGCTGGATCGTTTCGGGATTGAGCGCCGCCAGGCCGGGATCCTCCGGGGCGGTAGCGGGTTGAGATGGGGTAACTGCGGAGGCAGGAGGAGTGCTGGGCGCCGGCCGACTGACCGGGGGCCGCTGCTCTGCTGACCGCTGCGGCCCCTCCCCCTGGCCAGGTGCGCTGCTCACCTGCCGCTGCTGTTTGTCATACAAGGCGAGCCCGAACGGGTTGCCAAAGGTCATCAAGGCCCGCTTCATGGCATCGGTCTCCGCCTCCTTGAGGGCCGATTCATGGGCCTGGCCCAGATCCACGTCGATGCCGTGGCCAGCACCGCTGCCCTCGCGGATCAGTGGAGGCAGGCCCCTGGCGGTGACGGTGACGCGCACACGGGCGGTGTAGGTGACACCCCAGCCAGGCTTCTGGTCCCGGCCAATGGGTCGTTCGGCCTGGTTGACGCAGCGCATGGCGATGGTCTGCCGCTGCCAGCCGTCAAAGCCAAAGATGCGGTTGGCCTCAGCGATCGCGACCCAACCTTCGACGTAAGCCACCTTTCCGCGGCCCTGCTCCCGCTGGCGGACATTGGCCCGATCGAGGGGGGCGGCCAGGGCAGCGAGCTGCTCGTGGGAGAAGCCGGAAGGCTGGGCCTGGCCGACTGGAGTTGTTGGGCTTGGGGTAGATGCTGATTCCGGGGCCGTAGGTGGTGGAGCCTCCCCAGACCGATCAGGGGTGCGGATCAGCTCCAGGGCTGAGGTCGGCCGTTGGGCCGGACGAGGCGCTGCGGAGCGGCTGGTGGTGCTGGCCCCGTTGGCGGAAGGAGCGGCGACGGTCATGACGGTGTGAGGCGATGTGAAAGGGATTCGGTCAATGAGGGGCCCCGGCTACACCACCGGAACCCCACATGGGAGGGGCCTCTGGCCCCTAGCGGATGCGCCAGGAGCAGCGGGAGATGAGTTGGGCGCCGGGGATGGAGTGGCCGGCTTTGAGGGCCTCTTTGATGGCGGCTTTATCGGGCTGGCTGGTGGTTTTGAGAGCAAGCCACTCGGGGGGTAGGGCCTGCTCGTCATCGATCTCGACGGCCTGGGACTTGCGGCTGGTCAGTTCGTGATGGGGAAACGAGAAGCGGGTGGCTGCCGGCTGCAAGCGGGTGAGGACCAGGACGAGGGATTCCTCCAAGGCATCGGCCCGGGATTCCTCCCCACGAGCCAGTTCCACCAGTCGTTTGGCCTGCTGCTGGCGATAGGCGGCCTGACCGCGCAGATGCTCGATCACCCAGCAGTAGGAGTCAGCCTTGGAGTCGAGGGCCTGCCGATGCCCCTCCTCCTGCAGCAGGGCGGCTTCCAGTTCGCCGATGGCCTGGCTACGGGTTTCCTCGTCGTCGGAATCGAGCTGCTCAGCCAGACGAGCGACACGGGACGTGAGTTCCTGGTTCTCGATGCCCAGCTGCCACAGCCCCGGCGAGGGAGCCTCTGAGGTGGAGGGGGCGGCGGGCTTGATGGCTGTGAGGACGGTCATGGGTGAAAGGAGCAGAGGTGCAAACGGGGAGAGCTGGATAAGGGGCGCTGCGATCAGCCCAGAGCCGACTGAGCGCCAAAGGCCGGAGAAACCTCCATCACGGCAAGGGGCACGGGCGAACGAGAAGCGAGCCGCCGGGCCTGCTTGACCAAGGAGGCCGTGCCGGAGCCACCGGGAAAGGCCACCACCAGCACCGACACGGCTGATGTGGCTGTGCAGCGGGCCTGGGCCACGGCCAGGGCCTGCTCCAACAGCTGGCGATTGCGGATCGGCCCGGCACCCCGGCCATAGAGATGCCATTCGGCCGGCAGGGAGAGCGCATACCAGCCGAGCTGATCAGCAGCCCGACTGATGGCCTGATCCGCGCCACGGGCACCGCCATGGAGGAGCAGATGAACCGCCCGCCCGCTGGTGCGGGCCAGCAGCTGAGAAGCGATACGAGCCGGCGACCAGGCCAGATCGCGACCCCCACCGGCAACAACCACCAGCGAACGGCTGACCCCGCCAGCAGGCGGCAGAGAAGGCAACGACAAAGCAGCGGCCTGAGCCGCGATAGCAGCAGAAGAAAGACTCATGGACAACAGAGCAAACGAACGGGGCAAGTTGTCTGACGATTCCGTTGCCGCAGGCGATGGGCTCGAGGCCTTTGGCGCAGTCTTTATTCTAGCAGTACAAATGCACTAAAGCCGGCAAGATCCGTTCTGCTGCAGTGGTTTTGCTCATGGAGACGACCAGCCCAGCCCCGGGCCAGAAGCAATCGCAACCCCCGACGAATAAGGGCCAAAATGAGTAACCGCCCGCGCAGCCGCGCGAGGCCAGACCGGGCCGAACCCCGGCCACCTGCCAGCCGAGAGGCGCCCCGCCACCGCAGCCGCGGGCCCCAAACCGGGCCAACCACCCAACCCATGGCCCCGGGCCAGGGTGCGGAGGGCGGCGGCGGCTGGCCGATGCACGCCACGGCACAGCCGTGGCACGTTGAAGGACGGACGCTGCCGACCGAAGCCCTGCGGTGTCTGCACGCCTGCAGCAGCTCCGCACAGACGAAGGACTGCAAGAGATGCAAGAGAAACTCGGGCCTTGGGCCCTGGTCAAAACGGATGGATCTGACTCCAGCCAGCACTGACCCATGCCCACACGGGAGGAACGCGAGGCCCGAGAACCCTCTGTTCTCTTGCACTTTCTCTTGCAGGCAAGAAAAAAAGGTCCTCGACATTGCCGAGAACCCTTGCTATCACTGATCGGGGCGACAGGATTCGAACCTGCGACCTAGTGCTCCCAAAACTCTCTTTTACGGGTTTGAGGGATCGATTGCCAGGACTGGAGTCTGGGCCAAAAAGCACTGCTGTCACTGCTGTTTGCCGTGCAAGGGGATGGCAGCCCACGGCAGGCCGTGCCAAGCTGAGGGGGTCGATTTGCTCACATATTTGCTCACATGGGAGCTTCTAGAGCCTCAGATGCCTGGGCTTCTGTGCTCCGCTCCGGCCTGCGCCTCTCCCTCACCCAGCGAGGCACGAGCAGCGGCTGGCGCGTTTCCGATCTGCGGGGGCGTACACGCCTCACGGTCGATGGCGCCGGCGGTCGTCATCAGGTTCTGTTGCCCATCGAATGGGCCCATGACCAGGCCGATGCGATCCGAGAGACGGTTCTGGCGATCCACGCTGCCCATCGCGAGGGACTTTCACTCGATCGGGCCATTGCAGCCGCACTGGCCATCAGTGAGCCAACAGCTGATCCGGATGCTGGCCCGATCGATTGGCCTGAGCTGGTTGAGCGATTCAAAGCCCGAAAGCTGAGCAGCGGAGCCATCAAGCCCCGGACCTGGGCCGCCGTTTATCAGCGCCGAATGGCAGAACTGCTGGCCATCCTCGCCAGCAAGAAAGCACCAACCAATCCCCGGGAACTGCTGGAAGCCGTGACGGCTCGCTGGTCTGATCAGCCTGGCTCCCGTGGGCGGCAGATGCAGGTGCAGCAGACCGCGGCGCTGCTGCGATGGGGGGTCGATAACGGCGCTCTGCCTGTGGAATGGGCCCCACCTCTGGACCTCGACCCCTTTGTGGGCCGCAAGCGGGAGGGACGGTCGATCACCACCCCGATCGAGGTGAAGCACATCCTGGAGTTGGTGGAGGCCATTCCGGATGCCCGTTGGCGCCTCGCTTTCCAGCTGCTGGCGGCCTATGGCCTCAGACCAGAGGAGCTGCAACACCTTCAGCTGCGAGGAGGCCGCCTGTGGTGCAACTACCGCAAGAACACCAGCCGAGGAGCGACAAAGCCGAGACCGCTGCGGCTGCTGCCCTGCGATGACTGGGCTGAGGCCTGGGACCTGTTGGAACAGTTCAAGGCCCAGCCACTACCGCCGATGCGGCCGGGCTACGGCGCCGAGGATCTGGGCCTGTACATGCGCCGGCGCCGGCATTGGCAGGATCTGCGGCAGCAGTACGAGGCAGAAGGAGAAAAGCTGGTCCTCTATTCCGCCCGGCATGGCTACGCCCACCGCGCCCACCTGATCTGCGAACTGCCGCCGAAGGTGGCCGCTGCCGCCATGGGCCATAGCGTTGAAACGCACCTGGCGGCCTACAGCAAGTGGTGTGGTGACGACGTTGTTGATGACGCCTTCGAGCGGGCGGCGACACGCCTTGGTCGATGAACGTCCCGACTGCGATCCACGACTACCAGAGGGACACACTGCCCGTGGCGCGAGCGATGACTCCCTTCCACGCGCCGGGAAGCAATGGATCACTCCCCCTGGTGTGCTCATGACAGGAGTGATAGGTTGCCTTTGTGGTTCCCCTGCGGGACTGATTGCTCGCATTCACCATGAATCCCAAGGAGCTGCGGCTTGCCCAGATGGATGCGGTGCTTCAGGACGCCGCCAGCCATTCACTGCCGCAACGGCCGCCGGCGGGCTGGCTGCGGGCCATCCGTGAGGCCTTGGGCATGACCTCCGCTGTTCTGGCGCACCGCCTGGAGATCACCGCTTCCGGGTTGCGAAAGCTGGAACAGGCCGAGGCGACCGATGCCATCACGCTCGGCACCCTGCGGCGGGTGGCCGAGGCGCTCGACTGCGAGCTGCAGTACACGTTGGTGCCCAGGCGCCCGCTGCGGGAGATGAGAAGGCAGCAGGCCCTGAGGCTGGCGCAGCAGTGGCA
>CANCJV010000070.1 GCA_947378425.1 Synechococcaceae cyanobacterium
AGCAGGTTGATGAGCAAGGACTCGCTCAGTAACAACTCTGGATTCCAAGCTGATTGGAAACTTCAGGCTATTTCCAATCATCATCCTCGAGCCAACGGCGACTGGCTCCTCGCCGCCCCCACGGCCCAGGTGCTGGCTGGGATTCGGACCAGGATCGCCGCAGGCCCAAGGAGGCATTCAGGGGCTTGCAAAGACGCCGTCGAAACGGGAAAACCCTCTGGAGGGAACCCGGCACCCATCAGCAGCGCAGCCGGAGCGTACGCGGCAGCTCCTCAAGGATCGTGCCTTCCTCATTCAATTCGGGATAGGCGCGCCCCTGCTGACGACACCAGCGGGCCACCTCCGGATAGGCCCATTCGAACAGGGTGCGCTGATAGCGCTCCGCTGCAATTCCTTCGCCCCGGCTGGGCACCAGGCCAGCCAGCTGGCGCTGACGCAGGGCTTCGAACAGCAGGGTGGCCGCCGCCACCGACACGTTCAGCGACTGCACCATCCCCTGCATCGGGATGAAGATCGGCTGATCCACCAGCCGGGTGGTGGCCTCACTGAGTCCCCACTTCTCGGCCCCCAGCACAAAGGCGCAGGGGCCGGTGTAATCACACTCGCGATAATCCCGCGCCGCCACGCCCAGATGGGTGCCGAAGATGCGCAGGCCCTGCTGCTTGAGCTGGCCCAGGGCGGTGGCTCCATCGGGATGGGGCAGCAGCTCCACCCACTTCTGACTGCCTTTGGCGGTGTCGTTGAGGGTGCGGGGGCGCCCGGCCAGGCTGACCACATGAGCCTCCATCACCCCGACGGCATCGCAGCTGCGCAGGATGGCCGAGAGATTGTGGGGTTTATCCACATGCTCCAGCAGCACGGTGAGATCACCCATGCGCCGATTGAGCACGGCCTTGAGGCGCTCAAAGCGGCGGGGCAACAGAGGCATCGGTGGACGGTGGCTTGGGGTTGGTGGAAGCGGCGTGGGCCAGGGGGGGATGCAGCCAGGATCGGGGCTGAGATCGGGACCACAACCCTCCCCGCCATGACCCAGGCGCCATCCATACCCAGCTTCGATCGCCAGGTCTACGCCATGGTGGCCCGCATCCCCGCCGCCCGACTCGCCACCTACGGGCAGATCGCCGAACTGATCGGGGCCTGGGGTTGCGCCCGCCAGGTGGGCTGGGCCCTGCGGCGTTTGCCGCTGCCCTCGGAGCTGCCCTGGCATCGGGTCGTGAACGCCGCCGGGCGCATCAGCCTGAGCCCCGGGCGCGAAGGCAGTGACTGGATCCAGCGCCAACTGTTGATCGCCGAGGGGATTCCCGTCGACGGCCAGGGTCGGCTGCCCCTGGCGCTCCACCGCTGGCGGCCCGATGCTCCAGTACATCTGGAGCCTGCTCAACGCGAGCCTGTACCGCTGCTGGACTCTCCCTTTGCCTGACCCCGTGCGATCCAACGGCCTGCCGGCGAGGGAGGTGGCCTGGAAGGTGCTGCTGGCGGTGGCGGCCGGGGCCTATGCCGATGCCGCCCTGGAGCGGGAACTCAATCGGACCTCGCTCAGCGGTGCCGATCGGGCCCTGGCCACCGAACTGGCCTATGGCGCCATCCGCCAACGCCGCCTGCTCGATGCCTGGGTGGATGCCCACGGGCGGGTGAGAGCCGAGCAGCAGCCCCCAAAGCTGCGCTGGCTGCTGCATGTGGGGCTGTATCAGCTGCTGTTCACGGCCCGGGTGCCCGCTTCCGCCGCCGTCAGCACCACGGTCGACCTGGCCAAGCAGGGCGGGCTGGGGCGCCTGGCGCCGGTGGCCAATGGGCTGCTGCGCTCAGTTCTGCGTCGCCGCGAGCAGGTCGGTGCCGCGGCCACCGCCGGGCCTCTCGCTGACGCCCCTGTGGAGGCTCCAGCAACGACCAATGCCGCCGAGCCTGCAGCGGAGCCCTGGCTGGGCCTGACGCTGGCCGAGGATCCGCTCGCCAGTTTCGGGCTGCGCCACTCCCTACCCGAGTGGCTGGCGATCGATCTGCAGCGTTGGCTGAGCGCCGATCGGGCCGAGGCCTTCGCACGGGCCTGCAACAGCTCGCCGCCATTGGATCTGCGGGTCAATCGCCGCCGCGGCGATCGCGACAGCCTGGCGGCAGCTTTCAGTGCCGCCGGCATTCGCACCCAGCCGCTGGCGGAATCGCTCGACGGCCTCACCCTGCTCGATCGCTGCGGTGACCTGCGCGGCCTGCCTGGATACGGCGAAGGTCTCTGGTCCGTCCAGGACCGCAGTGCCCAGCGCATCGTGCCCCTGCTCGATCCCCAGCCTGGGCAGCGGGTGCTGGATGCCTGTGCGGCGCCCGGGGGCAAGTGCACCCAGATCGCTGAGTGGATGGCGGACCAGGGTGAGATCTGGGCGGTGGATCGCTCCGACGCCCGGCTGCGGCGGGTTGCCCTCAATGCCGAGCGCCTTGGATTGACTTCGATCCAGCGCTTCTGCGCCGATGCAGCCGATCTGGCCAGCCTGCGCCCGCAGTGGATCGGTTGGTTTGATCGGATCCTGCTGGATGCACCCTGCTCCGGGCTTGGCACCCTCAGCCGCCATGCCGACGCCCGCTGGCGGATGCAGAGCGAGGCCATCGAGCCCCTGGCCGTTCTGCAGCAGAAGCTGTTGGAGGGGCTGCTGCCCCTCCTGGCCCCCGGAGGCCGGCTGGTGTATGCCACCTGCACGGTGCATCCCAAGGAGACCACCGAGTGCATCGCCTGGCTGATCGCGCACCATCCAGAGATGCGGTTGGTGCAGGAGCAGCAGTGGTGGCCTGCTCAGGAGCTGGATGGATCCTGGGCCGGAGATGGCTTCTTCGTCGCTGTTCTCGAGCTGCAAGAGTCCCAGGGCGTGACCCAGGAGTTCAGGGAAGAGGTGGCGGAACCGTCAGCGGCGGGGGAGGGCTGACGGGAGTCGCTGCAGGGGACGGCGGTGCGGCGGCGGCGGGTGCTGGGGGCGGCGCGACCGCTCCTGGGGTCTGCTCGGCGGGGCGAGGGGCCAGGGCAGGCTCCGGCACCCTGCTGGGCACCGGGGCGGCGGGAGGCTGCCAGCTGCTCGGCTCCTGCGGCGGGGGCTTCAGGCGGCTCTCGCTTCGTTCCGGTGGCGGCTGCCAGCTGTTCTCACCGGCCCCGGGTGAAGGCGGAACCTCGCTGTTCTCCTGGCGTACGGCCTGGCCCTGGCCTGGTTTGGGCTTGTGCCTGGGGGACATGTAGGGAATGAAGGAGCCCGTCAGGGTGGGCTTGGGGGGGAACTGCTGCACTGGCATTCCCTTGGTGATCTGACTCATGAAGCTGGACCAGGTGGCGGCGGCCTGGGCACTGCTGCTGCCGGTCTTGAAGTTTTCGTCGTAGCCCAGCCAGACCGCTGTGGTGAGCTGGGGGATCGAGCCGATGAACCAGAGATCCCGGGCACCCTCGGCCGTGCCCGTCTTACCGGCCACGGGACGATCGGGCAGGGCGGCTGCATAGCCGGTGCCATGGCGCACCACGCTCTGCAGCATCCACATCACGGTGTCGGCCACATCGCTGCTGAGGGCCCGCTTCGGCTTGGGAGCGTCGACGCGGCGACTCCAGAGCAGCTCACCATCGGGGCCGTAGATCTCCTCAAACGGCACCGGTTTCACCCAGACGCCGCGATTGTTGACGGCGGCATAAGCGGCCACCATTTCCAGCATGGTCTTTTCATTGGCCCCCAGCACCATGGCCGGATAATTACCGATTTCACCGGTGATGCCGAGATCACGGGCCACTCCGATCACCCGCGGGAAGCCCACCTTCTCGGCGGTGGCAATAGCGGCGGGGTTGATTGAGCCCGTGATCGCCTGGAGCAGGGTGATGCTGCCGGCCGTTCCGGGAATGCAGAAACGTTTCGGCGGCCAGCCCTCGCTGTAGCAGCGTTCCCGCGCCGAGATCGTGTCCTCGGGGCGCATCCCGTACTTGATCGCAGCGGAGTAGGTGAACAGCTTGAAAGTGGAGCCGGGAGAGCGCAGGGCCTGGGTCGCGCGGTTGAACTGACTCTTGTTCCAGTCCTTGCCCCCCACCATCGCCCGCACCAAGCCGGTGCCGGGCTCCATCGCCACCAGGGCACCCTGCATGCTGCCGGCCTGGCTGTTGATCGTCGCCTGGGCCTTGTCTTGCCAGTCCTTGTTGAGGCCCGTGCGGATCGTCAGACCACCCACCTCAAGCTGCTCCTTGGTGAGCACCCCGGGGAGTTCCTGCTCCAGCCAGCTGGTGAACCAGGGAGCTGGGTTGGCGAAGTACTTGGGCTCGGCGGGTCTGAGACCCAGCGGCGCCGTATCGGCCCGTTCAAGCTGGATGTCATCGATGTACCCCGCTTCGCGCATCCGCCGCAACACGGTGTGACGACGACTGAGGGCGAGATCGGGATTGACGAGTGGCGAATAGACCGAAGGGGCCGGCGGCAGGCCGGCGATCAGGGCCGCCTCGGGCAGGGTCAGCTGATCGGGGGTCTTGGAGAAGTAGATCCAGGCCGCATCGGCCACGCCGTAGGCACTGGAGCCCAGATAGACGAAGTTGAGGTACTGCTCAAGGATCTGTTCCTTGCTCAGCTGCCGTTCGATCTTGCCGGCGAGCAAGGCTTCCTTGAGCTTGCGCATCAGGGTGCGGTCCTGACTGAGGAAGACCGTGCGAGCCAGTTGCTGGGTGATGGTGCTGGCGCCCTCCTCGACCGATCCCTGGCGCAGGTTGCTCAGCATGGCGCGGCTGACGCCCAGAAGGTCGACACCGTCGTGCTGATAGAACCGGCGGTCCTCGGCGGCGACGAACGCCCTTTGAATCAGCAGGGGCATCTTGCCGGTGCTGAGTTTCTCGCGGGTGGCCGGTCCCTCCTTGACCACCACCTTGCCGTTGGTGTCGAGAATGGTGAGGGTGCCGGGGCGATTGAAGGTGCTGATGCGATCGGCATCAGGCAGCAGGCTGTCGATGCCAGCCACCAGGGCCGACTGGCCCAGGGCCACTCCACAACCGATGGCTGCTGCCACCAGAGCCGGCGCCATCCAGGATCGGGGAACGCCGCCTCGATGGGGGCTGGAGGGCTGGCCTTCAGGAGAGAGACCTGAACTGCTGGCAGACCTCCCCTGGCTCAAAGGGCCTGGGCGGCCTCGCCGCCAAGTCGGATCAGATCGCTGTGACCGATGGCCAGGGCCGTCACCAGCATGCCAAGAACCAGAAAGGGCTGGGCGCTGGCCTGGTACTTGACATCAAAGGCAACGGGATCGCGCAGAAGCCAGATGTCCTGAAAGGTGATCTGAGGAAGGATCAACAGCACCAACAGCACAGCTGCGAAATGCTGACCGATGGCGATCAGCACCGCCACCATTCCGAGCTGGAAGATGTCGATCATCGCGGCACTGATCCAGCTGGCCCTGGTGATGCCGAAGACCACCGGCAGGGACTGCAGACCGAGGGCCCGATCGCCTTCGACACTCTTGAAGTCATTGACCACGGCGATGCCGAGACCGGCCAGGCTATAAGCCAGAGTCAGCAGGGCGGTGGTCCAGGTGAGCTGACCGAAGAGGGCCTGACCCGCCCACCAGGGCAGGGCGATGTAGCTGGCACCGAGGGCATAGTTGCCGAGCCAGCCGTTTTGTTTGAGCTTCAGCGGCGGCGCCGAATAGATGTAACTGACGAAAGAGCCACCGAGGGCCAGCAGCAGGAGAACGGGTCGGCTGTGGCCGGCCCAAAGGTCGAGGCCATAGGCCACTCCCAGGCCGGCGAACAACAGAACCACAATCTGCAGCCTGACCTGCCCCAGGGGAATCGCCCCCGAAGGAATCGGGCGGTAGGGCTCGTTGATTGCGTCGATCTCGCGGTCGTAGTAGTCGTTGATCGTCTGGGTGTAGCCGGCCAGCAAAGGGCCGCTCATCACCATGCAGGCCAGGGCTGCCAGCAGATCGCTCAGACGCCAGTGGTAGTTGCCCGAGGCCGCAGCACCGCAGATGACGCCCCAGATCAGCGGAATCCAGGTGACAGGCTTCATCAGCTGCAACCGGATCGCCCAGATGTTGGAGCTGCTACCCCCATCTTTCATGCCGAGGAGCTGTCGTGCACCCCCCGATGTCGAGACAACAGGTTGAACTCCTTCTGGCGCTGTTTCGTTCACCACAGATGGCTGCAGGGGACTGGGCTCAGGCAGGGGTGATCTCATCGTCGAAGAACCAGCTGGTACCGCCAGAACTGAGTTCAACGACGACGCCGACGCCCTTGCCGTCGGTGACGCGGAAATCCTTCACAGTGCCGGTCGCATCAGCCTTGAGGGCAGCGACGAGGTCGGCGGGGATGCGATCCCGCACCCGGGTGACCCGCACCTTGGAGCCGATCGTGATGGCAGCCTGGGTCATGGCCGACGCGTCGTCTTTGGTGGCGCAACCTTACCAGTGAGCCCATGGTCGCCAAGCGCATCATCCCCTGCCTCGACGTGGCCGACGGCCGCGTGGTGAAGGGAATCAACTTTGTCGGCCTGCGCGACGCCGGTGATCCGGTGGAGCTGGCCTGCCGCTACAGCGCCTCCGGTGCCGATGAACTGGTGTTCCTTGATATCGCCGCCAGCCACCAGGGCCGCGGCACCCTGGTGGATCTGGTGCGCCGCACCGCCGAGGCCGTGACCATCCCCTTCACAGTCGGAGGCGGGATCGGCAGTGTCGAGGGCATCACCGAACTGCTGCGCGCCGGCGCCGACAAGGTGAGCCTCAACTCAGCGGCCGTGCGCAGCCCTGAGCTGATCGCTGCCGGTGCCAAGCGCTTCGGCAACCAGTGCATCGTGGTGGCCATCGATGCCCGGCGTCGCGAGGGGGGAAGCCCCGGTTGGGATGTCTATGTCAAAGGCGGCCGCGACAACACCGGACTCGACGCCCTGGCCTGGGCGCGCCGGGTGGTGGCGCTGGGGGCCGGCGAGATTCTGCTCACCTCGATGGATGGCGACGGCACCCAGGCCGGCTACGACCTGGCCCTGACCCGGGCCGTGGCGGAAGCGGTGGACGTGCCGGTGATCGCCTCGGGCGGGGCCGGTTGCATCGACGACATCGCCGCTGCCCTGGAGGAGGGCAAAGCGGCGGCTGCCCTGCTGGCCTCCCTGCTCCACGATGGAGTCCTGACGGTGGAGGAGATCAAGCGGGAGCTGCTGAAGCGGGGTCTGCCCGTGAGGCCGCTCCTGCCGGATGACGCCTCGCGGTAGCGGCGGAGCTATCGTTACATTCGTAGAAAAGTGTTCACATTCGCCGCAGCCCAGCATTGACCGCCCTTTTCGCCCTGCCTGGATCCCTCCTCACCGTCATCGCTCTGGTGATGGTGGCGGCGGTGGTGGCCCTGGTGGCCTGGGCGTTGCAACTGATGCAGAGCGCCAGTGATCGCCAGGAATTCTCCCTGATGCTGGCGGGCTGCATGGTCTGCTCAGCGGCTGTGGGGCTGGCCGCCGTAATGGTGCTGACGATCACCAGTCCGATGCGTCTCGAGGCGGCCAAGGGGATGATGCTGAGCGGACCGGATCGGGACAGCGGCATCAGCCTCGATGCAATCGTGCTGCCCTGGGACGACTATCCCGCCCTTTCCCAGGCTCCACCACTTGAAACCCGGTGATCCAGAGGCCGTGCGCGAGCTGTTCGAGCGCATCGCCCCCCGTTACGACCAACTCAACGACCTGCTCAGCCTGGGTCTGCATCGCCACTGGAAACGCCAGGCCGTGGCCTGGCTGCGCCCCAGGCCAGGCCAGCGATTGCTCGATCTTTGCTGCGGCACCGGTGATCTCGCCCTGACCCTGGCTGAGAAGGTGCGCCCAGGCGGGGTTGTGCTGGGTCTGGATGCAGCCAGGGCGCCCCTGCAGGTCGCCAGCAGCAGGGCGGCGGCCCGGCCCTGGCTGACTTTGCACTGGCAGCAGGGGGATGCCCAGGCCACGGGCCTTGCTGACGCTTCCCAGGATGGGGCCGTGATGGCCTACGGCCTGCGCAACGTGGCGGATCCGGCAATGGCACTGCGGGAATTGCGCCGCCTGCTGCGTCCCGGAGCCAGGGCAGCCGTGCTCGACTTCAACCGTCCCGATCCGGCTGAGGGAATGCCGGCGCTGGTGGCAGCGCAGTTCCAGCGCTTCTACCTTCGCCGGTTGGTGGTTCCCACCGCACGCCTGGCGGGAGTGCCCGAGGAATATGCCTATCTGGAGGCGAGTCTGGAGCGCTTCCCCCTGGCGGCAGAGCAGCAGCACCTGGCTCGCCAGGCCGGCTTCCAGCAGGTCTCGCACCGGCCCCTGGCCGCCGGACTGATGGGGATGCTTGAGCTGGTGGCCTGAGACTCAAAGGAGAGTTGGTCGTGCCTTCAGGAGATGCTGCCAAGACATGCAAATGTGATTCACCCACCCTTGCTCGTGATTGGATCTCCTTCCGATCAACCTCGCCGCCAACAGCGGCGAAAATCATCCATCGCAGCGAAGACTAGGCCGCCGACGAGCCCTGACAGCACATCGACAAGCACAACCCCCGGTGTCTGCGGCCCCGCCTTCACCGTCGAAGATGAAGCAAACAAGATTGCTGGCCATGGCGCGCATTCAGCCATCGTTGCGTAGGCGGTGTTGACCACCGGAACTGCGCACGGGTGCGCGACTGGAGACCGGATCCTCACTGACAACGACATGGGGCTATTCGCTGGAGCAGCTGATGGGTGCTCCGGAGGTCAAACCGCAGCTCAGTAACGACGACTTCTCTGGGACGGCAGGCTATTGAAGGCCGAGACCTCCACGCCTTTGGCCAGAAGTTGTAGCGGGAGGCTCAACTGCCCCAGCCAGTTCCTGAGCGGCTGAAGATTGCGGCCGAGCACCGATGAGTCATCCCGGAGTCCTACTCATTCGTGGTAGTTTCTCTACAGCCGGACACAATGAAGACTGGAAACAAGCTCTGGCCCAGCCATGGCTTTCCTGACATAAAAGTGAAGGGCGAGCCGCCCTACTGGCAACTGAATGGTGAAGGTGCTGATCAGACCCTCCCTCGAGCGCAGGGTTGAGTGTTACTTCCTGTAGCCGACGTAATAGATGCCGATGACGTCGCCACCCGCGCCCTTCATGGGCTCGTAGCCCGAGATGCAAGGCCTGCCAAGAATCGTCACGACGCCGCAGAACGGCTTACCTTGTTTAATTTCAGCAATGGCTTTGCCTGCGGGGTCAAGGATGGTTCCAATCGCCCGTCCACCGCGATCAGACTTCAGCACAGTGGCGGAAACACGAATGTACTCATCTCCGCTCCTCACAAAGAATATCGCTGTCATGTCTCTCCCACCTTTCTTGCCGACTGCCTCAACGATGTAGAAATTATTATTGATCTTGATGGGACCTAAATACAGAACGGGAGTCTCCTTACTGGCAACAGGATGCTTTCACTCGAGCTTGGGCACTCCTGAATTCCTCACACATGACCTTTAGGCTTGCCATTGACTCCGTAACGCGGGGATCCGATTGCACAATAGCCGTGTCCGGCATCAGCATGGACGTTGTGCGACGAAGGAACCGGTCACCAGGACTCCTACAAGAAAACTTTTTCTGTTCGTCATAAGAATCCTCTCCAGAAAAAGGTCCCGAAGTGTAGCACCTCTGCCAAATTTGGCCAGCTACTCATTGTTGAGGTGAGGCCAAAAGGAGCGCAGACTCACTGTTCTCCTACGTCTCTCGATCGCAGAGCGGATCCCAACCAGTCATCCGCTCAGACGGATTCGCAGGTTGGGGATCAAACTCTTGATTGTCCGGAAATTCAATGCCCATCCAGAACAACTCAGCAATCACTCCAGTGAGCACTCCTCTCGGTGCGACGTCCATGTGCTGGTGGACACCTGTGACGACCTAATCGTCGATGGCTGTGCCAAATAGGCCACGGGCACAGATGAGGTCTGCTGCCATCACTTTGGCGGCATCCTGCTCACCGGTGCCCACCAGAAAAAGCTCGACGCCGACAAGAACTACGTCACCAAAAAATTTTTCACTGAGATGAGGCGGATCAGTATCACGCCCCAGAGGGAGCAGAACACTGCCCGCAGCTGCTGCTCAGCGATGGATGGCCTCACCTGCCACGTGGGTTACACCAAATCGAACAATGCTCGCCGGGGAATCGAGAAGGTGTTCGGTTGGATCAAAGCATTCGGCGGACTGCACATGTTCAAACGGCGCGGGCAAAAGAACGTCAGCGCCGTTATTGGCCTGCATGTGATCGCTTACACCCTGATCCGGTTGAGCAACATCTTCAAGCCCGCGATGGAGGCAACATGAACAGCCCGTTGACTAGAGGTGTACCCCAATAGCCTCAATCAAAGACTTGCAGACAGGCCAACTGTGCCGACATCGGGCTGATTGAGGACCTGACAGGCACTGATACGTCGCTTTGAACCGGAAATCCACTGATGCCTGTGGGTAAGCGGCCTTTGGTATTGATTTTTCGTAAAAGTCTTACAGCGGAATCGAGCCAAAACGGTTCAGGATCTGTATTTTTGCCTCTTTTAAGCAGTATTTGTGCTGAAGTCACCCCATCTGGCCTGCCCGCTTTCTTGATGCTGCCCATCGGCACCTGGTCCGAACGTCATGCCCATCTGACCCGATGGGCCCTGCTGACCGGCTGGTCTGGCTTGATTCTCACCATGCTCGTACCGGGTTGGGATCCCTGGCCCTTCGATTTCGATCACTGCGGCG
>CANCJV010000071.1 GCA_947378425.1 Synechococcaceae cyanobacterium
TGACCATCGCGGATCGGATCAACCAGAAGTGTCACCACGACTGGATCGAGGCGTTTTTGGTGTCGCACTGCGAGGTGCGCTCAGCAGAACAGCACCGCGAGGTGCGCTCAGCTGAGCATCAGCACGGCAGCACCCAGTGAGCCCCTGGCGCCAAAGCGCCTCCCCTGCTAGTACAGGCGTACGCCCGCAAGAGTCGTCATGGTGCCGGTCCCCCTCTCCCGTTTGCAGCCCTCCCGCGACGAGGCGATCGAGGACTGGCCCTGGCTTGATCAGGACGTGCTCCGCTCAAGTCGCAGTCGCCAGGTCTGCATGACCTGCCACTTCTTCCGGCATCACCCCGGCCCTAACTGCATCCCGTTGCTCACCTGCCACCTGCACCAGGGCTTGATCGCCCATGGCGAGCACCTCACCCACCGCTGCAGCGGCTGGACAGAAGACCTGCACCGCCATCGAGGCTGGGCGCCGGAGGTGGCCTGACAGACAGGCAGGGTCCGCACGTCCAAACTGCGGATCTTCGTTCCGTCTCCCTGCCAGAGCATGCCCCCATGGCACCCCGTGTAGGCATGAACGAGCCAGCAGGAGGCCAGCCGACTGAGGTGCTGGCCGGCTCGATCGAGCGGGTCATCTTCCACAGCGCCGAGAGCGGCTTCTGCGTGCTGCGGATCAAGGCCCGTGGCCATCGCGATCTGGTCACGGTGGTGGGCCATGCCGCCGAGATCAGCGCCGGTGAATGGGTCACGGTCTCGGGCACCTGGGTGAACAGCCGCGAACACGGCCAGCAGTTCAAGGCCTCCTTCCTCAAGGCCTCAGCGCCCACCACCGCAGAAGGCATCGAGAAGTACCTGGGCTCGGGGATGATCCGCGGCATCGGCCCGATCTATGCCAGCAAGCTGGTGGGCGCCTTCGGGGCGGAGGTGTTCGAGGTGATCGAGCAGGCCCCCGAACGCCTGCGGGAGGTGCCGGGCATCGGCAAGGTGCGGGCCGGTCGCATCGCCCAGGCCTGGGCCGATCAGAAGGTGGTGCGCGAGATCATGGTGTTCCTGCACAGCCATGGCGTCGGCACGGCGCGGGCCGTGCGGATCTTCAAGACCTACGGCAACGACGCCGTGCAGGTGATGGCGGAGAACCCTTACCGGCTGGCCCGCGACATCCGCGGCATCGGCTTCCGCACCGCCGATGCGATCGCCGCACGGCTCGGCATTGAAGCCACGGCCATGATCCGCCTGCGGGCGGGTATCAATTACGCACTGCTGGAAGCCAGCGGCGAGGGGCACTGCGGCCTGCCCACCGCTGAGCTGCTCAAGTTGGCCGGTGAGCTGCTGGCGGTGGAACGCCCAGCACCGTCGCCACCAGCCGAAGCGAATCCAACGCAGGGTTCTGAGCAGCGAGAAGAGCAAGGGAGCGCTGCAGTACAAGCACAACCACAGCGCGACGCCCCCGCCAACCGGGTTCCCCTCGAGCCCGCGGTGATCCAAACAGCTCTGGACCTGGAACTGAGCGAGGGCTCGGTGGTGGCCGACAGCCTGGCGGGTGAAGCCGCGATTTTCCTGGCCCATTTGCACCGTGATGAGCGGCGCATTGCGGAAACCCTGCAGGAGCTGGCGCAGGGGGCAGCTCCGTGGGGAACGATCAATGCGGAGCGGGCGATCGCCTGGGTGGAGCAGCGGCTGGACCTGGAGCTGGCCGCCAGCCAGAAGGCTGCGGTGGAGCAGGCCCTGGCCTGCAAGGTGCTGGTGGTCACCGGCGGGCCCGGCGTGGGCAAGACCACCTTGATCAATGCGATCCTGCGGATCTTGGCGGCCAAGAAGCTCCGGATCCAGCTCTGCGCCCCAACCGGCCGGGCCGCCAAACGCATGGCGGAGGCCACCGGGCTGGAGGCGAAAACCATCCATCGGCTGCTGGAGTTCGACCCCGCCGCCTACGGCTTCCGGCGCAACGCCGAACTGCCGCTGGAGTGCGACCTGCTGGTGGTGGACGAGACCTCGATGGTGGATGTACCGCTGATGGCTTCCTTGCTGGCAGCCATCCCCCCCGAGGCCGCCCTGCTGCTGGTGGGCGATGTGGATCAGCTGCCCTCGGTGGGCCCGGGCCAGGTGCTGGCCGATGGGATCAACAGCGGCGCCCTGCAGGTGGCGCGGCTCACCGAGGTGTTCCGCCAGGCGGCCTCCAGCCGGATCATCACCACCGCCCACGCCATCAACGCCGGCACGATCCCTGATCTGCGCTCCCCACCCGAGGGCAAGAGCAGCGATTTCTATTTCCTGCCGGCCGAGACGCCCGAGCAGGCGGTGGCCCTGATCCTCAAGGTGGTGGGTGAGCGGATCCCCGCCCGATTCGGCTTTGATCCAATCGGCCAGGTGCAGGTGCTCTGCCCCATGGCCCGCGGTGGCTGTGGGTCGCGTTCGCTCAACATCGAGCTGCAGAAGCTGCTCAATCCCGACCCCACCGAGCAGGTGGAGCGCTTCGGTTGGCGGTTTGCACCGGGCGACAAGGTGATGCAGATCGCCAACGACTACGAGAAGGAGGTGTTCAACGGTGATGTCGGCACCATCGATGCGATCGACGCCGACAACAGCGAGCTGAGCGTGCTGTTCCCAATCAGTGAGGCCGGGGTGGTGGGCAGCCGGGTGGTGGTCTACGGCTGGGGCGAGCTCGATCACCTGGTGCCCGCCTATGCCTGCACGATCCATAAGAGCCAGGGCAGCGAATATCCCGCCGTGGTCATCCCCCTGCTCACCCAGCACTACGCGATGCTGCAGCGCAATCTCGTGTACACCGGCCTCACCCGCGGCAAGCAGCTGGTGGTACTGGTGGGGCAAAAGAAAGCCCTGGCGATGGCCGTCAAGAACCACCTGAGCCGCAGGCGCTACACCAAGCTGGCGGAATGGCTGGCGCCAGCGAGTGCCACAACAGCACCGGACTCCTTCTTGCCGGCATCGCTGTGATCAGCTCCTGCAAAGAGGTTGTCATGGTTGCTACGCCAGGACAGTTGGCAATTAGAGTTAGTTCATCACCCCAGGCCATTCACCATGCTCGCTGGAACTGAATTGCTCGCCAAGGTCAAAGAACTCGGCGATGTCTCGAAATCCGATCTGGTTCGCTCCGCCGGCTATGTCAGCACCAAAAAAGACGGCACGGAGCGCTTGAACTTCACTGCCTTCTACGAAGCCCTGCTGGAAGCCAAAGGCATGCACTTCGGTGCCGGCAACAGTGGCGGCAAGGGGAAACCTGGCCGCAGCCTGAGCTTCGTGACCAAGATCCAGTTCAACGGCAACCTGATGGTCGGCAAGGCCTACACCGCCCAGCTGGGCCTGGAGCCCGGCGATGAGTTCGAGATCAAGCTCGGTCGCAAGCAGATCCAGCTCATTCCTCTGGGGGCTGCTGAGGAGGAGTGAGGCCAGCGGCCGATCAGCTGAGGGGGCGTTTCTGACCGAGCGCCAGCATCTCCAGCGCCTGGCCCTGTTGTTCCTGCCGCAGCGCCTCCGGGGCCTCGATGCGGATGGCGCTGCCGTGGCTGAACAACCAGCGGCGCAGGGCGGTGCCGCGGGCCAGGATCCAGGGCGGCAGGTCGATCTCCACCGGGTGGGGATGGCTGTCGCCGGCGGGATTGGGTGCCAGCACCCGACTCAGGCTGGGGTGAACCCACTCCCCACCAGGGCCGCTGGAGCCATTGCGCTCGTCATGCGGCCCAGGCGGGCGCTCGACTCGAATGTGCTCCAGCGGCAGCGCAAGCTGCCCCTCGCGGATCGATGCAAAAGCAGCGGCTTTGCAGGACAGGCGCAGGGTTTGCAGCTGGCGGCGCCGCTGCTCGCTGCTGGGCTGGCAGAGACCCTCCTGGGCGGTGAGGTCATCGCCCAGTTCGATGCCGCCGCAGTGATGAAGCAGCCGCTGCAGCCTGGCGAGCGCGGTGCTGTGCTCGGTTTCGTTGCGGCGACCCCGCGGTTCGGCCTGCAGAAACACCAGTCGCTCCAGCCGTTCGCTCTGCAGCAGCCCATGGGGCCGGCCGATGGCGTCGTCCTCCCAGGCCAGGTGCCAGAGGCCCGCTGAAAAGACCAGCTGCAGGGGCCAGACGCGGATCTCCTCGCCGCGACTATCGCCGCCGCCAAAGGTGCTATGGCGCAGCAGTCGCACGCGGCGGTGCTCGAGGATCGCCGTCTCGATCCGCTCGGCTTCCCTTGGTTCAGCCAGGCTGCCCTGCTGCAGGCTCTCCACGCCGGGATGGGCGCCATCGAGATAGGTGCGCAACGGCGTCGTGGCCGTCACCTCGATGCCGCCCCAGCCGAGGCGTTGCTCCAGCTCATCGAGCAGATCCTGCGCCGTGGGATCCCCCAACCGCTCGGCAGCGTGCTGCACCACCCCATAGATCTCCACCAGCCGCGGCGCCGAGAGCAAGGCAGTGCCGAGGCAGTAGCCATGGCGCGGGTTGTCGTGACGCAACCGGAAGCCATAGGGGGTGAGGGTCTTCTCGATGTCCTTGCGCAAGGTCGCCAGCTCGCCGGGGCCATGGCCGCCCGGGATCTCAGAGAGCCGCTCCAGCAGATGCCGTTGCATCGCCATCGCCCCCGGACCATCCGCCGGCCGATCAAAGGGCGTCTGCAGCAGATGGCGCAACAGGGTCATCACCCGCACGAACACCGCGGCATCGGCCATCGGTGGGTGGCCGCCGTTGACGCCACCGGCCCTTGGCGTCTGCCCAGCTGCCAGTGGAATCAGCGGTATCGGGGTAATCGCTGTGGTGACCGGCGTGGCCAGGAAGAAGCCCTGGGCCTCCAGCCAGGCCAGATCGCGGCGAACCGCATCGGCATCGCCGTAGCACTCGCCATGGAGTTTGCGCAGCAAGGCCGCTGCCCGCTCCGCCAGCTCGCCGCTGGGCAGGGGTGAGACAAGCGTTTCGAGCGCCTCACGGCTGCCCTGGTCCGTCGTCGCCAGGTCGGGATGGTCGGCCAGGAGTTTGAGCAGATAGAGCAGCCGCTCCAGATCCAGCAGCCGGGAGTGGCCGTGTAGCAGCAGTTGGCGTTGGCGGTTGCAGGCGGCGCTGATGCGGCGCTTGAGGCCGGAGAGCTCGCCGCGCAGGTAGGCGCCCAGGTCGCTCTGATGGGTGGGCTGCACCGCCACCACCGAGGCAAAACCCTCCGCCCTCCCCGGCCCGAAGGCCTCATCCGCCAGCTTGGCGGCCATGCGGTGAATGACCGGAGTGGGAACGGGCCGCTCCCGTTTGGCGTTCCAACGCAGGCAGGTACTGAGTGGTGTGAAGTGCCACCAGCCGATCCACTCCACCGGCCTGGGCAGCGCCAGTTTCTGGGTGATCGCCAACCGCCAGGGGCGCTCGGCATGGGTGGCATCGACGATCACGGGCATGCCGGCCGCTACCGCACCGATCAGCCGCTCGTGGAGCCGCTGTTGGATCGACGGCCAGGGCCCCTGAACGGCGGCATCACCGAACACTTCGGCGCGGATCGCGTCGGTGGAGAGCACCACCGCCGGTTGCCCCTCAGGCCCTGCAATCAAAGGGGCCAGGGCAGCGGCGGTGGTGCTCTTGCCGCTGGCGGGCGGACCGATCAGGAGGTGGCAGCGCAGGGGCTCCATGGCGCAAGGATGCGGCGCAGTGCGGAGGCCGGCAACCCTGCCCAACCAGCGATGCGATCGGACCCAGTGGCAGCCTGGCCTCTAGGCCGCCTGGGTCATTCGCGGCAGCAAGGCTGGACAACCCTTCAAGGCGGGCAAGGCTGTTTGCTCACTTCCAGCGCTGTGCTGCCGTGCCCTTCCAGCTCTCTGGTGCCGTTGTGCCGCCTCGACCGCGGCGGCGCAAGGTCTACAGACCACCCGGGATGTTGCTCAACCTGCAGGTGCTCGACCTGATGGAGATCAGCGGCAGCCAGATCCGCGCTGCCGAGTCCCTGGCGATGCACCAGAGCACGGTGAGCCGTAGTTACCGGGAGCTGGCGGAACAGTTCCACCTGCAGCCAGCCCGCAAGCCCCACAAGGTGTGCCGTTGGGGAGCGAGCAGCAGCCTGCGCTTGCTACGCCTGGCCTGCCGTGCCCATCGGCTGGAGGATGGCCGGCTGCGGCTGGCCAGCGATGCCTTGCACCAGCCGCTGTTGGAGGGGGTGCCGGGGGTGCTGCAGGTGCCGCCCTGCTTCCACGGCGCCGCCGACTGGGCCGCCCTGGTGCGGCAGGGGGTGATTGATGGCGCGATCGTCTCCTCGCTCTGCCATTCCCAGCAACTACCGGCGGGCCGACTGCCAAGTTGGGAGGGGGTGCGGGTGGTGCCGCTGGGGGCGCTGGAGCTGCAACTGGTCTGCCACGCCAACTGGGCTGGGGAGTGGGATGAGACGGTGCTGCTGCCCAGCGCGGAGGTGATGCCCCTTCTGCATCAGCAGCTGGAGCCCAGCGTCTGCGGCCTGCTGGAACGCGCCTCCCGTGCCTGGCAGGAGGCGAATATTTGGTTGGAGCAGCTGCAGCTGCGGCCCGTCGCCCTACCGGTCTGCCCGGCCCTGGCGCCAAGGCCGTGGTGGCAGGCGCAGGGCCTGATGGCGGTGGCGGAGCAGCCGACCATGCGCGAGAGGCTGTGGCTACTGCTGCCGGATGACCTGGAGCTGCCCCAGGCCGCGCAGGCCACGCTGCGCTTGATCCGCAGGCGGGTGAACCGGGCGGCGGCCCGTGGGGAGGAGGCGCTGCTGGAGGGGGGTAGGGCAGCAGAGCTTGTGGAGCTGGTGGGGGATGAGGCGGCGGCGTGAATCGTCTGCCCGCCAGCTACGGGTAATCAGCCGGCCCTCAGCTCAGCCCCACATAGACCGGCTTGAACCACTGCATCCGCCGCCTCTGGCGCTTTTCGCCATGCAGGATGGTGTGCCAGTGGCCCCGGCGCCAATGGGGTCGGCGCGAAGCGCTGCTGCTGGAGGAAGGATCGCCTGCTGCTGGAGCCCTGGGTGTGCGATCAAGGCGGAAGTCCTTGCCGATCCACACCGGCCCCAGGGGCCTCACGGCGCCGGTGTCGTCAGCACTGCCAGCCGAAAAACCCTTGCCGCTCGGCACCTTGCTCGCCGGGCCGGTGGACAGCAGTTCCGGTTGGTAATGCTCAACCAGCAGGGCGTTGATCGCCAGGCCCTCCATGCGCTGGTTGGTGCTCTGCACAGCCTGCTCATCCCACTGCCAGGCCGGATGACTCAGGTCCTCCACGGTGGGATTGCGCTCGCCGATCTGCTGGAAGGAATGGCGGGTGAGGTAGCTGCTGCCATCGAGGGCCATGCCCACGCAGCTGATGCCGCTGATCCGCTGGGCCTGGGGCGGCAGCCAGTCGGCCATCCCCCGCAGGTCGGCCACGATCACCACCGGGATCGGCACCCCGTCTTCTGTAAACAGGGTGCCATCGGGAAGCATCAGCCGAAAGCAGGGCAGCACCTGCGGCAGCTCCTCATCGAGGTGGGGTGAGGGGGTGCGGCGGAAGGCCTCCGCCAGCTCCGGTGCCAGGAAGCGGGGCGGTGCTTCAACGATCCTCGCCCAGCGGCAGGTGGTAGCGGCCCAGAAGCCGATCGGATCGTTCATCTCATCCATCACCTGCAGACCCGCCTCGATCAGGGCGGCATAGGCCAGGTGATTGGCCCAGTGCTGAAAGCCCCGAGGCGAGCGGTAGCGGTGCTGCTCCTGCTGGATGTAGGGGTCCTGGCGGCGCAGCTCGGTGATCACCGTGCCGATCGGCGGCAGTTCGGCCTGGCTGGCGCGGATCGATTCGGGCGTCAGCCGGCTCATCAGCGCAGAACAGCGTGACCAATCCTCGCCGGATGGCGGATGCTGGGAGCACTGCCCAAGGAGAAGCACCAGCGTGTCTCAGTTCCACATCACCACCCAGGACGATCTGCCCGGGCCGGATGGGGATGAGCCCTATGTGCTGTTCGTGAATCAGACCGAGTACGGCAACGCCCGCTTCCTGCGCACCAACGTGCTCTCCGCCCGGCCCGACCTCAAGAAGTACACGGCCCTGCGGTTTCGCCAGGAGGTCAAGCGCCATGCCGATGCCGCGGGGCCGGGCGAGGACGTGGTGCTGGTGTTCATGGAGGCCCTGGGCCTGGAGCCACCGCTGACCCTGGTCTGCAGCGACCTGCACCTTCAGATGGAGGGCTATCCGATCGAGCAGGGAGCAGAGATCGAGATCCCACTGCTGCCCCCAAGCCATCGAGGGCCGGCCAAGGGTTTCGGCTGAGGCCGCGGAGGGCGCCGCACTGCCGCCGATACCGTGGGAGCTCCCCCTTCTTTTCCTCGGCCCGGCGATGCCTGCCCATGCGCTCCTGCCGGCCGTGAACCGTCTGCTGCAGCAGGTGGAGGAGACCAGCGGGCTGCCGGTGGCGGTGGCTCAGCAGAGCGACCTGAGCACCCTGGCCACAGTGCGGCCGGCAACACCGGAGCGCCAGGCGCACCTGATCGCTTATCGGGATGCTGATGAGGCCAGCAGCTATCACGTGGCCTTTGAGGCCGCCCTGCTGCTGCGCATCGTGCAGGTGCCGGCCGAGCAGAGGGTGAACCTCAACGAGAAGCGGGAAGCCCGGGAGAAGGTGATCTCGCAGGTCGAGAAACTGGTCAAGGGCAGCTTGAGCCTGGCCCTGGCGCGGAAGGCGGGGCTGCGCTTTTACGACGGGCTGATGGTGCAGCTGCGCTCGACAGGCCCAGGGCTGTGGGCCGATCGCTGGCTGTTCGAACAGGTACCGGAACTGCGGGGACTGCAGGCGGCGGTGCTCCAGAGCCAGGTGCAGCAGAACGTGCCCTGCCTCAATGCCGAGGTGGACAAGATGGGCCCCGCCGATGTGGTGAAGGCCAGTAGGGCGATGAATGCCGCCTATGCCTTTCAGACCGCCGAGCTGGTCGGGATCCCGCCGCTAGCGATCCCCTACCAGGCGGCAGGTTTTGAGGCCCTGGCCAGGGAGCTGATCGCCATCACCCGTGCCGAGCCCACCACGGCGGATCCGGATCGGGAGATCGTCGATGGCTGGGCCGAAAAGCTGGGGCTCTCCCGCTGGTACGCCTGGAAGACGCCCTGATGGAAGGCACGGCGTTCTCGATCGAAGAGGCCACCTTTGATGCCTCCCTGCTGCCCGAGGGCAGCCGCACCCCTGGCACGGTGGCATTCCACCGGGCGGTGACCGAATACTTCCAGAAGTCCTATGCCTCCATGGGCGGTCAACTGTCGGTGGTGTTCGCCGCCGGCCGCATCGAGGTGGACTGGGAGCCGGCAGCAGCGGAAGCACCGGCCATGGCGTCCATCGGCCCGCTCCTGCAGCAACGGCGCTTCGATGAGGCCCGGCCGCTGCTGGAAACCCTGCTGCAGCTGGAGCCCGAACACCCTGAGGCCCTCTACAACGTTGGGGTGCTCGCCAGTGAAGAGGGACGGCTGGAGGAAGCCCGGCTGCTACTGCGCCGGGCGGTGATCGCCAACGCCGGTGATACCCACGCCCAGGCCAACGCGCAGGTGGCGCTGGGGTTGGCCGCGCTCCGGCAGGAGGAGCGCTCAGAAGCAAGGCAGGCCCTGGAGGCGGCCATCGAGCTGGAGCCGCGGAACGCCTTTGCCCTCCGCAGCCTCGGCAGCCTGCTGGTGATCGCCGGAGCTCTTGCCGCCGGCATCGAACGCTTTCGCCAGGCGCTTGCGGTGGCACCGGATGACCTGGTTACCACCTTCAACCTGGCCCAGGCGTTGCTGGAGCTGGATCCAGGCAAGCACCGCGACGAGGCCGATCGGCTGCTGCTGCGCGTGATCGAGGCCCAGCCCTACGGCGAGCTGGCGAACAAGGCCAAGGATCTGCGGGGCAGCATCGCCAGCCGGGATCTGCGGGCCGAGCAGCCCGAGTGCTTGCGGCAGGACGCCGTGAGCTATTGCCTCCAGGCCTTGCTGCTGTTCGAGGGGATGGATCAGCAGCGCTTCATGGCGGTACTCAGCGAGGTAGCGGCCATAGGCCAGGGAGGCCTGCGGATCAACGCGCCAGGCACCTACCGCAAGCTCAAGACCCTTCCCGGTAGCTGGAGCGATCTGGCCTTGGCCTGCCTGATCCATGTGGGCATGAAACGGCTGATGCCTGATGAGGACTCAAGGCTGGGGATCGGGGCTGAATACGAGGAGGCGCTGCGGTTGCATGGGGCTG
>CANCJV010000072.1 GCA_947378425.1 Synechococcaceae cyanobacterium
TGGCTGGCCGGCACAACCGCAGGCGCCGACTCCAGCGTCACCCGCATGCGACCGGCCACATCAGGCGTCATCAGGCCGATGGTGCGGGTGAGGGCTGCCACAGCCAGCCTCAGCGCCTGCAGCGTGCTCTCCAGGGCGAGGTCCTCAAAAGCATTGCGCAGGGCCATCAGTTCACCCCGTCCTCGATGTAGAGGGTGAGGGCCCCGCCGCTGGTGTCCCACCACTGGTAACGGCTGGCTCCCGCCAGTTGTTGGGCGCTGGGTGGGCTCCCCTGAATGAAGAGGGGATCAGTAGCGGGGGTCGTGGCCCATTCGCTGTCGTAATCCGCGGCGCTGCGCTTGCGCAGGATCTGGCCGGCGCTGCCCCCAGCCGGCACTCCCGCGCCCTGGGGTCCCGGCGGTCCAGCCTGCCCTGGGGGGCCGAGCAGGGAGGCAAGTTGGGTCCAGAACAGGGCCACGGCAGCGAGAAGCGGCAATCACTGACTCTTGCCATGGCCAGCGCCAGGGGCACCGGCAGGGCCGCCATCGGCCAACAGCTCGCCGAGGCGGCGGGCGATCAGCAGCAGTTGCTCCTGGCGCCGCCAATGTTCCCGATCACTCTCAGCGCGATGGCCGGGCCCGGGACGCGCCTCTTGATGCAGCAGGGCCGGCCGCTCGTCGTAGAGGCTCAGCAGCAGGGCGCGCTGGCCGCTGCGGTTACCGCAGCCCACTGGGCAAAGCAATGCGAACGTTGCCCTGGAGCCGGCGGAAGCATCGGGGTCAGGGTGGAGGGGGAGGGCCTCCGGCTGTTCGCTGGCGCAGAGGCCGAGGGCGAGGTGGCCCAGGGAGCTGGCCATCTCCACCCCCAGCAGCAGCTCCTGATCGGCAGAGAGCCCCTGCTGGCTGAGACGGCCCGCCGCCGCCAGCACGGTCGCGCTGCTGCCTCCATCCCACTGGAGCAACGCCAGGGTGTGGAGACCATCGCCGCTGGTTTCGATCGCATTGCGCAGCAGCGATTGGACCTGGCTCTGGTGAGCTGCCATCTGTTCCTGCAGGGTCTGGAGGTGGGTGGTGCTGATCCGCTTGGCCAGATCCGGCTGCAGGGTGATCAGCAACCAGGCGGTGTAAAGCACCAGGCCGAGTAGCACGATGCGCGAGAGGCGATAGAGCAGCTGCCAAGGATTGCGGGCATCGAGCACCTCGCCGACGGCTTTTTGGAGGGCATCGCTGGTGGCCCGGGTGAACACCTCCACCCGCTCGGCCAGCCCTTTGTTGAGGTCAGCCATGGTGATCAGGCGGAGAGTTCGTAGACCTGGCCGGTGAGCCGGTCGAGGTAGAAGTCGCCCACCGCTGGTGGTGGCTGCAGGGGCAGTGCGGTCCCGGTCGGTGGGGCACCATTGCCCGAGTACCAACGGGTGGCGCGGCTGCCGACACCCGATTCCTGCACCACCGCCAGGGCCGGTTCGCCGCTGCTGGGGTCCGGCAGAAAACCCAGGCCGCCGTTGGGATGGAGCCTCAGGCGCCAGACCACGGCATGGCGGCCGTCATAGGGCTCGCCGGTGATGCCGCCGCTGGGGATCAAGGGCTGGATGGTGCCGCTGCTGCTGGCACCGCCTCCATCGCGGTTGTTCAGCAGCTGTTGGGGCGGCACGGGGCAGCCCACCAATGCGACAGGCAGGGTGGCGATCAGCATCCCCAGCTGCACCTGGACCGTGACGTCGGCCTGGTGGGCATAGACGTGCCGTAGCCGCGGCGCGGTGCGGGCGGTGGCGGGCCAGGGCAGCTCGTCGCTGGTGCCATCGCCCCAGATCACGGAGATCGGGGCGGTGATGCTCTGACGCGGATTGATCAGCAGCTCGATGGCGGCCGAGGCGATCGGTTCATTCCAACGGCGATCGGCTGGTAGCCAGAACAGCTCCAGGTCATTCGCCGGGATGGGGCCCTTGCGGTAGCCCAGTTCCTCCCAGCGGCCGAACTCCATCGGCAGCACCCACTGCTCGGTGCCGGGGCAGCCGAGTGGGGGGAGCAGCCGCACCCGCGCTCCACCCACCGTGGCTGGTTGCTCGGGCAGGGGGTAGGGCATGGCGGGGAGATCAGATCAAGGGGTCAGAGAAGAGGTCATCAGGGAGGGCGCTCAGGGCTACCGCCCCTGCTGCGGCGGAGTCGTCACCGGGATCAGCGGCTGCCTTGGGATCGGAGTAGGTGGCACCCATCTCAGCAGTGGTGCCGGTTTCTTCCGGCGTGGCCTCAACCCCAGCGGGTGGCTGCGGCTCTTCCTCCCTGCGGCGGCGCCCGCGCTTTCCTCGGCCGGCCGTGGGTTCCGGTTCCGAGTCGAGAGGGACAGCTGGTGCTGGCACGGCCTGAGACAGCGGCTCCGCCGCCGTGGAGCTGGGGCCGGCGACCCGCCAGCCGAGCCCCAGCCAGCCCGGTAGGTGAACGGGCCAGACGTAGCGCTCCTGGTTGCCCTGCTGAATGCGCAGCATCCCGGCGGGGAGGGGCCCCTGGGCCACGAGCCCCATGTGTGGCTGGGTCATGGTCAGGCCGGCAGGGTGGCGGTCAGACCCACCACCATTCCCTCAGGCGTTGAGGGAGTGACGACGGCCTTGGCAAAGCAGAGCGCCGGCAGGTCGGCGTTGGCGACATCGGCGGCATTGAGGAGGATGTCGTGGCCGCTGATGTAGGCCTCCACCCGGCCGCCTTCCGCTGGCACAGCAACTGTGGCGACTGGGATGAAGGTGCCTCGGGTTCCATCGCGCAGCTCGGGTGCCAGGTGCAGCACCACCGTGACCGCAGCGCTGTGGCCCGGATGGGAGACGAGCAGGGAAAAGCGGGAGGCGGCATCGAGCTTGGTGTTGAGCTTGACCACCTCACCGCTGGTGAACACCTTCTCGGTGTCGCGGGTGGCGGAGCGATTGGTCCAGCCCACCAGCACCGTGGCGGCATCGAGGAGGGCGTTGGCTTTCAAGCGAGTCATCGGTCGATCTCCAAGGAAGGGGTACGGAGTGGCGGTCAGGAAATGGGGGCGATGCTGTGCAGCCGGCCAGCAGCGCGGGGGTGCATGACGCCAAAGCCGACGTACCAATCGATCCGGGTACGGAACACAGGCGCATCGGGCACCTCGCCGAGATCGCGCACCGAAATCCCATAGCGGCCCTGGAAGGGCCCCTGCAGGCCGGTTACCGCCTGATCCCCGAAGGTGCAGCAGTAGATCGAGCTGCTGCCGCCGGCCTCGCCGTAGCCGAGGACTTCAAGGCCCTGGGCGTCGCGGTCGACGGTGAGGATCTGGCACTCCTGGTAGTGATGCACCATCACGCCCAGGTTGTTGGTGCTCACGTTGTAAACGCCCTGGCCGACGGTCTGGCGCGCGAGGGCATTGAGCTGGCGGCGCATCGCCTTGCTCATCACCAGATACTTCTTGCCGCCGTAGGAGTTGACGGAGTCGATCAGCTCATCGAGCTTGTCAAAATCGAGCGCCCCGCCACCGTTATTCAGCGCCATCTCGCTGCCGGGCATCAGGCGCTTGGCCAGACCGTCAAAGCCCCGGCCCTGGCTGGCGGTGGCGTCACCATTGATCAGGGCGGCCTCGAGGGTGAGACGCATCGAGCGGACCTTCATCTCGGTCTGAGCAGCACGGGCCTCCGGGCCCTGAAGGTCAACGATCGAGCGGTCCACATCCACGTCGCCACCGAACAGGTGGACGGCTTCCGACTGGGGATCGACGACGCCGTAGCTCTGCTTGTAGCCCTCGTTCACCGCCCGGAAGCCCACCGTGGGGAGCTCCTTCTCGACGGAATAGAAGAGGCCGCCGCCGGCGATGTTCATGAATGGCAGCCAGCTGAGCAGTTCGCCCTCAGCGAAGGTCTTGATCACCGCCAGGTGCTCCAGGCGGCTCTCGTACTTGGCTGCCTCGATCAGGGTGAGGCCCATCGGTGCTGCACTCCCGGGGTCCGGCCCCAGATCACGTCACCGGCTATTGCCATGGGATCGTGCAGCGCGGCGGCGGTGTGTCCACCAGCTCCTGAACGGGCTCCGCTCCGGCCCTTTTCATGATCGGGGGGCGCCTCAAGGGTTTCACGAGCCCGCCGCTGTGGACGTTGGCTCCGCGGCGCTCCGCATCCCAGTGGTGGACGGGCCCTTGACCCGCCCCCCGCCGGCTGAAGGGTCCTATGCAGAGCCCTCCCATGGCTTCTCTGTCCCGCAAAGCCCGCCTGCAGCAGTGCTGCTGGGAGCTGCTTGATGATCTGGCGTTCTGCAGGGAGCGCTATCCCCGGCTGGCTGAGTTGGCGGCCCAGGTGCTGTTTGAGCAGCAGTCGGCCCAGCCGCTGGCGCCGGTTGATCCGGCGTTGGAGGCGCTGATCCCCTTCTGATCTCAGCCGCCTCGCGGGGCCCCAGGGGGGCCTCTTTTTTTGGTCGCTGGGCCAGGTGCAGTGCGGGTCAGCAGGACAAGCAGCGCTGCCGGCGGCGGACGACGACGACCCCACTGGCGGAGGGCTTCAGCACTGACGGGGGCCGGAGCCATCACAGTCGGCGAGGGGGGAGAACTGCACCGCTGCCCCGGCTGTCTCGCCCCGTTGGGTCGCTACAGCCGAGGCCTGACGCGGGTGTCCCTCGCCTCTCTCGTGATGGCTTCTTCTTTCCCCTGCTGCGAAATCCGCCAGCTGCTGGTGCACATCTATCCCGGTGGCAGCAAGGCGGGCGCTGCTGAGCGCATCACCGTCTTCTATGGCCGTCGCGGTCGCCCGGTCAAAAAGCCCCGCTTCATCCCGGCTGAGCTGGCCCATCAGTGGGCGCGCAAGCTGCAGGCCCGGCGCCTCGGCACCGTCTCGGTGCTCTGAGCCTTTGGGCTCCGCTTCAGCCCTGGTGGGTCAGCAGCTCGCCGGGGCTTTTGGCTGCTCTCAACGCAGCGACTCACTCCGCTGCCAGTTCCGCTCCAGCGAGGCTCGAAAACGCTCCCTCCCCCAGGAGCTGTTGCGCACCTGACGGTTGATCAATCGGGACACCTTCCAGGTCTTGAGCCCCACGGCGATGGCGAACACCAGCCAGGGCAACAGGAGCCCGATCGGATGGGCCATCAGAGCGGCAGCGGCGTCCTGGTTCTTCTACAGCGTTTGCTCTGTTGGTGCTGGCGGAGGGTCCACGGGTTTCCCTTGATCGCCAGGCCGCAGTGCTCGCAGATCGTCACAGGGCGACTCCTGCACCATTGCTCCGGCCGCTCGCCCACCAGCTCCCGCCGGCAGGGGTCAATGCCACGGCCCTGCTGGTAGCGGGTGAGCGCTGGGGCCGTGGTGACAAAACCAGTGTCCAGACAGCGGAACAGCAGGGACTGCCCCCGCAGGTTCTGCAGGTTGAAGCTGGTGACCGCCATCAGCTCTGGATCCCTTTGCTCCACCCATGGTGGCACCGAGGGTGCCAGGACACCACAGGTAGAGCACGGTACCGGCGCTGCTGCTGATGGCAGGGCGGCAGCGTGATTTCCCAGAACCGAGAAATTTTCCGAGCAGCTTTGCAGCCGTTTCCAGAAACAGGGGAATACCCCTCCGGTTTTGATTCTTCTACGCGCTTCTACAGGGGCTTGCAAGGAGTTGCAGGGAGTTGATTTTGAAAGTGAAATTACGAGGAGAATTTTTATTTTTTTCTGCGTTGCTTTCTCCCCTTTTGAGGGTTGGTTATTGCGCTGCTGCTGAATTCGGTGTCGTGGATGAAGTCAGTGATCACCTGATTGCTTTGGTGTGGCGGCGGCTGGCGGTGTCCGTATCGGAGGCCGATCAGGGTCGTCGATCAGCAGCATCCATACGGCGGGCGATCGAGCGGGCCCAGCGCTTGCCGGGGTCACCGCCCCAACCATCCCAGGCTTGGCGGCCTTTGCCGTAGTCGCTCCAGCTGGAGCCCTGCTTGTCGACTTCGTGGCGAGCGAAATAGCTGACCATCCGGTCGATGGTGGTGGGCGATAGCTCCTGGCGGTTGGCGAGTTGCCGGGCCCGGGCCAGGCCCACCGGGGTCATGCCGCGGTTGGACGGTGGCTGCTGGGCCCGCCGTTCGAGGGCACGACGGGCAGCAACAGCGACAGGAACTGGCGGCTGGAAAGAGATGCCGCGGTAGAAGCCCTTGCCCCGGCGCGGCATGGTGATCAGGCCGCAGCTGGTTGGTCGGTGCTAGTGCTGGCCTCGGGGTCAGCAGCGCCCAGCCCAGGGGCAGGATCGCCGGCGACAGCGCTGGACTGCGATTCATCGGCGCCGTCGCTGTCGCCGGCGACAACCTCCGGTTCGGCAGGCTCCGCCGCGGTGTCGCCACCAGGAAGAGCAGGGGTCTCGGGCTGCTCGGTGAGGGCCGGCACGAACTGATCGATGTAGGCACCAATGGCCTGCAGCTGGGTGTCGGTGTCCTTGGCGCTGGCCTGTAGCTGGGCCATCAGCGCCTCGGCGGTGGATGCGCGCTCAATGGCAGCGAGGGCATCGCGTTGGGCGGCTGCGATGGCGGCGTCATCGGCCGCGTCATCAGCCAGGGCCTCGGCCAGTTGCTGACGGAGGCTGGCCTCACGGGACTGGAAGCCGGCGATCACGCCGACGATGCGATCGAGCAGGGCAGTCATGGCTCTGAAGGGTGAGAGGAGGTGATGAAGGAATCGGAGGGTCACGGGACACCTCGGGGTTGGGCTGGGAGCAGGCCGCGGTGGGCCAGGAGGGAGGCAAAAGCGAAATCGCCCAGCCCCCTCTCTCACTTGCCGACTGGTCGCGCCGTCAGTCAGAGATCCCCCTGAAAAGGGACCTCTGCCCCCCTTCAAGCCCGTCGGGAGGGTGTGCGGCCGTTCACCGCGAAGGACGCCCGGTAGAGCTCAGACGCCGACATCGCCTGGGGATTGATCGGCTCACCGTTGCTGCCGATCCCCGACACCGTCAGACCCCCGGCGGCCTGCATGCCGGCCGGACCCCGCTGCTGGAACAGGAAGCCGTAGACGGGATGCACGCGCATCTGATCGAGGAACTCGGTGGTGGTCATCGGCCGGCCGTCATCGCCCAGCAGGGGTTTCCCCTGGCCGTCGAGGGGTTCGAGCACGTCCTTGCCGTCACCGCCAGTGGCGAGGCGGAAGCACGTCCCCAGCTGCCCCTTGAAGATGTCAAAGAACGTCCCGCGGGCGTCACCGCCATTGCGGCCCTCAGCCTGGGAGAAGGCGCGCTCCAGGAGGCGGTCCTTGCGGAGCTGGAGCACCTGCTGTTTGGCCTCATCGCGCTCGGATGCGACGGCGGCCACCTTCTGGGCAGAGGCCTCCTCCATCTGGCGTTCGCGCAGCTCCATGCGCTCCTCGAGGACTTGCTTTTGGCGTTCGGCCTCCTGCAGGCGGGAGTATTCCTCGGGGTTGATCTCGGAGAAGCGGTTCAGCTGCTGACGGAGGGTGCGGATCTCCTTTTCGAGCTGGTTGTTCTTGCGGCGCTCGGCCTTGAGCGGATCAGAGGAGCGGCTCTCGTCGCTACCGGAGTCCCCGGCGGGAGTAGCAGCGGCCGGGGTTTGTGTGGCCGCAGGCGGATCGCCGGGGAGGTTGTCGCCACCCTGGGGATCAGCACCCCCATCGGCGGCGGACTGGAAGGCGTAGTTGTCGTCAGCGCCCTGGCCGCTGGCTGCGGCGGGGCTGGAGGGAGAAGAAGCAGTGGTGGTGGCCATGACCCATCGCGGCTGTCGTGGATGAACGCCCCGTCCGGGCTGCGTTCTCCAGCTATTGCCACTGATGCCCTCACCCCCGCGAGAGTTCCAGCTGCCTGGCCAGCCAGATCTCCACGTCCTCGTAGGTGTAGCGGACCAGGTTGCCAAGCTTCACGAAGGGAGGCCCGTAGCCGCTCGAGTTCCAGCTGTAGATGGTCGAGAGCGACACCCCCAGATAGGTCGCCAGGGTTTCGGGCGTGTAGAAGCCAGCCGGCAGACTGGTGGTGCTGGTGTCGGCGTTGGCGGCGGCGCGCCGCTTGGGGATGAACAACCAGCTCCCCAGGGGCAGTTGATCCGAGGGGCGGGCGGTAATGGTGGGGTTGAGGCTGCGCAGGGTGGTCACGGTGGTGCCGTGGCGCTCGGCCAGCACGTTGAGGCTGTCGCCTGTGCCCACCACCGCCACACGGTTGGGCTTGAGCGCGGCCTGGATCCGTTCGCCCAGCAGCGGTTGGGTCAAAGACCCGATACCACCGGCGCCGTAGATCCCGCCGAATTCGGTGACGGAAAAGGCCGCCAGCTGCCCGCGGCTTGGAGTGGGCAACTTACCGGGACTGCGCAGCTCGGAGAGCGGCCCGAGCCACACCGCCCCGAAGCAGGGGGTGAGCAGCGCCGGGGTGGTGGCAGACACCGGCCGGATGCCCACGGTCGACCAGGCCACATCGGCGGCCAGCCAGTCCCAGGGCTGCGAGGGCTTCAGGGGCAGCACGGCGCCGCGGGTGAGGTAGCCCTCGTAAGTGAAGTCCCCCGTGTCGAGGCCTGGAGCGTTCTCCTTGCTGGAAATCCCCCGCAGGCGCTTGATGAACCCCTCGAACAGGAACCTCCCCGTGCGCTCGGAATCGAGCACGCCGGGGATGGCGTTGGAGAACAGCAGGATGCGGGCGTTGGCGTAGGGCTGCAGCGCCGATTGCGGCAGCCCCCCGGCCGCGGGTGTGACCGTCACGACTCAGCTCCGCTCCAGCACTGCGGTGAACCCACTGCCACTGCCGCTGCCGCTGAGCCGCGGATCCCGACTCCAGTTCGCCAGGGTCGGGAGCATCAGCAGCAGAGCCTGGGCATGGCTGCCGCGTTGGCGCCGGAGAGCAGCCTCGATCGAAAGACCTTCGCCGTAGCGGGTGGTGATCTCCTCCCGCAGCAGCTCGGTGTCGTACTC
>CANCJV010000073.1 GCA_947378425.1 Synechococcaceae cyanobacterium
GGCAGGCGCTGCAGCAGAGCTTCGAGTTCCAGGGTGACCGCCACCTCGGCGATGCGGCGCTCCACCCGCTCTTCGCGGGCCGAAGGCACCTGCAGGGCTACCGGCAGCTGGCGGCAGCCACGGTGCAGGCTGTCCTGCAGCTGTTGCAGGGGGCTGCGCGGGTGGCTGCGACGCAGGCCGAAGCCGATGTTGTCGGCCACGCTCAGGTGGGGATAGAGCGCATAGCTCTGAAACACCATCGCCACGTCCCGCTGGGCGGGCCGCAGCCGGCTCACCGGCCGACCGCCGACGAAGATCTCGCCACTGCTGGGGGTCTCCAGCCCGGCCAGCAGGCGCAGCAGGGTGCTCTTGCCGCAGCCGGAGGGACCCACCAGCACCAGGAATTCGCCGTCGTCGATCCGCAGATCCAGCTGGCGCAGCACTTCAACGGGGGCGCCGCCGCCGTTGCTGCCCTGGCGGGGGGGGTAGGTCTTGCCGACCTGTTGAAAGCGAACCTCGGCCAATCGGGCTCAGCGACCGGCGGATCCTAGGATTCCACCAATGCAGTTCATCGATCAGGCCCGAATCGCGGTGCGCGCCGGCCGTGGCGGCGATGGCATCGTCGCCTTCCGACGCGAGAAATACGTCCCAGCCGGCGGCCCCTCCGGCGGTGATGGCGGCCGTGGCGGCAATGTGCTGCTGCGGGCCGATGCCAACCTCCAGACCCTGCTGGATTTCAAGTACAAGCGGCTGTTCCCGGCGCAGGATGGCCGCCGTGGTGGCGCCAACCGCTCCAGCGGGGCCGGCGGTGATCACATGATCATCAAGGTGCCCTGTGGCACCGAAGTGCGGGACTGCCGCACCGGCATCCTGCTGGGAGATCTCACCGAACCGGGCGACGAGCTGCTGGTGGCCGCCGGCGGGCGCGGTGGGCTGGGCAACGCCCACTACCTCAGCAATCGCAACCGGGCCCCGGAAAAGTCGACCGAGGGCAAGGACGGCGAGGAGTGGCAGCTGCAGCTGGAACTGAAGCTGCTGGCCGAGGTGGGCATCATCGGCCTGCCCAATGCCGGCAAGAGCACCTTGATCTCCGTGCTCTCGGCCGCCCGGCCGAAGATCGCCGACTATCCCTTCACCACCCTGGTGCCCAATCTCGGCGTCGTGCGCCGCCCCAGTGGCGATGGCACGGTGTTCGCCGACATCCCCGGGTTGATCGCCGGCGCCGCTCAGGGGGCTGGCCTGGGCCACGACTTCCTGCGCCACATCGAGCGCACCAGGCTGTTGATTCACCTGGTCGATGCCGGCAGCGAGGATCTGCTCGCCGATGTGGACGTGGTGGAACAGGAACTGCAGGCCTATGGCCATGGGTTGGCGCAGCGGCCACGGCTGCTGGTGCTCAACAAGATCGAGTTACTCGACGCCGAAGCCCTCACGGAGGCCATGGAGCAGCTCAGGGTCCACGGCCTGGAGGCCGGCGTTGCCACCACCCTGGCCATATCTGCCGCCATGGTCCAGGGGCTGGAGCCTCTCAAGGCGGCGGTGTGGGACCAACTTGGTGTCGACGATGCCGCCGTCAGGACTGACGCACAGGGCAGCGAAATCGGGCTGGGCTCAGCCTTTGTTTCGGATGCGGATCGAGTGGCGGGAGATCCCCGGCTCCAGAAGAACAGGAGCGAGGAACTCACCGCCGCAGACAGCTGAAATCAGTCGTCGTAGACCCGGCACTCGGGGGCTTCGGGGTTGAGATCGCAGTAGACCTCCAGGGGGCTTGGGTCGTGGTTGTCTTCGGGATGGTGTTCCTTGTACTCCACCAGGCCCTGGAGCTCCTCTTCAAGGTGCCGCACCTTGCCCTGGTTGCCCTCAGCCCGGGCGGCCTCGATCTCGACCTTGTCCTTCTCGATGTGCTCGTCGATGCTTTTCATGGAGAGACCGGACCGGAGGTGCCGGAATTTACCGGGCCCACCATACGGGGCTCGACCGAGGCCTCGAGGGCTCATGTTTGCTGCCGCTCATCACCGTTGACAAACGGCAGCGTTGCCTCGGAATCGGCCCGTCCCTGCTAGCGGCCTGTTGCGCCCCGCCGGATCCGCCGCTCAGCTGAGCTGGCAGCCAGGTCCGGGCGAGCCATGGTTGAACATTCCCAGCCTGCCTGGGCTGCGACAACACCCTGAATGGGCTGCAACGACGGTCCCGCTGCCAGGGTCTCGTCGTGAGAGCGGAACCTCTCCTGGACCGACGGGGCAGCCAGCCGCTGAGCCCGTTGGTCACCACCAGCTCCGGCCCCGGCGG
The DNA here is from genome assembly GCA_947378425.1 of Synechococcaceae cyanobacterium. GTDB lineage: Bacteria > Cyanobacteriota > Cyanobacteriia > PCC-6307 > Cyanobiaceae > Cyanobium. The sequence goes on from CANCJV010000073.1 coordinate 2,269, forward strand.
CCCGCGAGTGAACGCCCGGACAGCCGGGGCGCCAGGGTCGTGACATCGCCGTGGCCGTTGCGGCGAAGCGATGGATCCAGAATCCTGCAAGCGCAGGCGCCCCAATCGAGCGGATCTTGATCGTCGAAGACCGTGCCGAACCCCATTCCCGGGGGGGCAGGCGAAGCGGCCTGCCCCCCCGGGAATGGGGGGGGTCAGTCCGCCAGGTCGCTGAGCAGCAGCCAGCGCTCTTCGGCCATGGCGATCCGCTCCAGCAGCTCCGCCAACTCCTGGGTGAGGCCCTCGATCAAGGTGTAGTCGCCACCGCCGCTGGCCAGCAGCGATTCCAATTCGCTGCGCCTGGTCTCCGAAAGCGGCAGCTCGATGTTGAGGCGCTCCAGTTCGCGGCTCTCCTTGAAGCTGCGACGGCGCGGGGCCTGGCGGCGCTGACTCAGGCTGGGCTGGACGGCAGGGTCACTGGCCGGCGTTGCACGGGTCGCTGGCTGGGCTGGGGCCAGCGAGGGAGCCGCGGCAGCCGCTTGAGCCGCAGAGCCTGCCGGGCTCGATCCGGCGCTGGCGGATGAGCCGGAATCAGCCGTGACTGCAGCCATGGCGGCTGAAATGGACCCGGCTGTCTTCGATCCGGCGGCGGCGCTGGCCGGCCGGCGTGAGGCCTCGGCCGCCAGGGCCTGACGCCGCTCCAGGTAGGCGCTGTAGTTGCCTTCAAAGCGCTGCAGGCGCCCCTGCTCGAAGCAGAACAACCGGTCCACGGTGCGATCCAGGAACCAGCGGTCGTGGGAGACCACCACCACGCAGCCGCGGAAGTCGTCGAGAAACTCCTCCAATACCCCCAGGGTGTGGACATCAAGGTCATTGGTGGGCTCATCGAGCAGCAACACATTGGGTGCCTCGATCAGCAGGCGGCAGAGATGCAGCCGCCGTCGCTCACCGCCGGAGAGCTTGGCCACCGGCTGGTGCTGCTGGGCCGGAGGAAACAGAAAGCGCTCCAGCAGCTGGGAAGCACTCAGCTCCTGGCCGTCCACCTCCACCCGGCTGGCGGCCTCCTGCACCACATCAATCACCTTGCGTTCCGCCAGGCGGCGATCGGCCGGTCTGCGATCGGCTGGCCGGCCATCGCGGCCGGTTTCCCCCAGCAGCACCGAACTGTGCTGATCGAAATAGGCGAGCTTGACGGTGCTGCCCAGCTCCAGGCTGCCGCCGCTGGGCGCCCTCAGGCCGGCGATCACCTCCAGCAGGGTGGACTTGCCCACCCCGTTGGCGCCGATGATCCCCACCCGGTCCTCGGGGCTGAAGTCGTAGCTGAAATCCGTCAGCAGGGGGCGCTCGCCAGCATGGACAGCCAGACCCTCGGCGGTGATCGCCTGTTTGCCGATGCGCCGGGCCGTGGCCGCCATGCTGACGGCACCGCGGCCTTGGCGCAGCGGTTGCTCCCGCATCGCCTCGATGCGCTGCAGCCGGGCCTTCTGCTTGGTGCTGCGGGCCTTGGGCCCCTGGCGCAGCCAGGCCAGCTCCCGGCGCAGGTCGCCGCGGAACTTGGCGGCTGTGGCGGCTTCGGCGTCATCCTCCTCGGCCCGGCGGGCCAGGTAGGTGGCGTAGTTGCCCTCATAGCGGCGGGCCTCACCCCGCTCCACCGCCACGATCCGCCGCGTCACCCGATCGAGCAGATAGCGATCGTGGGTGACGAGCACCAGGGCACCCGGATAGCGATCCAGCCAGCCCTGCAGCCACTCGACGCCATCGGCATCGAGATGGTTGGTGGGTTCATCGAGCAGCAGCACCTCGGGCTGGGCCACCAGGGCCGCCGCCAGGGCGACCCGACGCCGGTTACCACCGGAGAGTTCCGCCACCGGCCGATGCACATCGCCGATGCCGAGCCGTTCGAGCACCTCATGGCACTCCCGCTCCAGATCCCAGGCCTGGCAGGCATCCATGCGGTGGAGCAGATCGCTGAAACGGGCCAGAAGCCGCTCGTCCTCCGGCGTTTCGGCCAGCTGATGGCTGAGCAGGCCGTGCTCGCGGAGCAGGCCCATGCGCTCGCCACTGCCGGCGAACACCTGTTCGAGCACCGTCTGGGCCGGATCGAGATCGGGCTCCTGATCGAGCAGCACCACATTGAGACGGCTGGAGCAGCGCCGTTCCCCCCGATCGAGGGGCTCGCGGCCAGCCAGCACCTTCAGCAGGGTGCTTTTGCCGGCGCCATTCGGACCGATCAGGCCGAGGCGATCGCGCTCGCCCACATGCAGATCGAGATCGGCGAACAGGGTGCGCAGGCCAAAATCCTTGCCCGCACCCACCAGGCTGATCAGGCTCAAGATCCCTCAGCAGCGAAGTCAGCGCGCTGGCGCTCGAGATGGGTGAAGACACTCTTGTCGCCGACATCGGCGGCGGCGGCCATCGGGAACTTGCGCAGACACAGAACCAGCAGCAGGGCACTTTCCAGCGCCAGCAGGTCGAGGGTGGCAGCTGGATCCAGCAAACCGCTCAGGCGGCCGAGCAGGGCCAGCGGCAGCAGCAGGGTGACGCCGATCGCCTCCGGCCGGCGGAAGCAGAAGAACTCCTTGAAGCCCACGCCGGTGAGGGCGGCGAAGAAGGGACCGATCGCCAGGATCCAGAGGGGTTGCACCGCCAGTGACGGCAGCATCGCGGCCGGCCCCAGGCGCCAGGCCAGCAGCAGGCCACCGGCGCAGCCCAGCAACCAGAACAGCTTCAGAGCCAGGTGCAGCGGCCGCAGATAGATGTGGATCCACTGCAGGGCCAGGCCCATACCCGCCGCCATCAGCAGCAGCCAGGGCCAGAGCAGCCCGGGGCCGAACTGGCGCCATTGCCACAGCAGGCCGAGCTGGCCGACGGCCACCGCCGTCAGCGCCAGCCGGTAGCCGAGCACCTCCCGCCGGTCCCGCTCGGTGATCGTGTACGACCCGAAGACCCCTTCAAAGACGGGATCGTTGCTGCTGTTCATGGGAGAAGCTCACTGTTCACCAGTCTGGCCAGATCGGGCCCCGCCGGGACAATGCCGGAGGGATGGAGCGGAAACAGGGCACCGAAGTAGTCGGCGCGCCAGGCCTCAGGGCAACAGGTGCGGCTCACCCCCTCCAGCCCGTAGAAGCGGGCGCGCCAGCGCCACAGGGCCGGCAGCTGCCACAGGGGCAGGCGGCTGCAGCCGAACAGGGGCGCATAGACCATCTCCAGCCGGATCAGGGTGGGGAACAGCACCACATCGGCCAGGCTCGGCTCGGGCCCGCAGAGCCAGGCTTCGCCACGCCGCTCCTGCTCCAGCAGGGCCTGCTCGGCTTCCTCCAGAGCCCGGAACAGGGCCGATTCGGCTTCGTCGTAGGCGGCCTGGTTGCGGGCGAAGCCGCAGCGGTAGACGCCGTCGTTGACATCGTCCTGGAATCGTTGCCGCCAGTGATCGATCGCCTGCCGCTGGGTTTCGGCAGCGAGCCGGGGGGCCTCGAGGGCGGTTGGCCAGAGATCGAGCAGCTCGATCAGCCGGGCGCTTTCGTTCACCAGGATCCGCTGCTCCTGCCGCGACCACAGGGCTGGCACGGTGGCGGTCTGGCGCTGGTCACCGCCACTGCGCCGGTAGAGCTCCGCCAGGGTGCTGCAGCCCTCGAACGGTTCGACGAAGCGCCAGCGACCGGCTGCCGGATCCGGCTCCACCAGCAGCAGATCGATGCTGCCGCCCAGCTGGCGCAGGCTGTGCACCAGCCAGGCCCGATGGGCCCAGGGGCAGCTCCGCCCGACGATAAGTACGTGACCGCCGGCAACGGCGGCGTTGGCCGGCAGCGGCGGCAGCGTCGAGAAGGCCCCCGCCGGCCGTTGGTAGCGACCGGCAGCGTCGGCGGGCGCCAGCCCCCCCATCAATTGCTGCCACTGGCAGTGCCACAGCCCTCGGGCCGTTCGGATCAGGGCGGCGGGAGGTCGCATCAGCTCACTCTGACCCGCCATCGACACCTGCGGTGGTGTTCTGCGTCAGGCTGGAGCTTCAGGCTGGTGAGCAGCAGATGGTGGCAGCCGAGATCAGGGCGGGCAAGGTGCTGGTGGTGGCCGGCACCCACGGCAATGAGATCAACGCCCCCTGGCTGATCGATGCCTGGCGGCGGGATCCCAGTCACCGAGGCCACAGCGACCTGGCCCTGGTGCTGGCGATCGGCAATCCCGAGGCCTGCTCGGCGGGTCGTCGCTATCTGGAGCGGGATCTCAACCGCAGCTTTGATCGGACTCGCCTCGCTGATGCCGCTACCCAGGAGCTGGAGACGCTGCGGGCGAGAGAGCTGCTGGCCGACCACGGCAGCGAGGGGAGGGATCCCTGCCTGGTGGCTCTCGATCTGCACAGCACCACGGCCAGCATGGGCAACAGCCTGGTGGTCTACGGGCAGCGGCCGGCGGATCTGGCCCTCGCCGCCGGCCTGCAGGGCCGCCTCGGCCTGCCCGTCTATCTGCATGAGGCCGATGCGGCCCAGACGGGCTATCTGGTGGAGCGCTGGCCCTGCGGCCTGGTGATCGAGGTGGGCCCGGTGGCCCAGGGGGTTGTCCACCCCACGATCCTGTTGCAGACGCGCCTGGCCCTGGAATCGGCCCTGGAGGTGCTCGCTGAGGCCCGCAGCGGCCAGCTGCGGCTGCCCCGCCAGCTGGTGCTGCACCACCACCTCTGCAGCCTGGATCTGCCCCGCCATGACAACGGAGCGCCGCGGGGGGTGATCCATCCACGGCGCCAGGGCCGGGACTGGCAACCGCTGCGGCCCGGTGATCCCCTGTTCCTGGACGAAGCCGGCGAGACCCTCGTCTACGAGCCACCGCTCGGGCTGAACGGAGAGCCCGTCTGGCCCGTGTTCATCAATGAGGCGGCCTACCGCGAGAAAGGCATCGCCCTGAGCCTCACCCAACGGCGCCGCTGGCCCGTGCAGCAGAGCTGGGGAGAGGCCCTGACTGAGCTGGCGGCGACCCTGATCCCCGAGCCTTGAGCAGACCTGGAGAGGCTTTCACCCAGTCCAGCCATCCAGTCAGCCGAGGACACCGACAGCCGACCCACCCTGGCGGCGCGGAATCGGCCACGACAGGGTGGCCGGACCGATTCAGGTGGACTGGCGAGGTTTGCCGTTGTAGAGGACCTCAAGCACCTGGCGGCCATCCGGTGAAACCAGGATCTCGCTTTCCACCGTGGGCGGTTGGTTCTGCTCCTGCCAGCCCGGGGGCCCCCCCAGGAAGCGGAAGACGATGCCGTTGGCATTGCTGCTCACCAGGCACGGGCCACCATTGTCTTCGAACATGCAGCGCTGGGCGCGGTAGACGATCAGCCCACCGTTGATGGTCTCGGCGCGCATGCGGGCCAGATTGACGGCCCGCAGGGTGCTGAAGCGGGGTGCGTTCTGCTCCTGGGCCCGAGCGGGGGCGATGGCCAGCTGCGGCACCGCGATCGCGGGGGCCAGCAGCAGGCCCGCCAGCAACAGACCCCGGACAAAATGCCGCTGATCGGGGCCATGGACGTCAACAAAACTCATCGTCAACCGCAGGCGAGGGTGGTTTGTTCCTGGGTGCACTCCAGATCGCTCTGGCTGCCATCGGCCCAGTAGATACGCAACCGATTCTCGCTGGTGCCGGTGCGGTAAGTGATGGATTTGACCCGGCCGGCGGGCTGTCTGCTGTTGGCCGGGGCGGGGTGCTGGGCCGAAATCTTGTTGAGCCGGCTCTCCAGCTGCTGAATCTTGAACTCGAGTTGGTCGATGCGCTGACTTTCCAGACTGGGCTTCTTTTCGCAACCGACCAGGAGCAGGGCCGCGCTGAGGGCCAGGGCGGTTGGCCACGCCAGGGCTTGCCAACGGGCCAGGCCTGGGGGGGCCGGTGGCCGGCCGCCGGATCCGGGTCGCAGGGAGAGGGGATCGCGAGTGGGCATCGGCGAAGCGGGCCTCGACTGGCCTTCTCCTAGCAACGCCACCAGCCCCTGGCCAGATCCCCGGCCGCGACCAGCCCTCAACGCAGCGGCCCCAGCGGCCCTGAGCCCGCCACCGCCAGCCCCGCCCCTCACCCAGAGCGGCCGAGCCGGCCCTCGGATTTTCTTCATGAAGCCCGCTTTACAGAGCGCGCAATCTTCCGTTACATTTGTTTTGGCGGGATTCCGCCCTTCCATCCCGTCCCTGATCCAGGCCACTCGACCTGCCATCGCGGACATCACCTCTCGACCTCATGACCGCCACAATCCAACAGCGCTCCGGCGCCTCGGCGTGGAATCAGTTCTGCGAGTGGGTCACCTCCACCAACAACCGCCTCTATGTGGGCTGGTTCGGTGTGC
>CANCJV010000074.1 GCA_947378425.1 Synechococcaceae cyanobacterium
GGCTCCTCCTGGGTGGTCCTCAGGAACATTTGCCTGTTTGAGACAGCCGAATCTGCTGTCACTGCATGACCGAGTTTTCGAGCTGCCTGTCCTCCCTGGTCTTTAGCCGCACTCGAGCAGGCCGCAGTTTTCTTTTTCAGGAGTCCCTAAATCGCAAAAGGTTGCCCTGGAGCCGCTTCGTGTACAAGCAGCCACGGATCTTCCCGCCAGAATCTAGAGCGATGCTGGGGTCACGACCCCTGCAAGTCTTTCAGTCCACAGGCAGTATCGAAGATCTGCCCCTCCAGAGAACGGGGCAAAAGTCCCAGCGAATACAGAATATTCACATACGGAGCTGGATGGGTGGTGTAGCGATTTGGAGAAAGAGTGTGATCAATGGCACTTAGTGTGGAAGGTAGATTATAGAGAGATGAAATCAGACTGGCCAGCTCCAAGAGTTCCACCTCATGGCTCACGGCAGAGATGGGATGGACAGGGGGCAGGTTCTCACTCCACAGCCAGCGAAAGGCAAGGTTCACTATGTCGCCGGCATGACCGTAACCACGGATCACCGGCATTGGCGCCTTGATCACGATCGGTAGACCGCCCAAAGCACGGAGCAGGAAATCCCCGAGGGCGAACTGCTCGGGATCACGCATGAAGCGCCCAGATACCGCATAAGCCCGGAGCACCAAGGTCTGCGCAATCTCGCTGAGCCGGCGCTCTTCCTCCGTCTTGAGAACACCGTAGGGATCGGCGTGCAAGTGCTCCTCAAGGCAGGCAACATGATCCAGGGCAGCAGCCGCACCAGAGGAGAGCAGAACGACACGCGCAGAAGGGGCAGCCTCCAGCGAACGACAAACCAGGTCGGTGATGCCGCGATTGGCGCTGATGTAAGCCTCCACCCCGACACGCTTGACATACTCTCGGGTGAGGAAGGCCGTGTGCAGCAGGGCCTCGATCGGTTCGCGTGCAGCGAGTTCGGGCAGCTCGGCCAAGGGGGCGACGGGGATGGGGCACTCCACTCCATCGGCAAAACCGGTGGAGGCGATGGTGCGGGAGCGGCTGGCGAAGGCGCGTACCCGGCGTGAGAAGGACTCCGGGCCCAGCACTCGCTGAAGTTCGTGTAGGGCAGTACGACCGAACCAGCCCGTGGCGCCGGTAACCACCAGTATCCCATTGCCAAGGGGGGTAGGCTGGAAAGCAGAGGTCGAAGCTTCCTCCATTAACTGCCTTCAAGAACCTTCCAGCGACTTTCGAGCATCTCGATACGTTTCTGGTCTTCCTGATACATCAGCCCGTAGTATTCACGCTTGTTGAGTAGCCACAGCAATTCGAAATGAACGGCCTGGCGCAGTGCTTCTTCCAGCTTGGGTGAATCAAGCGCAGACGAGTGGAAAATCACCTTGCGGGTTTCAAAGCGATCCAGGTAAACATCATGAAAGCGCTTCAGGTTCGCGAGTGCATCGATGGAAACCGCACCACCCACAACGAATTCAAGGCCAGCATCACGACATCTAGCCGCGACATCCTCACCAACCTCAGTGACACGACTACTTTCAATCCCTTCGCGACCAATGCCCAGCGAACTGCTGAAGTCCACACGGCCAAAGACGATACCATCACATCCACGCTCTCCAGCCGCAATCGAAACAAGCTCGTCAATGCAGCGATAGGCAGCGATCGTTTCGACGTTGAACAGAAACTTGACGTCGTCTCGCTCTTCCAGGGTAAACACCTTCTCCTTGGCGGCAATATATTTACTGAGAGCGTAAGGAGTTTCAATCATGGGGGCAATAATATAGTTCACGCCAAACTGACGAGCCTCCAACATGTCCCGAATGGCTTCACATCCTCCCACTTTTAGAGCCATGCCGATATCGGCCTTGTGAGCCATCTCAAGGAGACGCAGAAGTTCATCAGTGCGTGTGCCCTCGGCTTCAAACTCAGCCTTGGTTGCCACAACTCCATACTCCTCCTTGCCACGCTTGAGGATGTCAAGCATCTTGTGTTCGTGAATATTCATGACACTGGCTCGGTAGCGTATTGGTTCAATATACCATTGATGCGCCTCTTAGCCACCCGTTGGGAGATAGCGAAGCAGATCCTGCCTAATGTCCAGCGGCAGATCAGGTGTCATCAAATGGAGCGGATTGGATTCCATGCCACCGTTGGCGCTGATTCGACTCGAGATTTTTGGAAAGTAAGTTTGCTCAGGATGTATCGGCATGAGAAACATGGCTGGAGCCTTTGAATGCCATCGCTCTAGAAACTCATGATCATGGCTCCAGCCCCGGCCAAGGCTCATTGATGCAATTCCATAGGCTTCAGAGAGAACGCACCAATCAGGAAATCCAAGACCGGAGGACACGTCACAACCAATATAGGAGCCGCCAAAATAGTTTTTCTGGGTCATGCGGATTGATGCATAGCCTTCATTGCAAAACAAAAAGATCTTAAGGTTCAGCTGTTGCACAGCAACCGTGGCAAGCTCCTGCAGATTTTGAGTAAATCCGCCATCTCCTTCCACCAACACAGTGCGATTTCCAGGAGCAGCAATGGCAGCACCAATGGCACCTGACAAGCCATAGCCCATACTGGCCAGTCCCTTGTTGGTCATCATGGTTTGGCCTTGGCGCAAGTCGAAGCCTTGCATCATCACCGTGAACGCTCCACCGCTGCTGCATGGAACGATCTGGTCACGTGCTCCACAGAGCCTGGAAAGGTCCGCAACCATGTCGTAGGGATTGAGAAAGCCTTCAGGGGTTGTGTTGCAAGACTCCGAAAGAGGTAGAGCAGATTTGGCCTTTGCACAGAATGCCAGCCATTCAGCATGTCCCCCTAAAGAATGCTGGAGTAGATCAGCGAGAAACTGATCGGCATCGGCCAGAATGATGAGATCCTTCAATGGATTAGGCTTCTCCAACTCCGCAACATCGATGTCTACCTGAATGAGTTTGCCAACAGGTAGAAATGCCTGCCAGTTGAAGCCGCTCTGCTGGAGTCCCAGGCGTGTGCCAACTGCCACGAGAAGATCAGCCTGCTGAAGCAGGAGATTGCTGTAGCGCTGACCCCACGTATTGGGGCGACCGAAGTAGTTGCTGTGATCAGCGCCATAACGATCAGCCCCATTCCAGGTGGTCATCACGGGAAGACTGAGTTCGGAGAGGGCCTTCTCGTTACCAGCCGCACAAGGCAGGGAAAGGCCACCCCCGAGCAGCAACAAGGGTCGTTCAGCCCTGGCCATCCGATCGGCCACCTGCTTCACCACAGCTGGCGAAGCACTGGTGATGGATCGGGATGGGCTCCTAAAGGCTGATGGCTCCGTCCTTGCATCGGGAACCGCCATGGCCTGTACATCCAGGGGCAGTTCAAGGAACACCGGGCCGGGCCGACCGCTCCACGTGGCAGATACCTCCGCCAGGAAAGCCTCCCGATCGAGGGGTTCCCTGAGGCAAAGACTTCGCTTGCACAGGGGAGCGGCCACAGACACCCCATCCACCTCCTGAATACCGAGCTGACGCAACCCCTGCGGGGCAAGATCCTGAACCTTCACCTGCCCACCTAGGAGCAGCAGCTCCCGACTTTCCAGGAAAGCGCCGGCAAGTCCTGTTACCGCATTGGTGAGGCCCGGCCCTGCAGTGACCATGGCCAGTGCCCTGCCAACCCCTACGGCAGCGGCGTTATTGTTTAGAGTAGCGTTATGGTATTCGGCCGCAATCACCGCAGCAACTTCATGCACGGTTGGAACGCAAACCATGCACAACCTGGCAGAATTGAGCAAGTGCATAATATTTCCTCCGGCCACGAAGTAGCAGTGGGTGAAGCCACTAGCCTTGAGCCAGTTGAAGATGGCATCGGAGTACTTCATCGCTGGTTCACTTCATACGGTGGCGAGGGCATTCTGCATAGCCGAAAGGATGCGATCAAACTGTTGAGGGTCAGCTGTGACACTGATCTCTTGTACCCCAAGGCCATCGGAGAGCGGCGGGGCGGGAATAATCAGGTTGTAATGGCCAGCGGAATGTTTCTTGTCGCCTTCGAAGGCCCGTGCGAAACGTTCAGGATTGAAGCAGGAAATCTGCTGTGGCTGCAAAACGGGCCGCAACAGCTTGAGGCAGTGCTCCTCGAGGGCAGCAGAGGAAAGGGAGTCCCCAGAGAAGCGAATTGCCGCCAGCATGCCAAGAGCCACGGCCAACCCGTGGGGGATGGCGAACTCGGTGGCTGATTCAAGGGCATGTCCCCAGGTGTGTCCAAAGTTGAGCAGGCGGCGTTCGGCCTGGTCAAATTCATCCCGTTCGATGAACCATTGCTTCACCCGCAAGGTGAAGTGAAGCATATGGGCAAGATCAGCATCCTTCCAGGAATTAGCGAGAATGGGTGCCGCAAGCTTCAGATAGGTGTTGAAGGCCTCGGGCCCTCGGCAGAATGCGATCTTAGCGGCCTCAGCAGCACCGCCAGCGATCTCCACCGCTGGCAGGCTGCGGGCGAAAACCGGCAGAATTTCGATGTGTTGGGGGGGGTGAAAGTTACCAATCAGATTCTTGAATTCCCCAACATTGATCGAGCTCTTGCCACCCAGACAGGAATCCGCCATGCCCAGGAACGTGGTGGGCGCATAACTCCAGGCGATGCCACGCATGTAGAGCGAAGCCACAAAGGTAGCGATGTCCTGAATCACGCCGCCACCCACGGCGAGCAGCCGGCCCCCCCTGCCGAGCCCTGCCTGCTTGAGTGCAATAAACAGGTCCATCGTGGCCGGCAAGGACTTGGCTTCCTCGGTGGCGTTCACAAGGATCACCGGGACGTTCGTGGGGAGATGGAGGCGGTCCAAGAAGAAGGAATCCACGATCAAGGCATCCGCATGCGGCTGCCATTGAGCAAGGTTGGTGAGCCCGTTGAACGCCACGGTGTAGTTGGAGAGAGAACTCTGGATCTCAATGGGTGGCAGGGAAAGAACGGATTGAGTGCCCATGACCAGGAATCAGGTGTGCTTGAAGCCGATGAAGCCGCCATCCACCGTGAGGGATTGGCCGGTGATGAAGCGATTGGCCGGGCCCACCAGGAAAGAAGTTGCCGCGGCAATGTCCTGAGGATCGGCCAGGCGGCCAAGAGCGGTCTGGCTGATGATCGCGTCGATCTGCTCGTAGGAGAGGTGGCTGCGGGTCATGGGTGTTTCGACAGCTCCAGGCAGAATGGCATTGATCAGGATGCCCCTGCTGCCGAGATCGATGGCACAGGACTTGACCAGCCCATGCAGGGCAGCTTTCGATACGGTGTAGGAGAGTTTGGCGAGCCGACTCTCCAGCTGCCAGATGGAGCTGATCACGCAGAGCTTGGAGCCCTGCACCAGCTTGCCGGCGGCGAGGAGCGAGGCGAGACTGGCGGCGATGAACAGGACATTCGACTGCCAAAGCCTCTGGAACGTGACGGGGTCAAAGCTGGTGATTGCATCGCTGGCATTGACGCCCTGAGCCCATACCACAGCCTGGAGCTCCGGCAGGCTGGTGAAGTGCTCGGGTTGCGGAGGAAGGTCGTAAGCCACCTGGATGTGAACCGGTGCGTCGGAGGCACGAGTGATCGAGGTGGAACCGGCGGTGGCCACTTGGAATCCCTGGCTCACGAGATCTGAGGCGATCGCGGAGCCCAATGCTCCGCCCGCTCCGAAGACCAGTGCGTTGCCCAAGCTCACAACGGCCGTGCCACGAATTCGGCCACGAACTCCTGAATCAGCGCAATCTCCCGATCGATCATCGCCTCGGTGAGCCCCGGATAGGTCCCCAAGAAGAGGGCCTGTTGCATCAACCGATCCGCGCCCGGCATTTCCGCTTCCACCAGCCGCAGCGCCTCGGGCCGCTCGTGCCTGAGTTGCACAAATACCGGCTGCTTCAGCAGGTTGCCGCCAAACAGCATGCGGGTGCCGACGCCCACGCTGGCCAAGTGCCGGCCGAGATCGGAGCTGGTGAAGGGAGCCTCCGGTTTCACCAGCAGCAGAAATCCAAACCAGCTGCAGTCGGTGCTGCAGCCGCTGTCATCCCATTGGAAGCTGCCGGTAGCTGGATCAAAGCCGGTGGCGTGGGTGGGCAGGCAAAATTCCAGCAGGTGGCTGAGAGGTTCAAGGCCCCGGCGCAGCTGAAGCCAGTTGCGTTTGCGGGCCTCGATGAACTCCGGCAGCCGACGAAGCTGCACCCGGCCGATGGCGGCTTGGGGGTCGAGCGGTTTAAGATTGTAGCCGAAGTGGGAATAGATGTACTTGTGGTCGTAACCCTTCGGCAGTTCACCAAGCTGCCAGTCGTAGCGCTTGCCGCAGGTGTCGTCTTTGCCGCTGGGGCACCAGCAGTCTCGGCCCCAGTCGCGGAAGCTCTCGACGATCCGCCTGAGCAGGGCGCTCGACACGATGTTCACGGCCCCACCTTCGCCCATGGTGAGATGGTGGGGCGGGTAGAAGCTCTGGGTGCTCAGATCTCCCCAGGTACCGGTCCAGCGGATCACATGCTCGGGGCCGGCATCCAGACCCGGACTGTTCTCCTTGAAGCCGAGGCCCTCAGCCAGGCTCCTCGGCATGGTGTAGGAGCATCCGAGGGCATCGCAGTTGTCCTCGATCAGCCACAGCTGATGGCGGCGGCAGAAGGCCAGCACCGCCGCCAGATCGAAGGGATTGCCGAGGGCATGGGCAGCCATCACCGCCTTGGTGCGACCAGGCACATAGGCCTGCTCCAGCTGGTCGACCCGCAGGTTGCCGGTGACGGGGTCGTTGTCGAGGAAGACGGGGATGCAGCCGTTCTGCAGGATCGGCGTGACGGTGGTGGGAAAGCCGGCGGCGCAGGTGATCACCTCATCACCGGGCCGCAGCCGCCGTTCGGAGGGCAGCAGGGGCGAAGTTAGGGCAGAGAGAGCGAGCAGGTTGGCCGAAGAGCCCGAGTTCACCGCCAGGCAGGCCCGCACGCCCAGGAAGGCGGCCAGTTCGTTCTGGAAGGCCTCGCCTTCTGTGCCCAGGGTGAGCCAGAAATCGAGGGTGGCCGACACGGCGGCCTCCACCTCGTCTTCGGTGAAGACCCGGCCGGCGTAGGGGATCGGGCTGCCCTCCGCCCAGGGAGTGCGGGCTGGATCGGCCGCAGGGCGATGGGAGGCGTGGGCCTGGCGGGCGTAGTCGCGCGTGAGGTTGAGGATCTGGGCCTTGAGGTCGGGAAGCGAGGTCACGCGAGTGAGGGCTGTGGTAGGTGGCCAGATCGGTCCTCGCGCATTAAAGGGCATTTAGCCGCCTCGACTGCAGGCTACTGTTCCGGCCGAGCGTGCGCACTCCGGCAGTGAGGAAGCCAAGCGAAAGCTGCAGACCAGCACCAAGGACCAGCCCCAACGCGGCAGCAGGGGGGGAGCTAACCGTTGATGAGCCAAACGACACGGACTTGGTATCGGGTACCAGCTTGGCAGAGCTTCTGACTCCCATCACAGCGAGCTCGATTCAGGCGGTTAACTAATTGAGGCGCACTCAATCAACGTGCTATCTACTACAGACAGAGCTTAAGCGGCGTCACGCCAGGCAAGTAGCGCTGCTATCAAGCCTGAGGTGGTCTGGGTTTTCTGGACAGGGTCCATCGTTAACCTGTGAGGCGGGGCACCACCCCTGAAAAGGGCTCCCACCGATGAGCAAGCGCCGCACTCACAGTCCCGCGTTCAAGGCCAAGGTCGCCATGGAGGCGATCAGTGGCCGCAAGACGATCCAGGAGATCGCCGCCGATCACGCGATTCACCCGATCCAGGTGAGCCAGTGGAAGCGCCAGCTGCTCGATGGCGCCAGCGAGCTGTTCACCAGGGGCCAGAAGACCAAGGACAAAGAGGAGGGCCAGGCCAAGGAGGCCGAGCTGTTCCAGCAGATCGGGCGTCTGCAGATGGAGCTGGAGTGGCTCAAAAAAAAGTCTCAGCTGCTCTGATGTCCGTGAATTGCGCAAGCTGGTGGATCACGACCACCCTGAGCTC
>CANCJV010000075.1 GCA_947378425.1 Synechococcaceae cyanobacterium
CGAGAAGGTTTCAGCCCAGTGGCGCTGGGCTTCAGCCGGCAGGGCCTGCCAGAGCCGACTGGACTCGAAGTGCTCCAGTGCCGCCGCCAGGCAGGCGGCACTCTGTTCGCCGAACAGCAGCCCGGTGGGGTGGCTGGCGCCCTGGGCCAGACAGCGGACGCTGTCGCAGAGGCCACCGGCCCCGTAGCCGATCACGGGCGCTCCAGCGGCCATCGCCTCCACTGGCGCGATGCCGAAATCCTCCAGCCCGGCATAGACATAAGCCCGGCAGCGCTCCAGCCACTGGGCCACCTCGGCATCGGAGCAGCGCCCCAGAAAGCGGATGCCGGGCCCGGCCAGTGCCTCCAGGCGCCGCCGCTCGGGACCGTCGCCGATCACCACCAGCGGCAGGCCGGTGCGGTTGAACGCTTCCACCACGACGTCGACCCGCTTGTTGGGGACGAGCCGGCAGAGGCTCAGGTAGATGTCATCGCGGGGCTGATTCCAGCGGAACCGCTCCACCGCCACCGGCGGATGCACCACCTGGGCTCGCCGCCTCCAGCAGCGCCAGATGCGCCGGGCGGTGAAGCGGGAGTTGGCCACAAAGGCATCCACCCGCAGGCTGCTGATCGCATCCCATTGGCGCAGCTGATGCAGCTGCAGGCGCACAAGGGGACCCAGGGGGCCGCGGGCCAGGCTGGAGCTGGCCAGGTAGGGATGCATCTGATCCCAGGCGTAGCGCACCGGGGTGTGCACATAGCTGACGTGCAGCTGGTCCGGACCGGTCAACACCCCCTTGGCCACCAGGTGGTTGCTGCTCAGGACCAGGGGGTGGTCGGCCAGATTCAGCTGCTCAATCGCCAGCGGCAGCAGGGGCAGGTATTGCTGGATGTGGCTCACGCCCCAGGGCAACCCCTGGATGAAGCTGGTCTGCACCTGCCGGCCTTCAAGCCAACTGCCGGCCCGGCGGCTTTCGCCATCGATCAGGGCGTACAGCTGGGGCCGCCGGCCCACGGCGCTGAGCATGGCGTCAAGTTGGCGCACCACCTGCTCGGCTCCGCCCTGGGAGCGGGGCGAAAACCACTCGTGCACAAGGGCGATTGGGCCGGGCAGCGCGCTCATCGGGCCACCGTAGGGGTCCATATCACGAAAACTCTCAGCCCATTGCCCTGGAGGTCCCGCCTGCCGATGCTGTGACGATCTGGAGCAGGGCCAAGGCCGGCACGTGATGGCAATCCGCGAACTGCTGGAAGAGGCCCTCAAGGAACCTTCGATCGGCAACACGTCCCGCTTCATCTGGCATGCCACGCCGGTGGGCATCGCCGCGCTCTGGTGTGAAGGCACGCCGCCGGCATCGCCGCCCTACGACATGGCCCTGGAGGAGGGACTGCAGGTGGGCCTGGACCTCAGCCGTGAGGAGCGGGAGTTCCATCAGGTGAAATCGGGCCTGGTGTTGTTGTTCCATTCCTGAGCCGATGGCCAAGGTCCCAACCCCAGGCGGCGATCAGGCCGTGGATCCGGCCGTGGATCCGATCGAACAGGTCGAGGTCGAAGCCCTCTGCATGCAGTGGTTCGAAGCGATTCTGGCGGCCCCCGAGGATCCAGAGCCCCTCTGCGGTCTGGCCAGGGCGCTGCAGCAGTTGGGGGAGTACGAGCAGGCCCTGTCGCTGTGGCAACAGGCGGAAGGGTTGGGCCCAGCCTCGATCGAGATCCTGATGGGGCAGGGGCGATGCCTGGAACAACTGGGGATGGATCAGGAGGGGGTTGCCCTGGCCGAGCGCGCCTGCGCCGCCCATCCCACGTTGGCCGAAGCCTTCCGGCTGCTGGGTTTCCTGCATTGGCGTGGCGGTCGCTTCGACC
Source organism: Synechococcaceae cyanobacterium (assembly GCA_947378425.1). Taxonomy (GTDB): domain Bacteria; phylum Cyanobacteriota; class Cyanobacteriia; order PCC-6307; family Cyanobiaceae; genus Cyanobium. The sequence goes on from CANCJV010000075.1 coordinate 1,840, forward strand.
TGGCGGAAGCACCGTGGCGTCAGGCTCTGGAACTGGAACCGGACAACCCTCTCAATGTGATCAATTTCGGTGGCGTTCTCAATGGTCTCAATCGCCTGGATGAGGCCGTCGCCCTGCATCGGCAAGCGGTGCAGCTGGCGCCGGAGAAGATGGTCAGCCGGATCAATCTGGCGATCACCCTGCGAAGGCTGGGTGATTTCGCTGGCGCTGTGGACACCCTGAATCAGGCCCTGGTTCTGGAGCCGGACAACCCCCAGCTGCGCTGGTGTCTGGCCCTGACCCAGCTGCTGCAGGGGGATTACGCGGCGGCCTGGCCAGACTTCGAGCAACGCTTCAGCATCACCGATCCCTCCGAACTGGTGATTGATCCGGGGAGCCGGCGCTGGCCCGGTCCTTCAGGTCCGCGCCCCTCCAGCCTGGTGCTGATCGGTGAGCAGGGACTCGGCGACATGATCCAGTTCTGCCGCTACGCCCCCTTGATGCGGCGCTTCAGCGACCGGGTGGAGCTGTGTGTGCCGGCCTCGCTGCGCAGCCTGGTGGCCGACGCCCAGCTTGCCGATCGGGTGATCACCCCCGAACAGCTCCAGGACCGGCCGCCCCAGGACTGGCTGCCCTTGATCTCAACCCCCGGATTACTGGGGGTGTCGGTGGCCGATCCCCTGGTGAGCGAACCTCACCTGCGGGTCGATCCTGAGCGGCTGGAGCGCTGGCGTCAGCGCTTGCCCCGGGGGCCGGAGCGGCTGATCGCTGTCAATTGGCAGGGCAATCCGGCAACGGAGGTGTTGGAGGGATTCAGGGGGCGATCGATGCCGCTGGAAGCGCTGGCGCCCCTTGCGGCGCTGCCAGGCATCCAGCTGGTGTCGTTGCAGAAGGGCGCGGGCCTGGAGCAGCGCGATGCCTGCAGCTTCCGCCATCGCTTTGTCGAAGCCCAGTCGGAGATCGACAGCCAGCTCGACTTCGCTGAGATGGCTGCCGTGATGGCCTGCTGCGACCTGGTGATCAGTACCGACACGGTGATTCCCCACCTGGCCGGGAGTCTGGGCCTGCCGGTCTGGCTGTTGCTGAAGTGGGCTCCTGACTGGCGCTGGGGCTTTGCGGGAGAACACAGTCACTGGTATCCCAGCATGCGCCTGTTCCGCCAGAATCTCGCCGGATCCTGGCAGGAACCCGTGGAGCGCCTGGTGGACGAACTGGCTGCCTGGCTGGAGATCCAAGGATCCCGCGGGCCCGGCCCGCGGCCCTGAACCGCGAACCAACGGCAGCCTCAGGCGGCCCGGTTCAGGCCCCCCGGTTCACTCTCCGGCGGCGCCTTGGTGACGGATGGTGCTCTGAACGGATTCAGGGGCCAGGAGGGTGCTAGTAACCATTCCGTACCTGCCTTGCAGACAGCAGCGGCGATGGGTAGCCCGATCGACGAAGCGACCTTTCTGAGCAGGGCAAGAGCTCGCTTTGGTGAAAAGTACGATTACACAGGCATTGTTTATAAGAGCTACAAAACGCCGATCAAGATTCACTGCGTCGAGCATCCCGTTCGCGATATCGTCATCACGCCTGAAAAGCATCTGCAGACCAGTGGTGGCTGCAAGTTCTGTCTGCGCTCCACCAGGTTGCGCATTCTGGAGCGGGAATACATGATCGCCGACGCTCCGGAGCCTGCCTTGCAGCACTCGCTTGAGCCTCCGGTCATCGCCCGATTCCCGGCTCCCAAGAGCTCGAGCCTCAGCGGCTGATTTCCGCCGGGTTGACCGTTGCTTGACCCTGGCCGAGTCGGATCCGGGCCATGGTTGATCCGATCCATGCCCGTCCGGGCGTAGGTGGGCAGACAATCACACGGCGCTCACCAGCTGGTATCAGCGCTAAAGTCACTACGCTTGAGCCTCTCAATTCGGTGCTGACTTGAGGTCTCACGAGCCAGCGCCGTATGGGGGTTCAAGCTCTCGATCCCACCCTCAGCCACCACCTCCAGGCACCATGTCCCCATCAACCAGCTGCAAGCCAGCGAACCTCCGGATCGGCATGGCCAAGGCCGCGCTGCTGGCAGCATCCATGGCCGTTGTCGCCTTTCCGGCTTCCCATGTTCAGGCCTGTGAGAAGCACCTCAATGGCCATCAGAATGGCAGCGATACCCATCAGGAATTTCAGTCAGGTAGCCAGCAACGGTAAGCACATCTCAGGATGTTGACGCACGGGTGCCGATCACCGGCCTTCAGGCTTGAATGAAGCACCCATTTCCTGTTTCATGGCCAGGCGGCGCTTGAACTGAACTGGAGGCAAGCTTTTCATTTCAGGCTCATGTTGCGATTGACGTTGCTGGGCAGAAGTCTGGATCAGCGCTTGCGTCTGGCATCTTCAGAGCGTCTCAGGCCTATCTCGGGCCTGTCGGGTCAATGCTTCAGTCCTTGATCAGGCCATCTATTCGGTTGTGGCCCGGGGCGGTGCGATCAATGGCTTGATCGCTCGCCATGACACGACGCTGCCGGGCCAAACCAAGGCTGGCCGCGATTCTCCTCTCAGCTTCATGGCCAGCGAGGGCCATGGCTTTCAGGCCAGCCAGCCATTTCCATGCCATGACGTTGGCTTTTCTGAGATCGGTATCGACAACAAATCAGGGCAACTCTTCCTCATCCCAGCACGCCCAGAGATCATTGAAATGAATTCTTGATCTGAACTTCTGGCCTGCCACCACCGGTTTCTGACCATCTAGCTCGTGGCGATAAGAATTGTTTTATGGCTGAAAGAATTCAGCATTGAGGATGATTCTTCAGTCGGTGGATCTATTGGCCGGGCTGTACTCAGCAGCGTGGCGACAGCTGTCGCTGATCCGTCTGTAGTCGGCGATTCCTGGCGGCAGATCGTGGCTGGGAGTGATCTTGGCTCCCTCAAAGTCCGGAAATCTTCGCGGAAACGACAGCGGCGATGGTCCAGGTTGCGCGGGCTGAACGATCTGGGTGGGGGTGGGCAGCCGCTGGATTCAAGCTGTGCAAAGACCGAGAGATCCGTGCCAGGCGAGCATATTGCTTGCTGATCAGCACATTGAACAGCTCTCCTGTCCGGTTAACCATCGGATTCCATCACCCTCATCATCCGATGGAGGCTGGATCCGATCGTTGGCATGGTCCTTCGCCATTGTTTGCGATGGCCGCTCATTGGCCTGGCTGCTCGCCCTGCATGTGCCCAGTCGTCCACTCAGATCCGCCATCCCCGTGCCATAGCGCAGCCCTCTGGCTGCCCTGGCAGGCGTGGCCAGCAGCCCTGCCTCCTGGCCTGGGCCCCGTGGGAGGATAGCCGCGGATTCTGCAGCCACGGCAGCGGAATTCGCCCTGGAGGGGTGGTCGAGTGGTTGATGGCTCCGGTCTTGAAAACCGGCGAAGGGAAACCTTCCGCGGGTTCGAATCCCGCCCCCTCCGTTCTTGGTACCCCATTCGACGGGGATTCCTTGGACTCCTGCCTGAGGGTTTTTCCCTCTGATCCATCCAGTCTGGAACTGTGGCTTCAAACTGTTGGGGATGCCGCTCTGAGCAGCCCTTGGCCGTCCTGACGGTCAACAGCAGGATCAGCCACCATCACCCTTGGCACGTTGCCAGTTTCCGGCTCGGGCGACACGGCGATTGCTGCAGCCATGGGGTGTGGTCCTGAGCTGGGATCGCCGGCCCGTCGTTGCCTCAGCGCCGGCTGCCGTCCCCGGCGGCTGTGGCGGCGCCTCCCCGTTCCGCCAGCAGGGTCGTGACCATCAGCCGCAGGGTCTGGCGATTGCCACCGGCCCGCCGCCAGCTCTCCAGCCATTGCATCAGCGGCGGCGCCAGCCCATCCGGCCCGGATTCGCTGGCGATGCCAAGCCTGGCCAGAAAGGCGCTGGCATCGTCCAGGCAGGAGTCCCCCTCCCCGAAGCCATCGAGCAGCGGATCCAGGGCTGCATGGAGGGTTTCCAGATCGCTGGTACTCAAGGCGGGTAACGGTTCGGCCATCGATGCACGCGCAGGAGATCCCAAGGGGGCACAGGTGCCCAGGGCTGGCTGGGCTCGCCAGCTTCTAGGCTGATTTCCATCTTCCTCCGACCGCTCTCCATCGGCGTGTCCCCGTGCTGAAGATCTGCCTTCAGGTGTTTGTCTGTGTCACCATCGCCCTGCGGGTGTTGATGATCCTCGGCCATCTGCGTCGGGTCTGGCGATGGGATGGGCGTCGCGAACTGTCTCTGGCCGCCCAATTCCGCCAGGAACTGCGGCGCCGTGGCTTGTTGCAGCCGGTGCCGGAGATCGAGAGCAGCAACTGATCTTCCTCTGGCCAGGGCGACCCGGCCCTCGCCGCCGCCTGCGGTCAGGAGTTCCACATCGCCCTGAGACCACGGGGATCACCGAAGGGTGATGCGTTCCAGGGTGGAGATCCCTCAGGTGCGACGGGAGGGGGCAGCGGCCAGGTGATGGATGGCATGAATCGCCACGCCCCAGACCTGGCCAGCCTGGTCGTCATCGTTCGCCAGCGGCAACGGCGGGGTGAGGGCGTCACTGGCCAGCAACCACAGGCGGCCCTCGCGGCTGCCGAGGCGCCGCAGGATGAAGCTGCCGTCATGGACCGCCACCACCACCATGCCGACCCGGGGATTCAGGCTGCGGTCGATCACGAGCAGATCGCCATCGACGATGCCATCGCCGCGCATCGCATCACCCTGGACCCGCATGAAAAACGTCGACAGGGGCGAGGGGATCAGTTCGAGATTGAGATCAATGCGCGCTTCGACATAATCATCAGCCGGACTGGGAAAGCCGGCGGCAACGGACTCCCCCACCAGGGCGCAGCAGTACGGCGGATTCTCGGCCTGCAGCGGTACGGGCAGCCCTGGAGGCAGCAGAGACAGAAGCACGGCATCCCGGCACGATCAGTACATCCGTTCTAGCGCTTGGAGTGGCTGCCGGTCCCCGGCTGTCGTGGGTGCGCTGATGGAGCTGGCTGTGGTGATGGGCCTGGCTGCCGCCTGGCGCGGCGGCGGGCAGGGGATGGTGGCAGTGCTCTGGCTGGCGCCGGTGCCGGCTGCGTCCCTTCGATGCCGCTGGTTTCCGGGCGAAGGGCGCGCGCAGGCGTGTCGCCATCTGCTGACAGGGGTGATCCCAGGCGGCATTAATCCCGGAAACTTTCCGCATCAAATGCCCCGGGACGTCCAATGACGGATAAGAACATCATCTCCCGTCTGGCTTCCCTGAGCATGCGGCAGCTGCGCGATGTGGCCCGCAGCCTCGGAGTCAGTCGCTACAGCGCCCAGGACCGTGAAGGGCTGGCCGAGGCGATCAGCAGGAGCGCGGCTGACCGGATCGTCGCAGTGGCCGAAGCCGCCGAAGCGATGGAGGCCGGCATGGTTCCAGAGGCCGAGCTGCCGCCCGCCAGCCGTCCCGCCGCCGAAACCCGCGTCGTCTTCCTGCCCCGCGATCCCCAGTGGGCCTACGTCTTCTGGGACATCTCCGAAACCGATCGCGAGCAGGCCCTGGCCGCCGGAGCCTCCCAGCTCTGCCT
>CANCJV010000076.1 GCA_947378425.1 Synechococcaceae cyanobacterium
GGTGGCCCTTCCCATGCTGCGGCGCTCGCGCAAGGGTTCCACGAGCTGGCCACCACAGGGCCTTGTTCCCCTTGAGATGCCGCTGCATCGGATCCTGGCCAGCCCTTGCGCGGCGCCGCCTTTGGGTCGGGTCCTTCGCCGCTATGGCCATGGCCCAGGTCCAGGTTCTCCACGATGTGCTCCAGTCCGGGATTCGCTGGCGCGTCACCCTCCATGCCTGCCCCGATCAGGGCTCCCTGGTGCGCTTTGAGAAAAGCGGCAAGGGCGGGCGGCTGTTGCATCAGGAATCTGCCCAGTGGAATCGGCTGGCTGGGGGCTTCCTGCTTCCCCGCGAGCGTGTAGCGGGCGGGATGGTGCCCAAATACTTGGTGGAGCGCATCGAAGCCATCCTGCGGGGGTCGCCCCTGCCGGCCAGGCGCGCCGAGCGGGAGCCGGTGCGCGGGAGGTTGGTGCGGGCCAAGTAGGGGCCTGGCGGGTGGGGGGTAGTACCCCACCCTTGGTGGATCATCTGGTAGCGGAAGGGCTGACCTATTGAAGGCAGTGGGTGCTGCGGCCCCCTGCATCCACAACCTCCCGCCCTGACAGGGCCAATCAATTATTTATGCTGTTTATGCATAGTTTTGACGGTTAGCTATTGTTTGGCTATGGTCTCCTCCCAGATAAAATCACTCTCCATTCTCCTTCTGCCATTGCTGATCGGCCTGTCTATCGCAAGCCCAGTCCTTGCCAAGGTTCTCGCAGAAGGTAAGCCAAGAGGCGGGTTCTACTGGCAGAAGGTCGAGCAGTCCAACGGCATGCACTACCTGTGCCGCGCCCAGGCAGAGGCCAAGATTCAGAAAGCCGCCCAGTGCACTTCCGCCGGTGCCGTGAAACCGGAATGATCCACCCCGTTCCCCTCTTGGCCCTGCTCCTGTTGGCCGGTCCTGCCAGCGCCGCCACAGTCCTTTCGGTCGGGGATGGCGACACCATCCGTGTGATGGAGGGCAGCCAGCGCCTGACGATCCGGCTGGCCTGCATCGACGCACCGGAAACTGCCCAGCGCCCCTATGGGGCCGCCTCCCGCCAGCTCTTGCAGCAGCTGCTCCCCCTTGGATCCACTGTCAGCCTGCGGATCCAGACCAGGGACCGCTATGGGCGCACCGTTGCCGAGGTGTTCCGTGATGGGCGTTCGGTCAACCTGGCCATGGTGAGCAGCGGCCAGGCCTTCGCGTACCGGAAATATCTGGCTGCCTGCGACAGCCGCGCCTATCTAGGCGCCGAGACAGAGGCTCAGCGGCAGCGTCGTGGGCTCTGGTCGGTTCCCGGAGGTATCCAGAAGCCCTGGGATTGGCGGCATGGAACTACTGGCACTGCCACCACTCCCCTAGCCACGCCGGCCGGGGGGGCGAGCACTGGCTCCGCAGGCGTGGTCGGTCACCGGTACAAGTGCAAGGAGATCGGCAGCTACGCCAGGGCCCAGGAGCTGCTGAGGGAGGGGCACACCTACTTAGATAAAAACGGTGATGGGATCGCCTGTAAGTCGTTGCGGCACTGAGAGCCTGCACCTTGAGATAGTTCAAGTTGGTTGAATTGTTGTTTGAAGTTTGATCAGCCGGTCATTCCTGCTTCAAACAATCTCAAATCAACTGCCTGGGTAATGACTGGTTCGTTGCAGCACTAGGAGCAGTTCCTCCAGTACTTCCTTCACATCATTGGCCTCCTCAGGGAAGGTAGGCAAACGCAGCGCCCTGGCGGTCATCTCAGTTTCGATCTGCGCCAGGCATTGGCGCAAGAGCACAAAGGTCTCTGCCACAACAGTCTTGGTCTGCAGGGCCATCTGGGTTGATTGCAACTGCAACCAGCATTCCCAGGGGCGGACAACGCTCGCCTCAGACCCCCCGAGGCCAGAGCAGCCCTGCGGTCGGCCTGGCCTGGGCACCGCTCCCATCTCCCCCCCCGTCTCCCCCACCACCAGAGCTGGAGAGCAGGGGCCCCTGGTGCGGGTGCTGGCGGGTGCCGGCCGCACTCATCGGCGGGAAGTTGCGGATGAAATCAGCCGTGCCCGTCACCAGCTGCAGACCCACAGGCGGCAGGCCCCCAGGGGGCAGGCCGCTGATGAAGTGGAGCTCATTGCACTCCCGCCAGTAGCTGAGGGCAAAAACCGACATCCAGGGGCTGGCCTGGCTGTGGCTGGTGCCGCTGGGCAGCCAGAGCCAGATGTCGTGGGCGAGGGAGCGCTGGCCCAGCTGCAGCATCACCCCATCAGGGCGGGTGACCTTGCCGAAATGGGTGCTGGCGCCGCGGATGGTGGTGGAGCCGATGAACAGCGGCGCCGGCAGCTGGATCAGGGGCGGCGGGCTGTCGAGCAGTCCCTGAGGATCGAGCACCAGGTCGTAATGGCCGATGGCGATGCCACTGCGCAGCTGGTGGCCATTGCTGTGGAGGCTGGTGCTGAGGGCGGAAGGAAGGCTGCCAAAGCGATTGCCGCTGTAGCCATGCAGCGCCACCGTCTCGTAGGGCTGTCGGCTGGTGCGGGGGAAGATCGCGATCGAGTTCCAGCCCGTAGTGCCAGGGCTCTTGTAGAGGGCATGGCAGCAGTCGCGGTGGAGCTCGTCGTTGCCGCCGGTGGTCTTGAGGGCCCAGCAGAAAAACTCGCGGCCGGGGGTGGTGTCCTGGGCGATCAGCAGGATCGCGCCGATCGAGGTGGCGCCTGTAATCGTGCTGTCGATGTAGGCAAGCCCAGCGCTGTTGGCCACGGAGTTGCTGTAGGCGCCGTAGCCGCCGTTGTTGGTGTTGGTGGAGAAGGTGCTTGCTTTGGCAGTGCCGAACTGTCCAGAGCTGTAGGTCTGTGTGTCCCCCTGGGGGATGGCGCCGCTGGTGGTGGGGCTCTCCACCAGAAACCAGAGGTGGGCGGGCTCGATCGGGTGGCCGAGCTGCCAGGTGTAGCCCCAGCGGTTGGCGGTGGCATCGGCGTGGGAGCGGATGACGGAAAGGGGGGTATCGGCATTGCCGGGCAGGGCGTTGACGGTTGCCGCGAACGCCCGGAAGGCCCCGTCGAGCCGCATGCCCACGCCGGCGGGGTCCTTGCTGGTCCACTTCCAGCTGCCGGCGGGGAACACCTGGCAGAACACCTGATAGGTCATGACAGCGGGCCTCCTTGTGCCGCCTGGGTGGAGGCTGCTGGCTCTTTGGTGCGGAGCAGCAGGCCATGGGCGCCGATCGCCAGCCACTCGTTGCCATCAGCGGGCTTGTAGTAGCTCATCGCCGCGCTGCTCAGATTCACCGAGGCGAAATCTGGCGGCAGGATCAGCGGCTCCCAGAACTGGGCGGGTTCATTGGCGCTCTCGTAGTAGCTCCAGTCGGTGGTGGCGAGCACCAACTCGGCCGGCCGGCGGATCTGCACCGTGGTGCTGGTGAGCTCGCGCAGGAGGGTGCGGGAGCCTGCGGGCTGGCCGGAGCGGCGGTTCCAGCTCACCGCCCGCAGCCCGTCGCTGGTAGAGGCGGGCGAGGCCGCCAGGATCCAGTGGCCGGAGACCTGATCGCGGGCGATCAGCAGCGGCACCGCCTGGCGGTTGGTGAAGCGGTGCTGGCTGTAGGCAAAGACGAAGTATTCAGCGCCTGATGCAAGGGACCAACCCACCTGAGCCGTGAAGGGCAATGGCGTGGTGCTCCAGGCCCCGCTGCTGGTGCCGACATCGGCAGAGGGGAAAACCCAGCCCTGCTGGGAGTCGGCGCCGACAAACGGCTCGCTGTTGCCGATGCCTGGCCTGATCTGAAAGGCCGTGCCGGTGAGGAACACCTCGAGGAGCAGCACCGCCGGAACACCGCCGGGAGTGCGTTGGGCGAGGGTCCCCTCCACGCGCCAGCCACAGGGATCGGCTGCGGTCGCGTTGGGGTTGGGGGTGGTGGCGATTCGCAGCTGGTGCTGACTGACCTGGGCATTGGCGGCAGTGATCCAGTTGGCCAGGTAGCCCTGCACCTCCACCGCCACCGAGGGCCAGGTGACGGCGGTGCCCTGGCGGCTGATGTCGATCAGGGTGCGGCTCATGGGCAGTGGCTCATGGCGCCAGCACGACGACGCTGACTGTGAGGGCAATCGCCGCCTGCGCAGTGCCGGTATTGCGCACCAGCGCCCGCAGCAACGGACCCGCCGAGGCGTCGCTGGAGAAGTAGGTGCCGCCCGGTGGCGCGGTGATCGTCAGGGCGCCGGTGCTGGTGGCCAGATCGAGCAGCACGCCGCTGCCGGGGGCCGGGTCCTGGCTGTAGCGCCGGCCGGCATCGCCCTGGCGAGCGGCTGCGGAGCAGTAGAAGCTCACCCAGGCTGGGGCATCGGTGCTGATCGCGACGAAGTGCCCCAGCTGGCCCAGGCCAGGGAAGTCGAGCGCGGCCGACGCCCCGGGCAGCAGGGGAGCCGTGCTGCGGCTGACGCTCAGCGGCCGGGGCGGCAAAGAAGTGCGGGGCAGCCAGTTGGCCATGATTTCTCTCGATGCCGCTTACGGCAGCACCTGCACGCGACGGATGGCGCGTACCGCCGTGCCACTGGCTGTCGTCTTGGCCTCGGGGTACTGATCCCCCAGGTAGGTCATGCGCATGTAGGCGGTGCCGCTGGCGGCCTGGCTCGAGGTCCAGTGGGAGAAGGGATCGTCGCCGTAGTTTTCATCGAAGTAGCGCAGCGTCTCGGCTCCGTTGGCCCGGAAGGCGAGCACGGAGGTCAGAGCCGGATTGCTGTCGCTGTAGTTGGCGCCGGCCGGCACCGCATAGGGGTTGGCGCCATAGGCCGTTCCCAAATAGCTGCCGCTCGCTGTCGCCTCCGGCTTGAAAGACCGCCAGAGGATGTCCCATTCCTGGGATGCCGGCAGATACCAGTCGTCGTAGCCGTTGATGATCAGGGTGCGGCAGAAGCGTGCCGCCGGATGGCTGCTGTTGTTCATCGCCTCGCTGTTCGCCAACCCGTCAAAGACGCTGGTGGTGCCGCTGCTGGTCGTGTTGGCCGTCTTCCAGGCGAGATTCAGCGCCATGCCACTGGTGCGGGGCGAGACGATCAGCGCATGGCTGGGTACGCCATTGGCGGTGTGACTGATCAGGCCGGCGTAGTAGCCGCCCTCAAAGACGCTGCCGATCGCGGGGAGATCGGCAACCCGGATCGGACCGAGCTGATAGACGGTGCCGCTGGCCAGGTCGAGGTAGAGATCGCCATCCATCGATCCAGGAATGGTTCGCGGTGGTGCCCCGGTGCCGGTGAACCAGCCCGTCCCGCGCAGGCCCTGCTGACCGGCCGCACCCGCCGCACCCTGGATCCCTTGCGGCCCCTGGGGTCCGGCTGGACCTTGAGGACCAGCGGCGCCAGCAGGGCCGGCGACACCAGATGGGCCCTGGGGCCCCTGGATCGAGCCACCGTTCACCCAGCTGTTGGTGGAGGAGTCCCAGACCCGCAGCGAGTCATCGGCCTGAACCAGGTAGGCATCGCCCTGGACAGCACCTGAGGGCAGGGCAGCAAGGGTGGCGACCTGACCCTTGAAGTTGATGCCGATCCCCGCCGGACCCTGGATGCCCTGGGGGCCGGCCGGGCCGGCGGGCCCGCTGGAGCCGGCTGGGCCGACCGGCCCCTGCACACCCGCAGGACCCTGGGCTCCAGCAGGACCAGCCGGTCCCTGGGGGCCCTGCCCACCAGGTGAACCCTGTGCCCCAGGGGGGCCTTCCGGGCCGCGAATCGAGCCGGTCGAGTTCCAGGAACCCATAGCAGCGGTAAAGGGGGCCATGCCCCCGTGTCATCACCTGCTGTTGCCAGGCATCGATCCAGGCCACCACGGCGCAGTTGGTGAACCCCGCGAAGGGCAGCAGCTGCTGCGGCGCCAGCTCAGCTGAAGCGCACCGCCACCGTCAGCCCCGCCGGGGATCCGGACACAGCGGTGACCTCCAGCCAGAGCCAGTGATCCACCGGCACGGCCGGGTTCTGAGGGCTGGAGACGACAGAGCCGGTGGTGGTGCCGCCGTTGCTGCTGCCGATGGCGATCGGCGTGCTCAGCACCGCTGTACCGCTGGCGGAGACATCGGGACCATGGCGCAGCTGCAGGCTGAGGCTGGGGTTACTGCCGCCACTGAGCACCGCATCCAGTCGGGCGATGGTGAGCGACTGGGGTGCTCGCAGCAGGATGCGGCGATCCCCCACCTGGGGGCTGGCGATGGTGCTCACCAGCGGGGAAGACAGCCCGGGCGGGCCGAGCAGGGAGGCAAGCTGTCGCCAGAACAGATCCATCACTCAGGAGGGCAGTTGAGATCTTTTGCCGCTCAGTGACGCATGCGTCCTCGCATTAATGCGGATTGATAACGCACAGGGCATGTGTACATGGTTTAATCCTGCTCATTGATGGCAAGCTGTAAAGGATTGCACAATATCCTCGACGCCTTGTCCAAGGCAACACGCCTAGTTCGTCTATAGTCACCGTTACGGCATTTTTGCGCCAAAGTAGGCATTTCCCCAGACATGGCAACGGAGCCAGGTTCGCAAGCCTCTTCCTGGGCGCGAATTTGAGCACGATGCCCACTGCATCGATTAAGATTCACGTAATTCGGAATCGTGACGAAAGATGCTTCTTTTTATTGTGCTGGTTTTCGGGGTCGCACTCGCAGCTCTATACATAGGCTCAAAAGTCGCCAAGGCAAGATCGCTAAGTCGTAGCCTGGAAAAAGTGTACATGGTTCTTGTTGACGAAAGCGCCCAGAACACTTGCTATCGTGACCTCGTAAAGCATCTCAAGGTTAATACGCGTGACGGAAATGTCAGTAAACTTTATGGACTCTCCCCGGCGGACCCGATTCGAGCGAACGGACCAATAGGTGAGATTGCATATATTTCGAGGTTAATTGCAACAAGCGGGTCCGGTTTTGTTGGTCATCGACTTGGATCAATTAAGGGGCTTGACGTCTTCGAGGTTGCGTCTACAGACTTTTCGGAGTGGTTTATTCTTTGGTTTGATATGTATTGGATCACAAGGGATCGCGTTGCTCCTGAAGGACTTCGATTGTCTGATCATGTTGATCCATGGCCTGACGGTGGTGCGCCAGGTTTTTCTGCTACCAATCGCTTCTTGTCCACTTTTCCTGACGGAATATGGGAGGCCTTACTGTCTTCTACTGAGAAGATGATCGGATTTGCTGCGGTAAAGCCACAAATCAAGTCCCTGGTTGCACGAGTCGTCACTCGCCCGCAAAAGCATGCTCGCTTGCTCGAAGAAGTGGTTGTCCTCATGAGAGCAGAGGGAATTGGAGAAGACGAATAGAAGTTCGGCTATATATCTGGGAGTCATAAGATGCTTTGACTGCCACTGCGATTCTGGCATTTGCGCTGAGGGCAATGTCT
>CANCJV010000077.1 GCA_947378425.1 Synechococcaceae cyanobacterium
CGACAGCGTCACACGCCAGGGAAGCCAGAGATCCGTCAAGACTGTTGGAGCAGGGGCCGGATCGTCAGCGCACTCCTGGCAGCTGCTCAGGGGGGATGTCTTCCATCGATGAAGCCTCCGAATCGGGCACACTCACCTTCGGACGAAAGCAGGCCGGCGGTGATGATTGATGCAGATTCGATGCTGCTCTAAGCCTCCGGGGTTACGGGGCTTCACGAAGGAGGCGTCAACGAGATTGGCTCTGTAATCGGTCGATGCGCCCCCAGCGGCATGGAGGGAGCCTGAAACCGCCCATCTCCATACGGAAAGAGGAACACGCCCGATCCTCTCGAACGGCCAGAAAGCATTAGCTTGTGATTGAGGGGAAAGACCCCCAAGGTTCTCTCCTCAAAACAATCCGGGTCAGTCCCCCGGGAGTCTCTGTGAAGGTGAACTGGTTGGAAACAGGCCCAACGTGGCACCAAACGGTTGCCACCCCAAGTGGACGCATGAGCTATATGCTATTTCTAAGGTTTTGAAGTGTGAAAGCTGGGCTGCATAACCCGGCCAACAGTCACTTCTGGGAAGGTCAAGCCCTGAGCATCTCTTCCCTGAGCCGTGACTGACTCTTTGCCTGCCAGGCCCAAGACAGGTCAACCGTGGAACAAAACGACACCAGACCGGATGGCATCCGAAATGCCAGGTTGTGCATCCGCGACCGGTGCTAAGGCGCCCCTACCGGGGGCGCCTTCCTTTGTGGCGGTAGCCATGGTTCAAGCCCTCGTCTGAACCGTCACTGCCGGCAGGGCAGGGCATTCCTGCGTTCAGCTCAGCCAGCCCCTCTGTCTCGCCAGCCGGACGGCCTCCGTTACCGCCTCGATGCAGCGCTGGGCGCGGCGCTTGGCGTCATCCTGGCCCTGGGCTCGCAGCAGATAACCCTGCATCGCCTCCGGCGTTTCGATAACCGCCAGCAGCCCTGTCGGACGTGCACCAAGGGAACCATCAGCGAGCAGGCGGCTCACCAAGCCCAGCTCCCAGAGCTGCTGGCCGGTGGAACCGGGAGCAAAGAGTTGCTGGTGCAGCACCGCCAGCAGTTCAGCCTTGAGGTTTTCGAGCTGACCGGACCGGAGACGGCGGCTGTTGGGCAGCCCCTGGGCCGCACCCGCCGGAATCGCCACAGGCCGATCGGGCGTGTTCTCCATGCTCCAACTCAGTCCGGTGCCCGGCAGGCCCACCGTGGTGCGTGGGCCGCCACTGCGGGCCACCGGGATGTTGAACGACGCCCCGCGACCCCCCACGGAAATGGAACTCAACCCGGCCTTGCCAAAGTTGAAGCGCAGCGGGCCCAGACGGGCAGAACGGCGAAAGCGGAAACCCATGACTCAGCGGCTCTTGACGCAGTAGTTGCCTGAGGAATACCAGCCCAGGGGGGCGCTGGCCTGGTCGGGTTGGCAGGGTGCGGGCCGAGAGGCTCGAAGCTCGTCCATTGCCTCACCTTGTGCATCTGCGATGCTGATCCCAAGCCCTGGCGGGGAGAGGCCAACGATGAACTCCAGTGTTCGCTTGGATCCGCTGGAGCTTCTCCGGCAACAGGAGGCCACCCGCCTGCCCTGGCTGCTCCCCGAACGAAGGCGCCGCATGGCGGAGAGCCCCTTCGCGTTCTTCCGCGGCGGCGCCATCGTGATGGCGGCCGATCTCGGCCGCCAGCCCCACTCAGGCCTGATGGTGCAGCTCTGTGGTGATGCCCATCTGCTCAACTTCGGCTTCTACGGCTCCCCCGAACGGCAACTGCTGTTCGGCATCAACGACTTCGATGAAACCCACCCCGGGCCCTTCGAGTGGGATGTGCAGCGGCTGGCTGCCAGTTTCGTGTTGGCAGCCCGCAGCCTGGGGCTGAGCGAGAAGCAGCAGAGCCGGGTCTGCCGCCGCACGGTGCGCGCCTATGGCGAGGCCATGGCGGAGTTTGCTGCCATGCCCCAGATCCCGATGTGGGTTGCCCAGCTGCCGCTGGAGCGCCTGATCGACGAACACGCAAGTGCCAACTTTCGCGGTCACCTGAAAAAGGTGACGGAGGCCGCCCTGCAACGGGATAGTCGCCAGGCGGTGCGCAAATTGTGCGAGGCCGATGGCAGCGGTGCGCTGCGCTTCCGCCATCAGCCGCCGCTGATCTGGCGCTTTGACGCCCTTGATCCAGAATGGCTGGCGGGCATGGACTGGCATGACTGGTCGCAGAACGGCCTGCGCAGCTACATGGGCTCGATGGCCTCGACCATGCAGCACTTGATGGGCCACTACCAGCACAAAGATTCCGCCCTTAAGGCGGTGGGCGTGGGTTCCATCGGCACCCGCTGCGGCATCAACCTGTTCGTGGGCCAGCACCCTGAGGACGTCCTAGTGCTGCAGGGCAAGCAAGCCGAACCCTCCGTGCTGGCTCCCTACGTGAATTTGCCTGCACCGGAGCATCAAGGTCAGCGGGTGGTGGAAGGGCAGCGGTTGCTGCAAACCGCCAGTGATCCCTTTCTGGGTTGGTGCACCAACCCTGCAGGTGATCACATCTATGTTCGCCATTTCCGCGATTGGAAGGGATCGGTGGATGTGGCCCAGTTGGATGGCGATGGCCTCAAGGATTACGGCAATCTCTGCGGCTGGACGCTGGCCAAGGCCCATGCCAGAGGCGGCAACCGCCGTGCCATCGCCGTCCACATCGATGCCCCAAAGCGCTTTGCCGAGGGCGTTCTGGAGCAGGCGATGCAGCATGCGGATCTGGCCGAGGCAGACCATGCCTCCTTTGTGGGAGCCATCAACCCAAGGCCATGAACCCGGGGCAAAGACGCTCTAGGCCCGAGCCCCCGGCTCAACGCGCTGTTGCTGGTGGCCGATCACCAGCAACAGGAGGGTGATCGCGCCGAGCAATCCCACCAGCACAGCTGTGACAAGCATGGTGCCCGCCAGGCCACTGGCGTAGGTGTCGGACATCAGCTGGATCGCCTGCGCCGGCAAGCCTTTGGCGTGGATCAGCCTGCCGCTGCCCAGGGCCGCCCGCACCTTGGCTTCGAGTTCGGAACTCCAAACGGTGGTGGAGCCCAGCTTCAGCACCTGTTCATGCAGATTGGCGGCACCAAAGCCATTCACCATCGCGCCGCTGGCGGCGAAACCCAAGGCGAAGCCAAATTGTCCGCTGGTGGTTCGAAAGGCCGTGACGGGGCCTAGGGAGCCCGGCGGAGCCTCCTGGATGAACAACGCCGCCTGGGGCACGGCCATGAAGGCCAGACCACCGCCCACCAGCACCATCGGCATCACCAGGGAGCTGTAGGAGCTGTCGGCGCGGATCGCGGCAAACCACAGCAGCCCAAGCACGAGCAACACGATGCCAGCAGCCATCAACTGGGTGGTGCGGTGACCGGCCCGCATCAGCCGGCCGGCCGGCACAGCGCCAACGGCACAACAAACGAGCAGGGGGAGCTGGGCCAGGGCCACCTGAGCGGTGCTGAAGTGCTGCACCAGCTGCCAGAAATTGCTCGTTTGCAGTTGCACCACAGCCCAGGCGAAGTTGCCGGCGATCGCGCTCACGATCGCCGCAGTGAAGCAACCACGGCGGTACAGCGCAACCGGGAAGATCGGCTCCTGACGGCTGCGCTCGATCAGCAGATGCACGCCGAACAGCACCATCCCAGAGAGGGTGGGCACCAGGAACTGGGGCGAGGTAAACCCCTTGATGGCGTGACTCACACCACTCAAAAAGAGCACCATCGCTCCAGCGATGCTGATCAGCCCCGGCCAGTCGGGCCTGAGCTTGGCGTTGGCGGGCATCGGCGGTAACAGCAGCGGCAGCCAAGGCAGACACAGCAGCGCCAGTAGGGGCACCAGGCCGAGGGCCAGACGCCAGCTGCTGTTGGCCAACAGGCCACCCAGGAGTGAGGCGGCGATAAAGCCAGTGATGGTGCAGAGGTGCCACACGCCCAACGCCTTGCCCAGCTGGTCGGGACGGCTCACGGCGCCCACGGCTGCAAACGACAGCACGAGCACAGCACCAACGGCGATGCCCGCCAGGGCACGACCCAACAGAAACAGGCCCGCATGGGGCGCCGCCATGGCGATCCCATCGCCGGCAATGAGCATCAGCAAGGCGGCCATCAACACCTGCCGGCGCTCCAGGCGATCCCCGAGGAAGCCCATCAGCAGCACGGTGGCCGCCTGAGCCAGGGTGGAGATGCTGGCAGCCAGGGCAAACGTGGCGCCCTGCATCTCAAGGGCTTGGCCGGCCTTCACCAGGGCTGTGTTGGCCACGCTCGGGTCGATTAATTGCAGGCCGGCCAGAACCCCGAGGAAGGGCACCGCCAGGGCTCTGGTAGGGGGAGGGCTCATGGGGCTGAGCACCTCTGACTCAGCGGACGCCCTGGTGCACATTAGGCGCTGGTCCCGTAAGGCCACGGGCCAACAGGCTTTCCTGGGTATTAACGGCGAAATAGTGGGTCAAATTAAGGACCAGACCACTCCAGCCGGTCTGGTGGCTGGCGCCAATGCCGGCCCCATTGTCACCATGGAAGTACTCATGAAACAGCAGATAATCCTTCCAGTGGGGATCGCTCTGGAAGGTCTGCTGGCTGCCAAAAACTGGCCTTTGACCTTCAGCATTGCGTGTAAAAATGGAGACGAGCCTGTGCGCGAGTTGCTCGGCGATCTCATAGAGGTTTGCCAATTGGCCGCTGCCGGTTGGGAATTCAACCTTGAAGTCTTTGCCGTAGTAACAGAAGTAGACACTCAAGGAGCGAATAATCATGTAGTTAACTGGCATCCAGATCGGACCGCGCCAGTTGCTGTTGCCGCCAAAAAGACCTGAATCGGACTCAGCGGGCAGGTATTGGACAACGAACTCTTGTTGGTTATGGACAAAGCGATAGGGATCACTTTCGTGCCGTTTTGAGATCGAGCGAATGCCATGGTCACTGAGAAACTCATCAGGATCAAGCATGATCTTCAGCACGCGGCGAAGATTGGTCTCATTAAGGGCTGACATCATGTGTCGGTTGGCATGACCCTTGAGACTGATGTCGTGGAAAGAGCTGTGCTGACCTGGATATTTATCCTGGAGCCGATGCAGCAGGCTAGGCAGTTCAGGGAACTGCTCCATGACATCCTGCTCGAAGACTTGTACAGCACACAATGGAATCAGGCCCACCATCGATCGGACCTTTAAGCGCGTTGAGCTGCCGTCGCTTTTACGGAGTACATCATATAAAAATCCATCCTGATCATCCCACATACTTTCGCTCGCATTGCGATTGACCATTGCATGGGCGATTGAGAGATATTGCCTTATGAATTTGGCTGGGTATTCTCGATACGTTTCATCTTTTCGGGCCAGCTCCACAGAGATTTGCAACATGGTTTGGGCAAAAAAAGCCATCCACGCTGTGCCATCAGCTTGCTCCAGGCTGCCGCCCATCTCTGGTGATTCAGTGCGGTCAAAAATGCCGATATTATCGAGGCCAAGGAAGCCACCTTGAAACACGTTATTGCCATTGGCATCTTTTCGATTTAACCACCAGGTGAAGTTGATGAGAAGCTTGTGAAAGCTTTCTTTCAGCCACTGATGATCAGCTTGGCCATGGAGTGCCGCTTCGGATAGGTAGACATTGAAGGTCGCCCAGGCATGCACTGGTGGATTGACATCACCGAAGTTCCACTCGTAGGCAGGAATTTGCCCGTTGGGGTGTAGGTATTGGCTGCTCAGCATCAAGCTGAGCTGTTGCTTGGCGAAGCTTGGATCGACAAAGACTAAAGTGCTTGTGTGAAAGGCGAGATCCCAGGCCGCGTACCAAGGATATTCCCATTTGTCTGGCATGGAGATGACATCACTGTTGTTCATGTGATGCCACTGCTGATTCCTGAAACCCTGTCCGTCGTTGAAACCCAGTGGATCAATGCCCCGTTTCTGGAGCCAGGGTGTGATGTCGTAGTTGTAGAACTGTTTGGACCACAGCATCCCTGCCATCGCCTGCCTGAACACCAGCTTTTGCTCAGCGCTGAATCCAGCTGGCATCACCCTGGCGTAGTAGTCATCGCAGTCCTGTTTTCTGCAATCCAAGATCTGATCAAAATCTTGATCGGCAGAGTTGTTCTGTGTTTCAGGTGTTGACTTGGTCAGTCGCAGCTTGATGGTGCATGAGGCATTGGCACCAATCGAGAGGTTGTAAATGGCGGATGCCTTGGTGCCTTGCTGCGAAGGATTGACAGCTGCCGTCTCGCCCTGAACCACGTAGCGGTTGATGCCGCATTTGGTGTAGGGGGATTGGTTGGGTTGCTGGAAGATGACCTCAGTGTTCGTTTCGTTCTCCGTCAACACCAGTTCATCTGCCCCGTTGCATTGCAGCGCGAAATCACCAAGGTCGGGATGCGTTGCGTGGAGTCTCCCTTGGCCTGCATGATGGCAAGGCTCTGCCTTGATCAAGGGTTTTAGGCTGTTGCCCTGATCCCATGTATTGCGAAACCAGAGGGTTGGCAGCACGGCAAGCTTGGCCGTTTGATTGGAGCGATTGTGCACCGTGATCTGGATCAGTACATCCTCTGGCCCAGCCTTGGCATACTCCACTTCGACATCACAATATTCATTCTTGTCAAAGATCCCCGTATCGATCAGTTCATATTCATGCTCGTATCGCGACCTGGCTTTGTTGGTGGCAACAAGGTCGTTGTAGGGGTAAGCATTCAGTGGATATTTGTACAGGTACCGCATGTAGGAATGCGTTGGCGTTGAGTCCAGGTAGTAGTAATATTCTTTGACGTCTTCGCCATGGTTTCCCTCGCTATTGGTGAGGCCAAAGAGTCGCTCCTTGAGGATCGGATCCTTGCCATTCCAGAGTGCCAGAGCAAAGCAAAGAAGCTGGCGGTCGTCGCTGATGCCTGCCAGGCCATCTTCTCCCCACTGATAGGCACGTGATCTGGCCTGATCGCCCCCTCTGCCAGGAAAGATGACGCCTCTCCATTCCGACCATTTCAACCACCAGGGGGCCTGATGGAACCGACCAATGCGTCCTTACAGCGAGGCCGTCAAGGCTGATGTCCGCCGGCGGATGGGGCCTCCCCACCGGCAGAGCTGC
>CANCJV010000078.1 GCA_947378425.1 Synechococcaceae cyanobacterium
TTTGAGGACCTCGCCCTGGAGAGCACGCTGCAGGCGCTGAGGCTGGCTGTGGCAGCCCTCACCCGCACCATCGGCCTGATGACGCCTGATGTGGCCGGTCGCATGCGGGTGACGCTGGAGTCGGCGCCTGCGGTTGTGCCGGCCAGCCAATCCGGCACCTGGAACCTCAGCACCATCACCACCTGCTCCACCCTCACCAACCAGAGCCAGGTGGGCGGCTACAGCGCCAACGATCAGATCCCCGCCTTGATGCACCTTTCGGCCGATTCCCTCCGGCGCAACATCACGGTGAGTTGAGATGCCCATCAGCAACGGCAACCGCAAGATCCTCGATCTCAAACGCTGGGAGTTCTGCACCCCCGCGCCTGCCGCCACCGCCACCGGCCACTTCATCGTCTCCAGCCGCCACTACCGGCAGCAGCAACTGCTGGTGCAATCCAATACCGCCGCCTTCCTCTACAACCCAGCGGAGGACGGCTGGGTGCAGATTCCCTCCCCAGCTCTTGCGGGCACCTTTGGTGCTGGTGCCTGCGGCACTGCGGGCTCCTTTTCCACCGGGGCGACTGCTGCAGCCTCCAGCCTCACCGCCACTGCCGGTACCACCACCAGCCTCACCACGAACCAGAACCTGCAGCGTGACCTGCGGGGCTACAGCGTCTTGATCGTGGGCGGCAGCAACGCCGGCCGGCTCAAGACCATCGCCGCCAACACCCTCGGCGCCAATGCGGTGCTCAGCTTCACGGAGGCAGAAGCGACGGCCTTTGATGCCACCAGCCAGTACCGCCTGCTCACCCCCACCTTCTTTGTGCTGGGTGCTGGCACCCTCGCTGCCGGCTCGTTCCGGCGGTATGACTTCGCGACCAACAGCTGGATCACCTTGGCCCACGGCGGCCTGCCGGCCACGATCGGCACCGATGGCCGGCTGATGGCCACCCCGGCCTGGATCGACAGCGGCTTCCGCTCCTTTGCCTCTGGCACCGCCACTGGCGGCAGCAGCACCACCCTGACCAACACCGCCAAGAGCTGGGCCACGAATCAGTGGGCCAACAGCCAGCTGCGCATCACCGCCGGCACCGGCGCCGGCCAGATCCGCACCGTCGCCAGCAACACGGCCACCACCCTCACCCTGAGCAGCGCCTGGAGCACGGCTCCCGATGCCACCAGCCAGTACAGCCTGGAGGGCAACGACGATTTTCTGTACTTCATCGGCAACAACGCCATCACGCTGTACCGCTACAGCATCAGCGCCAACAGCTGGTCCACCCTTTCGCCCACCACCGCTCGCGCTGCAGCGCCGGGGGCGGGACTATCGGGCCACTGGATCCACTCGGTGAGCGCCAGCGACTGGAGCAATGAGGCCGCGATCCGCAATGGCCGCTATCTCTATTCGTTTCGCGGTGGTGGCTCAGCGCTGCTGGACCGCTATGACCTCGCCTCCAACAGCTGGGAGAACTCTTTCGCGTACGCCCCGGCAACGGAGACATTCTCGGCTGGAACCAAGTTCGCCTACAACGGTGACTTTCTCTATCTGCAGAAGGACGCCACCAACCGCTGGTTCCGCTACGACTTCGCCCAATCCGCCATGGATGGCTGGACCACCATGCTTTACCCCCAGGGCGCGGCGGTGGTGGGCGATACGGCCTTTGATGTGACCTTTCGCGAGGGGAATGCCGAGATTGTTTACATCTACATGCTGCTTAATACCTCAGCGGTGAGCCTGCGGCAGATGGTGATCTGAGCCCCCATCGGGGGCCCGTGCATGGCAATAGGCAGTGACCTGCCCGGCTGCAAGGCCAGGCCTGCACTGCTTCTGCCATGGGTTCCTGGAAAACCTCCGGTACGATCCGCGGTCCTGAGGGGCCCGCCGGTCCCCAGGGCTCGCCTGGCGTGCCGGGACCCCAGGGTCCAGCTGGGCCCCAGGGACCGCAGGGACCATCGGGTTTGCAAGGGCCGGTCGGTCCTTCTGGACCCTCAGGACCGGCCGGGCCGACTGGGTCCCAGGGCATCCAGGGCCCTGCGGGGATCGGTATCAACTTCAAGGGCCAGGTGGCCACCCTCGCCGCCTTGCCCACAGGCGCCGCCCAAGGCGATGCCTACCTGGTGCAGGCCGATGACTCCCTACGGGTCTGGGACAGCAGCACCAACAGCTGGGTGAACGGCGGTTCGATCCAAGGACCCCAGGGTCCAGCCGGTGTGGCCGGCCCGACCGGCGCCGCCGGCTCCCAAGGGCCGGCTGGCCCGCAAGGTCCCCAGGGGATCCAGGGGCCGGCCGGCGCCGATGGCTTGATCGGCCCGCGCGGCACCGGCTGGTTCACCGGCACCGGCGCCCCACCGCCAACGATCCCCGGTGCGGTGGATGGCGATCTCTACCTCGATCTGACGACGGGAACCGTCTACGTGCTCGGCCCGATCCGGGTGGCGGACCTTCCGGCCATCGGTAGTTCGTTCCAGGGCGGCTATTACGCCGGCCTGATCAGCCACACCGCCAATGGCGTGGCGACCCATGCCCTGATCGTGGCGCCCAAGACGGCGGGCTCGCTGCTGAACGTGGCCTGGAAGAGCGCCAACACGACCAGCGCTGGCACCACGAGTGTGTTTGACGGCTTGGCGAACAGCGAGGCGATGAACAACGCCAGCCATCCGGCGGCGCAGTTCTGCCGCTCGCTCTCGATCGGCGGCTACGACGACTGGTACCTGCCTGCAGCCCAGGAATGGGACATCCTCTATCGGGCTTTCAAGCCGGAGGCGACTGCTGCTGGCACCTATTCGGGGGCCGGTTATGGCGCCAACCCCTATGCGGTGCCCCAGGGCGGCAACTACAGCGACAGCAATCCGGCCCTCACTGGCGTGCTGGCGTTCCGTGCCGGTGGGGCGGAAACGCTCAAGCACTTCGATGAGGTCTACGGCGACGATCCCTTCTTCCACTGGACCTCCACCCAGGCCGCCGCTGGCACGGCCTATCAGCGCACCACCTACCTGGGCACCCAGTTCGCTGAGAGCAAGACCATCGCCACGGCAACCCAGGTGCGGGCGATCCGCCGTATCCCGGTGTTGCCGTAAGCAGCGAGGAGGCAACCCATGGCCAACTGGCTGCCGCGCACCCAGGTTCCCGGTCAACGGCTGAGCGTGAGCGCCACCACCACGCCCCTGCTGCCAGGCGCCAGTGCTCTGCTCGATCTGGCGGGAATGGGGCGGCTGGGCCATTTCCTGGCCGTCAGCACCGATGCGCCGGGCTGGGTGAGCTTCTACAGCTCGGCGGCGGCGCGGGAGGCCGATGGCAGCCGCCCGATCACCCAGGACCCGGCCCCCGGGAGCGGCGTGCTGCTCGATCTGGTCACCACCACCGCCGCCCTCACGGTCACTGCCCCGCCGGGCGGGACCTACTTCTCAACCGAAACCGCTGCGGCGGCGCCGCTGCTGCTGGCTTTGGTGCGCAACACCGGCACCGCCCAGGCCGCCATCGCCCTCACCGTCTCCGCCGTGGTGCTGGCCCCCTGAGCACCGATGAGCCGCACCCTGATCGACATCAGCCGCCTCGGCACCGACACCACCTGGCCTTCGGTGGCGGTGGAGGTGAACGGCTATCTGCAGAGCTGGATCAGTGCCGCCAACGCCCAGGTCAGCCAGCACCAGCTGCGCCTGACCACCACCCCCAACCCCAACGCGACCGCAGCCGATCCCTGTGGCTGGCGCGTGGAGGCGACCCTCGCCCAGCGCACCCCCGGCGGCGTCCCTGCGGTGCTGCTCCTCGAGGTGTTCCTCACCGGCACCACCCTGCAGATCAGGCCCGGGATCGGCAACAGCGAGCCGTTCGTTGGGGCCGACTCCCAGCAGGGCTGGGTGTATCCGTCCGCCGATGTCAGCAACAGCAGCGGGGCCTGGAGCACCACGCCACTGCCCTTGACGGCGCAGGTGGGCTGGTCGCTCACCGCCGGCCAGGAGTATTTCCTCTTTGCCTACAGCCAGCACCGATTCACCAACCGCCAGGCGGTGCCGCTGCTGATCGCCCGCGATCAGGTGTCTGGCCACTGGATCTTGGCGGCCTCACCCCCCTCCACAAGCGACGGGCTGCGGGCGGTGAGCTGGAACGTCCGCTCCGGCCAGCCCTCAGGCTCCCGCACCCTGCTGCGCGAGCTCACCAGCACGACGGTGCAGATCCGACGGCCCGCCGAGCTGGTGCTCGCCACCACCGACTGGAGCTACTACGAGAGCGCCAACGAACCGGCCCAGTTCTGGGAGCCGCTGATCCTGCCCCCTGATTTCGCCTCGGTGAACTTGAGCAGTGCAGCGATGAGCTACTACAAGCCAGCCGATGGCAACGAGTGGCTGGCGATCGGCGCCCATGGCCTACTGCTCCGCACCAAAGAGGCACCCGCCTCCACCCAGGCGTCCCAAGTGGGCGCAGTGCCATGACCTATCAGGTGTTCTGCCAGGTGTTCCCCGCGGGCAGCTGGAAGTGGACCAGCAAGGACCCCGCCGGAGTCGGCATGCGCCTCGACGGGGCATTCCGAGCGTTCGCGGCAACGGTCAACGCCTTGCCGGGCAACGCCAGCACCCCCCTCTCCGTCATCCGCTCCCACGCCGATGCCACCGCCAACCGCTGGGGTTACACCTGGCAGCTCGGCCACCCGATCGAGCCCGCCCACCTCTGGTTCCTGGTGGAGAGCCCCACCGCCAGCGGTGCCATCCCCCAGGGCGATACGCAGACCTACAGCTCCGGCCAGTTCGGCTCCGCCAAGGCCAGCACCTTCTCCAGCAACACCACCAACGGCGGCTACGGCGCCTACAGCAACTCCGTGGCCAACAGCGCCGGGCTTGCCTACATCGACAGCACGATCACGGGCGCCACCTCGATCGGCGCGATCGTGCTGATCGCCCAGGACACCACACCCGGCCGTGAGTTCTTTTGCTGGGCCCTCAAGACCACCGGCGGCAACGACGAGCTCCACCGCGACTGCTGCCATGCCCTCTACAAGAGCCCTGGCACCACGGGTTGGAGCTCACTGGCCGTCTTCCCCAGGACCAGCCGGCAGTCCTACGAGACGGTGGCCCTGCACGGCTATTCGGGCAACCGTTTTGGCAGCCTTCCCCCCGCCCTCAGCGCCAGCCTTCACAGCAATGGCCACCAGCTGCGCAGCGGCATCGCCATCGGCCACTACGACTTCACCCTCGAGTCCCAGGGACTGCTCGACACCCCGCCGCCCCTGATCCAGCTGCCAGCACCCCTGTTCATCGGCGCCACGACCATCCGCGGCGCCAGCACCCATTTCGGCAAGGTGAACCGCCCCGATGGGGTGATGCTCCAGCTGGGCCAGCGCTCCCTCGCCCACGACATCTGGCTCTGGTTGCCCAGCGGCACCAGCCACAACCAGGCCAGCCCCTGGATGTCGGTCTTTGCACTCAGCTACTGGCGGGAGTGCAACGAGCTCCACTTCATCAGCGGCCTGCCCCCTGGGGGCCTGCCGCCTCAGGGCATCCAGCTGATCACCGGCACGGCTGATTTCATCCGCAACTTCCCACCGATGAGTGCGGCCGGCACCCGCCAGCACCCGCAGCAGGGGCCCCTGCTCTCCAGCTCCGGTGGCAGTGGAGGGGGTGATGGGAGCGGCGCTCTGGCCA
>CANCJV010000079.1 GCA_947378425.1 Synechococcaceae cyanobacterium
GATGTTCGCCGGGGCCGGCGAGGTGCCCTCACCACAGACCGTTGTAGGCAGGGGGCTCGTCCAGGCGCCGGGGGCGGCCGTGGTGGGGGTCCAGCCGGCGGCCACATCGCGCACCAGCAGGTGGGGATACTTCTGGTTGAGCTCCTTGAGCAGTTGGGCCGTGCCGGCCTGGGCCGCTTCCAGGGCCTGGCGGTGATCGGCCTGGCGTGTCGATCCCACCAGGCCTCCCGAGGCCCGGTACAGGACGCCCATGGTGCCGGCCGCCAGGATCAGGGCGATCACGACGACAACGGCCAGAGAGAATCCCTGTTCAGCCTCTGGTACGGGCTTGGGTGAAGATCGGGGGAGTTTCATCGCCGGACTCCATTACAACGCAGCCGTGACCTGACAACGGCACAGCCGCCCAGGCCCTGAGGGAAGTTCCAGGCACCGGAAGCTGGACTGGAGCCAACGCTGGCCGGAGCTGATCAAGCCGCTGCCCGCTTCCGTCTGTGAGCCCTTCGAGGCTCGATTCCGCAGAGGCTGCCTCTGCTGATCGCGCCGAACTTGATCCGGATTCCGCTGATCGTGATGCAGCAGAATCACTGCAGAACGCTTCATCCTTCCCATCGATTCTTTCCTCATACCTTCAGCTTAATGAGGTTGGCCGTTAACGACTCGGCGGCAACGTCACAACGCAACATCAAAAGCCCCCGCCGGCTCCGAAGAGCTGGCGGGGGCGCAGGTGACCCCGGCGCGAGCCGGGACCAGGGGGTTCAGCGCTTCACTCGGCGGCGGCCACGGCCGCGGCTTCGGGTTCCTGCTGGGGCACACCACGCAGGCTGAGGTTGATGCGGCCGCGGTTGTCGATCTCGCGCACCCGCACCGTCACCTGATCGCCGACGTTGACCACGTCTTCGACCTTCTCCACCCGCGATTCCGACAGCTGGGAGATGTGGATCATCCCCTCCTTGCCGGGCAGGATCTCCACAAAGGCACCGATCGGGATCACCCGGGTGACCGTGCCCTGGAACACCTCGCCCTCGCTGACCCGGCGGGTCAGGCCCTCGATGATGCGCTGGGCCTCTTCGGCGGCGGCGCCATCGTGGCTGGCGATCGTGACGATGCCGCCATCCTCGATGTCGATCTTGGTGTTGGTGCGCTCGGTGATGCCCTTGATCGTGCGGCCGCCGGGGCCGATCACGGTGCCGATCAGTTCCGGATCGATGCGGAAGCTCAGCAGCCTCGGGGCGTGGGGCGAGAGGGTGTCGCGGGGGGCTTCGATCGCCTCCAGCATCTTGCCGAGGATGTGCAGACGGGCGGGGCGGGCCTGGTTGATCGCTTCGGCCACGGTTTTCACCTCGAGGCCGGTGATCTTCATGTCCATCTGCAGGGCGGTGATGCCCTTCTCGGTGCCGGCCACCTTGAAGTCCATGTCACCGAGGAAGTCCTCGATGCCCTGGATGTCGGTGAGGATGCGCACCTCGTCGCCCTCCTTGATCAGGCCCATGGCGGCGCCGCCGACGGGCGCCTTGAGGGGCACGCCGGCATCCATCAGCGCCAGGGTGCTGCCGCACACCGAACCCATCGAAGTGGAGCCGTTGGAACTGAGGCACTCCGACACCACCCGCAGCACATAGGGGAAGCTTTCCTTGCTGGGCAGCACCGGCAACAGCGCCCGCTCGGCCAGGGCACCATGGCCGATTTCACGGCGGCCGGGGGAGCGCATCGGCCGGGTTTCACCCACCGAGTAGGGGGGGAAGTTGTAGTGGTGCAGGTAGGTCTTTTCGCTGGCCGGGTTGAGATCGTCCATCTCCTGGGCATCACTGGGGGTGCCGAGGGTGGCGGTGGAGAGCACCTGGGTGAGTCCCCGGTTGAACAGTCCCGAGCCATGCACCCGCTTGGGCAGCACACCCACGGCGGCGCTGATCGGCCGCACTTCATCGAGGCCACGGCCATCGACCCGTTTGCCCTCGCTGATGATCTGCTGGCGCATCAGCTTCTTGGTCAGGCTCTTGTAGGTGTTGCCCAGAACCTTGCTGTTGCTGCTGACGGCCACCTTGATGGCGTCGTCCTCCTTGAGGGCCGTGATCTTGGCGCTGACCTCGGCCTTGATCGCATCGAGCTTCTCGTCCCGTTCAGGCTTGGTCTGGGAGAACTGCTTGAGCACCTCGCCGATGGCGCCGGCGCATTCTTTTTCCAGGAACGAAGGGAGGGTGGGATCGTCGAGCTTCGCTTCCGGGATCACCTGCTCGATGCCGAGCTCCTTGAGCAGGTTCAGCTGGGCCTTGATCAGCTCACCGACGGCCTCGTAGCCGAAGTCGATCGCTTCGATCACATCCTGTTCCGGCAACTGATTGGCGCCCGCTTCCACCATCACCACCCCGGCAGGGGTACCGGCCAGGACCAGGTCCAGGTCACTGCGCTCGATCTCGCGGAAACTGGGATTGAGCACGAAGTCGTCGCCCAGCAGGCCGACACGCACGGCCGCCATCGGCCCGTAGAAGGGCATCCTGGCCAGCAGGGCGGCCATCGAGGCGCCGGTCACGGCGAGCACATCGGGTGGCACCCGTTCATCGAGGGACATGCAAGTGGCGACGATCTGCAGGTCGTCGCGCAGCCAGCTCGGGAACAGGGGCCGCATCGGCCGATCGATCAGGCGGCAGGTGAGGATCGCCCGCTCCGGGGGCCTGGCCTCACGACGGAAAAAGCTGCCCGGGATGCGACCGGCGGCGTAGAGACGCTCCTCGTAATCGCAGATCAGGGGCAGAAAGTCGATGCCTTCACGGCCCTTGGAGCGGGTGGCGGTGACCAGCACCGCGGTGTCACCGCACTCAACCATCACCGAGCCTCCCGCCTGGGGGGCATACCGACCGGTGGTCAGCCGGATCTCCCGACCATCGAAGGAGATCGACTGAGTTTGTCCTTGCACTTGGATTTATGTCCTTTTGTTGTCAATGTCCATCCTGCCATCCGGCCTTCACTGCTGGCTGGATCGCATGCGATTTGTTGGCATCGCCCCCAGGGATCGCTGGGGAGGCAGCGGCTCAAGCGCCCCTGGATTTGATGAGACCGGAGTGTCAGCAAAAAAGGGCGCCCCCTGGGCACCCCCACCAGAACGACGGATCCGGCTGAGCGCCGGCCGCTTCTGGCCTGCTTGCCGGTGATGACTCACCAGCTGGATTTGACCACTCCGGGGAGTTCGCCTTTGTGGGCCCGTTCGCGCAGCTGGTTGCGGCAGAGGCCGAAGTCGCGGTAATAGCCACGGGGTTTGCCGGTGGCCCAGCAGCGGTTGCGCACCCGCACCGGAGCGCTGTTACGGGGCAGACCCTGGATCTTGCGGTGGATTTCCAGCCGCTCCATCGGATCGGCGGCGGCATCGAACGCCGCCTTGAGGGCAGCGCGCTTGACGGCGAAGCGCTCCACCATCTTCTTGCGCTTGACATCGCGCGCGATCATCGACTTCTTCGCCATGCGGCTGGGTTGCTCAGCTTTGACAGTCGCCGACTCTAGCGTCCGGGGTGGCTGGGACAGAGTTCGGCGATCGGACACTCCAGGCAGCGCGGCTTGCGAGCGGTGCAGACGGCCCGGCCATGGAAAATCAGCCGGATCGAAAGGTTCTGCCATTCCGCCTGGGGCACCAGGCGCATCAGATCCGGCTCGATCCTGCGCGCATCGCTCTGGCGGCTGAGCCCCAGGCGCTGGCTGAGCCGGCTGACATGGGTGTCGACCGTGACGCCGGCATTGATGCCGTAACACCAGGCCAGCACCACGCTGGCAGTCTTGCGGGCCACGCCCGGCAGCAGCAGCAGCTCCTCCATCGTGCGTGGCACGGCACCACCGTGGTGCTCCACCAGCAAGCGGCTGGAGGCCACGATGTGCCTGGCCTTGTTGTGGTAGAAACCCGTCGATTTCACGAAGGGCTCGACGACATCGGGCTCGACCGCCGCCGCCGCCGCCGCATCGGGGAAGCGCTCGAACAGCGCCGGCGTCACCCGATTGACCCGCTCATCGGTGCACTGGGCCGAGAGCATGGTGGCCACCAGCAGCTCGTAGGGATTCCGCCAGTCCAGCGAGCAGGTGGCCTCGGGGTAAAGCTGCCCCAGTCGCTCCAGGAGGCGGGGAGCCCGCTGAAGGGCGCTGGCAAAACGGGGCATGGTCGAAGCGGAGTGGAGAGCTGAGGTGGAGTCACCCTCTGGGCCCGGGGGATCGGGCCGGATGCCCAGGCCGCCCCCCCGTTGCTCAGGAGCCGATGCGCTGAGCCCTCCCTGGCCATCGATCGGGAGCGAAATCTCGGGGAGTGGCGGATCAGGGGCCCGGGCTCCAGGGCCCGACCCAGCCCGTCAATGGCCGAACAGTTGCTGCACCGCGGGCAGTTGACTGGTGTCCTTGACGATCAGCAGCAGGCTGAGGCCCACCAGGAAGACGAAGCCGGACTGGAAGAAGGCCATCTGGAAACGCTCCGGCAGCGGCCGCCCCCGCACCCCTTCCAGCAGCAGCAGCGCCAACTGGCCGCCATCGAGCAACGGCAGCGGCAGGGCATTGAGCACCGCCAGATTGATCGAAATCAGCGCTGTATACAGAAACAGGCTGCTCCCCCCCTGCTTGGCCAGCGAGGCCCCCATCTCGACGATCTTCACCGGGCCCGACACCTGGCCGGCGGTTTCACCGAAGTGGGTGATCAGGGTGACGAAGCCCTCCACCGTGCGCCGGGTCAGGGCAACGACATCCCGGTTGGCCCGGCGGATCGGCTCCAGCGGGCCCCGCGGGGCCCGAAAGGCCTCGATGCCGTTGGGCTGAAGCTGGGCACCGATGCGACCGATGCCCCCCACCGGAGTTGGGGTAAGCGAGAGGCTGAGCAACTGACCGCCGCGATCCGTTTGCAGCTGCAGCCTGTCGCCGGGGGCCTGACGGATGCGCTCCACCAGCTCCTGCACCGCCTCCTGTCCACCGCCGAGGGTCCGGCCTGACAGAGCCAGGATGCGGTCACCCGCCTGCAGGCCCGCCGCATCGGCGGCCTGGCCGCTCTGCACCACCGCCACCAGCACGCCTGGAGTGGCGCTGAAGCCTGACGGGATCCCCACCACGAAGCCCTGGGCGACCAGCACCGACCAGGCCAACAGCAGGTTGGCCAGCACACCGGCGGCAATCACCAGAGCCCGTTGGGACAAGGGGCGATTGCGCAGCAGATCAGGGTCATTGGGGGGGATGGGACTGTCCTCGTCGTCATCGGGAAAGGAGACGAAGCCACCCAGCGGAATCGCCCGCAGCGCGTAGAGGACGCCACCACGGCGCCGCTGCAACAGGGCTGGGCCGAAACCGATCGAGAAACCACTGACCCGGATGCCCTGCCAGCGGGCCGCCAGAAAATGACCGCTCTCATGCACCACGATCAGCCCCGCCAGGATCGCCAGTGCGGTGAGAACTCCCATGCCAGTCAAACTCTGCAGTTCTCCCATTGTGGTCCTTATGGCGCGCG
>CANCJV010000080.1 GCA_947378425.1 Synechococcaceae cyanobacterium
TGGGTGCAGATTCCCTCCCCAGCTCTTGCGGGCACCTTTGGTGCTGGTGCCTGCGGCACTGCGGGCTCCTTTCCACCGGGGCGACTGCTGCAGCCTCCAGCCTCACCGCCACTGCCGGTACCACCACCAGCCTCACCACCAATCAAAACCTGCAGCGTGACCTGCGGGGCTACAGCGTCTTGATCGTGGGCGGCAGCAACGCCGGCCGGCTCAAGACCATCGCCGCCAACACCCTCGGCGCCAATGCGGTGCTGACCTTCACGGACGCGGAGGCGACGGCCTTTGATGCCACCAGCCAGTACCGCCTTCTTACTCCCACCTTCTTTGTGCTCGGAGCTGGCACCCTCGCTGCCGGCTCGTTCCGGCGCTACGACTTCGCGACCAACAGCTGGATCACCCTGGCCCACGCCGGCCTGCCGGCCACGATCGGCACCGATGGTCGGCTGATGGCCACCCCCGCCTGGATCGACAACGGCTTTCGCTCCTTTGCCTCCGGCACCGCCACTGGCGGCAGCAGCACCACCCTGACCAACACCGCCAAGAGCTGGGCCACGAATCAGTGGGCCAACAGCCAGCTGCGCATCACCGCCGGCACCGGCGCCGGTCAGATCCGCACCGTGGCCAGCAACACCGCCACCACCCTCACCCTGAGCAGCGCCTGGAGCACTGCTCCCGATGCCACCAGCCAGTACAGCCTCGAGGGCAACGACGATTTTCTGTACTTCATCGGCAACAACGCCATCACGCTGTACCGCTACAGCATCAGCGCAAACATCTGGACCACCCTCTCGCCCACCACCGCCCGCGCGGCAGCACCTGGGGCTGGTCTTTCCGGGCACTGGATCCACTCGGTGAGTGCCAGCGACTGGAATAACGAGGCCTCGATCCGCAATGGCCGCTATCTCTATTCCTTCCGCGGCGGTGGCTCAGCGGTGCTCGACCGCTATGACATCGCCGCAGGCAGCTGGGAAAACGCCCTCCCCAATGCCCCAGCAACGGAGACCTTCACGACGGGGACCAAGCTGGCCTACAACGGCGATTTTCTCTATCTGCAGAAGGACGCCACCAACCGCTGGTTTCGCTACGACTTCGCGCAATCAGCCATGGATGGCTGGACAACCATGCTCTACCCCCAGGGTGCGGCGGTGGTGGGCGACACCGCCTTTGATGTGACCTTTCGCGAGGGCAATACCGAGATTATTTACATCTACATGCTGCTCAACAGCTCGGCGGTGAGCCTGCGGCAAATGGTGATCTGAGGCCCCAAGGGGCGGCAGACGGGGAAGGACTCGATCCCTGGCAATAGCTGGTGACCTGCCCGGCTGCAAGGCCAGGCCTGCACTGCTTCTGCCATGGGTTCCTGGAAAACCTCCGGTTCGATCCGCGGTCCTGAGGGGCCCGCCGGTCCGCAGGGCTCGCCCGGTGTGCAGGGCGTCCAGGGGCCGGCTGGTCCCCAGGGACCCCAGGGACCATCGGGTTTGCAGGGGCCGCAAGGCCCGGCGGGACCTTCCGGCCCGGCCGGTCCGACCGGTCCTCAGGGCATCCAGGGCCCGGCGGGGATCGGCATCAACTTCAAGGGCCAGGTGGCCACCGTCGCCAACCTGCCGGCTAATGCCACCAAGGGCGATGCCTACCTGGTGCAGGCCGATGACTCGCTGCGGGTCTGGGATAGCAGCACCAACAGCTGGGTGAACGGCGGCTCGATCCAAGGACCCCAGGGTCCAGCCGGGGTGGCCGGCCCGACCGGCGCCGCCGGCTCCCAAGGGCCGGCTGGCCCGCAAGGCCCCCAAGGGATTCAGGGTCCGGCCGGCGCCGATGGGCTGATCGGCCCCCGCGGCAGCGGCTGGTTCACCGGCACCGGGGCACCACCGGCGACGATCCCCGGCGCTGTCGATGGTGACCTCTACCTCGATCTGACGACGGGAACTGTCTACGTGCTCGGCCCCATTCGGATCGCGGACCTGCCTGCCATTGGTAGTGCCTTCCAGGGGGGCTACTACGCCGGCCTGATCAGCCACACCGCCAACGGCGTCGCCACCCATGCCCTGATCATTTCGCCCAAGACGGCAGGCTCGCTGCTCAACGTGGCCTGGAAGAGCGCCAACACCACCAGCGCTGGCACCACGAGTGTGTTCGACGGCTGGGCGAACAGCGAGGCGATGAACAACGCCAGCCATCCGGCGGCTCAGTTCTGCCGCTCGCTGAACATCGGCGGCTACGACGACTGGTACCTGCCTGCAGCCCAGGAGTGGGATGTGCTCTATCGGGCTTTCAAGCCGGAGGCGACTGCTGCGGGCACTTACTCGGGGGCGGGCTTTGGCGCCAACCCCTATGCGGTGCCCCAGGGCGGCAACTACAGCGACAGCAATCCGGCCCTCACTGGAGTGCTGGCCTTCCGTGCCAACGGAGCGGAGACGCTCCGGCACTTCGATGAGGCCGTCGGCGACGATCCTTTCTTCCACTGGACTTCCACCCAGGCCGCCACTGGCACGGCCTATCAGCGGACCACATACCTGGGCACCCAGTTCGCTGAGAGCAAGACCATCGCCACCGCCACCCAGGTGCGGGCGATCCGTCGCATCCCGGTGTTGCCGTAAGCAGCGAGGAGGCAACCCATGGCCAACTGGCTGCCGCGCACCCAGGTCTCCGGCCAGCGGCTGAGCATGAGCGCCACCACCACGCCCCTGCTGCCAGGCGCCAGTGCCCTGCTCGATCTGGCCGGCCTGGGGCGACTGGGCCATTTCCTGGCCGTCAGCACCGATGCGCCGGGCTGGGTCAGCTTCTACAGCTCGGCGGCGGCCCGGGAGGCCGATGGCAGCCGCCCCATCACCCAGGACCCGGCCCCCGGGAGCGGCGTGCTGCTCGATCTGGTCACCACCACAGCCGCCCTCACCGTCACCGCACCGCCGGGCGGCACCTACTTCTCCACCGAAACCGCTGCGGCGGCACCGCTGCTGCGGGCGGTGGTCCGCAACACCGGCACTGCCCAGGCCGCCATCGCCCTCACCGTCTCCGCCGTGGTGCTGGCCCCCTGAGCACCGATGAGCCGCACCCTGATCGACATCAGCCGCCTCGGCACTGAAACCACTTGGCCCTCGGTGGCGGTGGAGGTGAACGGCTATCTGCAGAACTGGCTCACCGCCGCCAATGCCCAGGTGAACCAGCACCAGCTGCGCATCGCCACCGCCCCCAACCCCAATGCCACCGCCAGCGATCCGTGTGGCTGGCGCTTGGAGGCGACCCTGTCGCAGCACACCCCCGGCGGAGTCCCGGCGGTGCTGTTGCTCGAGGTGTTTCTCACCGGCAGCACACTGCAGATCAGGCCTGGGATCGGCAACAGCGAGCCGTTCGTCGGGGCCGATTCCCAGCAGGGCTGGGTGTACCCGGCCGCTGATGTCACCACCAGCAGCGGGGCCTGGAGCACCACGCCACTGCCCTTGACGGCGCAGGTGGGCTGGTCGCTCACCGCCGGCCAGGAGTATTTCCTCTTTGCCTACAGCCAGCACCGGTTCACCAACCGCCAGGCGGTGCCGCTGCTGATCGCCCGTGATCAGGTTTCAGGCAACTGGATCCTGGCGGCCTCACCGCCTTCCACCAGCGACGGGCTGCGGGCGGTGAGCTGGAATCGCCGCTCTGGCCAGCCCTCAGGCTCCCGCACCCTGCTGCGCGAGCTCACTGGCACCACGGTGCAGATCCGGCGGCCCGCCGAGCTGGTGCTCGCCACCACCGACTGGAGTTACTACGAGAGCGCCAACGAACCGGCCCAGTTCTGGGAGCCGCTGATCCTGCCCCCTGATTTCGCCTCGGTGAACCTGAGCAGTGCGGCGATGAGCTACTACAAGCCCGCTGATGGCAACGAGTGGCTGGCGATCGGCGCCCACGGCCTGCTGCTCCGCACCAAGGCAGCGGGGGACTCGACGCCATGACGTATCAGGTGTTCTGCCAGGTGTTCCCCGCCGGCAGCTGGAAGTGGACCAGCAAGGACCCAGCCGGCGTGGGTATGCGGCTGGATGGGGCGTTCCGAGCGTTCGCGACAACGGTCAACGCCCTGCCCGGCAATGCCGGAACGCCGCTCTCGGTGGTGCGCAGCCACGCCGATGCCACCGCCAACCGCTGGGGCTACACCTGGCAGCTAGGACACCCGATCGAGCCAGCTCACCTCTGGTTTCTGGTGGAGAGCCCCACCACCAGCGGCGCCACCCTCCAGGGCGAGAGCCAGACCTACAGCTCCGGACAGTTCGGCTCCGCCAAGGCCAGCACCTTCTCAAGCAACAGCAGCAACGGCGGCTACGGCGCCTACAGCAACTCCGTGGCCAACAGCGCCGGGCTTGCCTACATCGACAGCACGATCGCTGGCGCCACCTCGATCGGCGCGATCCTGCTGATCGCCCAGGACACCACCCCAGGCAAAGAGTTCTTTTGCTGGGCCCTCAAGACCACCGGCGGCAACGACGAGCTGCACCGCGACTGCTGCCATGCCCTCTACAAGAGCCCCGGCACGACGGGGTGGAACTCGATCGCGATCTTCCCCCGCACCAGCCGGCAGCCTTACGAGACGGTGGCCCTGCAGGGCTATTCGGGCAACCGTTTTGGCAGCCTTCCCCCCGCCCTCAGCGCCAGCCTCCACAGCAACGGCCACCAGCTGCGCAGCGGCATCGCCATCGGCCACTACGACCTGGTGCTCGATCCCCAGGGGCTGCTCGACACCCCGCCGCCCCTGATCCAGCTGCCGGCACCTCTATTCATCGGCTCCACCACCATCCGCGGCGCCAGCACCCATTTCGGCAAGGTCACCCGCCCTGATGGGGTGATGCTGCAGCTGGGCCAGCGCTCCCTCGCCCACGACATCTGGCTCTGGCTGCCCAGTGGCACCAGCCACAGCCAGGCCAGCCCCTGGATGTCGGTCTTTGCCCTGAGCTACTGGCGGGAGTGCAACGAGCTCCACTTCATCAGCGGCCTGCCCCTTGGGGGCCTGCCGCCTGTGGGCATCCAGCTGATCACCGGCACGGCTGATTTCATCCGCAACTTCCCACCGATGAGTGCGGCCGGCACCCGCCAGCACCCGCAGCAGGGGCCCCTGCTCTCCAGCTCCGGTGGCAGTGGAGGGGGTGATGGGAGCGGCGCTCTGGCCA
>CANCJV010000081.1 GCA_947378425.1 Synechococcaceae cyanobacterium
TGCCCGGCCTGCGGCGGCACCGATCGCTACCGCTGGGATCGTGATGACGGCCCCGGCGGCTGGTTCTGCAATCAGTGCGGCGGCAAGGAGCGAACCGGCGGCGGCGGTGACGGCATGGATCTGTTGATTCGCCTCACCGGCTGGGATTTTGCGGAAGCCGCCCGCCGCATTAAGGCCCACCTGGCGCTGCCGGGACCCCAGAACGGCAGCAGGCGCCATAGCGCCCCCATGCTTCGGATCCCGAGGCCGCCCCTCAGGTCACCTGGCTCAGCCAGAGCCAATGGCCATGGGGCGCCTGGCTTACCGCCCAGAGCAGCAGGGCATGCGCCAGGCGTCACACCAGGGCCATCAGAGCCGTCAGCGTCGGCAGCCCCTCCTGCAGCCAAGCGGCCGGCTCGCATCCCCGAGGCGCCACCACCCGATTCCCCACCCCCGGAGTTGGGCCGCGCGGTGGGCCAGTGGTGCTACCGGAATCTCGAGGGAGAGGCGCTGTTCTGGATCCAGCGCCTCGAATCGAGCAGCGCCGGCAAACCCCGCAAGCTCTTTGTGCATCGAACTTGGCTCGACGGGCGCTGGCATTTCCCCTCTCGCCGTGACGGCTTCAGCTCCGAATGGCCGGCCCCACGGCCCCTCTACCGACTGCCAGAGCTGGGCCAGAGGCCCTGGTTACCGGTGGTGGTGGTGGAAGGCGAGAAGACCGCCGATGCCGCAGCCGCCTTGCTTCCCGATCACGTGGTGGTCAGCTGGTGCAACGGCAGCCGTGCTCTCCACACCGCCGACTGGAGGCCGCTGGCGGGGCGACGCGTCACCCTCTGGCCTGATGCCGATGCCGCGGGCCGTCAGGCCATGGCCGCCCTCTCGGGGTTGCTACTGCCCCTGGTCGATGCGCTCTTCGTGGTGCTGCCGCCTGAGACCACTGCCTTCCCAGAAGGGTGGGATCTGGCGGATGCGGACTGGACGCCCCAGCAGGCACTCGAGTTTCTGGAGGTAAACAGCCGGCCGGTGCGGCAGCAGGAGCCCAACCCGCTACTCCCCACTTCCGAGAGCGCAGAGGCGGAGGCACTGCCTGAGGCAACGGCTTCCGCTGGAGCCAAACCACCAACGCCGCAGCATCGCTCTGGGCTGCGCAAGGTCAGGCCACAGGCGAAAGGGAGCCATGCGGGCAGAACGGCAAGACCCGCCGCTCGCCCCAGCGCCCTGAGCGCCTCTCCCACAGCTGCAGCCGGCAGCGAGCCCTTCTCCTGCCTCGGCTACGACACCGATGGCTACTACTACCAGCCCTCCTCCACCGGTCAGGTGGTGCGCCTTGCCGCCTCTTCCCATGGCGGCATGAACCTCTGTCGCCTGGCGCCAGTTGCCTACTGGGAGACCCTCTACCCCTCCCGCACCGGCGTCAACTGGACGGCCGCCGCATCCGATCTCTTCTCTCGCCAGGCCGTCGTGGGGATGTTCGATCCCGATCGCCTGCGGGGACGGGGCACCTGGTGGGACCGCGGCCGCTGCGTGCTCCACCTCGGCGATCGCCTCGTCGTCGATGGCATCCGCCAGGTGATCACTGCCCCCCTGGAGAGCACGTTCCACTACCAGCGGGGCGCTGCCCTGATTGGCCCGGGTGAGGCCACACCGCTCAGCGATGAGGAGGCGTTGACGGTGCTGACCATGGCCGATCGCTTCTGGTGGGATGTCCCCGCCTCCGCCTTCCTGATGGCCGGCTGGTTGGCCCTGGCCCCGATCTGCGGTGCCCTGCGCTGGCGGCCCCACATCTGGCTCACCGCAGCCGCCGGCTCCGGCAAGACCACCCTGCTGGAGCGCTTTGTCGGCGTCCTGCTGGGTGACATGAGCCTGCTGGTGGTGGGCAGCAGCACCGAGGCCGGCATCCGTCAGTCGCTGCGCAGCGATGCCCTGCCCGTCGTGCTCGATGAGGCCGAGTGCAACGAGAAGCTCGACCAGCAGCGCATCCAGGCGATCCTCGCCCTGACCCGCGTCGCCAGCTCCGAATCCCACGCCTCCACCGTCAAGGGCTCACCCGGCGGCGATGTGGCGCGCTTCCAGGTGCGCTCGATGTTCCTACTCGCCTCGATCGCCATCGGGCTCAAGCAAGGGGCCGATCGCCGCCGCTTTGCCCAGCTCACCCTGCGCAATCCGGCCGAGATCGCCCAGCACGAGCGCGATGCCCATTGGCAAGCCCTGGATCGGGACCTGGAGGCCCTGATCACCCCCGCGTTCGCGGAGCGG
Source organism: Synechococcaceae cyanobacterium (assembly GCA_947378425.1). Lineage (GTDB taxonomy): Bacteria > Cyanobacteriota > Cyanobacteriia > PCC-6307 > Cyanobiaceae > Cyanobium. Next base: position 2,236 of record CANCJV010000081.1, read on the forward strand.
CTGCTGGCGCGCACCGTCTCCCTGATCCCGGTGATCCGCCAGGCGGTGCAGGTCTTCACCAGGGTGGCGACGCAGCATTTCGACTCCCAGGCGCTCGGCGATCAGTACGGCACCCTGCTGGCGGGTGCCTGGAGCCTGCAGTCCTCCCTTGTCCCCACCCAGGAGCAGGCGCAGTCACTGATCGATGGCACCGACTGGAGCAACTACCGCCAGGCCACCGAACTGGCCGATGAACGGCGTTGCCTCAACCGGATCCTGCAGCACCAGTTGCGGGTCGAAACCGATGACCGGTCCGCTGTGACCCGCACCATCCTGGAGCTGGTGGAGATCGTCGCCGCGACGGTCCACTCGCCGATGGAGGTGATCAGCCCCACGGAGGCGGGAAAAGTGCTCTGTCGCCATGGCCTGCGGGTGCGTGATCGGGAGCTGCTGATCAGCAACAACGCCGAGGCCCTCGCTCGCATCCTCGATGGCACAGCCTGGAGCAACAGCTGGGCGACGATCCTGCTGCGCCTCCCACAAGCCAGCCGCTGCGGACCGGTCCATTTCCACGGCCTCGGCTCAGCCCGCGCTGTCGGCCTGCCACTGCCCATCCTTGGACTGGGGGAGCGATAGGGATCTTTCGCCCTGCCAGAGGGGGTAAGAGCAGATCCCTTGCCCCGCAAAGGAACTGACGCTCTTACGCCCGAACAGTGGAGAGACTCTCTCTTATATGCATGCATAGAGCCCCCTCTACTTATAAATATATTTCTGTAAATGTAAGTATAGTAGTAGTGGGGCCTCCCAAATCCCTTCTCCTGGCAGGGATCCGGAGTCTTACGGCAGGCGTAAGAGGGGCGTCAGAAACCAGGATGAGCGTCAGCAGATCTCTGGAGCGGTCTTGGCTGGCCCGGGCGGCCATGAATCAGGAGCCGCTGGCACGAATCCCTGATGTTGTTATGCTCTCGGGAGTCCTGAACGGCTGGAGCTGGAGCTGCATCCAGGCTCTGCTGTTCGTCTGGTGAGGACGCGCACTCCCTTGGTCGCCCACTCCGCCACTGCTGCAGACCCCGTGAACCCAGTCCTGCCGGAGTCGGTGGGGCTGGATCCGGTGGAGGAGCTGCGTGCTGCCCCGGCGCACCAGAACGCTGATGGCGAACCCCTTTGGATACCGGTTCCGCTTGATCCCTCCCGGCCGGTCGGAAAAGGCAATCCACCACGGGCCCGGCGGCGCCAGGGTCATCGCCCCCGGTCCTCCCACATGGAGGTGGAGGTGCGCATCGCCGAGGCCCAGATGTGGGTCGCTCAGCGGCTGCCACTGGCGGTGATGAGGGAAAAAGCCTCCCAGGACTGGGGGATCACCAACATCAAAACGGTCAGCCGCTACCTGGCGATCGCCCGCGAGCGGATGGTGGAGGAGCTGATCTCCGACCGTCGCCGCCACCAGGCCGAGCAGATTTTTGCGCTGAACGAATGCGCCCGCCGGGCGATGGAGGCCGAGCAGTTCTCGGCGGCGGT
>CANCJV010000082.1 GCA_947378425.1 Synechococcaceae cyanobacterium
GGCCACTGATCGCCTCCATGGCGACCTTGGCCTTGAACTCGGGACTGTGAGTGCGGCGCTTGCTCATCGGTGGGAGCCCCTTTTCAGGGGCGGTGCCCCGCCTCAGAGGTTAACGATGGGGGCTGTCCAGGAAAGCCAGACCACCTCACTCCAGTCGTAGGCGTCTGTAGGCCAGCCGCCGGCCCCAGCGCACATGGCTCCGGGCCAGCTCCCGGATCCGACTGCGCAGCTTCTGCTCCTCGATGTCTGCCAAAGGCACGGGCCGCCGTTGGGTATTGCGGTTCTGACCCGCCAAACGGCAGGCACGGCGCTGGGAAACCCGGAATCGATCTTGCAGAACCACGACAGCTCTGCAGCGACGTTCCGGGCTCAGAAGTTTCCCTCGGCAAGCTCCTTGAGCATGGCCTTATCGAGTTCAGCATCAGCGAGTAATCGCTTGAGCCGAGAGTTCTCCTGCTCCAGCTCCTTGAGGCGTTTGGCCTCTGTGGCTTTCATCCCCCCGTACAGCTGCTGCCAGCGGTGATAGGTGGCAGCGGAAACCTCCAAGGCTCGGCAGACGTCGGCGACGCTCTGACCTTGGTTAAGAAGCTGATCAGCAGTTCTCAGCTTGCGGATGATCTGCTCGGGGCTGTGGCGTTTGCGTTTCATGGGGCTTCTCCTGGCCAAGTCTGGCCGATAGGGAAGCTCTCATACGGACTGGTTCAGTTTCTGGGGTCCACGTCAGGGGCGACAGTGAAAACTGAGCCACCCTGGCCCGGTCCTCTGCCATGGAGCCGGGATCTTCTGATCGGCCCCAGGCGTCAAGCCCGTTGGCCGGTGCTCTTGCTGCTGTCCCGCCTGAGCGCTGCAGCGGAGCGCACGAGCCGGCGGACCCCACGGTCCGGCGGCAGCGCGGAGCCCATCACCGGCACCTGGCGCCAGGGGTTGGCCGACGTTGGCGGGTAATTGACGCCTGGTCGCGGCGACGAATCAGCCTTCGCTGGAGCGGTCAATCCGCCGTGCCCGCTTGCGGCGGTAGCTCTCGCCATTGATCTGGATGATCGTGCTGTGGTCTACCAATCGGTCCACCGCCGCCACGGTCATGGCGTTGGTGCAGAAGACGTTCTCCCACTCGCTGAACGGCTGGTTGCTGGTCACCAACAGGGATTTCCGTTCGTAGCGGTGCATCACCAGCTCGAATAACACTGACGTCTCGGCCTCGTCCTTGCGCACGTAGCCGATGTCGTCGATCACCAGCAAGGCGTAGCGATCCAGCCGGGTCAGGGCCTTGGCCAGGGCGTAGTCGGCTTTGGCGCGCTGCAGCTCCTGCACCAGTGTCGTGGCCGAGAAAAACCGCGCCGTGCGGTCCAGGGCGATCAGGCTGCGGCAGATGCCTGCCGCCAGGTGGGTTTTGCCCACACCGCTGGGGCCAAACAGCAGCAGGTTCTCGGCGCGGTCCAGCCAGCCGGTGTCGTGAGCGAGCTGCTCGATCTGGGGTCGCTCCAGATCCGGGATGGCGTTCCAGTCGTAGTCCGCCAGGGTTTTGGGGACCGGCAGCTGGGCCTCATGCAACAGCCGCCGCTGACGGGCTTGATGCCGCTGCTGGTGTTCCTGCTCCGCCAGCACATAGAGGTAGCTGGCTGGACTCCAGCCATCGGCTGTGGCCTGCTGCTCCGCCGCCTGCCACTGGCTGCGGAACTGCGCCAGTTTCAGTTGCTTGAGAAGAGATGGCAGAGCCGTTTCCAGCGCTGGCCGGCTGGGGGGACAGGTCCAGGAGTTCGTCATAGCTGCTGAGGGTGTGTTCAGGGATGTCGAGCTGTGGCATGGCCGCCAGGCCCCGGGGGGGCCGCAGGCCGTAGTGATCGCGCAGGGCCGTGAGGTTCAGCTCACCGCGGCGGATCTGTCGCCGCAGATAGCGCTCCACAGCGGCCAGGTCGTCGGTTCTGGCGGCGACATGGAGGGCGTCCACCATGACCTTGGCTGCCTCATCCGGCGGCAGGGCCGCCAGGAGTTGGCGCCATAGCTGCCGCCAGTTCTCTCCTGGGAGCAAGTCGGCCTGCAGTTGGGCGCGCAGCAGGGCTCTGGGTTTACGGCGTAGGCTGTCGATCACGTGGCGGAAATCGATCCGTCGCAGTGGCCCGCTCTCACCCGCTCGCCGATGCAGGCGCGGCAGGGCTTGGACGAACTGGCTGCGCAGGAACAGATCCAGCCGGTCATGGCGCAGGTGCACCGTCAGCTGCTGGCCGATCAGCCGCGACGGGACGCTGTAGGTGACCGAGCGCACCTCGATCGTGCTGGTGCTCCGCACCCGCGCCACCACCGGCTCGTAGTCGGCAAAGCGCTCCACCGGCAACGGCTGGAGATGCAGCTGCTCAATCTCCAGGTTCCCCTGCACCTGGTAGCGGCTATTGAGGGTGGCGGTGACCTGGGCGACCAGCTGCCGGTATTCGGCCTCGGTGGCGAAATCACGGCTACCGCGCTGGATCAGCTGCTGCTCCAGCCGGTGTTTCCAGTGCCGGTGCGGTCCCTCGATCGCGCCGTTCTCGTGGGCAACGCCGCGGTTGTTGCGGGTGGCGATCACGCCCAGGTGGGCGCACAGCTCCCGGTAGCGGCTCGTGTAGTCGCCGGCGTAGCTGCCGTCGCGGTTGCGGAAGCAGGCGCTCAGGCTGTCGGTGCGGTGCTCCGCCGGCACTCCACCGCAAAGAGCGAGGGCGTTCTGCAGAGCCTCGGACAGGGCGACAAAGCTCTCACCGCCGTGGATCACCGCCACATGGCACCAGCCCGAATAAGGCAGGCGGAAGTGGAACAGCCGGTGCTCCAGCACCTGGCCAGCGATCGTGATCGGCTCGCCTTTGAGCAACGTGAAATCCGAGATCCCCAGCACACCGGCCCGGTGCTGCTGCAGGAACATCACCTCCTGGGCCGGGCCGTGCAGGACCCGCCATTGCTCGACGCGGCGCTGGAGCGTGCGCTTGCGGCGAAACCACTCCTCTCCTGGCCTGATCTGCTCGAGATGGAGCAGCAGGGTCTGGGGTTCCAGTTGCGGCGCCTTCTCGAGCATCGGCACCAGCACGGTGTCCCAGACCTCGGCCAGGGGATCGGCGCGGGTGCGCCAGTGGCGACCCCGCTGTTGCTGTTGACCCTCGGGCTGCAGCACGCCGCGATCAATCCGCTGGGCGCTGCGCACCGAAATCCCCACCGCATCAGCCGCCACCTGCTGGCTGAGCCCATTAGCCCGTCTGGCCATGTACCGCTCCTTGATCCGCAACGACAGAGGGGCGGGCATCGCGGGACTCCTGACCGAAATCGGAGCCCTGTTGTCGCGTCCTGAGACCCGCCTATGTAGTTGCGCAGTCCCGCCTATCTAATCGTCGCCGAACA
>CANCJV010000083.1 GCA_947378425.1 Synechococcaceae cyanobacterium
CCTGGTTAAGAAGCTGATCAGCCGTTCTCAGCTTGCGGATGATCTGTTCGGGGCTGTGGCGTTTGCGTTTCATGGGGCTTCTCCTGGCCAAGTCTGGCCGATAGGGAAGCTCTCATAAGGACTGGTTCAGTTTTTGGGGCCCACGTCAATGGAACTGGCCGTCGCGCAGCCAGTCCTCGTCCATCAACTTGCCGCTGCCCACCGCCAGCACCAGGGCCACCAGGGCGAGCGCGTTGGCGGGCTGCCGTAGCCGGAGTCGGTCGGCGGTGAGGGCATAGAGGGCGAACAGAAGGGCGAGCGGCCAGAGCAGCACCCCCACCGTTCCGTGGATGTCGATCCACGGCGCCATGCAGCAAGCGCAACAGGGAGGGTTGGTAAAGACGGGGCATGGCGCGGGAGGTGAATCAGGACTCAGCTGGAGTTGGGACTCGAGGGCAGGGCTTGCCGGGCATCAGCCCTGCTCCCAGCGGAAACCCTGGTCATCCCAGGCCTTGGGATCCTCGATCGGCTCCAGATGGGTCAGCACATGGGTGCGGGTCAAGGTGGCGGCCACCTTGTGCTCCAGCTGGTCACAGAGGTCATGGCCGGCCTGCACCGTCCAGTGGCCCGGAACGAGCACATGGAAGGACACGAAGCGGCGCGAACCGGCCACGCGGCTACGCAGCGCATGGAAGCGAATCTCGTCGCTTTCATAGGAAGCGAGCAGGTTGTCCAGAAGTTGCTGCTCGTGATCGGGCAAAGAGCGATCGAGCAGACCGGAGGCCGTTTCATGCAACAGCTTCCAGCCTGTGAACACGATGTTCACCGCCACCGCGATCGCGATCAGGGGGTCGAGGATCGTCAGGCCGGTCAGCTTCACCAGGCCGATGCCGATCACCACACCGATGGATGTCCAGACATCGGTGAGCAGATGGTGGGCATCGGCCCGCAGGGTGATCGAATCAAAGCGTCGCGCCGCCTTGAACAGCACCCAGGCCACCAAACCATTGAGCGCGGTTGCCGCCAGGGAAATCACGAGGCCGATGCCGAGTTGCTCGAGAGGCTGGGGATCATGCAGGCGACCGATGGCGGCGTGGATGATGGCCAGGGCCGCGACCACGATCAGCACACTTTCCAGACCGCTGGAGAAGTATTCGGCCTTGAAATGGCCGTAATGGTGTCTGCGATCGGCGGGCTTGGCAGCCAGGGTCAGCGCCCAGAAAGCGCCGATGGCAGCAATCAGGTTCACCCCTGATTCCATCGCATCAGAGAGAAGGCCGACCGAGCCGGTCAGCCGCCAGGCCAGCGTCTTGAGCACGATCGTCGCGACCGCCGCTGCCGTCGACAGCAGCATGTAGTGGCGGGGAGAGGCGAAGACCATCGGGAAGGGAAGCGTTGCGGGAGGGGATCAGCCGCCTTGCGGATGAGGCGCCTGAAGGCGGCCTCCCATGGGCTCAGCCGAGAGCCTGTTTGAGCGAGAACAGGCCGAACACTAGGAACAGGCCACCGCTGAGGCGATACAGCAGCCTTTCGCTGATGCGGCCGCCGATCCACTTGCCGGCGCCCACCGCCAGCCAGGTGACCAGGGCATGGCCGAGCAGGGTGCCGGCCAGCAGCCCCGCGAAGCTGAAGGCAGGGGCGGTGGCCAGGAAGATGGTGGTGAACTGGGTGCGATCACCCAGCTCGGCGAGGAACACCAGCACGAACGATTCCCAGATCACCGCCCAGGTGGTGCTGATGCGGCGGCGGCCTTCCGCCTCGGCGATGGTCTGCTCGGCCTCCTTCTCCTCCTCATCGGCCTCATCGGCTCGCATGCGGTGGGCATCGATCAAGAGCTTCACCCCGAAGCCTAGGAACAGAGCTGCCGCCAGCCAGGGAACGACGGTGGGCGGCAGCAGTTCGCGTAGCCCGTACCCCAGACCCAGGGAGATCAGGGTGACGGCTGCCAACGCCCCGAAGGCGCCAACAAACACATCCCTGGCGCGGTGGCGCGCCGCCAGGATCAGCGCCATGAAGAAGGTCTTGTCACCCAGCTCGGCGAGGGTGATGGCGGTGAGGCTGGCCCCGAAGGCCGCCACCGCTGGATCGGAAGGAAGAGGAGTGCTCATCGCCGCAAGTTGCGGCGCCACTCATGAAGAAGTCATGAGGTTTGCTGCGGATTCGTGGCAGCCGGCAGCTCCACCAGCAGCACGCACAGGCCGGGCCGGCTCTCACCGAGGCGCAGCTCACCGCCGTGCCGGCGGGCGATGGCGCGACCGATCGCCAGACCCAGGCCGCTGTGGCCGCCGCGATCGGCGCCGCTCCAGAAGCGATCGAACACCTGCTCCCGCTGCGCCGAAGGGATGCCGGGCCCCTGATCGCGGATCGCCACCTGCACCTGCCGGCCCGCTGCACTCACATCGAGGGTGACGCTGCCGCGCTCGGGGCTGTGGCGGATGGCATTGAGCAGCAGGTTGGTGAACAGGCGCAGCAGCTCCTCGCTGTCGCCCTCCACTGGAACGCTGTGCTCTTCAGGCGCCGGGCTGAGCTGCAGCTGGATCGCGCGGGCGGCCGCCTGGGGGGCGTAGCAGCGGATCAGATCCTCCAGCAGCTCCAGCAGATCAAAGCGCTGCCAGTCCCGGGGCCGAACCTCGGGCTCAGCGCCGCTCTGCTGCAGCCGGGCCAGGGTCAGCAGATCCTCCAGCAGCTCGCCCAGACGACGGCTGAGGCGATCGAGCTCAGGCCAGGCCAGCCCGGGGTGTTGGCGCAGTTCCGTCGGCACCGCCGCCAGCAGGGTGCGCAGGGCCGTGAGCGGATGACGCAGCTCGTGGGAAGCATCGGCGGTGAAACGCTGCAGGGCACTCACCTGCTGCTGCAGGGGAAGGAAGGCGCTCCGCAGCATGCGACGCCCCACCAGCAGGGCCGCCAGGGCGGTGACGATGCCGCCGAGCAGCAGGCCGCGTCGCAGTCGCTCCAGATCGGCGAGAGCGGCGCGGTCCGAGAGGGCCACCCGCACGAAACCGATTCGCTGCTCCGCCCCAGCGTGCAGCGGCCGCGTTTGGACCACCTGAACGAGGCTGACGCCACCTGGCCAGCGCTGCCAGTTCGGCTTGGCACTGGACTTCGGCAGAACTGCGGGTATGCCTGGCACCGCCAGAGCTCCCTGCTCGCTGAGCAGCCGGCCGGTCGCATCGAACCATTGCACCCGCTGCTGGGCCAACGCCGGCAAGGCGATCCGCTGCGGACCCGCCCGGAACTTGGCCCGGCCTTCCGCCTCGCTTGTCTCGTGGGCGATCAGGGGCAGCTGGGC
>CANCJV010000084.1 GCA_947378425.1 Synechococcaceae cyanobacterium
ATGTTCAGCTGGCTGAAGGCCTCCTGATTCCTTGATCAACAGGCCCGGGTTTCTGATACTGGCCTGGGGCAGCGCTCAGGCCAGCTCGAGCCTTGCGCTGGCCTCCACGGCCTGGCTGCTGAGCGGTCTCAATCCGTCGCCGCTGCTGAACGTTCTGCTGCCGGTCCTGGCCACCGTGCCGCTGTTGCTGCCCCTGCCGCAGCGGCTCCGTCTGGGCTACGTCATCCAGATCTCGGCCCTGCTGGTGCTGCTGGCGGTGGCCACCCCATGGGCGGGCCATCAGGTGTTCTGGCCCCTGGCCGGGGTTTTCCTGCTGGTCCTGGGTCAGCAGATCGGTCAGTCCCCGCTTCAACAGCAACTGCAGAGCAGCCAGGCCATACCTCCCGACGCCCTGGGCACCAGCGCCGAAGGCGGTCGGCTGATCGGCAATCTGCTCACGGGTCTGCTGTTTCCTCTCGGCAAGGCCCTGCTGCAGTTCTCCCATGCCCTGGTCCTACTGCTGCCTCTGGCCCCGGCGGTGCTGGGCCTCGCCGCAGCCCAGCCCCAACCTCAGGCCGCCGTGGCCGCCGAACCGGAAACGCCCGGGAGTGCTGGTCTGTACCTGCCTTCGCTATTGCAGGGGATGCTGTTCGGCAGCCTCTTCGCCCTGTTGCCCCTGTGGGTCCGACAGGAAGGTGCGGGAAATTGCTTTGATTTCGGCATGGTGATCACGGCCTACGGCCTCGGCCGCAGTGCCGCCGCCGCCCTCGCCTTACGGTGGAGTTTGGGGGCTCCTCTGCCCTACCTGCTGCTCGCGGTCCTGCTGGCGGCCACCCAGGTACTGCCGGGCTGGGGAGCGGTAGGGCTGTTCGTTCCCTTGGGCCTGCTGGCGGGCCTATCGGACAGGAATCTGGGCCGATCTGCACCGCAGACCAGTGATCCCCGGCGGCGCTTGAAGTCGCAGGAACGCTCCAGCAGCGTGGGTGGTCTGGCGGGGAGCCTGCTCATGGGACTGCTGGCCCAGGTGACGGCCCTGGGTGTGGCCCTGCCACTGCAGCTGGCGGGATTCGTGGCGGCCGCCCTGGTGCTGCCTCGGCTCGCTGCCACGGGCAATCCCGGCCGTTGAATGGTGCTCACTGCCCCTGGGCTGGCGCTGGCCCCATGGTTGCTCGCCCCCCGGCTGCTGCACCCAACGTTTCTGGCCTCCTGTCTGATGGCCCCCTGGCTGCTGGTGACCCTGGCCTGTGGCCTGGACCGCCTGGTGGGAGATCCGATCTGGTGCCTCCATCCCGTGCAGGTGATGGGCTGGTGGATCGCCAGGCTGCGCCAGCTGGCCGAAGCCTGGGCCGCCGATGTGCCCTGGAAGCTGCAGCTGGCCGGGGGCCTGATCACGGCCCTTCTGGTCCTGGGCAGCGCTGCCTCCGGCTGGGCCCTGGAGCACCTGGCCCTGACAACGCAGGGCCCGTGGTCCGTGCTGGCCATGGGACTGCTGCTGCTGGGCCTGGCCAGTGCCCTGGCGGGCCGCAGCCTCGAGCGGGCCGTCGAGGCCGTGCTGCAGAGCCTGCCTAAGGCTGATCCCACCACGGCACCAGGCCCGCCAGCCGCGGCAGAAGCGGCCCTGAGGACCGCCAGGAGCCGACTGGCCTGGATCGTGGGCCGCGACACCGCAAGCCTGGACCAGGCCGGAATCCTGAGGGCTGCTGCCGAGACGGCCAGCGAGAACGCCGTCGATGGGCTGTTTGCCCCCCTGGCCTGGATGTTGCTGGGGGCCGGGCTGTGGTGCTGTCTGGTTGCCGGCGGAATGCCCCTGGCGGAGGCCGTGTCCCGGATACCGGGTCCATTGGCCCTCGCCTGGGGCTTCAAGGCCACCAGCACCCTCGATTCGATGCTGGGTTATCGCCGTGGCCGTCTCCTCTGGCTGGGCACGGCTGGCGCCCGCCTGGACGATCTGCTCACCTGGCTGCCCTGCCGCCTGGTGGCCCTGAGCCTGCCCCTGGCCGCGGCCCGGCCCGGTCGCACCCTGGCCTGGTTACGGGGCGCCCTGGAACAGGGGGCCAGTGACCCCTCCCCCAATGCCGGCGTCTCCCAGGCCGCCTATGCCCTGGCGGCCGGCGTGAGGCTGGGGGGCACCAATCGCTATCCGGAGGGGCTGCGGCACAAGCCACTCCTGGCGCCGGAGAATCCCGCGGCCGATGCCAGCGCCGTCAGGCGGATCCTGGGCCTCACTGCCAGGCTGGAGGTGATCTGGATCCTGCTCAGCGGGCTGGTGTTCCTGCAGCTGGGCCCAGGTTGAGCGGCGCGACTGGCATCCCGGGGCGCCCTTGGACGCAGCCTGGAGTTCCATGAACGTCAGTAGGCGCCACGATCGCGGGGATCGAGGATCACGGCGATGGTTTTGATGATGATCGTCAGATCCATCAGCACGCTGCGATGGCGGGCGTAGCGCACGTCCAGTTCCACCCGCTCCTCATAGCTGAGGTTGTTGCGGCCGGACACCTGCCAGAGGCCGGTGAGACCGGGCCGGACAGCCAGCACCTCATCCATGCGCTCTCCGTAGCGGGGCAGTTCTTTGCGCACGATCGGACGGGGGCCGACCAGGCTCATCTCACCGCGCAGCACATTGAGAAACTGCGGCAGTTCATCGAGGCTGGAGCGGCGCAGAAACTTCCCGAGGCGGGTGATGCGCGGGTCGTTCTTGAGTTTGAAATCGTTGCGGAATTCCTCCTCCAGATCCGGCGAACTGAGCAGCAGGGCGCTGAGGACCTTGTCGGCATCGCGGCGCATGGTGCGGAACTTGATGCAGCCGAAGCTGCGGTAGTCGCGGCCAACGCGCTGCTGCACGTAGAACACCGGGCCCCGCGACGTGAGCTTGACCAGCACACCCAGGACCAGGAACAGCGGCGCTCCAAGGGTCAGGGCCGCGAGGGCAAAGACAATGTCACCGCTGCGCTTGAAGGTGCGCGTCCGCCGCGACTGCAACTCGATCAGTTGCTCAGCCGTCGGGGTTGGCGTCAGCAACGACAACGGGGCGACGGTCATCGAGGGGAACCGTGCCAGAAGGGCCGGGTCGGGTTCACGACCCGCCTGGTGGCGGCTGAGCGGGCCGGATGCGGATCCTGGCGCTGCGATCATGGAACCCCCCGGCATTGAGCGAATCTAAAGACCTGTCTCACTGGGACTCCAACTTCCGGGGTCACTCATGCCAGAGGCACAGCCCCTGGATGCCAGGCTTCCAGCCTGATGGTCCGGGCCTC